>JAXJPW010000041.1:0-42933 GCA_036311465.1 Agathobacter sp.
AGCACATTTCCAACCTGTCAGCAGATATCACATCTGTAATCAAATGTAAAGTAAGTGAATGGATTGGCTCTCAAGCCTCATTTATTCAGGCTTTATTTGGAAATGTCTGCTGGGAAAGTTGAGTTATATTATTTTTTATATTATATTGAGTCGCTTCTGCATCATTTCCGGATTGGTTGCCTCTGAAACAGCAGTATGTTTTGTAATAATACCCTGCTGACACATATTGTAGATACTTGTATCCATAGAAATCATATTCTCAGACTGAGAGGTATAGATTATACCGTCAATCTGGTGAACTTTTCCTTCTCGTATAAGATTACGTATTGCTGGAGTGAGCACCATAATCTCGAAGGCCGGAACCACCTCTCCTGTTACTGAAGGAAGAAGCTTCTGGCTTACTACAGCCTGCAGAACAGATGCCAGCTGAATAGATATCTGATGCTGCTGTGAAGCAGGGAAGGCATCAATAATTCGGTCAATGGTATTGGCAGCTCCAATCGTGTGAAGAGAGGAGAAAATCAGGTGACCGGTTTCGGCTGCTGTAACAGCTGTATTGATTGTCTCGTAATCTCTCATTTCACCTAACAAAATAACGTCAGGACTTTGACGAAGAGCTGCTCTTAATGCGGTAAGATAGCTCTCTGTATCTGTGTTAATTTCTCGCTGGGATACAATACATTTCTCGTGCCTGTGAAGGAATTCCAGGGGATCCTCCAAAGTGATAATGTGCTGCTCACGCTCATGATTAATCTTGTCAATAATACATGCCAGTGTGGTGGATTTTCCACTTCCTGCCGGTCCTGTTACAAGAACCATTCCATTGCTAGTGTTTCCAAGATTCATTACTGCATCAGGAATCATCAGTTCTGTGTAATGTGGCAGAGTAAAGGAAATGACACGGATAACAGCAGAGTAGGAACCTCTCTGTTTAAATGTACTTACTCTGAATCTTGAAACACCAGGAATTGCAAATGAAAAATCATCATCGCCAGTTCTTTCAAAGGAACTGATATCACGTTCTGCAAGTGCATAAATTCCAACAACGAATTCATATGTTTCCTTTGGAACCATTCGAATCTCATTAAGCGTTTCCATTATTCCTTTAGCCTTGTAGGTTAGTGGTCGACCGGCAATGACAAAAATGTCAGAAGCGCCATTTGCTGTTGTTTCTTCCAAAATCTTTTTTACGTCCATAAGTATTGCCCTTTCTCCATATGATTCTTAATTATTTCCGATTAGGTTAAGTGGTTCTTCAGTTTCAATGTCAGTATTTGTAGTTGTCTGCCATTGCACTATCTGGTAAAAACCGGATTTTTTATTGTCAGGATATAGTATTTTGAGTGATATCTCCAAGGTTTGATTCTCAGAAATATACTTTGAAAAATGAAACAAAAGATCATTATCAATAATTTCTGCTTCACCCAAATCTGAAGCGTAAAGCTGGTTGTATACCTTTTGAAGGTACATATCCCGGCTCTTATTTTCAGAGTATACTTTCATAAGCATACTGTCAATTTTGGCGATATCCTGATAGACTTCGCTTTGTACCTTATAAAACGTTGTGTTTTTTTCGGCAACCTTTTTGCTTAACTGATAATCTGAATTGGCAGTAACCAGTGCAAGGGTTGCAAACGTTAGCATACACATCATACAAAATCCCATCAGAATTGACGAAAAACCAAAGTTTGAAAACTGTCGCTTGAATTTCATACTATGGCACCTCCTTTTTTAGAGGAGTCAGTGGAGCGTAATTAGAGGTTACAAGCTTGTAGATAGAATTATTTTGTGACTCCACTTCAATCTCAACCTGAGAAATCCGAGATTTCTTTTCTGAATCAAGAAGACGGATATGCATAGTGTATTTTGAAAATTTTTTCTCACAGTTATTGAAATTGCGGTCAAGAAAAACCGTAATCTGATTTTCTTTTTTTGCATTATTTGGATATTTTTCTTCAAAAACCTGAAGGCTTCCGTCACTATTTTCGTATATTGTGGCGGCAGTAGTGCAGGCGGTTACCGAGTTGTGCAATTCTGTAGTGGAATTGGTAAGGGTATGTGCCTTAATGAAGAATTTTAACCCGACAATCAGTAATGCTGTGAAAATCAGTACGTTGAGAATTAGTTCCAGCAGGAAAAGACTTCCTCTGGAATGCTTATATACATTCATACAGCATCCTTTCAGTTACGTGATTTAGTTGAAAGATATATAGTTCGTGAGGAGCCGTCCGAAATTCCAACTGTAACTCTTAATATTCCATCCTCCTCAGGGAAAATTTCAAATCTGGAAAGCTTTACAATCTTTTGACCTGTGTCAATTGAAAATACTGCTTCCCCTGAAACAAATAATTCTCTTATATATCCATCATAATAGTACACATATGTATAATAGGTCTCTCCGTCTATCTCACTTGTTAATGCGATGGCGGGGATGCCATCAATTCGTGTTGCAATAATTCCGTTGTTACAGTCGTTTTGTCGTACCTTTTCAGTTAAATATGAGGTTACAGTTCTTAACTCATAGTTGCTGCTCATGGTATCAGCAGTAACCTTGTACTGCTTAACCCCAATAAGAATCAGGATAAAGGTGGTTATTGAAAACAGTGTAAACAGAACCATTACAAAAACAGTATCAACTTTTTGTGTGTTTGAATTAAGTCGAACCATAATTAATCCTTTTCTATAATAGTAACATCTGGTCTCAGATTAGAACCAATGTATTTGTAATCAATATAAAAATGTGTTTTATCATATATCAGACCGTAATGGTTTTCAAGGTATTGAAGATTGGGTGGATAAGTGCCCTCCAAAGAATAACACTGAGTGATACTTCGGGTGAGGGCATTATCAAGAACCTCCTTGCTGTGCTCCAGATTGGAATCTGATATAATACCAGAAATAAAAAACAGAACACATGTCAATAATGCAAGAACACAAAACGGCAGGTATTGTAGTCCACATTTTTTCTCCTTTTTAACACAAAAAAGCATATGTATTCCTCCTAATTTTTATCCGATACTTGACATAATTCCAAGCAATGGCAAAAGGAATGAAACAAGTATTAAGCCGATAAATGCACATAAAATAATAACAAGGGTCGGCTCTAAAACTGCAATATAGTGAGACAACCTTTCTTCTGTTTCCTTTTGGTACGCTTCGCTGATATGCTGCATTACATCGTCCATGGAACCTGTTTTGGAACCGATTGCAATCCAGCTTGTGTACATTTTTGAAAAAATATCTGATTTCAGCAAGGCGTTTGCAAAGGTATCTCCGTGAGAGATTGCCTCCTTGCATACAGCAATTTTATGCTGCATATATGGATTGTTTACAAGGGTATGGGCAAGATTTAATCCGGTGTCTGTATCCAGGCCACTTGACAGGGCTAAAAACATACAGTTTGCAAAACGACTTGCTGCAATTGATACTGCAAGTCCCTGTTTCTGGAAAAGAATTTTACCCAAATCTGTCCGCAGAACAATTATTCCGGTTACCATAGCAACTACAAAAAGAATTGCAAATATTACAATATACTGGTTAATTACAGAACTAATATTCATTAATGCTTTAGCTGTTCCTGTGAGCTCACTTCCAAGCTCTGCATATATCTGTGAAAAAATAGGCAGAACCTTGGCTACCATTACAATAATAACTGAAACCATAAGGATGGTCAGAATAAATGGATAGACTATGGAACTTCTGATGCTTGAACGGATTGTATCCTCCCTCTCGTAGTAGAGGGACAGGGATTTAAGTACCTCATCCAGACGGCCGGCTTCTTCACCAAGCTGAATCATATTAAGAACATATGGAGGAAATACATTTGTTTCCTTTAGGGCACCATAAAGGGAAAGGCCCTGTTCCATAGGCTTATATATTTTTTCCAGCAGAACACGTGTGGCTTCATCTGGTGCTTCGTCGCATAATATTGAAATACCATAATAGGTTGGCATTCCAGCATTTAGTACCATGGAAAGCTGTGCACAAAATGCGGAGATTTCTGCATTAGACAGATATTTTTGTCTAGCCATAGTAGACCTCCTAATAAACAAATTTAGTAATATACTTTTTATCTTCTGTAAGGAAATCCTGTGGTGAATCACTGGTGGAAGCGTAAGTTGGATCCATCAGTTTCCATGATTTTCCATCAAATTCTATTATTCCGTTAACCCATCCTACGTTTTTTATGTATGTGCTTATCCAGGCATGATAAGCCTCCTCCACATATCCAACCTCAAGACGTGTTGGAATGGCCTGACTTCTCAGCATGGTTGCCATAACGGCAGCGTAGTCAAAGCATATTCCTTTATTGGAATTGTATATGTCATCGACGACTGGAAGATAACCGGCAGGTAATGACTCGGCTTTATCATAATCGTAGGAAAAATTGGCAATAATATAATTATAAACACTCTGAACAATTTCTATATCTGTATTGCAGTAGTAGGACAATTCTTTGCATTTTGCAACAGGAAGAGATTGACTGTTAAAATCAACATACTGATTCGGATATAGATATGGTCCAAATTCGTTGGTAATGGTGGCATTTATGTCAACAGACAGGACTGGTGAATATTTGGTTCCTGATATGTTCTCATAAACCCCTACATTGTAATTTCCACTTCCAGAAGTTAATGGAAAAACTTCTTGTTTTCCGTGGAGATCATAGGTGTAGGTCACATTGTCAGAGCCTGTTATCTGTAGCTTGACTTTTTTATTTGTGCCGGAATAATCTACCACAATATATCCCTCTTTGGCATTTGTGTAGTCAACTGTAGCTACATCACAGGAATGAGTGTGTGTTCCCGGGGCAGTGGGTTTTAATACCTTAATGGAATTATCCCAGGTGCCTTTCTCAGTGGAAGGAGTAATCTGCTTTGAAAAATCAGAGCCCCCTTTTTTCTGGCAGGAACAAAATATGAGACTCAGACATAATAGCATAACCACAACGCCTGATTTCTTTGCACACATGTACCTTCTCCTTATAAATGAGTCCTTTTTTCCTATTATAAAGTATTTTAGTGGAAATGAGAATAAAAAGATGCAAAAAAATATTGAAATGGCATATTACATATGCTATAGTAAATGCATTGTGAAATGAAAAATTAGGAGGTGTGATCGTGGGCACTTTAAAAACTATATTAACAGTAGTATTAATAATTGTCAGTCTTATTGCTACAGTAGTTATCTTACTTCAGGAAGGTAAGTCTGCTGGCCTTGGAGCTATTGCTGGAGAAGCTGATACATATTGGGGAAAGAACAAGGGTCGTTCAATGGAAGGTATTCTTGTTAAGTTAACTAAAGTTTTAGTTGCACTTTTCTTCATTTTGGCAATTGCTCTTAACGCAGGATTTTTTGCATAAGAATTATTTTGAGGCTGTCGATTTCGGCAGTCTTTTTTATTACATAGGAAAGCTGGACTTTCCTGAATAACAATAGGCTCCGCGGCACACTATTATTGTAAGAGGTATTATAATGGATAAGTTTGAACAACGTAAGAAAATGATATATGACTTCATGTGTGATGACATGTATGTCCCTATGAAAATCAAAGAGCTCTGCATAGTTCTTGGAGTATCCAAGGAGGACAGAAAGGTACTTGAGCGTATACTTGAGGAACTGTTAATGGAGGGCAAGATTACACTTTCTAAGAGAGGAAAGTATTCAAAGTCAGAGGGGAAGCAGCAGATTGGTGTATTTACAGCTCATCCAAAGGGCTTTGGATTTGTAACCATAGAGGGGGAAACGGAAGACATTTTTATTCCGGCTGACGACGTGAATGGAGCAATGCATCAGGATGTTGTTGAGATATCTGTGTCTCCGGTTATTACAGGCAAGAGAAGAGAGGGAAAGATTCTAAAAATTATTGAGCGTGGAATGAAGCAGGTAGTCTGTACCTTTCAGCAGAGTAAAAGCTTCGGCTTTGGTGTACCCGACAACCCAAAGTTTGCAAGGGATATTTTTATTCCGTTAGAGCGCTCAAAGGGAGCTGTATCGGGCCACAAGGTAGTAGTGGAGATAACACAGTATGCCAAGGGAGACAGAAATCCAGAGGGAAAAGTGGTAGAGATAATAGGTCACATTAACGATCCTGGAACGGACATTCTCTCGCTGGTAAGAGCCTATGATCTTCCTGTAGAGTTTTCAGAGAAGATTATGAATCAGGTTGAACGTGTAGCCAAGGATGTATCAGATGCAGATATGGCTGGACGAATGGACATCAGAGACTGGACAATGGTCACTATAGACGGAGAGGATGCTAAGGATCTTGATGATGCAGTATCCCTTTCCATGGATGGAGACAATTATGTATTAGGTGTTCATATTGCGGATGTGTCCAACTATGTTCAGGAGAGAAGTGCTCTTGATGTTGAGGCCCTTAAGAGGGGAACCTCTGTTTATCTGGTAGACAGGGTAATACCAATGCTTCCACATGCATTGTCCAATGGAATATGCTCTCTTAATGAACAGCAGAATCGTCTTGCATTGAGCTGTATTATGACAATTAATCCTAAGGGCGAGGTTATTGATCATAAGATAGCAGAAACTGTAATCAGAACTAACAGAAGAATGAGCTATACAAATGTTAAGAAGATTCTTGTGGATAAGGATGAGGCTGTTATAGAAGAATACAGGGAGCTTGTTCCTATGTTTGAAAAGATGCAGGAGCTTGCGGCAATTCTTCGTCAGAAGAGAATGAAGCGTGGATCAATTGATTTTGATTTTCCTGAAACCAAGGTTATTCTCGATGAAAAGGGAAATCCTATAGAGATTAAGCCATATGACAGAAATGTGGCTACCAAAATAATAGAGGATTTTATGCTGATTGCCAACGAGACAGTGGCTGAGGATATTTTCTGGCAGGAGCTGCCATTTGTATATAGAACCCATGACAATCCTGATTCTGAGAAAATAGAAAAGCTGGCTACTTTTATTAATAATTTTGGCTATAACATTCATATTGGAAAGGATGAGGTTCACCCAAAAGAGCTTCAGAAATTATTGACCAATATCGAAGGCACAGAGGAGGAGGCACTTATTAGCCGTCTGACTTTAAGATCAATGAAACAGGCCAGATATACAACAGTCTGCTCAGGTCATTTTGGTCTGGCTACAAATTATTACTGCCATTTTACTTCCCCAATCAGAAGATATCCGGATCTTCAAATTCACAGAATTATTAAGGAAACTCTTCGTGGAAGAATGAATCACAAGAGAATAGAGCACTATAATGAAATTTTGGGAGAGGTTGCCAAGCATTCAAGTGAGATGGAGCGACGGGCTGATGAGGCGGAGCGTGAGACCATAAAACTTAAGAAGGTTCAGTATATGGAGGAACATATTGGTGAGGCTTTCGAAGGTGTAATATCAGGAGTGACAGAGTGGGGCTTTTTCGTGGAGCTTCCAAACACTGTTGAGGGACTTGTACGAGTTGCAGACCTTACCGACGATTTCTATCATTTTGTGGAGGAAAGCTATGAGATGATAGGAGAGCGAACAGGAAAAACCTACAAGCTGGGACAAAAGGTTATGGTACGTGTGGCAGCTACAGATAAGGTTATGAGAACCATAGATTTTGAGCTGTGTGAAAATTAAACCATAAGTTGGTTGATTTTTTCTGACAGTTATTATATTCTATATAAGCAGTTTACGAGAGGAGGTGCCCTTGTGGCAAAGCAACCTAGAAAACTAATTGCTAACAATAAAAAAGTATACCACGACTATTTCTTGGAAGAGAAATATGAGACAGGCATTTCCCTTGCAGGAACTGAGGTAAAGTCCCTTAGAATGGGGAAGTGCAGTATTAAGGAATCCTTCGTTAGAATCGAGAATGAAGAGGTATATATCTATGGAATGCACATTAGCCCATACGAGAAGGGGAATATCTTTAACAAGGATCCGCTTAGACCAAGAAAGCTTCTGCTTCATAAATCGGAGATTAGAAAGCTGATTGGCAAGATTAAGGAGAAGGGATACACCCTTGTTCCTGTGGAGGTTTACTTCAGTGGCAGCCTTGTGAAGGTTGAGATTGCATTTGCAAGAGGTAAAAAACTCTATGATAAGAGAGCTGATATTGCCAAGAAGGATCAGAAGCGCGAAGCAGCGAGGGATCTTAAGGTATCACTTCGAGCATAGAGGTTTACAATACAATTAAATAAGGGCTAGTAAAGGTTTCGACGGGGTATATGAATCTGGAGAAGCGAGTCGTATGGTAATGCGTTAAATGGCCAATTTAAAATTAAACGCTAACGATAATTTAGCATACGCTGCCTAGTTGCAGCAGTCTACCCTAGTGCACTCACACATTAGGATCTAGGCTTCGACCATGTGAGAAACGACTTATGCAAAGCTTTGAGCATATGGGCGTAACATGAAGCTACTAAAGTATTTCGGTTGTTTGTTCCTGAAATGCGGAGGGAATGTTTAAGAATAAACTACACTCGTAGAAGGACAGGGGATTATATTTCGGACACGGGTTCAATTCCCGTCTAGTCCACTCAAATAGGTTAAGTATTTTTCCTTTTTGCCGATTATTATAATAGGCAAGGGAAGGCGTATTGTTTCAATGGATTGAAAATTTATTGAAGAATACGCCTTTTTTATTTTCAAGTGCTTGTTGAGCATTCTCAAGTATTGCGCAAAAAATTAGTAAGTAAAAATATGCCTGCAAATAATGGGTAATTATTCTCATGAATATGTTATAATTTTAATTGATTATCTTAGTCGGGAAGACGAAACTGCTCTCGACTGATACATAACAGCAGGATATATGGGGGGATAGAATGAAAATTGTAATGCTAAATGGCCAAAATCATAAGGGAAGCACATATCATATTGGCCGCATGATAGGAGATAAGATAAGAGGGCATAATGAGATAACTGAGTTTTTCTTTCCAAGAGACATGAACCATTTTTGCATGGGCTGTTATAAATGTATTGAGGATGAGACTGCCTGTCCATATTACGAAGAAAAGAAAAAGATAATGGATGCTGTTGAGGAAGCTGATATTCTTATTGTTACTACACCGACATATTGTCTGCATGCTTCGGCTCCGCTTAAATCCTTTTTGGATGTAAACTTTGATTGCTGGATGTCCCATAGACCAAAGAAATCCATGTTCAGCAAGCGGGCAGTTATTGTCTCAACTTCCGCTGGTGCATCAACCAGGGGCGCAATTAAGGATGTTAAGGATTCACTTTTCTATATGGGAATACCTTGTATCATAAAGTACGGGATTGCCGTTCAGGCCATGAACTGGGAAGGGGTTAAGCCTGAAATTAAAAACCGGATTGATAAAGCTACTACCAGAATAGCAGGGAAATTGAGTTCTGGTAAAAAGCCACATGTTGGATTCAAGACAAGATTTATATTTAACATGATGGGAATGATGCAAAAGAAGGGCTGGTCAGCTTCCCCTGTAGAAAAAATATATTGGGAACAAAATGGCTGGTTAAGCGGAGAAAAGCCATGGAGGGAATAAAAATGAGAAAAATACTTATCACCAATGATGATGGTATTCAGTCAGATGGAATAATACGATTAGCAAAAATGGCTACTAAACTGGGAGAGGTTTGGATTGTAGCTCCTGATAGTCAAAGAAGTGCCATGTCTCATAGCATCACACTAAGACACAGCATTGAGGCTTGGAAGGTGGATTTCCCGGTGGTGGGAGTGAAGGCCTTTGCCTGTAATGGAACACCGGCAGACTGCGTGAGAATAGGAACCTTAAATATTGTACCAGGCAAGCCGGACGCTATTTTTTCTGGAATTAATTATGGTTATAATATGGCATCTGACCTTCAGTATTCGGCAACAGCCGGTGCGGCATTTGAGGGAGCCTTTCAGAAAATACATACTATTGCCTTTTCAGAGGGGGCTAATGAAAGACATGAAACAACGGATAAGTATCTGTATGAGATAGCTGAGAGACTGTTAGATATGCCTCTTGGTCTTAATCAGATTTGGAACGTAAATTTTCCAGAGTGTAAATTAGAGGAATGCCCTGGAATATTATGGGATAGAACAGTTTCAACTGACGACTTTTATGTTGACAGGTATATTGAGAGCAAGCTGGATGACGGAAGGACTTCCTATATGGTGGAGGGGATTCGCCATTATGAAGCCGAAGAGGGCACAGACCTTAGAGCTATTTTGGATAACTATGTCTCAGTTGGCGTCGTAATAAATATTTCATAAGGTTAGTGCCAGCCCCAAAGGAGGAGTTTTGTGTGGATGATAAAGAAATAAAAAAAGAGGGAAAAGGCTCAAAAAACAATATGCAGTTGGTGGTCTTGCTTATTGGAGTTTTTGTAATAGCAATTGTTGGAACACATTTTCTAAATTCCAATAAAACCTTAAAGGAGGCAGGATTTCCATATTCCAGTCCGGGTAAGGCTACTGAAATAACAGCAGAAAGTGAGATTACTGATACTGAAATAAATGAAAACAGCAATATAGGAGATATGTTTGAGCTTGCCACTGGGTATGATGAGTTTTATGATTATCTTGAGAGCGAAAATAAGGTAAATAGGGAAAGTGTAAACAAAACTGCCCTACAGGAATCTAAGACTGTTGGAAAATATAGCTACAAGGCTGAAGCAGGCTGGATTACGATTACTGATAATACAGAGGAAGAATCGAAAGAGGATAAATTTGTTCCGGATTTTGAATCTCCTGCCGATATTATTAAAGAAATGTATGTTGAGGATGACAGAATGCTTCTTATTTCCAGTCATATAGCCAGTGTTTCTGAAGGCAGGGAGGAGACTATTTGTTATTGCTATGATGTTTCTAATCCTATAGAACCTCAACTAATTGGGCAGATGAAACAGGATGGAGTATACAGTGCCTCACAAAAAGCAGGAGAAATATTTTATCTGTTTACAAGGCCGCTTATAAGTAAACCTGAGCTTTCAAAGCAGGAGGCAATACTTGAAGAGAATCTAAAGGAATGGATTCCTAAGATAAATAATAGTCCAGTTGCTTCGAGCAGTATTTATTTGAAGAAAAGCTCCAATGAAGGAGGCTTAATATCTTCATTTAACATAAATGATCCCGAGACAACTATTGACTCAAAGTATTTTATGATGGGGATCTGTAAAGAATATATCTCAGAGGATTCTCTGTATTTATATGAAAGTAATTGGGTTTCAGACAGAAATATTACCAGCATAGCAAACTTATCTTTTTCTGAAGGGAAGTTGCTTCCAAAGGGATGTACAATGATAAATGGAAGTATAGAAGCCTCGGTTTCAATTCGACAGGAAAAAGGATATCTTTATACAATGGTAACAGATAGAAGCAGTTCAGACAGGATTAATTCATTTTATGTATTTGATCAGGAATTAAAACGGATTGGTGCTATAAATGATATTGCAAAAGGTGAAGAAATCTGTATAGCAGAAATTTCCGATAAGTATGTATGTTTTAAAATCAATAATAAGCCGGGTGCTTTACTTAAGGCAGATATATCAGATCCGGCTAATCCCAAGCTGGTGACAGAAGATTAAGAAACGGAATTATCGGAAAAGGATAATGAATAGCGGGGGAACAGGATGAGAAGGCAGGCATGTGCAATACTTGGAGTTGCAGAAAATGCTTCTGAGGAGGAAGTAAAGGCTGCATACAAGGCGTTGGTTAAAATATATCACCCAGATACTGGGAATGGCAATGCAGAGTATTATAACAATATAGTTCAGGCATATGATTATCTAAAGAGCCATCCTTTTCAGGTAACGGCCAGTTACGGCAAGGTTATTGGAAGACCATCCCAGTCGTCTAATTCAAGCTTTGCATATACAAAGGCCAGAGATTATGCTCAGTTTGAGAAGGAGTATAAACGAAAGAAGGAAGAGCGACTGTCGGAGATGGCGGAGAGAGCCAGAGATGAGAGAGAAAAGCAGGAACGTTACGACAAGGCAATGGAGGCAATTAATGCAATCCGAATTGCAGAGGCCATTAAAACACTTATTCAGGAGGACTAATGGAAACGGGATTGATGCATGTATACCATGGCGATGGAAAAGGAAAGACTACTGCAGCAGTTGGACTAGGTGTCAGGGCTTCGGGGTGTGGAAAAAGAGTAATCTTTTCACAGTTTATGAAGGGACAGGAAACCGGTGAAATAGAGGCTCTGGGTCACTTGCCTAATGTGACAGTCTTAAGAAGTCAAAAGGATTTTCCCTTTTACAGTCAAATGTCTGATGAGCAGAAGCAGGAGATAACAGATATTCATAATGATATTCTTGATAAGCTGGCAGAAATAGTAGCCAGTAAGCAGGCGGAGCTGATAATTATGGATGAGATTACATATCCGTATAACTGGGAGCTTATAAACAGGGACAGGTTTTTGCAGCTGATGGAGGCCTGCAAAGGAAATGTTGAGCTGGTACTTACTGGCAGAAATCCTGATGATATTATGCTTGATAAAGCAGATTACATTACAGAAATGAGGTGCCTGCGTCATCCCTATGATAAGGGTATAAAAGCAAGGAAAGGGATAGAGTTCTAAAAACTGGAGAATAATAGTTTCATTTAAGAAGATGCGCGGGTATCTTCTTTTTTTGAAAAAAAATAATAATAAACAGTATATAACAGTTGACAACAGTTATATACTGTTATACACTGTTTATCATAAAGGAGAACATTAAATGAAAATAATACTTAACAACAATTCAATGGTTCCTGTATATGAACAGGTTGTTGAGCAAATAAAAAATGAGATTATTCAGGAATCATTAAAAGCCGGGGAACCGCTTCCATCAGTTAGAGCTTTATCCGGAGAACTTAAGATAAGCGCCTTAACTGTTAAGAAAGCCTATGACAGACTTGAGGAAGAGGGCTTTATTGTAACAGTTCATGGCAAGGGAAGCTTTGTCGAGAACACAGACCGGCAGTTGGCCATTGAAGCGCGACGGAAGGCTGTTGAGGATGACTTGGCCAAGGTGGTCCTAAAGGCAAAAGCAGTGGGAATGGACAATAATGAGATAAGAGAAATTATGGACATTTTATTGGAGGAATAATGATGGTAAAGATAGAAAACTTAACAAAAAATTATGGTGATTTTAACCTTAACATATCTCTTGAGATTCCAAAGGGAACAATTACTGGTCTTATTGGTAAGAATGGAGCCGGTAAGAGTACAACAATTAAAGCAATTCTTGGTCTGATTAATGCAGATTCAGGCACGATTGAAGTGTTTGGCAAGAATGCATCAAAGCTTTCCTCTAAGGATAGGGAGCTGATGGGGGTGACTTTATCAGAGGCTGGATTCTCAGGCTATTTGACCGTGAAGGATATTGCTGCTGTGCTTGATAAGATGTACAGGGAATTTGATAAGAAGAGTTTTCTGAAGGAGTGCGAGGCCCAGAGACTTCCCCTTGACAAGACAATTAAGGATTTTTCCACAGGTATGAAGGCCAAGGTCAGAGTACTGGTTGCTCTTAGTCATAAAGCCAAGCTGCTTATCATGGATGAGCCAACGGCAGGCTTAGATGTTGAAGCAAGAAATGAGATTCTTGATATGATGAGAGTTTACATTGCCAGGGATGAAGAGTGTGCAATACTAATCACCTCTCACATTTCAACAGACCTTGAGAATCTATGCGATGACGTATATCTGATTCATGACGGAAGGGTAATGCTTCATGAGGAGACAGATGTGATTCTTAGCCAGTATGGCTTACTCAAGGTTAGCGATGAAGTGTATAAGAAGCTGGATAAAGACTATATTATCAGTGAAAAGAAAGAAAGCTATGGATATGCATGCTTTACAAACCAGAAGCAGTATTACATAGAGAACTATCCGGAAATAGTAGTTGAAAATGGTAATATTGATGAGTTGATTCTTATGATGACAGGAGGAAAATAGAGTGTTAGGATTAGTAATTAAAGATTTTAGATTATTATTGGGAAGAAAAATGACAATAATTATGTTCCTGGTGTTGGCAATATCATTGAGTATGACAATGGATATGTCTTTTGTGGTTAACTATGCCACATTATTAATGAGCATTTTATCAATTGGAACAATTGCCTATGATGAGCAGAATAATGGCATGTCTTATCTTATGACTTTGCCAATAGATTCAAAGAAGTATGTTGGAAGCAAATTCATTATGAGCTTTGGTGTTTCAGGACTTGTATGGGTGCTGGCAGTTAGTATATATGCCATTGCTGATCTTGCAACAGGCATGAATACAATAGGTTTTTTGAGAGACTTTTCATTTGTGAAGTTTGGTGAGCTGGCTGCCCCTGCACTGATTATTTTTGTTGTTACGGCCATATCTATTCCACTTGAATTAAAGTTTGGAGCAGAGAAGTTTAGACTTGTGCTGGCAATGATTGGTGGAGGCACAGCAGCCCTTGGATATGCTATTTATCATTTAATTTCCTCTGGAAAGTTTTTGAGTGCAAAGACTGTTCAAGAAATTGCTAAAAAGATTAATGATAATCCTGAAATTGTGTGTGCTGTGGGCGTAGTTTTTGCAATTATTATTATTGTGATATCATTTATCTGCAGCATAAGAGTAATGAATAAAAAGGAATACTAAAAAACTGGAGGGGAGAATTCCCTTCCAGTTTTTTATTAACCTCTAATATTCTTCCATTCTTCCCGGATATGCTTATGGCATCTTTCAGAAAAGGAGAGATTATCATCCGCATCAGAGGCGGTTTTAGATACTTCCTCTTTGACGTTGGTGTAGCACATATTTCTAAGCTTTTTCTCCTCTGAAGTGGCAAACCATTCTTCAAAGGTTTCCTTAAAGCCCTGTTCATCCATATCGCTGTCGCATTTGAAATAACAGCTTCTAAGCATTAATTCAGAAACAGCTCTCTTTTGAATTAAATCTTTTGCATCGGCGGAAACCACTGCATCAGGATTATCCTTTTGATATGCAGATATTTCCTCTGATGAAATTCGAACTGCGAAAGAACTGACAAGTTCTCCCATAATACGAAGTTTGTCTTCTTTTGTGATTATACCCATATTAAGCCCTCCAATCTGTTACTATTATACTACTAATGTATGATTTGTAAAATTATATTGACTAGAGTTGTGGATAATGCTAGTTTGTTAATATAGGTAACAGAGTTCGGAGGTTATTAGAAGCATGAGACATTAATTATTTACTAATTCAATATTATGCCAATCACAGTTGATGTGATTTTTTTGTAATACAATGAATTAGTGAATAAGGAGATGGATTATGTTTAAGAAATTTGATAACTATGACGGAGTCTGTTTTTTTAATGGACTGGTCTTTTTTTCACCAGTGGCCCTGCTCATAAGGACCCAGGCTGGTGTTTCTAAATCTATGTTTTTCATTCTTCAGGCATTGCTTTCAATAGCAATTTTTCTTGGAGAGATTCCAACAGGATATATTACAGACAGAATAGGATACAAAAGGTCAATTATCTTATCCCAGACCCTGATGTTTATTGCAAGGGTGTTGTTGCTGCTTGCTTTCTTGAACAGTTCACTGTGGCTTTTTGTATTTGAAGCATTGGTGGAAGGTGTAGCTAACTGTTTTTCGTCAGGGACGAATAGTGCTTATCTGTACAGTGTTTTTGGAGCGGAAAACTTTACAGGTAAGTCTGCTCATTCGGCAAATTATGGTACTGCAGGTTTTATTATCAGTACAATTTCATATGCGGCAATTTATAAATATCATGGGATTATGGGTCTTCTTATAGCAACCGTAATAGCTGGTTTTGTGGCAGAAATATTCTCTCTGTTTCTTGTTAAGGAGACAAAAATCCAGAGAGCGGAAGCCACTTCAATTAGTAAAATAATTGGTCTTATGAAAAATAAAAAAGCAGGATTATATATGGCTATGCTGTCTTTATTTAGTGTTTCATGGATACTGATTAATTTTTTCTTTGTTGAAAAGTTGGAGAACGCTGGAATATCTGTGGAATGGATGGCTGGTATTATTCTCGGCTATTCAGCATTTCAGATGCTGGCAGAACCATTAATAAGCAGGTTTAGCAAGCAGCCTGCCAGGAAGATGCTTTTGGTTACGGGGGTGACTGGTGGACTGGCAATGGCTGTGTTTGGGGTAATGAGCAGGGCATGGCTGGTGCTACCGGCAATGCTTATACTTCCGCTTTTAATAATTCTTCCGGAGTATTATCTAATGGAACAGGAGAATCGGCTGGTGGATACTCTTGGGATGGATGACAACAGGGCGGCATCCTTATCAGTACTTAATATGGGGGTTAATCTGGTAGAAATCATAACACTGTTTAGTTCCGCACTGATTAGCGGAGGCGGAATTACCTGGTGCTTTTTAGTGATAGGCATTTTATTAGTAATGTGTTCTCTTTGCAATCTGAGAAAATAATAAAGTATAAGAAAATACCATGAATTTTTGCATTATTTGTCAAATATGATAAAATTATCTGGAATATATATATGAGGAGGAATGAAAATGGCTAGAAAAAGTAGTGTGGAAAGAGCTAACATGATGGCTGGTGGTTTTGCGACAGCAAAGAAGAATATTGTTATTCAATACCAGGGAAGAGAGCGAATAGAAGAAAATCTGCTCAACCTTATTAAGAAGGATGCCATGGAAAAGGGCATTGAAGATGATGAGGTTGAACTGGTGGATGTGTATATTAAGCCAGAAGAGCAGAAGGTATTTTATGTAATTAACAAGACGGTTGAAGGCAGCATAGTGTTCTAAAGGGGGAATAATAATGAATAAGGTTTTTGTAGTAGCTAATCAGAAAGGCGGAATTGGTAAGACAACTACAGCTACCAATCTAGCAGGTATTTTATCAAAAAAGGGAAGAGTATTACTTATTGATGCAGATCCACAGGGCAACAGTACAAGTACTTTTCAGGCTCAGATTGAGGACGTGGCCACTTTATATGATGTAATAATTGACTCGGACAAGCTTCCAATTGATGAAGCCATTCAGAAAATGCCAAATGGGGACATTGTGGCATCAGATCCTTTGCTTTCAAAGGCTGAGAAGATTCTTGATGGTGATGTGGAAGGCTTTTACAGACTGAAAGATGCACTGGACGAGTTGGAGGGATACGATTATGTGGTAATAGATACAGCACCTTCCCTGAATGTTATTCTGTATAACTGTCTAATTGCGGCAGACGAGGTGATTATTCCGGTTACTGCTGATTCATATGCCATGCAGGGAATAGACCAGCTTTATAAGACCATTATGGCTGTAAAAAGAAGACAGAATCCAGGGCTTAGCATTGCAGGTCTCTTGCTGGTGAAGTACTCAGGAAGGTCTAATCTGGAGAAGACAACAAAGGCTGAGATAGAAGCTTTGGCTAGGGAAATGGGAACAAAGCTTTTTGAAACACCTATCAGAGAGTGTGTTAAGACAAAAGAAGCTCAGGAGAAGAAAGCACTATTAATTGATTATGCTCCAAAGTGTAATACACTGGTGGACTATATGGCTTTCGTAGATGAGCTGTTAAAAAAATAGAAAAACGCATAAGAAAATTACATAAGAAAAAAACGCTCCAACGAGCGTTTCTTTCTTATTAAACTTCCATGGGGAAAGCCAGTTTTGGGGAACTGGCTTTCGAGGAGTTTAGTTATGAAAAATTTAAAAAAGGGAATATAGTTAAACAATATTGATATATTGTTTCTATGCACTGTATATTACATTGTAAATGTGTCTAAAGTTTGGACTAATTAAAAATAAAGTCTAAAGTTGTATTACATATTTATAAATATAGAATAAAAGAAATGAGGGGGATAGGATTATGATGATAAGTCCTAATAGTTTTGCAAATGAACACCAGAATGATACATACGAGGAACTGGTGGAATTAAGGGGGGAGCTGATGGCTCAGATTACAAAATATGAAAAGGAGCAGAGCAAGGATAAGGGAAACTGGACCAGTTTTCCAACACCAGATGTTGTGTATATGATGAATCTGCAGTATTTGGCCAGGATATGCAACTTTATTGCAAAGAAGTACAACGAAGATTTTGTGATGGGAGAAGAAAAATAAGGAAATGTGAGTTTTTTTGCGTATATTCAAGAAATTGTTAGACAATAAAACGCAAAAACACTACAATATAAGTAGATGGGGATTTTACAAAATTGCCTTTCAGACCAATATTCTGGCTCTTAATGCATCGGTTGAGGCTGCAAGGGCTGGTGAGAACGGAAAGGGATTTGCAGTAGTGGCAGATGAGGTGGGAAGCCTTGCCTCTAAGGCGAGTGAAGCTTCAAAGCAGACCTCTGAACTTATTGGAAGATGTATTGATGGAATAAATAAGGCCATGAAGAGTGCGGACAGTACTTTTGAATGTCTTAAGGATGTAGTAACTAATTCGGAGGAAATCTCAAAGGCCTTTGAGGATATTTCCTCAGATACAAGAGAACAGGCAAGGTCATTAAGTGCCTTGATACAGAAATTTACACTATAATGAAACTGGGGGGCTTAATTTGATAGAGAAATCAAAGAAAAATATTACTATGTCATATAGAGAGTGGGTAGAATATGCTACACTTAATTATGAAGTAGTTAGTAAGCTATACCAAAAGAGAGTATATGAAGCAATGGTGATTGATCCGGAGACAGGAGAACCTAATCTGGTTCAATTGACATTGGCAGATGTATTAAATAAATGTGAAGGAACAAGCCTGGAGAGTGCTGTTAGAAATGCTGTCATGAAGAGTGTTTATACTAATGAGAAGCTGGAAAAGGGGATTCGCCAGGTCATGGATGATTATTATGAAGTATAGTCAGTTGCATTACTTAGAACAACTGTCAGAGATGTATCCTACAATTGTAAAAGCATCCTCTGAGATAATTAATTTGCAGTCAATTCTTAATCTGCCCAAGGGAACAGAGCATTTTTTGTCTGATATTCATGGAGAGTATGAGGCCTTTTCACATGTTCTTAAAAATGGTTCAGGAGCAGTGCGTAAGAAGATTGACGATGTGTTTGGTGACGAACTTGAAGAATCAGCCAAAGCGAGTCTTGCTACGCTAATCTATTATCCCAAAGAGAAGATGGAACTGGTAAAGAAAGAATCAGACAATATGGAAAGGTGGTACAAAGAGACTTTGTATCATCTTATTGAAGTGTGTAAAACAGTGTCTTCCAAGTACACCCGTTCTAAGGTTAGGAAAGCACTTCCAGAGGATTATGCATACATGATTGAAGAGCTGATTACAGAGAAGAAGGAGGTCCTCAATAAAGAAGCATATTATCAGACCATTATTGAGACAGTAATAGAAATAGGCCAGTCAGAAGAATTTATTGTAGTGCTTTCAGAACTTATTCAGGAGCTGGTTGTGGACCATCTTCATGTTCTTGGAGATATTTATGACAGGGGATCCGGGCCTCATCTTATAATGGATAAGCTTAGTAAATATCATTCTGTAGATATACAATGGGGTAATCATGATATTGTCTGGATGGGAGCAGCCGCAGGGCAGATGGCGTGTATTGCCACAGCTATTAGAAACAGTATCAGATATGGTAATCTTGATCTTATAGAGGAAGGGTATGGAATTAATATGCTTCCTTTGGCTACTTTTGCCATGAAAGAATATGCAGACGATTCCTGCGAATTGTTTGGATTTAAGGTACAGCCAAGTGGAACCAATGATGAAGAAAATGATCTCACAAGAAAAATGCATAAGGCAATTGCAATTATCAGATTCAAGCTGGAAGGCCAGATGATGAAGAAATGGCCAGAATATGGATTTGAAGATAGAGTCCTGCTTGAAAAGATTGACTACGAAAAGGGCACAATATGTATTGATGACAAAATCTTTAAGATGAAGGACATGAATCTGCCTACGGTAGACCCTAGGCATCCTCTGGCTCTTTCTGAGGAGGAGATGGAAGTAATGATGAGAATGCGTTCTTCTTTTCTTCATTGCGATAAGCTTCAGGCTCATGTGAAGTTTCTGCTGAAAAGAGGCAGCATGTATAAGATATACAACGGCAATCTGCTTTATCACGGTTGTGTTCCGATGAATGAGGACGGAACCTTTACCAAGGTTAACATATATGGAAAAGAATACTGCGGAAAGGAACTGTTTGATGTATTGGAATCCTACGTTAGAAAAGCATTTTTTTCCAAGAATATGAGAGAAAAGGAAAAGGGGGAGGATATACTGTGGTATTTGTGGACAGCACCTAATTCCCCACTATATGGGCGTGCAAAAATGGCCACCTTTGAGAGATATTTTGTGGATGATAAGTCTATGCATGTTGAGGAGAAGAATAATTATTATAAGCTTATTGACCAACCTCAAATAGCTGACAAAATCCTTAAGGAATTTGGACTTGAGGGTGATGATGTCCGTATTATTAATGGACATGTTCCGGTGCAGCGTGTCAAAGGAGAAAGTCCTGTTAAGTGTGCAGGTAAAGTAATAATAATTGATGGTGGATTTTCTAAGACTTACAGAAAGAAAACCGGAATTGCGGGATATACACTTATATATAATTCATATGGACTTACACTTACTGCGCATCAGCCCTTTGTTTCTTGCGAAAAGGCAATAAGAGAAGAACTGGATATTGTTTCAAAACGTGAAACAGTTCAGCTTGCAGAGAAGAGAATTCTGGTTGGAGACAGTGACAAAGGAAGAAAAATGAAAGAGAAGATAGCAGATCTTAAGATGCTTATTGAAGCATACAGATCTGGTGAAATAGTAGAGAAGGATAGTTAGGAAGAAATATATATGTATGTGGTTAATGGGTTTTCCTTTGAAAACGAAAGCGAAGCAGAGAGAGCAAAAAAAGAAGTAGAGAGCATCAGAATTATTCGCGAACAGACTAAGCTGGATAATCCTGAGATTGTACTTAAGCTTTATAATGCGCTTTTGCAGAAGAGATATTTTAAGACACAGGTAGGAATAGCATTTCTGGTGGAGCTAAGAGAATATCTGTGTGCTTCAGCTATTGTAAAGAAAGAAGATTTATGGCCTATTCCTATATTGGAGAAGAAGGCTGAACCGGAAAAAAAGGTAATAGAAAAGGTGGTTAAGGAACCTGATGCTTATAAGACACCGTTTCGTATATCTATGTTTTTTTCTGTTGTGTTTGTTATGATAATTCTCGGAATGTTCACAATTTCATATTATAGTAAGGACAATGTCAATATTATTAACTATGAAAATGCGTTGATTGACAAGTACGAGAAGTGGGAAGCAGAGCTGATTGAACGGGAGAAGCAGCTGGAAAACAAATAGGACAAACATCAGAAAGGAATTATTAGGTAATATGGATAAGATTAAGATTCTTGTTGTAGATGATGAGAGCAGAATGCGAAAGCTGGTAAGAGATTTTCTTGTAAGACAGGATTATGAAGTTCTGGAGGCTGGCGATGGTGAGGAGGCTCTTGATACATTTTATAAGATTAAGGGAATCGCTCTTGTTATTTTAGATGTAATGATGCCAAAGATGAATGGCTGGGAGGTCTGCGAGGAGATTAGACAGACTTCTAATGTACCTATAATTATGCTTACAGCCAAATCGGCAGAGAGTGATGAACTTAACGGTTTTGGACTGGGGGCAGATGAATACATCTCTAAGCCTTTTTCACCTAAGATTCTAGTGGCAAGGGTGGAAGCCTTACTAAGACGTGCCAATAAGATAGGTGAGGCTGCAGCAGTACGTGAGATGGGCGGAATAACAATGGATAAGAGTGCCCATTCTGTAGTGGTAGATGGCCAAAATATTGATTTGAGCGTAAAGGAATTTGAACTCCTTGACTACTTTATGGAAAATGCCGAGATTGCATTATCCAGAGAAAAAATACTAAACAGTGTTTGGAACTATGACTATTTTGGAGATGCAAGAACTATAGATACCCATGTGAAAAAGCTAAGAAATAAGCTTGGAAGCAAGGGAGACTGCATCAAGACAGTATGGGGCATGGGTTATAAGTTTAGTACAGAGGTGTAGTATGAGAGGTACCAAGACAGCTCTTTGGATAAAGCTTGGAATGGCAATGGCAGCTATTTTGATTGGGACTATATTATGTGGATGGATTATTAACAGCACAATGCTGGAGAAATTTTATTATTACAATAAGCAGAGTGAAATGACTACAACTTTTGAATTAATTGATAATATGTCTGCCACCACAAATATTGATTCTGACAGAGTTGGCAAGGCTCTTAAGCGAATTAAGAATAAATACAATATAGATATTATTGTGGCCAGTGGGACGGATTTGAGCATTATTACTTCCACGTTATGGGAACCACAGATAGACCAGGTTAATTCAGATCTTCAAAACGGCAATATAAGTATTATTGAACAGCAGAAAAGTTATTATCTTGCAACTCAAAAGAACAGAGAGATGAATACAAATTATCTTATTCTGATGGGAACAATTAGTGATGGAAACATAATATATTTGCGTTCAACCCTTGAAAGTATTCACGAAAGTGCCCAGATTACAAATCTTTTTCTAAGAATAGTTGGTATTGGCTCTATTGTTATCGGAATTATTATCATCATTATTTTTTCAAAAAGTATTTCACGTCCTATCAAGAGACTTACACTTATTTCAGACAGAATGGCAAGACTGGACTTTGAGGCTAAGTACGATGGAAAGGGTGGAAGTCGTGAGATAGATGAACTTGGAGTTCATTTTAATGATATGTCCAATACTCTTGAAAAAACTATTTCTGAATTGAAATCTGCCAATAATGAACTGATGAGGGATATTCAGGAAAAGGAGCAGATTGATGAGATGCGTAAGGAATTTTTGTCCAATGTTTCTCACGAGTTAAAGACTCCTATTGCATTGATTCAGGGATATGCTGAGGGTCTGAAGGAGGTAGTAAATGATGATGAGGAGAGCAAGGATTTCTACTGTGAGGTTATAATGGACGAGGCTGCCAAGATGAACCGAATGGTTAAAAAGCTCCTGACTCTCAACCAGCTTGAATTCGGAAATGAAAAGGTTGAGCTGGTACGATTTGATTTAAATGAGGTAGTTAAAGGTGTAATTAATTCGTCAAGGCTATTGGCAGAACAGAAGAATGTTACGATTAATTTCGAAGAAGAGGAACCCGTATATATCTGGTCAGATGAATTCTTTACAGAGGACCTTATAAGCAATTATATCAGCAACGCATTGAATCATGTCTGTGGAGAAAATCAGATTAATATCTGGACCCAAAATTATGGAGATACTGTCAGACTTTCCGTTTTTAATACAGGAGAACAGATTCCTCAGGAGGAACTGGATAAAATCTGGGTTAAATTCTATAAGGTGGACAAGGCAAGAACCCGTGAATATGGAGGAAATGGAATAGGATTGTCAATAGTAAAAGCTATTGCGGAGCTATTGAATCAGCAGTGCGGTGTAATTAATCATGAGAATGGTGTGGAATTTTGGGTTGAATTCGATGCTAAAACTATACAAATGTAATATTTTTTTGTTGTATTCTGTAATGAAGTATGCTAACATTAAAGCAGAAATAGGATAAAAGTCACAGGTGAAAAGATGAAAAAAAAGCGTATTCAACTAATTGCGATTATTTTTGCTATAGTTTTTCCTATGACTGGATGTGGGACTCCTCTTTATTCATTGACAGAGGATGAAGAAAAATTAATAGTTCATTATGCAGCTCATGTTGTGTCCAAATACAACATAACTCAAACTGACGGAATGAATGGAACCAGGTCTTCCATAGAGGAAGAAGAGGACAAAAAGCCTGTTGCTTCTGAAACTGAGTCACAACAGCAGTCAGAAACAGAAAGTCCGAATAATACTAATGATAATTCGGATAACACAGGTGGGTCAGAACCCGTTGTTTCAAGTGGAACCATTTCTCTCGCGGAGGCGATTGAAACTGAGGGCTTTGAGGTTAAGTACAAGGGCCTTAAGATAGCAGAGTCATATAATGAAGAGAAGGTATATAATCTCACAGCAGGGGAAGGAAACAAATATATAATTATGAATTTTTCAATAAGTAACACTGGGGAAAAGGAGAAGACTCTGGATACTTATTCGAAGAACTATGATTTTTATGCAAGCTTTGACGGGGGAGAGGCTGTTGCAGCAGAACAGACCTTTCTTACCTACAGTTTGTCTACTTTTATGGGAAAGATTAAACCCGGAAAGACTATAGATGTTGTTTTGCTGTTTCAAGTTAGCGCTAAGGAAGCTGATTACGTTAAAGATGCTAAGCTGATGATAAAGAAAGGTAATTCAACTTATTCTGTAGAATTATAATACACTTTTTAAAAATAATGGAATTTGGGGAGGTATCATAATGGATACAAATATTCTTTTGGAATCGGGAACTAACGAACTTGAAATACTTGAATTTACATTGGGTGATAACCATTATGGAATTAATGTTGCCAAAATCAGAGAGATTTTGCAGTATATGCCAGTTACACCAGTTCCAAATACACATCCTAGTGTAGAAGGTATTTTCATGCCAAGAGATACAATGATAACAGTTATTAATCTAAAGAGCTGTCTGGGACTTGAGCAGACTGATGAAAAGGGCCTGTTTATTATCACTAATTTTAATAAGCTGGATATCGCTTTTCACGTTGATGAAGTAATTGGAATTCATAGAGTATCCTGGGAAGCAATTATCAAGCCGGATTCAACACTTAATGGACAGGACGGCAGTGTTTCCACTGGTGTTATTAAGATGAATGACAAGCTGGTAGTTATTCTTGACTTTGAGTCAATTGTATCTGGAATTAGTCCTGAGACAGGTCTTAGAACAGCAGATATTGAGAATATGGTTGAGAGAAACAGAAGTGATTCTCCAATACTTATTGCAGAAGATTCTCCACTGCTTAGCAAGCTTATTACAGACTGTCTGAGAAAAGCGGGATATGATAGGCTGATTGTAACTAATAATGGACAGGAAGCATGGGATCAGCTTTGCAAAATTAAGGAAGCTGGTAATATTTATGACAAAGTGCATTGTATTATTACAGACATTGAAATGCCAGTGATGGATGGACACAGACTAACAAAGTTGGCAAAATCGGATGAGGTAATTAAGAAGATTCCTCTTATTATTTTCTCTTCTTTGGTAAACGAAGAGATGAAGAGAAAAGGAGAACAGCTGGGTGCAGATGCGCAGCTGACCAAACCAGAGATTGGACAGCTTGTAGATGCAATTGATGAATTGATTGGGAAAGCCCAAAACGAGAACTAAGAATGATAAGGGATGTGGTTTTCCGCATCCCTTTATAAATTAGGAAAATTTGGAGAAAAATCGGTTATGGCAAAAAACACAGCAGAAAACTATCTTGATAATTTATTAAATTCAGTTAATTATGATTTGAAGGATGATACAGAGGCTGGGGACGACTTGTCCACAGAATTTGGTTCGTTAGGTGAGCAGTCTGACGATGATTTTTTGCGTCAGTTTGAGAGTGAACTGGAATCAGAGGAATACAGTAGCTTCATTTCTGGATTTGACGACGATTTTGAAGTGGATACTCTTTCAGAAGAGAAGAAAGAAGGTGCTTCATTTATTGAGGACAGTGATAACGACATATCGTTGGAGGAAGTTCTGGCAAGTGTTAATGCCAGCGAGATTCAGGAAGAGAAGGAGGAGGATTCTGAACAGGAATTAACCCTGGAACAGCAGGAAGAGCCACTCACAAGCATTGATGATTTAAGTCTTGCAGTTGAAGACTTTGAGACAGAAGAAGAGGATTCAAAAGAGAGCGCTTTGGAAGAACTTGAAGAACCGGATCTGGCGGGAAAACAGGATATGGATTTGATGGACATGCTTGGGGAGGAAGGCCTGTCAGACCTTGGTGATTTATTATCTGAAGAGAATGAAGAAGAAGCTCTTAAATCGATTGATAATTATGCAGAGAATGAAATGAAGGCTTCTTCTGAGAAAGCAGAGGCTGCTTCCGATGGTTCGTCCTCAAAGAACAAAAAGGCTAAAAAAGACAAAAAGGACAAAAAAGGTGGATTATTTGCTAAGATTGCTGCTCTGCTGTTCGGAGAAGATGAGGAGGAAAAGGTTACTCTTGAGGTGACAGAAGGAGTAGATGTATCTTCCCTTTCAAGTGAGAATCAGATGATTCTCAAGGAACTGGAGGGCGGAGATGACACAGAAGCTGGCGGTAAGAAAAAAGGCAAAAAAAAGAAAAAGGAGCCAAAACCTAAAAAAGAAAAGAAACCAAAGGAAAAAGATAATACTCCACCATTGCCAAAAAAGCCTGTTTTACTTATTATAGTAATGGTTGCTTCTATGTGTGTACTTGTAATGTTGGGAACTAATCTTACAAGCTACAATAAAAGTATCTCTGATGCCAAATCACTTTATAATGTTAAATCATATTCACTTGCATATCAGCAGCTTAACGGAATGAAGCTAAAAGGTGATGAAGATGAGTCTATGTACCAAAAGCTTAGACTGCTTTCATCAGTGTCATCAGAAATGGATGCCTTTGATACTTTCCGCAAGGCTGGTAAAGAGGATATTGCGCTTGATTCCATTATATGTGCTGCAGGACGTTATATGGTAAATTATGAGAGTGCTGTTGAAGTGGGATGCCTGGCTGAGATGGAGGAACTTCGAGCACAGATAGAGGAGCGACTTAAGCTGGCTTATGGTATGAGTTTCGATCAGGCTGTTGAATTATACGATTCTAAGGATAGAAATGAGTATACTGTTAAGCTACATAAGAAATTAGTCGAGTTAGGCTTGGAGTAGGAGTAAATAGGAAAATGATTGCAATTATCGATTATGATGCAGGTAATTTGAGAAGTGTTGAAAAAGCCCTGCTGTCAATAGGACAGGAGTGTATTATTACCAGAGATTTTAAGCAGATACTGGCTGCTGACAAGGTAATTCTTCCAGGTGTAGGTGCTTTTGGAGATGCTATGGACAAGCTGAGAAGGTATGAACTTGATAAGGTGATACATGAAGTGGCAGATAAAAAGACTCCATTTCTTGGTATATGTTTAGGCTTACAGCTTCTTTTTGAGGGAAGTGATGAGAGCCAGGGGGTTGAAGGTCTTCATGTACTTGATGGCAAAATTCTTCGTATTCCGGATAAGGAGGGACTGAAGATTCCTCATATTGGATGGAACTCACTTGAACTTCAGAATAATGGACGATTATTTGCAGGAATAGAGGGCAATCCTTATGTTTATTTTGTTCATTCATATTACTTAGAGGCAAAGGAGCCTTCCATTGTAAAAGCAACAACAGATTATAGTGTGTGCATTCACGCTTCTGTTGAGAAAGATAATGTTTTTGCATGCCAGTTCCACCCTGAGAAAAGCAGTAGTCTTGGATTACAGCTTCTTAAGAATTTTACAGAGATAAAGGGAGGAGAGGCATAAATGTTTACAAAGAGAATAATCCCTTGTTTGGATGTTAACAATGGAAGAGTAGTAAAAGGTGTTAATTTTGTTAATTTAAGAGATGCAGGAGATCCTGTTGAGATAGCTGCTGCTTATGATAAAGCTGGTGCAGATGAAGTGGTTTTTCTTGATATTACTGCTTCAAGTGACAACAGGGGGACTGTTGTTGATATGGTTAGAAAAGTTGCAGAGAAGGTTTTTATTCCATTTACAGTTGGAGGCGGCATAAGAACAGTAGATGACTTTAAGGAACTGCTTAGGGAAGGTGCCGACAAGATATCAATTAATTCTTCTGCAATTAATACACCGGAGTTAATCAGTAATGCTGCTGACAAGTTCGGAAGCCAGTGTGTGGTTGTGGCTATCGATGCAAGACGAAGAAGTGACGGAAGTGGCTGGAACGTATACAAAAACGGTGGAAGAGTTGATACCGGCCTGGACGCTATTGAGTGGGCTATGAAGGCGGATAAGATGGGTGCAGGTGAAATCCTTCTTACAAGCATGGACTGTGATGGAACCAAGGCTGGATATGATATCGAACTTACAAAACTTATTGCAGACAATGTGTCTATTCCTGTGATTGCATCAGGCGGTGCAGGAACTAAGGAGCATTTTTATGATGCCCTTACTGAGGGACATGCGGATGCAGCACTTGCAGCATCCTTATTCCACTATAAAGAATTAGAGATTATGGATTTAAAGGAGTATCTGGCTGGTAGAGGAGTATCAGTTAGACGATAATAAATATGGGAATGCTTAATAATGACTGGCTTGAGGCTGTCTCGGAAGAGTTCAAAAAGCCATATTATAAGGAATTATATAATTTTGTTAAGGATGAGTATAGTAAACATGTTGTGTATCCGCCATCAGAGGATATTTTTAATGCAATGCATTTTACAGCTCTTAAGGATGTAAAAGTGCTGATACTGGGGCAGGATCCATATCATAATGAACATCAGGCCCACGGACTAAGCTTTTCTGTTCTGCCTGATCAGAAGGAAATACCTCCTTCCTTACAGAATATATATAAGGAGTTAAACTCAGATTTGGGTTGTTATATTCCCAATAATGGATATCTGAAAAAATGGGCAGATCAGGGTGTGCTTCTTCTTAACACAGTGCTTACAGTAAGAGCCCATCAGGCTAATTCTCATCAAAAGATGGGATGGGAACAGTTTACAGATGCAATTATCAGAGCAGTTAATGAGCAGGACAGACCTATTGCTTATATGCTATGGGGAAGACCTGCACAGAGTAAGATTCCAATGCTTGATAATCCAAAGCACCTTATTCTTAAGGCTCCTCATCCAAGTCCTTTATCTGCATATAGAGGCTTCTTTGGGTGTAAGCATTTTAGTCAGGCAAATGAATTTCTGGAGCAAAATGGTATTGCTCCAATTGACTGGCAGATAGAGAATATTGATTGAACTATTAATTGAATTTACTTTGTAACCGATATATATGTTGAAGAGTAGTCACGGATGACTTTATTTTCAAAGGAGTGAAAAGTATGCGTAGTATTTCAATGTACGATTCAAATTCTATTAGTACTCTTTTTTCGAGCCTTAAAACAGGCAGAGGTACCAGAAATAACGGGGTGCTCAATATGAATATTGACTTATCAACTTATAGTATGATTAAGAGTGGATCTTATAATAAGCTTATGAGAAGTTATTATGAGACTGAGGATTCCAAGAAGCTTAATCCATTGTCAACATCTACTGCCAAGGATTCTACCAAAACCCTTTCTGGAATTCAGGGGGCAGCGGAGGATGTGAAGAAATCAGCAGAGGCTTTATATAAGTCAAAGGACAATCTGTTTGAGAAGACTTCTGATGGAAAGTATAAGACAGATGACATATATAAAGCAGTGGATAAGTTTGTATCAGACTATAATGACCTTGTAAAAGCAGCTGGTAAATCTGAAACCGGCAGCATTGCAGGTGATGCAGCAGGTATGGTCAATTATGTAAAGAATAATATTAAAACCCTGAGCAAGCTTGGTATTTCATTTAGTTCAAGTGATTATACCTTATCTGTTGATGAAACTGCGTTTAAGAAGGCAGACATGACAACTGCCAAGTCCATGTTTAGCGGAGCAGGTTCATTTGCATATGCCGTTGCTGTAAAGGCTTCAATGATTAAGAGTCATGCAGACCTGGAGCTTTCAAAGTCAAATACCTATAATCATAGTGGTAATTTTACTTATAATTACAGCACCGGTGAGTTATTTAATTCAAATATTTAGAGAAATATTAGCATCTTTGATGCATGAGAAAAGCTGTCGCAAATGCGACAGCTTTTTATTTGAACAATTATATGGGAATAATTTTAGTTATCGTTTTCGTCTTCCTCAGACATTGAGTAAACCTGACGTTTTCTAGCCATAACATCGCTTTCAAGGTACTCGTCATAAGTTGAAACCTTATCAATCATAGCTCCGTTTGGAAGAATCTCAATAATTCGGTTAGCTGTTGTCTGAACTACCTGATGATCTCGACAAGAGAAGAGAATTACACCAGGGAACTTAATCATTCCGTTGTTAAGTGCTGTAATTGACTCCATGTCAAGGTGGTCAGTTGGCTCATCAAACATAAGAACATTACTTCCCATAATCATCATTCTTGAAAGAAGAACTCTAACCTTTTCACCACCGGAAAGGACACGCATCTTCTTAACACCGTCTTCGCCTGCGAAAAGCATTCTTCCAAGGAATCCACGTACATATGTAGCATCCTTGATTTCAGAATACTGTGTAAGCCAGTCCACGATTAAATCGTCTGTTGCAAAAATCTCTGTATTATCCTTAGGGAAGTAAGACTGGCTTGTTGTTACACCCCACTTAAAGCTTCCTTCGTCTGGCTCCATCTCACCAGCAAGAATCTTAAAGAGTGTAGTCTTTGCAAGCTCGTTTCCACCTACAAAAGCAATCTTGTCATCATGATTAACAGTAAATGAAATATTATCAAGTACCTTTACTCCATCGATAGTCTTAGAAATTCCTTCTACGAATAAAACGTCATTTCCGATTTCACGTTCTGGACGGAAATCAATGTATGGATATTTACGGCTTGAAGGTCTGATATCGTCAAGCTGGATTTTTTCAAGGGCACGCTTACGAGAAGTAGCCTGCTTAGACTTTGAAGCATTAGCAGAGAATCTCTGGATAAATTCCTGAAGCTCCTTGATTTTTTCTTCTTTCTTTTTGTTAGCTTCCTTCATCTGACGAACGAGCAGCTGACTTGACTCATACCAGAAGTCATAGTTACCAGCGTAAAGCTGAACTTTTCCGTAATCCATATCAGCAATATTAGTACATACCTTGTTAAGGAAATATCTGTCATGAGATACAACAATTACAGTATTCTCGAAGTTGATAAGGAACTCCTCTAACCATGCAATAGCATCTAAATCAAGGTGGTTAGTAGGCTCGTCGAGAAGAAGAATGTCAGGGTTACCAAAGAGTGCTTGTGCAAGAAGTACCTTGACCTTAAGGGCACCTGGAAGGTCTGCCATAAGTGTGTAATGTTCTTCTGTAGGAATTCCAAGTCCATTGAGAAGAGTAGCAGCATCAGACTCTGCATTCCAGCCGTCCATATCTGCGAATTCTGCTTCAAGTTCACTTGCTCTGATACCGTCCTCATCAGAAAAGTCTTCCTTCATATAGATGGCATCCTTTTCCTTCATAATGTCGTATAATCTTTTATTACCCATGATAACAGTATCAAGTACGTTGAACTCGTCGTATTTGAAGTGATCCTGCTGTAAGAAGGAAAGTCGCTGACCAGGTGTGATAACAATATCACCACTTGTTGGCTCTAACTGTCCTGATAAAATCTTAAGAAACGTTGATTTACCGGCACCGTTTGCACCGATAAGTCCATAGCAGTTACCTTCTGTAAACTTGATATTTACGTCTTCAAATAAAGCTTTTTTTCCAAGTCTTAATGTAATATTATTTGCACTAATCATATTTGTACCTTTCTGTTATTCTTTCTTATTTATATGCTTACTTATTAAAATACAATCGCATACTATTGTATCTTAATTTTCTAATTTTGCAAGTGTTTATTTGACAGAGGTTAATTATAGCTGTAAATGTATGTCGAAAAAAACAAAATAAGGCATTGGGATTAATTGATTTTTGAACTTGTAAGTAGTATTATTTAGATTAGAGACATTTTGAAAATTCATGTCTAAAATGAATAGTCTAAATAGGAGGAAATATAATGGCTAGAGCAAAACAGTCTATGGATGGAAATACAGCTGCAGCTCATGTAGCATATGCTTACACAGAAGTTGCTGGAATCTATCCTATCACACCTTCTTCTCCAATGGCTGATTCTGTTGATCAGTGGTCAGCAGCTGGACAGAAGAACATTTTTGGTAGTACAGTAAAGGTAGTAGAGATGGAGTCTGAGGCAGGTGCTGCCGGAACAGTTCACGGATCTCTTGCTACAGGAGCACTTACTACAACATTTACTGCATCACAGGGTCTTTTACTTATGATTCCAAATATGTATAAGATTGCAGGTGAGAACCTTCCTTGTGTATTTGATGTATCTGCTCGTACTGTATCATCACATGCGCTTAATATTTTCGGAGATCATTCAGATGTTTACGCTTGTCGTCAGACAGGTTTCGCAATGCTTTGTGAGACAAACCCACAGGAGGTAATGGATCTTTCACCAGTTGCTCATCTTGCAGCGCTTGAAGGAAAGGTACCATTCATTAACTTCTTTGATGGATTCCGTACATCACACGAGATTCAGAAGATTGAGAAGTGGGATTATGAAGATCTTAAAGAGATGTGTCCAATGGATGCTGTAGAGGAGTTCAGAGCACACGCTCTTAACCCAAATCATCCAGCAGCTCGTGGTTCTCACGAGAATGGAGATATCTTCTTCCAGCATAGAGAGGCTTGTAACTCATTCTATGATGCACTTCCAGCAATCGTTGAGAAGTACATGGGAAAAGTTAATGAAAAGCTTGGAACAGATTATAAGTTATTCAACTACTATGGAGCACCAGATGCTGAGAGAGTAATCATCGCAATGGGTTCTATTAACGACGTAGCTGAGGAAGTAATTGATTACTTAACAGCTAAGGGTGAGAAAGTCGGACTTGTTAAGGTTCGTTTATATCGTCCTTGGTCTTCAGAGGCTCTTCTTTCAGTTATTCCTAAGACAGTTAAAAAGATTGCTGTATTAGACAGAACAAAGGAGCCAGGTTCACTTGGTGAGCCATTATACTTAGACGTAGCTGCAACTCTTCGCGAGGCTGGCATGGACGACATCGTTCTTGTTGGTGGTCGTTACGGTCTTGGTTCTAAGGATACACCACCTTCATCAGTATTTGCTGTATATACAGAGCTTGAGAAGGATGCTCCAAAGAACAGATTTACACTTGGTATCATTGATGATGTTACTAACCTTTCACTTCCAGAGGTTAAGCCAGCTCCTATTACATCTGCAGCTGGAACTAAGGAGTGTAAGTTCTGGGGTCTTGGTGGAGACGGTACTGTAGGTGCCAACAAGAACTCTACAAAGATTATCGGTGACCACACAGATAAGTACATCCAGGCATACTTCCAGTATGACTCTAAGAAGACAGGTGGTATCACAATTTCTCACTTAAGATTTGGTGATAACCCAATTAAGAGTCCATATTACATTAACCAGGCTGACTTCGTTGCCTGCCACAACCCAGCATATGTTGTTCAGGGAATGAAGATGGTTCAGGATGTTAAGCCAGGCGGAGTATTCATGATCAACTGTCAGTGGTCAGATGAAGAGTTAGCTGAGAAGCTTAACGCAGAGGCTAAGAAATATATTGCTGATAACAATATTCAGCTTTACACAATTAACGCTATCGATAAGGCTATCGAGATCGGAATGGGCAAGAGAACTAACACAATTCTCCAGTCAGCATTCTTTAAGCTCGCTGATGTTATGCCAATCGATGAGGCAGTAGACTTCATGAAGCAGGCTGCTAAGAAGTCTTACTCTAAGAAGGGTGACGCTGTAGTTGAGATGAACTACAAGGCTATCGACGCTGGTGTTGATGCTATCCATAAGGTTGAGGTTCCAGACTCATGGAAGAATCCAGAGGCTGATGCTCCAGCTAAGGAATTAACAGGACGTCCAGAAGTTGTTAAGCTTGTTAATGACCTTCTTACACCAATTTCTAAGATGGATGGAGACAGCCTTCCAGTATCTGCATTTAAGGATATTGCAGATGGACAGTTTGAAACAGGTGCTTCAGCATACGAGAAGCGTGGTACTGCTGTAACTGTTCCAGAGTGGGATGCCCAGAAGTGTATTCAGTGTAACAACTGTGCATTTGTATGTTCACATGCAACAATTCGTCCATTCTTATTATCAGATGCAGAAGTAGCAGCAGCTCCTTCAAATATCAAGCTTTCTGATATGAAGCCAAAGGCTGGCGCTTATAAGTATACAATGAGTGTTTCACCACTTGACTGTATGGGATGTGGAGAGTGTATTACAGTTTGTCCTACAGCTGCAATCTCTATGGTTCCACAGGAGTCTCAGGCAGCTGAGCAGCCAGTATTTGATTACTTAGTAGCTAATGTAACTAAGAAAACAGATGCTGGAATGAATGACCTTACACCAAAGGGATCACAGTTCAATCAGCCATTACTTGAGTTCTCAGGATCATGTGCAGGATGTGCTGAGACATCATATGCTAGATTAATTACTCAGTTATTCGGTGAGCAGATGTTCATCTCAAATGCAACAGGATGTTCTTCTATCTGGGGTAACCCAGCTGCTACATCGCCATACACTGTTAACATCGAGTCTAAGAAGGGACCAGCTTGGTCTAACTCATTATTCGAGGACAATGCTGAGCACGGACTTGGTATGTATGTTGGACAGAAGTACCTTAGAGAGAGAGCTATCGAGGCTGCTACAGCTTGTGCTACAAGCGACAAGGCTTCTGCAGAGCTTAAGGCTGCATTCGATGCATTCATGGAGACTAAGGAAGATACTAAGGCTAACGTTGAGCCTACAAATGCACTCATCGCTGAATTAGAGAAGGCTGCAGCAGCTGGATGTCCAGATGCTAAGGAAGCTATCGCTAAGAAGGATTACCTTGGTAAGAAGTCTGTATGGATCTTCGGTGGTGACGGATGGGCTTACGATATCGGTTACGGCGGATTAGACCATGTACTTGCTTCAGGTGAGAACGTTAACGTTATGGTATTTGATACAGAGATGTACTCTAATACTGGTGGACAGGCATCTAAGGCTTCAAACATTGGTGAAGTTTGTCAGTTCGCTGCTGCTGGTAAGGAAATCGGAAAGAAGTCATTATCAGAGATAGCTATGCAGTATGGTTACGTATATGTAGCTCAGATTGCACTTGGTGCTAACCCAGCTCAGGCTGTTAAGGTTATCGCTGAGGCTGAGGCATATCCAGGACCATCACTTATTATCGGTTATGCTCCATGTGAGCTTCACGGTATTGCTAAGGGTGGAATGAACCACTGTCAGGATGAGATGAAGTTTGCTGTTAAGGCAGGATACTGGAATCTCTTCTCATTCAACCCAGCACTTAAGGCAGAAGGAAAGAATCCATTCACTCTTACATCTAAAGAGGGTGACGGATCATACCAGGATTTCCTTAACAATGAGGCTAGATATACTCGTCTTATTAAGCCATTCCCAGAGAGAGCTGAGAGACTCTTTGCTGAATCTGAGAAGGCTGCTAATGAGAGATTTGCTCATCTTGAGAAGCTTATCAAATTATACGAGTAATACAATTATTTGACATATTTTTGTTGAAATTACAGGGTGTCGGTGGCATTTTTGCCACCGACACTTTTTGTGGCAAAATTACAAAAAAAGCAAAAAAACCACAATATTTAGTACTTTTTGTATAAAATCCATTTACAAACCACAAGGGAAATGGTATTATAGACATAGATTAAGACAGAGGAAAAGTTATGGCGGGTTTATTGAGCAAACTTAAAGCACGTATTAACAGGTTAAGTAGACAAAATATTAATCCGCGAGTCTATACGCGTGAAAGGATGCAGGGAAAAGTGGAGAGAGATGATTTTTTATTAGCTCAGATTGATGAGTTTAGAGAAAAAGCTCAACAGCTTCAGCAGATTTTAGCTACAAAAGAAAATAAAGCACAGGAGCTTCAGACAATTGTAGAAGAACGTGAGACTAGAGCAGATGAACTCCAGCAGATACTTGAGGAAAGACAGCAGAAGGCGGATGGGATTACAGCAGAGGTTGCAAAGCAGATTGACGTATTGATTGATCGTGTTAATGCCAAGATGCAGGAGATAGAGGATTCCATGGCTGATGATATGGAAGAACTCTCTAGAAATATGTCAGGACAGATGGTTACATTAAGTCAGAGTCTTAATAGTAGAATTGACGGTATCAATGCATCTGTTAACTCTGAGCTTAACAGTGTAAGCGAGGCTATTGGAAGTGATATTCAGAGCATAGAGACAAGCTTTGGAAGCAGTCTTGAGGAAACACGCAGAATCACAGAAGAACAGACTGCTCAGATGAGAGCGGCAGTTAATCAGGCAAATTCGCAAATGCTTGAGACATTAGGTAACCTTAACGAGGAATTACAGACTCTTAAGCAGGAGCTTACTGATAAAGTACATACAGAAAATGTTAAGAGTTTTAGAAATATTCAGGATTTATTCAAAGTATTAGGTGATAAGCTTGAGAATGTTTCAGAATTAGAGAAGTCTGTTAAGACAGTAAAGACTTGTGTTCAGGCAATCATCGCATTTTCAGTGATAAATTTCTTTGGATTCCTTGCCATTGTGCTATATGTACTTGGCATATTCAAAATGATTTAGCATATTAGAGTATGATGTAGATAACAATGCAATTCCTTATAATTAAGGAATTGCATTTTTTAACAGGAGACATAAATATATGGTAACGAAAAAAATCTGGGTTATTGGACACAAAAATCCTGATACGGATTCAATTTGTGCAGCAATTGCGTATTCTTATTTGAAAAATGAAATGGAGAAGAAAAAAAGTGCAGATAGGATGAAACTGGAATATATTCCTAAAAGAGCAGGGGCAATTAATCCTGAGACTGCATATGTGCTGGAGCATTTTGGAGTGGAAGAACCGGAACTGGTGGAGGATGTAGGAACTCAGATTAAGGATATTCATATTAGAAGAACAGAGGGCGTTAGCAGTCATATTTCTATGAAGAAGGCTTGGGAAATGATGAAAATACTCAGGGTAGTAACATTGCCGGTTGTAAACAGTAAGAACAAACTTGAAGGTCTTATTGTCACAGGTGACATTGCTAAATCCTACATGGATGTTTACGATAATTCCATACTCTCAACAGCAAGAACGCAATATAGAAATATAGTGGAAACCCTCGATGGAAAGATTGTAACAGGAAATGAGCATGGCTATTTTGTTAAGGGTAAGGTTGTTGTGGCAGTAGGAACTCCTGAGCTTTTAGCAACCAATGTTGAGGATGATGATCTTGTAATAATAGGAGATAGAGAAGAATCACAGCTTTTATGTATTGGAGCAAATTGTAGCTGTATGATTGTTACAGACGGATATGAAGTGAGTCAGGAGGTAATTGCAGCGGCAGATGAGAGAGATGCCGTCATAATCAGTACACCATATGATTCCTTTACGGTTGCCCGTCTAATTAATCAGAGTATGCCGATAAAATATTTTATGACCAAATCCTCTATTGTATATTTTGATGTAGATGATTATGTAGATGAAGTTCGAGATACAGTATCGAAAATCAGACACAGAGACTTTCCTGTTGTAGACGAGAATCAGAACTATGTAGGAATGTTTTCCCGCAGAAATCTTATGGATACCAATAAGAAGAAGATTATTCTTGTGGATCACAATGAGAAAAGTCAGGCGGTAACTAATATAGAGGAGGCAGAAATACTTGAGATTATTGATCACCACAGAATTGGAAGTCTTGAGACTATGGCACCTGTATATTTTCGGAACCAGCCTTTGGGATGTACCTCTACAATAATTTATCAAATGTATATTGAACAAATGGTAGATATTCCAAAATCTATAGCCGGCTTGTTGTGCGCAGCTATTCTTTCAGATACATTGATGTTTAGATCACCAACCTGTACACCTGTGGACAAGGAAGTAGCCAGAAAGCTGGCACAGATTGCTGGAGTAGATATTGAGACTTTTGCAAAGGGAATGTTTGAGGCAGGAAGTGATTTCTCAAGTAAATCAGAAGAGGAAATATTAAATCAGGATTTTAAAATCTTTTATTCGGGAGATGTATCCTTTGGAGTGTCTCAGATTAGCGCAATGGGCAGGGAGGAACTTGATAAGGTTCAGGAGCGTATACGCCCATTTGTAGATCAGATGATGATGGAGAAGAAACTGGACATGATGTTTGTTATGCTTACAGATATCCTTAAAGAGTCCACTTTTCTTATTTATTCGGGAAAAGATGCTGCCAGTGTTGCGGCTTCCGCATATAATGCTGATTATTCAGAGCAGGGCATACTTCTTAGAGGGGTTGTATCCAGAAAGAAACAGCTTATCCCTGCACTGATTAATACCTTAGCGGAGCGGTAGTTGGATTCTTTTGTCTTGGAGAACATCCAAAGGTCTTTTTATATGCTCGTGAAAAGGTCGAATAATTCTTGAAACCACAAGCATAACAGGCCTCTGATATGGAATGTCCATCAGCAATCAACTGTTGTGCAAGGGCAAGGCGCTTGACGGTAATATAACCACCAATAGTGTAGCCGGTTTCTTCCTTGAAGGAGTGCATAAGATGATAGCGGCTGATATAGAATTTATCTGCAAGAGTATCTATGGATATATCAGAAGTTAAATTAACATTTAAGTAATCGATAATCGCGATGGTTTTGTTATTGGATGATGAGGTTGAGATATACTCAATTCCATCGTGAATTGCAGCACGATTGAGCTGTATCATAAATTCCAGGAAAAGAATTTCGTGATACAGCTCATTTGCATATTCTTCATCTGTTAGAGAGGATTCTAACTCTTTAACGATTGACCCCAGCTTTGTGTTGAAGAAAGAAGGAACACGGATAAGATGTGCCTGCTTTTCTTTGGCTCGTTTAAAGCACAGTGACAAATCATTGTTTTTCTTCTGGTAATCTTCCAGGAAGTCTTTGGAAATGTATACAATTATTCTCTCATATGGGGAGCTGTCATTAATGACTGGTCGGTGGACTTCTCCTGCATTAACAAAGATAATGTCATTTGGATTAAGGGAATAGGTTCTTCCTTCTATACAATATGAAACGTTACCATTTAAATGAATTAGAATTTTGTGGAAATCGTGATAGTGGAAATCCACTTTTATTGGTTCGTTATCAATAAGATGAAATATTTTGAAGTTGGCAGAAAGATAGCCAATTTTATTATATTTTTTCATTTTTGCTCCTTTTTAAAGAAGGTTATGTTTTCTTGAAGGTTATGTTTACTTCAATTTTTCTTGGAATCATTCCAGAATAGTACTTGAATATATAAATATAATAGTGTGAAATAGCACAATTTGCAATATTTTTTAGCACTAATGGTACTTTGATATTTAAATAGTGCGAAGTATAATAGGAACAAAGAGAGGTGGAAAATTATGAAATTTACTAAATTACATGGATGCGGAAATGATTATGTTTATGTTAATCTTTTCGAGGAGAAAATTGCTGATCCAGCAGCACTTTCAATCAAAATAAGTGATAGACATTTTGGAATTGGATCAGATGGACTTATTACGATTGGTCCTTCTGAGATAGCTGATTTCAGAATGAGAATATATAATGCAGATGGTTCAGAGGCAGAGATGTGTGGAAATGGAATCAGATGTGTTGCTAAATATGTATATGATCATAAGCTCACAGATAAGACTGAGATTTCTGTGGAATCAGGAGCAGGTATAAAATATCTCAAATTATTTGTTGAAAATGGCAAGGTTGCCCAGGTAAGAGTAGATATGGGCGAGCCAATTCTGGAACCTTCCCTTATTCCGGTTGTTGCAGAAGGAGACAAGGTGGTTGATGAGCCAATTACAGTTTGTGGAAGAGAATGGAAGATGACCTGTGTTTCAATGGGAAATCCTCATGCTGTTGTGTTTGTGGATGATGTAGAGAACTTTGAGCTTGAGAAATATGGACCTCATTTTGAGAGCCATGAGAGATTCCCTAAGAGAACAAATACTGAATTTGTTCATGTAATCTCCAAAAATGAAGCTTCCATGAGAGTGTGGGAGAGAGGTTCTGCAGAGACCTGGGCTTGTGGAACAGGAACCTGTGCAACCGTAATGGCATGCATATTAAATGGTTTGACAGATAACAAGGTTTTGGTTCATCTGAGAGGTGGAGACCTTACAATAGAGTATGATGAGAATACAAATCATGTATTTATGACAGGACCTGCAACTGAAGTGTTTAATGGAATATATGAGGAGAACTAATATGCGCTTAGGAACTTTATTAGAAAAAATGGAATATACGCTTGTCTGTGGAAGCCTTGACACTGAGATTAGTACACTTGTGTATGATTCGAGAAAAGTCGAAAAAGATTCGGCCTTTGTTTGTATTTCAGGAACTGTAAGGGACGCCCATGATTTTATTCCTCAGGTTGTTGAAAATGGTGCTACAGCAATTATTGTTGAAAAGGATGTTACACCAATTGACGGAGTTACATATATTAGAGTAGAAAACAGTCGTCTTGCACTTGCATGCATGTCGGCAGCATATTTTGGGTATCCATCTGAAAAGCTTAAGACAATTGGTATTACTGGAACAAAGGGCAAGACAACAACAACTTATATGGTAAAGTCTATTCTTGAATCGGCAGGAATAAAGACAGGACTTATTGGTACAATCGAATCCATTGTTGGAGAAAGCAGAATTCCAGCTGCTAATACAACACCTGAATCCTACAGGGTTCAGGAGCTCTTTGCTGAAATGGTAGAGGCTGGGCTTGACGCAGTAGTCATGGAGGTATCATCCCAGGCCTTAATGCTTCACAGAGTCTCAGGCTTTACTTTTGATATTGGTGTATTTACCAACCTTGAGCCGGATCATATAGGAACAAATGAACACAAGGATTTTGAAGACTATATGTATTGCAAGAGCCTTCTGTTCAGGCAGTGTAAGCATGGAATTTTTAACGGAGACAGTGAGCATATCGAAGGAATTCTAAAAGGTCATACATGTACTGTTGAGAAATTTGGCTACCAGGAGGGTAATGACCTTGTAGCAAAGAATGTACAGCTTTTAAATGAAAAAGGCGCTCTTGGGGTTAAATATCAGGTGACAGGCAATGTGAATATGGACGTTGAAGTTAATGTTCCAGGAAGCTTTAGCGTATATAATTCACTTACAGCAATTGCAATCTGCAATCATTTTGGAGTAGGGGAGAGTCTTATTAAAAAGGCTTTACTTGACGTAAGGGTTAAGGGAAGAATTGAACTTGTTCCTGTTTCGGAGCGTTATACCTTAATGATTGATTATGCTCACAATGCAATGTCCTTAGAGAGTCTGCTTACCACTCTTAAGGAGTATGAACCTGGCCGTCTTGTATGTCTCTTCGGCTGTGGTGGGAACAGGGCAAAATCCAGAAGATATGAGATGGGTGAGGTTTCTTCAAGACTTGCTGATTTGACTGTAGTAACATCAGATAATCCAAGAGATGAGGAGCCTATGGACATAATTAAGGATATTCTTGTAGGCCTTGCAAAGGCTGATGGGGATTATGTTACTATTCCCGACAGAAAAGAGGCAATTGAGTATTGCATGAAGAATGCTCAGGATGGAGATATAGTGGTTCTTGCAGGAAAAGGTCATGAGGATTATCAGGAGATAAAAGGTGTAAAACACCACATGGACGAGAGAGAACTTATCGAAGAGATTTTGAAAGAGAATCCAGACTTAAAATAAGAGGTTATTTATGTCGATATTTAGGGGAGCCGGAGTAGCGTTGATTACTCCATTTAACAGTGACAATTCAGTAAATTTTAGCGAACTTGAGAGAATGATTGAAGATCAGGTTAGTAATGGCACAGACGCAATTATTGTTTGTGGGACTACTGGTGAACCTGCAACAATGACAGAGGACGAGAAGCTTTCTGTAATCAGATGTGCTGTGGAAAAGGTGGATGGAAGAATACCTGTTATTGCAGGTACAGGTGCAAACTCAACACAGACAGTAATTGATTTCTCAAAGAAGGTTGAAAATCTTGGAGTTGATGGACTTCTTATTGTGACGCCTTTTTATAATAAGGCTACACAGAAGGGGTTATATGCACACTACAGTACAATTGCCAATGCAATAAATCTTCCAATTATAATGTACAATGTTCCTTCAAGAACAGGCTGCAATCTTTTGCCAGAGACAGCAGTGAGTCTGGCTGAGGATTTTCCTAATATTGTAGGAATAAAGGAAGCCAGCGGTAATATTACACAGATTGTCAAGCTGGCACAGCTGTCACAGGGCATTCTTGATATTTATTCAGGAAATGACGATCAGATAGTTCCAATTCTCTCCCTGGGAGGAGTTGGAGTAATTTCAGTTCTTTCTAATGTGGCTCCAAAGGATACTCATGACATGGTTATGAAGTATCTTGAAGGAAACATAAAGAGGGCTCTTGAGTTGCAATTAAAGTATGTTGATCTTGTTGACGCGCTGTTTTGCGAGGTTAATCCTATCCCAGTTAAGTCTGCGATGAATATGATAGGATATGAAGCTGGAGGGCTTAGACTTCCCCTTACAGAGCTTGAGATAGAGCACAAAGCGAAGCTGCAGGATGAACTTAGAAAAGTAGGTTTGGTAAAGGAATAGAAATGAGTAAACAAAATTGGAAGCCGGGCAATATGCTTAATCCTGTACCGGCAGTAATGGTCAGCCTTGCTGATGAGAATGGAAAAAATAATATTATTACTGTGGCTTGGGCAGGAACTATCTGTACCAACCCACCAATGCTTTCAATCTCGGTTAGACCAGAGCGTTATTCTTATAATATGATTAAGAATACAGGTGAATTTGTTGTAAATCTTACAACAGAGGAATTGGTTAGGGCTTGTGATTTTTGCGGTGTTAAAAGCGGAAGAGATGTAGACAAATTCAAGGAAATGAAGCTTACACCCCTTAAGATGGAGCATGTAAGTGCTCCTGGAATATCAGAAAGTCCGGTTAATATAGAGTGTAGAGTGGTAGAGACTAAAGAACTTGGAAGCCATACAATGTTTATTGCAGAAGTATTAGGTGTTACAGTTGATGAGTCTCATATGGATGAAAAAGGAAAATTCCTCATTAATGAGGCAGGGCTTGTGATGTATTCCCATGGTGAATATTTCAGGATGGGAGAGAAGCTGGGTAAGTTTGGTTATAGCATTCAAAAAAATAGGTAATAAATATAGCTCCTTAATCTGGATGATTAAGGAGCTTATTAATTTTATTTAACATATTAATTATATTCAGGTATATAAAGCTGTTTGGTTTTATTTAGCCTGTCCTAGCTTACTTAAGAAGTATATCCATAAGATAGGCGTATACATCATCGTTCTGATTTTTCCAGTTGTTGCA
>JAXJPW010000042.1:0-59423 GCA_036311465.1 Agathobacter sp.
AGCCATATGTTTTATCCTTTCAATTATGTTTTGTGTGGTAACTTAATTATAACTGAAAGATGAGCACTTGGCTCTTTTTAATTAATTTTTGAATTTACACCATTATACGGGCTTTATCGGAAAAGCTGGGGAATTACGTATAAAAGTTGCCCAAATCAGTGACTTTATACGTAAACAGCTTATCCGGCTACATATGGATAATAGAAAATAGTGGGAATTATCCCTAGCTAGGTGGATAATAGAAAAAATAGTGGGGAAAATAGTGGGAATTATTCCTATCTAGATGTAAAATGGAACATATATATCATGGAGAAAGGATAAGTAATCATGGAGAGATTAAAGCTTAGTAATGGAAATGAAATACCCCTTGTAGGATTTGGAACATATAAGATTAAAGATTCCAATGAAGCATATAATTCAGTCAAAATGGCATTGGAGGCAGGCTATACTCATATTGATACAGCAGCATATTATGAAAATGAGGCAATGGTAGGAAAGGCAATAAGAGAGTCAGGGATTCCAAGAGAAGAGCTTTTTGTTACAAGCAAGCTTTGGAAGACAGAACTGGGATATGAGAAAGCAATGGCAGGATTTGAAAGGACAATGAAGGAAATAGGATTGGACTATCTTGATCTTTATCTTATTCATTGGCCGGCATCACCAACTCATGAGGAGAATTGGGAAGAGATTAATCTGGAGACCTGGAGAGCTTTTATTGATATATACAAGTCAGGAAAAGTAAAGGCAATTGGAGTATCAAACTTTTTGCCACATCACCTTAAGGCACTCATGGGCACAGAGATAGTACCTATGGTTAACCAGATTGAGATTCAGCCTGGCTTTATGCAGAAGGAGACAGTGGATTATTGCAGGGAAAATGGAATTATTGTGGAAGCCTGGAGTCCTCTTGGAAGAGGCAGAGTTCTTGATAATCCATTGCTTATGGAGCTGGCTGCAAAATATGGCAAGACAGTAGCGCAAATCAGCCTTCGCTGGGAGGTTCAGAATGGAATTGTAACATTGCCAAAATCAACACATGAGGAGAGAATTAAGAGCAATTTTGATATATTCAATTTTGAACTTTCATCAGAGGATATGGCGAAAATAGATGCAATGGAGCCATATGGTAATACAGGCCATCATCCAGACGATAAGTAAGATTGCAAAAAGGATTTGAAAATGACTGGTAGACAAAGAGAGAAAATATACAAAATAGCCTTTGTAGCAATGGCGTCAATGCTTGCCCTGTTAATTGTAGCGGCTTTGTGTGTTAGAGCTTTGAGAGATAAATCAGCTGAGACCACTGCAGGAGCAACCCATCAGGAAATATCTTCAGAGACAGCGACAACTGCCAGAACTGGAAACTCTGAGACAACGGTAGCTGCCAATACTGGAGACTCTGAGGCAAGGGGCAAGCCGGAGGCTGAGTCAGGCCAGGGTGAAAAGTTTGAGCCAGAGATTAACCTTAGAATGGTAGGAGATATCCTATTACATACTCCAGTGGAGGAAAGTGCCAAGCAGGAGGATGGAAGCTATGATTTCTCAAGTATTTTCCAAAATACAAGAGAGGATATTGAACAGGCGGATTTAGCCATTGTTAATCAGGAGGTAATGATAGGGGGAAAGGAACTTGGAGTGTCAGGTTATCCAGCCTTTAATGCGCCCTATGAGATAGCAGATGAATTGGTGGAGACAGGCTTTGACCTTATCTGTCATGGAAGCAATCATGCCTTGGATAAAGGGAAAAAAGGCATACTTAACTGCCTTGATAACTGGGAGACAAAATATCCTGAAATTGGAGTAGTTGGTATAAATGACTCCAAGGAGGACCGGGACAATATATTTGTGTACGAGAAGGCTGGAATAAAGCTGGCTGTCTTAAATTACACATACGGAACCAACGGAATATCTCTTCCCTCCGGAATGCCATACGCAGTCAATCTGCTGGAGGAAAATCAGGTGGAGAAGGATATCAAGAAGGCCCATGAGCTTGCGGATTTCGTGATAGTGTGTCCACACTGGGGAACAGAATATAGTCTTGAGGTAAGTGAAGAACAGAAACGCTGGACTAAGATTTTTCTGGAAAATCATGTGGATCTGGTAATAGGAACACATCCCCATGTTATTGAAAAGTATGAGATGATATCAGAAGGGGACAAGCAGATGCTGGTCTACTATTCTCTTGGCAATTTTGTCAATTGGACCTCTGGCCAGGGTGCAGGAGTAGCCAATAGAATGGTTGGAGGAATGGCAGACGTTACCATTGGCTATGATGACAAGAACAGAGTTGTAATCAAAGACTATGGAGTGATACCACTTGTATGTCATGTGACATCAGGAAAAGGTGGAGTCACAGTATATAAGCTGGAGGATTACACACCTGAACTTGCGGCACAGAATCAGATAATAAGTCAGGATTCAACATTTTCCTATGAATACATAAAGGGATTGTGTGCAGAAATCTGGCCTTTAGAGCAGTAATATAATAAGTGCAAAGGGGGCTGGAAAAAAAGTACATAAAGGAAGTCGAAAACAGAAAAAAATTGTTGAAAATAGATAAAATCTGTTGACTTGAATATGTAAATATATCATAATATTTTTGGACAGAAAATTGTGGCTTGAATGCAATTGCATATTATATTGATGATCATCTAAGAAATTATAGCTACAAGGGCCAAGGTCTTTGTAGCTTTTTTGCTATAATTTATGTCGGATTTACAATTAACTTGAAAGGGGGATGCGGAGTGGTTTTCACTCCGCTTGCTTGGAGTTATGAAGAAGAAAATATTGGCCATGCTATTATGCATCACAGCTTTCGCAGGCTGTGGCAATAATAAAACAATTGAGCAGAGCACCCAAGCCATAAACTGTGATGACTTGGAGTCGGAAGATGAGAAGGACGCAAAAGCATGGATGGCAACAGTAAAGAGTGTATGTAATATAGGGGATGGGGCATATTTTGCAAGGGAAACGAATACCGGAGCTTTTTTGTTTTATTACGACTATAAGTCACAAAAGTATACAAAGGTATGCAATAAACCGGAATGTGCCCACAGTGACGAAAGCTGCAATGCCTTTTTGCCCGATGATTTGGGCCGGCTGTGTTATGATACAGCAAATGTTCAGGAATATAACAAGAATATATATATGGCAGGCTTGGATGGTAAAAAGGCCTGCATTTACATGGTTACGGGTGATGGAAGCAAGAGAGAAAAGGTTCAGGAGTTGTTTGATGCTGAATTGAATGAGTCAGTTGATGGTAAGGATTCCTTATTGGAGTATCAATCCTTTAACTTTGTTATACATAGAGATTATGTGTATTACATATATGATGATGGAGAAATATCATCCTTGTGCAGAAAGCGCTTAGGCAGCAATTCTGCCAAAGAAGAGACTATAGTTAATCTGGACGAGAAAAACTATGTTTATCGCTTGGAACCATATGGGAGATATGTATTTTTCCAGAAAGGAAAGTACAATGAAGACCATAGCGATATAAAAAGCGTTTTGTGTGCTTTTGATGTTGAAAAGAATTCTGTAGTGAAAATAAAAGAAGATGTAATAAATGTATATATGATTAGAGACAAGAAATTGTATTATGAGGTTGTGGGAGAAGGCATTCATGAGTATTCTCTTGAGAATGGAGAAGACAAACTGGTAGTGGCTACAAAGGATACCTGTTATCAGATTTATAAGGGAAACGATTTCTATGTTACTCAGAGTACAAATGGTTTGGCTGTGTTTGATGAAAATGGAACAGAAATCAGCAGGAAAAACTACCAAGAATGTAGCGATCTTGTATATGTGGATGATAATATTCTGATCACAAGCACCGTTAATAATGAGGGCCAGATGGAATATTCCATAGTTGACAATTTTAGTGAAGGTCCAGACAATTGGAAGGCAAAAACCATAATATTTGAATGATAAGGATTATTTCTATGGAAGTTTATAAGCTGTTTACAAGAAAAAAGCTAATGCTTTTTTTGCTGGTAATATACCTGGTTACACTTGTTCTATTGTGGCAGGATAAGCCAAATAATAAAGACTATGGCGATAATTATATTGATAACTATAAAAGCAGTATTGCAGAGGTAATAAGTTCTTCGGATGATTTATCATCATTTTCCATTTTTACGGAAGAAGACTCCTATTCACAAAGAAATATCGAAAAAACAAAAGAGGATTTTACAAAAATATCAGATGTAGAAGTGCAGGAACCCAGCGGAAAATATTTGGAAAAGTATTTTGCTTTTGATAAAATCAATATTTCGATTTTTATTGCAGGAATAATTCTTGCAATAGCCTTACTGGATGAAAAGAAAAAGTCCTTGCAATGTGTAATTCATACATGTGCTAAGGGCAGAGCCAGCCTGGTAATAAAAAGACTTTTAACCCTGAGTGGTGCGATTGCAGTTTATGGGTTTGTCATTAAAATGTCAGCTCTATTTGAGGCACTTATACTGAGTGGCGGAAGTCTTTTAAGGGACTGGTCTTTACCTATACAGTCTATACAAAAGTATTGCATGCTGACCTACAGATTTAGCCTGGGGCAGTTTCTCCTTATAGAGGCTTTATACACAATTTTAAGCTGTACCCTTGTGGCACTTATGGTCTGGACCTGCTATTGGATTATAGACAATAATCTGCTGGCTTCCGGAGTGGTTGTGCTGGTTGGAGCGGTAGAATTCTTCTTCTACATGTTTATAAAACCGGGACAAGGTGTTGAAAGTCTGCATTATTGCAATATTTTCTATAATTGCATTGACCGGGGAACCTGGTCTGAGTATAAGAATATTAATGTATTTTCAATGCCTGTTGACAAGATTAAAGTTAATCTGCTTATTCAGGCAGTGTTTATTTTAATTATTCTTGTTTCTTTGCTTATATTAGCCCATTACAGATATCCAATCAAAGGCGGACATTACAGAGTACAGAAAATCCTTAACAGACTGTCCAATGGCTATAGCAATTGCATTGGAGCAATTCAGGAACGAATGTCCATTGTGGGTGCAGAAATATACAAGGCTATGATTTCCCAAAAAGGAATAGCTATTATTTGTCTGGTAATAGTTATGATTTTATACTTTAATCCCATGAGGAGCGTTCGTTTTATGGGTTACCAAAAAGCCTATAACAGTTTTATGGAAGAATATGGAGGAGAACCTACAAGGGAGTCTGACCAAAAGCTTCAGGAGCTGGAAAAAGAAGTATCCGACGAAGATGCAAGACATGAAAGCGTATTGCTTAAATTTGAGCAGGGAACTGTGAATGAAGAAGAGGTTTTTAAATCTCAGATGATACATGATAATATGGAGTATAAGAGGGAACTGCTATATACCCTGCAAGACCAGAAAGAGCATCTTGCCAATATTAAAAAAGAGAGAAATATAAAAGGATGGTATGTAAACTCTTTTGAATACCGGGCACTTTTGGAAGATGAGAAATTCTTGAATATTGTCCTCTTAATGGTGGGAATTTCTCTGATGGCTGCAGCCGGGGTTAATTCCGAGAAGAAAACCAATATGGGAAAAATCATACATACCAGCATTGTTGGCAGAAGGAAAATGATTGCACATAAAATTATAGTTGCAATTGCAAGCAGCCTTCCTTTGTATTGGATAATAGTAATCATCAGGCTGCTGTCAGTTAATAAAACCTTTGGCCTGAAAGGCTTAGAGGCTCCTGTACAAAGCTATTATTTCCTGGCGGACATAGGCCCTTCAATTAGTATGAGAGAGTATCTGATTCTGAGATATGCGGTAAGAACGCTTATAGTTATGTGCTGGATCTGCTGCATAGTGCTTATTAATCTGAGTATGGATTCAAAATTGGCTTGTATAGTAACAGTAATCTGCGGCTTAATGGGATGGGTAATTGCCCAAAAAGTGGGATATAACCTAATTGTATGCATACTTATACCGGTTACTGTATGTGCAATTATTTTGCAACAAAGAAAGTGGAAAAAGTGTTATGAAATTAGTAATTAAAGAATTGTCAAAATCATATGGAAAGACAAAAGCACTTGATAATATTTCCTTTGAGATGACAGAAGGAATATATGGAGTGCTGGGACCAAACGGGGCAGGAAAAAGTACCTTAATAAACCTCCTGACGGACAACATAAGAAGAGACACAGGCAAGATTCTCTTAGATGAAACAGATATTCTTGATATGAAGAGGGACTATCTCAACTGTATAGGATATATGCCACAGGATCAGGGATATTATGAAGACTTTAGCGTGAAAGCTTTTTTGAAATATATAGCAAAACTAAAGGGCATTAATGGAAAGCTCATGAAGGAGCGTGTAGATGAGCTTATCCAAATGTTTCATATGGAAGAGTACTGTCATAAGAGAGTGGGCAGTCTGTCCGGCGGAATGCGACAAAGGGTTCTGCTGGCTCAGGCACTGTTAAATGATCCAAAAATATTAATTCTTGATGAGCCTACTGCAGGAGTAGATCCCCAGGAGAGAATAAATATACGAAACAGCATTAGTAAAATTGCTGAGAACAGAATAATAATAATTGCCACACACATTGTACCTGATATTGAGGCAATAGCAAACGAAATACTATTAATGAAAGATGGACAGCTGGTGGAAAAGGACACACCCTATAATCTGATAAATAAAGTACAGGAAAAGGTCCACTGCTTTAACATCACAAAGAGTGAGCTTGAAAAAGTACAAAAAGACTACTCAATAAGCAACATACAGCATACCTTAGAGGGCTACAAGGTCAAAATAGTCAGTGATACTTATGATGGCAAATATGGTGATCTGGAGGAAGCATCAAATCTTGAAGATGTATACCTGTATTATTTCTAGTCACAGCTTTCAATATTAATGTCATAAATGTCATCAAAATTAATTTTAGTATTAACTATTTGAAGAACCCGGCAGGTTTCATCTATTCGTGAGACCATGCCGGTTGTTTTTATATATTCATCCCTGGAAAAATGGATAACAGAGGCAATGTGCCCGCAGCAAAGCTTTTTCATTTTCTCATCCAGCTCCCGCTCCTTCTCCTCGGAAAGCTCCGCCTTGGGAACTGATATATGCTCCTTGGCAGCCAGTGCCTCCTCAAGCCCCCTAAGGGCAGAAAAAGGCATAAACTGCTTGGCCCGGTCTGAAATTAACATCTTATGCTTAGGTCTCTGAGCCACTTCTATGACCTCCAATCTGATTATTACGTTCTCTTGTAGTTGCATTCTCCTCAAGGTTCATGCCCTTAAGAATGGCGTTTTTGCCAAATTTGTGCTTGATATCTATTACAGCCTTCTGCAGCTTGCGATTCTTGTCCAAAAGCTCACTGTCTGAGAAAAAATTGTACTGGTGAACTTCCTCAGGGACCACATTGTTACAGGTCAGAGAAACCCGCCTGATTGCGTAAGCGGGATTAACAATACGCTTGTAGAGTGCTTCCACAGCAGGAACCAGAAGCATATCTGCATTAGTATCCTCGTTAAGGCTGGTGGTGCCATGGGCTGGAGCAACATTATAACTGTTGCTGTAGCCAATGTGGAGGGTGACAGAGTGAGTTACCAGATTCTTCTCAACCAGGTCAAGACACATAAGGTCCATCATTTCCTTGACAATAAGACACCCGTCCTGGAAATTGTAATCACATGGCAGCACCTGTCCACTGGAGAGACAATTAGTCTGGGGCTTGTAAGCCTTGATATCAGCCATGGTAACAGGCTCCCGCCCCCAGGCGTGGTCAATTAGAAGCTCTGCATCTATACCGAAAAGCCTGTACAAGAAATCCTCATCTGTGTGAGCAAGCTGTCCCATTGTATATATTCCATAGGTGGCAAGGCGTCTGGCGGTACCGGGACCTACTCTCCAGAAATCTGTAAGTGGAGTATGGTTCCATAGGGTCTTCTGATACTGGTCTTCTGTAAGCTCACCGATAAAATCAGGAGAGTGCTTGGCAGAAATATCCAAAGCAATCTTGGTAAGGTAGAGGTTGGTGCCTATTCCGCAGGTGGCCCGGATATGGAGTGTATTGTAGATATCGTCAATAATCCGCTGTCCCAGCTGCCTTGCACTCATCTGATAAAGCTTCAGATATTCGGTTACATCCATAAAGGCTTCATCAATGGAATATACATAAATATCATCCTTGGAGATATACTTAAGATATATGCCATAAATCTCGGCGGCATAATCTATATACAGCTGCATACGGGGTGTGGCAGCAATATAGTCCACATTGGGAGGAATCTCAAAAATACGACAGCGATTGCGGACCCCCAAAGCCTTCATAGCCGGAGTTATGGCAAGACATATGGTTTTTTCAGTTCTTGACATGTCTGCAACTACCAGATTGGTAGTCATTGGATCAAGCCCACGCTCAGCGCATTCAACGGATGCGTAAAAAGATTTTAAATCAATACAGATATACATACGGTCCCGCATTTTATTCCTCCTTTTTTGTTAGTATATCACAAAATCAAAAAAATATCTTTAGAAAACGAACAAATGTTCTGTAATGCAATTCAAGATACTGGTGTTTGGGGTGGAAAAGAGGAGAAGATTATTTTATAATTCAGTTGATAGTAAATGGAGGGTACATGAGACAGGATAATGTTATATCAGATTAGGAATGGTACAGTATCTGCCGGAGGGCAGGTGATTTTATCTCATATAGATTTTGAAGTTAAGGGCAGGGAGAAGATTGCAGTAGTAGGTTCCAATGGGGCAGGTAAGACGACTCTTCTCAGGCTTATTGCAGGGGAACTGGAGCTGGACCGGGATGACAGACAGCATCAGCCGGCAGTGGTAAGTTCCCGTGACTTTACTATAGGAATGTTAAGGCAGATTAATACAGCGGATGCAGACAAGACAGTGGAAGAGCTACTTATGGAGGGCTTTGACGGTGGAGAACGCTTTTCAAGGGAAGAGATGGCGTATCGTGCCGAGTATGACAGGCTTTTTACAGGATTTGGATTTTCCAAGGATATGAAGGGAAAGCGACTTTCTGAGTTTTCGGGTGGGGAGCAGACTAAGATTTCGCTGATACACCTTCTGCTTATGAAGCCGGAGCTGTTATTGCTGGATGAGCCTACTAACAATCTGGATATTCAGACAGTGGAGTGGCTGGAGGAGTATATGAGGGAGTATCCGGGGGCAGTTGTGTTTGTGTCCCACGACAGATTTTTTCTTGATCAGGTAGTGGATGTGGTGTATGAGCTGAGCCGGGGCAGGCTTAAGCGATATGCCGGCAATTATAGCCATTACAGAAAGCAGAAGCTTAAGGATATAGAGCTTCAGCGTAAAGCCTATGAGAAGCAGCAGGAAGAGATTGCCCGGCTTAATGCTCTTATTGAGAAGTTTAAGCACAAGCCATCCAAGGCTTCCTTTGCCAGGTCGAGAAAGACTATGCTGGAGAGAATGAAGCAGGTTGAACCGCCCCAGGAGGATGAGGTACATATTTTTACCGGACAGATACAGCCTTCTCATCCAGGCAGTAAGTGGGTGATGGAGGCAGAACATCTTAAGATTGGTTATGAAGAAGCACTACTGGAGATATCACTTAGGGTCAGAAGAGGACAGAAGATTGGAATAATTGGAGACAACGGGGCAGGTAAGAGTACTTTTCTTAAGACCATTGCAGGGCTGGTTGAGCCCCTTGAAGGAAGCTTTTCCATGGGCAATAATGTGCTGATGGGATATTTTGATCAGCATTCAGCTGCCCTTGATTCTGATAAGACAGTGGCAGAGCATTATCACGATTTATTTCCTGTGATGACCGAGAAGGAGGTGCGTCACAATCTTGGGGCATATCTTTTCTCCGGGGCAGAGGTTTCCAAGAGAGTATCTTCTCTCTCGGGAGGGGAGAGGGCAAGGCTTGTATTATGTGAGCTTATGAGCAGCAGGCCTAATCTGATGCTCCTTGATGAGCCTACCAACCACATGGATATAAGAGCCAGAGAAACTCTGGAGTCAGCCTTTAAGGCATATAGCGGAACTATGCTTTTTGTGTCTCATGACAGGTATTTTATCAGTCAGGTGGCAGATGCAATTCTGGTTTTCCAAGGGGAAGAGGTGCTGTACTATCCATTTGGATATCAGCATTACATAGAGAGAAAGAGACGTGGCAGCAGTGATGACATGATTGCCATGATACAGGCTGAGGATCAGGCCATGATTGCAGATCTTAAGGCGGTGCCAAAGCCTGAACGTCATCGGCTTAAGGAGATTGGCACTGAGGAGGGGCATATTGACTGGAAGCTAAGGCTGGAGGCTGAACCTATGGAGGAGGCCATGGAACAGGTGGAGGCCATGGTGCGGTACATGAACGAGGCTGTTACACTGGAGCAGTATGAAGGCTGGGAGAGAAAATTAGAGCATGCATATATGGAGTGGACAGAAACCTGCCTGCAATGGTATGATATGTGGCTGGAGATGCTTGGATAATAAATGAAAGATTAATAAAGTGTTAAGGAAAAAACCTTGACACTTATGATATAATCTTAGTGATTATTGCAAGGAGAAATATAATGAACCGTAAGAAGATAGTTTGGATGATTATATCACTTATACTTGCCGGCCTCAGTATTTTCGCTGTAGTGTCCCAGAGCAAGACCTTTTCAGTTGAGATGTTTTATAATGATATTGCAAATGCTAAAATAGGCTGGGTTATATGCGCAGTTGTCAGTATGATGGGATTTATCATTTTTGAAGGCTTAGCAATACATTGTATAGTCAGAGGAATTATGGGCAAGGTAAGACATAGAGATTGTTTCCTGTATTCGGCTTCTGATATATACTTCTCTGCCATAACACCTTCGGCCACAGGCGGTCAGCCGGCAAGTGCATTTTTTATGATGAGAGATGGAATACCCGGACCGGTTGTAACAGTTGCGCTGATACTAAATCTGGTTATGTACACACTGGCTCTTTTGGTTATTGGAATAGTCAGTCTTGTATTTAGACCATCCATATTAGTAGAGTTTGGCTTTTTATCCAAGCTGTTCATTTTGGCAGGAGCAGTAGTTATCCTTGCGCTGGCAGTTTTCTTTGTGATGCTGCTTAAGAAGGAGAGAATAGTGTACAGCTTTGCTGATAAGGCTATTCGTCTTGGAGGCAAGCTTCATCTCATTCGTCATGTGGACCGCAAGCTGGATAAGCTCCACAAAACAATGGGAGACTATAAGGAGGCAGTTAAGATTGCCCATGGTAAGAGCGATATGCTGATTAAGGCCTTTGTATATAATGTGCTTCAGAGACTGTCTATAATAAGTGTTACAGTATTTGTGTTTTTAGCCACAGGCGGTTGGCCTTCAAGGGCATTCTCAGTATGGGCAGTACAGAGTTTTACAACCATTGGCTCTAACTGTGTTCCAATTCCGGGAGCTATGGGGGTTGCTGATTACATTCTTATTGACGGACTTGAGACTATACCCGAGATTGCCAGCCCTGCTAATCTTGAGATTTTTAGCAGAAGTCTTTCATTTTACTGCATGATCATTATTAGTGCCCTGGTGACACTGGTAGGATACATAGCACAGAAGAGGCGTTTAAAGAAAAAGAGGTAATATGACGTACGAATTAGATTATAGAAATGATGAAAATCATATATTTATACCGGAGTGGGAGAATAAAGAGATTAAGAATGTTCCGGATTATAATTACTCTTATGAGGAAACCGAGGACCGTTATTACTATGAGATAGAGATAGGTTCCACATGGGATGATAATTTTGGTGAGCTTATAGTTCGCAAGGTTTCAGTTCAGGATGATGAGGTATGTGAAAAGATGGAGGAATATGAGATAGAAGCCATTTTAGCATACGTAGGGCAGGTTTGTTTCGAATAGGAAATAGTATTTTAGAGAGGACACAATATGAAGATTACCCCTCAGGAACAGGTTCAGCTGGATTTTATGCTGGCCAGATTTCGTAATAATCCAAGGGTTCAGGAGATGCGCAATTATATCCAGCATGGAACAATAAGTACATATGAGCACTGCGAAAGCGTAACTGAATTAGCTTTTCTGCTCAATAGAAGATTAAAACTTGGCGCAGATGAGAGGATTCTGGTTACAGGTGCATTTCTTCACGATTTTTATCTGTATGACTGGCATGCATATGATGGAGGAACCCACAGACTTCATGGCTTTTTTCATCCGGGAAAGGCTATGAATAATGCAAGAAGGATTTTTAAGATAACGGAGCGTGAGGCAGAGATTATCAAAAACCATATGTGGCCCCTTACTATAACCAGAATTCCAAAGACAAGGGAAGCCTGGATTGTATGTATGGCTGACAAGTATATTTCTGCAATGGAGACATTATGTGAGAGGAAGGGAAATAAGAGAAAATGTGGGTAAGTAAGTACTTTGTGTTCTTTGTTGTATATAGCTTTATGGGATGGCTGTACGAGAGCATGTACTGCACAATAAAAGGTGGCAAATGGGAAAACAGAGGTTTTCTGTATGGACCAATATGTCCAATATACGGTGCTGGAGCGGTTGCACTTACAGCCATAGATGATTATTTGCATTATATAAACTTTCAGTACGAATGGTGGCAGGTAGTGCTGGTATCTATGCTGGGAAGTATGGTGCTGGAATACACTACTTCCTGGGTGCTTGAGAAATTATTCCATGCATACTGGTGGGATTATAGTGATATTCCCTTTAATATTAACGGACGGATTTGCTTGCCCTGTACATTAGGCTTTGGTGGGGCAGGTTTGGTTGTGGCGTATGGAATTGCACCTTTCACAAGAAGTGTATTAGGACATATTGGACCAGTGGGGATGGAATTTGTATCCCTTGTCTTTATGGGGATTGTTGCAATTGATACAGCTCTCACAGTTTCGGCTCTTTCCAATTTCGCAAGAACTGTGGAGGGCTTACAGGAAGCTCTTAATAAGCATATGGATCAGTTTGTGACATCTGTTCAAGGAAAGGCTCAGGCAGCTGGTAATTTGATTAGTGAAGAGAAGGAGCGTTTCTCAAGGGAGAATATGGAGCAGGCCCTTACAACAATGGGGTCTACATACAGAGCTGCTGTGAAGAGGGTAAAAGGCTTTAAACGTGCACCGGAAGGCGGACAGCTGCAGCGGACTTTTGATGCAATTAAGAAACGTGTTCGTAGATAGTATTTGGAGAATTTATGAGTGATTATACAAAGTGGGTTGCCTGTTGGGGCAATGCTACATCAATAACAGACAGACAGGAGTCGGTATATTCTAAGGATATAACCCTTAGATATCCGATTCGAATGTGCTTCAATGGAAGTGCAGTAAGACTTCGTTTTTCTAACCTGACAGGAACTGAGTCGGTGGAGATAACGAAGGTTTTTTTTGGAAAAGAAAAGGTTACATTTCAGGGAGGAAATACATCAGTAGATATTATGCCTGGATGTGAACTTGAAAGTGATGAGATAGAGTGTGCGGTAGTTGCAGGCTCTGAGGTTCAGGTGAGCATTTATCTGGAGGGTTATACACAGATGAATGCGGGAACTTTGATAACAGGACCATTGTCAAAGGGACAATACTGTTACGGAGATTATGCAGAGTCAGATGAATTGCCACAGGAGCTGACCCGCAATACAAACTGGTTCTATTTCCTTAATACAATCGACGTACTTACAGAGCCCCAGAATCATGCCCTTGTATGTTATGGTGATTCCATAACTGCCCAGTCATGGCCAGACTATCTGAGTATTCGTGCATGGCAGGAGGGCTATCACAATGTTTCAATAATCAGAAGAGCTGTAAGCGGAACCAGAATACTGAGGCAGTATGACTGTATTACATATGCAGCATATGGTCTTAAGGGTGCCACAAGATTTCCGATTGAGCTTAATGTGGCTGGTGCTGATGCGGTGATTATTCAACATGGAATTAACGACATTATTCATCCGGTTGGGGTAGAAACAAATCCCTTCAGACCATGGTCGGATATGCCAACAACACAGGATTTGATAGAGGGTACAGAGAATATTTACATTAAGCATGCCAAGGACCTTGGTTTAAAGGTGTGGGGTGGAACACTTCTGCCAATTTATGGCTGGAGAACCTATGAGCAGTTCAGAGATGACATAAGAAATGAATTTAACAAGTGGATTAGAAACGCAGACAGCTTTGATGGATATATAGATTTTGATAAAGCTGTAAGAGATAAAAATAAGCCGGAGGCATTTGCCCCAGGCTTTGACAGTGGTGATCATCTTCATCCAAGTGAGACCGCCTATGAACAGATGGCAAAGGCGGTCCCAAAGGAATTACTTATTTAGCTTAGCAAGCTTTTTACTTTCCTTCTCAGCTTTAATAACTTCCTGATAGCTTTCCATTTCATTGGCAACAACGCCGCTTAATACAAGAAGAGATATTAGATTAGGTATAGCCATCAGCGCATTTGCAATGTCGGAGAAATTCCAGGCAATGGTAAGTGTGGTGGTGGCTCCTATGTATATAATTGCTGAGAAAAATATTCTGTATACAATGTTTAATTTGTGAGTCTTTAAAATATATTCAAAGGCCTTTTCGCCATGATATTCCCAACCGAGAATAGTAGAGAAAGCAAAGAATGCTATACTTATGCAGACAAGCCAACCCCCTGGAGCACCAAGGACGGTATTAAAGGCTGCAATAGTAAGCGCGGCACCTGTTAGCTCAGGATTATTAAGAACTCCAGAGCTGGCAATACAAAGACCTGTAATCGTACAAACAACAATTGTGTCCCAAAAGGTTCCGGTCATGTTAATATATCCCTGTTTAACAGGTGAATTGGTAGTAGCTGCAGCAGCAGTAATGGCTGCAGAACCCATTCCGGCTTCGTTTGAGAAAACACCTCTTGCTACACCAAAACGTAATGCCTGCATCATAGAAGTAACTATAATTCCGCTGGTTCCACCTGCGACAGCCACAAGAGAGAAGGCTTCTCTGAAAATAGTACATATTCCGGCAGGAACATTGCTGATATTACCAATAATAATAACAAGACCTGCTCCCATGTATAGAACTGCCATTGCTGGAACCACAATCTGGGAAACCTTTGATATAGACTGGATTCCACCGATAATGATAAGCAAGGCAAGAACAGCAATAATTACACCTGTAATCCACTGGGGAACAGAGAAGGTAGTATAAAGAGCTGATGAAATTGAATTAGCCTGTGTGAGATTTCCGATTCCAAAGGAAGCAAATACAGTAAACAAGGCAAAAACCCATCCTAAGATAAGGCCCAATTTTTTGTTTTTAAATCCATTCTTCATGGTATACATTGGACCACCAGACATCTCGCCTTTTTCATTTACTTCCCTGTATTTAATTGCAAGCATACATTCGCTGAATTTAGATGAGAGACCGAATAGGGCAGAAAACCACATCCATACAAGAGCACCTGGACCACCGGATACCATGGCAACGGCCACACCTACGATATTACCTGTACCAATAGTTGCGGCCAGTGCAGTGGTGAGAGCTGAAAAAGGAGATACATCACCATCTCCCTTTTTCTGGCGAGATTCTTTACTTAAAACACTTTTAAGAGCATAGGGAAGATTTCGCCAACACAAAAAGTTAGTTCTAAAGGTAAGAAATATGCCGGTACCAACAAGAAGCACCAGCATAGCCGGTCCCCATACGAAATTATCGATGGCGACAAGCACATCTGAAAACATTTTCATAAATATTCCTCCAAGCTATAAAATAATAATATTAGCACATTTCAAATCACTTCCCAGATTATAAACTGTGCCACTTTCAACACCCACAACTGTTGGTCTGAGAATAAATTGTGGATCATTGCGCACAACTCGGGCTGTTTCACCATTGCTTAGCTTTACAAGGGTATCAACAGGGTAGAGAATCATACTGTGTAAAAAGCTTTGCATGGCATTCATATCAAGCTCTGAGGTCATGGACATAATCATCTCAACTGCCTCTCTTTGGGAAAAGGCAGACTTATAAGGTCTTTCAGTAACAAGGGCATCGTAAATGTCTGCCACAGTAAGAATCTTGGCAAAATGGCCGATCTGATCTGCCTTTGTTCCCAGAGGGTATCCGGAACCGTTAATTTTCTCATGATGCTGGAGAATACCAAGCTGAATAGGTTTTGAGAATTCAGGGCGGTTTTCAATAATACGATAGCCATATACTGAATGCTGCTTCATTATCTCAAATTCTTCATCAGTAAGCTTGGCAGGCTTATTTAATATTTCAAGTGGAATTTTGGTCTTGCCCACATCATGAAGCAGGCCTGCTATTCCAATCTCGTAGATTTCCTTTTCAGATAGCTGCTGCTGCTTGGCAAGAATCATGGAAATAGTAGCCACATCTACACTATGCTTGAAGGTGTATTCATCACTTGTTTTTAATGCAGATATATCTATGGCAATAGCATCATTGTCATTGATAGCCGACATCAGATTTGATGCAATAGACTCTGTTGTGTTCACAAGCTCAGGTGAGTCAGTACTGTTGTAAATATACTGAATACCTTCAGCAACTCTTTTTCTGACACTGTCAGAGAGCGAAACAGTAGAACGGTCATCAGTTCTAAGCTCTTCCACCTTTTTGCGTGCCTTTGCAGAAAGAACCTTATCAGGATCCTCAGGATCATATTCGCCATCCTGAATATATACACTCATAATTCCCAGTGAAATAAGAGATTCAATAATAAATTCGTCAACCTCGGCACCGCGAACGATAAGGTTTCGCCCCATGCGATCTTCAATTGTTTGATCAATTTTCATGCCAGGCTTAAGCATCCTGGTTCTTATATACTTTCTTCTAACCATACAATCCCCCAAATTATATATTGTATTATATTCCATTTTTTAAGGGTTGAAAAGTTAAAAAAAATACGTATTTTTCAAAATTTATTACTGAATAGTGGTATAATATTTCCAGAATAATAATTTACGAAACAGTTTGGAGGGAGTGGGTTATGACTTTACAGGATTTGAAATCTGGAGATGAAGTAACAATCGAAATAGTACAGCTTAATGAGACTGAGGAGTTCACTACTACAGTAATAGGCTCCAACGATACAGGAGTGCTTGTTGCAGCATACAAGAAGGACGGAGTAGTATTTGAGCTTAATTCCAGAAAGAATAAGAATTGTACATTTAATCTGTACTGTGTAGATGAGCATACTGGGGAACGTAGAATATGGAAGGGGATTACAATAGCAACTATCAATCATAAGCAGTTAAGTATGTATGCTCTTGTGGTCAGCAACTTTGGAAGGTATGGCGGATCTGGGGAACGCAGACAGACTAGCCGTATGAGAATAGATAAGGACGGAATTATTGCACAGGGAAACGAGAAAGAGAGACACTATGTTACAGTACATGACATAAGTGATAACGGTATATCCTTTGTTGCCTCCGAGCTGGATAAGCAGATTGAGGGAGGACTTCGAATTCTTATGGATGATCAGATAAGAGGTCACTATTTCAGACTTGAGATTCCCTGTCAGTGTGTCAGACGACAGGAGATGGAAGGTCAGACTCTTTATGGATGTAAAATACTTACAGCAGATAAAAGATTAATGGAATATATAAGTCTAAAGAGAATGGAAATGCGCCGAGGCTAACCTCGACGCATTTTTCATACCTATCTGATAAAAAGCATAAAACTATATTGAATGTCCACCACCTGAGTGGCTGCCACCGCCTGAGCTTCTGCTGCCACCTGAGTGACTGCCGCCGCCTGAGCTGGAACTGCGTGGACTGTATCTCTTGTCCTGGCGGATAAAAATAACATTAGGATTATTGATGTTTTCAGCATGGAATACACCATTCAAAATATCCTTGACAGATGGCTGTTGTGGCTTTGAAAGCATCATTGCAAGGAAGAAGTTAAGAAGCATTGCAAGAATAATGGCAAGAAGCGTATTGGTGATATACTTCATAGGCTGCGCAATGCGTCCACCCTTGTAGAGAGTAAGAACCTGATCAAAGGTTTTGCTACAACAGGTGTAATAGTCATATCCCATTTTCGCAGTAGCATATTTATATGTATTATCTGTAATTGTAAGACAGCGTCCGCTGGAAATTTTCTTTTCTGCGCCAGCTACTGAAACAAGATAAATCTTGTTAAGGCAACGGTCAATAACAAATATAATACCACTCTGTTTTGAACCAAATATTTCGCGATAATAATCCCAGGCAAAAGAATCAGTACTACTGTAATGATGATTTGTAGTAGTAACAAGAATAACATTACTGTACTCTGTAATATTAGTCATCTGCTTCATAAGCTCCTGCTCCTGAGAATCAGTAAGGAAATCAGCTGAATCATCAATCATGGCAGAATAGCCTGTATCAACATGGGTTTTAATATTACCTGCTAATACTGTCCGGGCTCCTGACGAAAGAACAGAAGTCATTAGCAACAAGGCAAGAATAATACCATATAATCTAAATTTACGCACGATCGTCACCTCCCTGTTTGTTAAACTGTGGAAGCTTACGTGTAGAAAGAACATTGTAAGCCTTGATAACATCTGTTAATCCAAGGAAAACAGATACAAGGAAAATAATGGAAGCTCCATAGTAGTACCAGTCAGAAATAGGACTTATCACGCAGACAGCAGCTGAAACAATTGCTCCTACAGACGTAACAAGAATACCTGAACCTTTAACTGGAACAGAGGCTGTGGATTTAATTGAGGATGCAAAAATGCTCATTGCAAAGCAAATGCATGAAGTTACTACAGCAATAGTGCCAGCAGAAAAATGATTACTTCTGGCAGCAAAAATAGAATAAATAACTGCTACAATAATAAGTATGCATGCTACAAATCCACCAAGACCCGACGATTTCTTAGGCTGCTGTTGAGGCTGTGATTCCTGGGCAAGCCCATTAGGATTATTGATACTGTCAAGATAGCGTTTTCCCAAATCGTCTGCATTAGTATCTTTTCTTATGATACAGGAAATCTCATATGTGAACAGACCTAATGTCAGAATTCCTAAAACAGAACAAACCAAAAGAGCACTAACAGGAGCTAATGTCAGCATAAGGTTAAGCAGGATAATAAGTGGTATTGTAAGGATACCTGAACCGATAGCATACTTTTTGATATCGATTGGAATATCAGCAACTACCTTACCGGTCTGACCATTTACAGAGGCGTAAGCAACTCTGTCGCCATTCTTATATGACATAAACCAGACTGGAAGCATGGCATAGTCAGCAGCCTCCAGCTTTGAGTTTAATATATCACTGGAAATGGAAGCTCCTTCCGGTGAGTACTTAGAAAAGGCTGGAACCTTTTTAATCTGTTTGATTGTATTATTGTTTGCCACTTTCATAGCATCAGGTTCATATACGCTGGAAGGTACATTGGCGATGTCTGCGTAGAAGCCACTAAAGAAACCAGGAGTAAATGGCTGCATAGGCTTAACATCATATGGAGCTAAAGCCTCACTGATATTGTCGGCAAAAGATGCAGATGCATCGTAAGATAAACCTTTATAATATGCATTAAGATCTCCTGAAAGGCTAACGTGATCTGTATAGATATAATCTCCACGTCGGGTTTCCTTTTTGGCAGGAATATCAAAATGACCATTCTGGGAAATATGGAAAGCCCAGTAAGGCATATATATACCTCTAAAACCATCAATGTATTCTGGATCTCTAAGTTCCTTTGGAGCGTAGATAGCCTTTTTCATCAAATTGGAGTAGGACTCCTTACACTGATCCTTAGTAACCTGAAATGGAATAATATAGTCTGGACGATGTTCAGTGGAAATACGGCTATAGAGAATAGTCGAAGCACCACAGAAGCTGCAGAAACCAGCTGCTGCATCATCAGTACTTAAAATCTCGCCGCCGCATTGAGGACAGGTAAATATTGTTGCCTCAAAATCTCTAACCTCCTCAGCATCCTTTGTTTTATTGTCAAAGGAGTATGGGTCAAAGAGTGAGTTACAATATTCACAGCTCATTTGTTGAGCAGCAATGCTAAATTTAACATTGCCACCACAATTTGGACATGCAATCATAACAAACCCCTTTCTTAAACCTTTTCTTATGTATATTTATGTAATATGCTGCACCTTATTTCAAGGGAAATCTCCAAAATAAAAAAGTGCGCATAATCATTAGGATTATAGCACACTTTCTATTTGCATTAAAGTTAATTTATTCTGCTCTTGCCATAGCCTCTTCGTAATCCTTTGTTCCCTTCCAAACGTCGTTAGAATAAGGATTCTTGCCCATCTGGATAGATTTCTTAATGATTACTGAAATACATATTATGTTAGCAAATAATGCTATCATTGCTACAAAGCCCTGAGTGGTTGGGTTGGCTGTAATACCAAACTGGGCCATTGCTTCTCCGGCAGCAGAGGTTTTTCCCTGTCCTGAAGCAAAGAGGTCAACTGCTTTCTGATAAAGGTCTTCAGCCACAATACCCTTTTCTCCGGCGCCGCCATATACAGAAGGCATAACAGAGAACTTCTTACAAATCTGGAAAGTAGGCACAACCTGAGCGAACATACACCAGATAGCAAGTGTATGGGCACGATTCTGAATCCATGCACCCTTGTTCCAAAGAGCGTTTGCAAAGGTTGGAGCCAGAAGAAGTGCAAAACCACAATACCATGAATGGGTTGGAAGATTGAGGTATGTATACTCAAAGTTCCATAAATCATAAGCAAGGATAAACCAGATTGTCATATCAGGCCAAAGCATATCGCTCTTGTTCTTATCTTTTGATGTGTAGAGATTAACTACACCTGTCATACAGAAGATGTTAATTAATCCAGCAATTGCATTAATAATGTTCCACCATCCTCCGTAGATGAATACACCTTCATTAGATGCCCACCATGCACCGGCAAAATTGCCTGAGATGCCGTATGCAGCAAAGGCAGATTCCAAATCAGATACAACTGCGATAAGAATGTTGGCAGATACGATAAACCATGGGAACCATGCAAACCATTTCTGCTTTCCGATGCCCCATTTGTACTTAATCATCATAAAGCCGACACATCCGATGTCTGCAGCATAGAGCTTAAAGTAATGGAACCAGCCATCCATGTAAGCTACTGTTGGATTGTTCTTGCCGCCAAACAAACCGCAATGGGCGAGAATGAAGTAAACAGTAAGAACAGTTGGAATAATAACGAAAATGAGCATTCCACCTGCTTTGGTGCGACGTCCAATTTCGTTCATGATAATTAGACCAGCAAAAACCAGGAACCAACCAAGAATTTGCCACATGTTATTAATTTGGAATAACATAATTATTTATTGCTCCCTTCAATAAAATGATATAAAATTTTTATACCATAATTATATAGCATGGATTTAAAATATGCAATGTTTCAGTGGGATAAAGGGACTAGTTTCCAAGGCTGAAGCGGAAGGAGTTCTTATGGGATTTTTAAAAGCAAATTATCACACACATACCACAAGATGCCTGCATGCCTGCGATTCAGAGGCTGAATACATAGAGGCGGCTATCCATATGGGAATAGAGGAACTGGGGTTTTCAGACCACGTACCCTGCCCCTTTAAAGATGGCAGCGTTTCCGGTATCAGGATGAAAATGGAGCAGGTTCCGGAGTATGTCAGCACAATAAGAAGGCTTGGCCAAGAGTACAAAAAGTACATCAAATTGTATGTTGGATTCGAGGCAGAATACTGCCCGGAATTTTTCGAAGAACAGATGAATATATTCAGAAAGTACAACTGTGACTATCTCATAATGGGCCAGCATTTTTTATGCAACGAGTTTGACGGACCATATATGGGCGCAGTGACAGAGGACGAATCCCGAATAAGGGCTTATGTGGACAGAGTAATTGAGGGGATGAAGACAGGAAAATTCCTATATCTTGCACATCCTGATCTTATTAATTATCAGGGCCTTGATTCTGTCTATGACTGGGAGATGTCAAGACTTTGCAAGGCTATGAGGGAGCTTAATATACCTCTTGAAATCAATCTGCTGGGTATGTCTGAGGGCAGACAGTATCCCAATGAAATGTTTTGGAAGCTTGTGGGAGAGAATGGAAACCAGGTAATAATGGGACTGGATGCCCACAGCGCAATGCAGATGAAAAATACTGAGTGCTATAATAAGGCTATGGAGATGGTTAAAAAGTATAAGCTGAATCTGTTAGACCGTTTAGAGATAAAATAATGATTTATGGAGGGAAGTTATGAAATTAAAAGTGGGTCAAACTATTAGGATTGGTTTTGCGTTTTTGGCAATCTGCGCATTCTGGCAGATGTACAATAGTGTAATACCTCTTATATTAACCAACACATTTGGAATGAATAAGATTTTCTCAGGAGCAATAATGGCAGCAGACAACGTGCTTGCATTATTTCTTCTGCCTGTATTTGGACGTTGGTCAGATAATTGTAAAAGCACAATGGGGCGTCGCAAGCCTTTTATTTTGTGGGGAACCCTGCTGTCTGTGGGGGCTATGATGCTTATTCCAGTAATGGATAACAGCTACTTTTTCCATCCTGAAACAGTAAAGGAGATTATTTTTATTGTAGTTTTGGGAATTCTTCTTGTGACAATGTGTTCATACAGAAGCTCGGCAGTGGCACTTATGCCGGATGTTACTCCCAAGCCTTTGAGAAGTATGGGGAATGCAATCATTAATCTCATGGGGGCAATGGGTGGAGTGATTTATCTTGGGGTTGCAGCAGTATTATATTCTGATAAGACAAAGAGTCATGTGGATTATACTCTGTTATTTGCCCTTGTTGCAGGGATAATGCTGGTGTCGCTAATTATAATTGTTTTTACTGTCAATGAGGTAAAGCTTGCCGGTGAGGTTGAAGTTTATGAGGCATCTAATCCCCAGGAGGAGCTTTACGAGGAGAATGGAACAGGCAAAATGGTTCTTTCAAAGCCGGTAAAAAGGAGTCTGATTTGTCTGCTTTTATCAATTTTTCTCTGGTTTCTGGGATATAATGCTGTTGAGACCTGGTTTACGATTTATGCAAATAAAATTTGGGGGATGGAGATTGGAAGTGCATCAGGCTGCCTTATTGTAGCAAGTCTTGGTGCCATGATTTCCTATATTCCAATTGGATACATAGCCAGCAGAATTGGACGCCGCAGGACAATACTGTCAGGAATTGCTCTTTTGTTTGGAGGCTTTTTGACAATATACATTAGCACACTTTTTCTTGAGGGATTTAGCGTGATGTTTTACCTTGTGTTCCTCTTGGTGGGAATGGGCTGGGCTGCTATTAATGTCAACAGTCTTCCTATGGTGCTTGAGATGTGTAAGGGCAGTGAAGTAGGTAAATACACGGGCCTGTACTATTCCTTCAGCATGGCTGCTCAGATTGCAACACCTGTTATTTCAGGAGCATTAATGGATTATGTTGATTGTAAGGCCCTGTTTCCATATGCATCAATTACAGTTTTGCTTTCTTTTGTGACAATGTATCTTGTAAAACACGGAGATACTAAGGCTGTGGCTAAGAAGGGGCTGGAGGCCTTTGATATAGAAGACTAGAATTAGTGTAGTATGGTAGCATAGAAGTATATTAAGTATAGAAGTATATTAAGTATAGAAGTATATTAAGTTATAGAAGGAGTTGTGTATGGGTTTTAAGAAAAATGACAGGGTGCTTGTCTGGGCCCACAGAGGAGCCAGCGGATATGCACCGGAGAATACTATAGAAGCTTTTCAGCAGGCAATTGATATGAAGGCAGACGGAATTGAGCTTGATGTACAGCTCAGTAAAGACGGAGAACTTGTGGTTATTCACGATGAGCGGATTGACAGAACCAGCAATGGTACAGGCTGGGTTAAGGATTTGACCCTTGCGGAGCTTAAGACATACAATTATAACAGAACCTTTCCGGAGTGCCAGCATGCAGACATACCCACCCTTAGGGAGGTATATGAGTTGATAAAACCAACCAGTCTGACCATTAATGTGGAAATCAAGACAGGAATTGTGTTTTATCCGGATATTGAAAAAAAGGTTATTGAACTGACCAGGGAGATGGGAATGGAGGACAGAGTGCTGTATTCGTCCTTTAACCATTTTACCTGTGTAAAGCTACATGAGATTAATCCTAAGGCATATGTTGGTTTTTTGTATTCTGATGGTCCAATTGGAGTGGCTGAATATGCGGCAAAGCATGGTGCAGATGCACTTCACCCAGCTTTATACAATCTGCAGTATTCGGACTATATGAAGGAGGCAGCGGAGAATAAACTGGATGTAAATGTCTGGACGGTAAATGAGGCAGAGCATCTTATGATGGCCTGCCAGATGGGAGTAAATGCAGTTATTACTAATTATCCTGACCTGGCTCTTGAGATAGCTGCTAATTATTAAGATGAAGCAACAGTTTGAATTTTTTGGTGAAGAAGATTTCCAGGAAAAAATGAATAATGTGGTTCTTCCTTTTTTCAGAATTCATATGCTGGAGGGAGAATACCAAAGCTTTGATGGCAGGCGGATTCATTATTATTATCTCAGAAATCCTGAGGAAAAGGCGGCTATGGTCATTTCCCACGGTTTTTGTGAGTTTAATGGCAAGTATCATGAGATGATGTATTACTTTTACCAGATGGGATATTCAGTTTTTTTGCCAGAGCATAGAGGCCATGGCTATTCTTACAGGGAATGTCAGGACGAGGGTAAGGTATATATTGATGACTTTTCCACATATGTGGAGGATTTTCATGAGTTTGTGAAACAGATTGTGACTCAGCAATCAGTTAGCGGCAGGCTTTATCTGTTTGCCCATTCAATGGGCGGAGCCATAGGAGCCCTGTATCTGGAAGAACATCCCCAGGTGTTTTCAAGGGCAGTTTTAAGCTCTCCCATGATAAGGCTTAAATTTGGAAAATATCCAATGGGACTTGTCCGCATTCTTATGCGTATTGCAGGAATCGCTGGCTGGAAAAAGAGATATGCACCGGGCCAGCACGGCTTTGACAATGTTGAGGTGTTTGAAACCAGCAGTACCATGTCCAGACCAAGATACGACTATGTTTTTCACCTTCGTCAGGTGGATGGGCTGTACAGTACATATGGAAGTACCTATGGCTGGGTTATGGCGGCAGACAGGGTGACCTCACGGATTCTGAAGGGGGCATCCCAGATTAAGGTGCCGGTGTTACTGTGTCAGGCCGGAAAGGATACCCTGGTGGAACCAGAACCACAGCAGCAGCTGGCGGAGCTTTCAGATAATATTGAATTTGTGCGATTTGAGAAATCAAAGCATGAAATCTTTAACGCAACTGAGGATGTCAGATTAGAGTATTACAGTAAGTTAATGGAGTTTTTGGATTAGGTTCTGACCATTGTCCTGTAGAACTTGAATTATCAGAATAATCTGTCTGCTTAAGGTCGACTACTTCATTTTGTTCTTTTAGTCAAGTGGAATTTTTTACAAATCATAACCTGTGATTTGTTAGAATTGCCACATAGTATCAATACACAAGATATTGTATAATTATAGTAGTTAAGGAACAAAACATAGTAAGGAGAGTAATGATGTCAGACGAAGTTTTAGATGATGTAATGATTAAAGGAAGCTGTAAAGGAAAGGCAGATGCAATAGTGAATTGTCAATGTAATATTGAGACAGCACCTAGTAGATGTGATCAGGCAGACCATTGCATGTTTTATTCTTATTACAAATGTAGCAAACAGTGGAAACGTTTAGCATAAGGGGAAATAAATAATTTTTAGGGGAAGGGCTCCTGTTTTGGCAAAGATGCCAAGGCAGGAGTATTTTGTTATATAGGGAAATTTTTCTATAAGGTGGACATCAAAAATACTTTTCAGTATTATGTACAAAGAGGTGAAATATGAAAAAAATACTTGTTCTTAGTGATTCTCATGGAAATATTGATAATATGATATATGCCATTGAAGATACAGTGCCGGATATGATAATTCATCTGGGAGACTGCTGGTCGGATATTGATGAGATAATTGATGACTATGACATTCCCATTGAGAGGGTTCCCGGCAACTGTGATTATGAGCATGAATTCCTTGAGAAAATAATAGAGATTGAAGGCAAAAGTATTATGATTTGCCACGGACACAAATATAATGTAAAGTCCGGATACTTAAATATTGAAATGGCGGCGCTGGAAAAGGAAGTAGATGCAGTTATGTTCGGACATACCCATAGAGTATTTTATGATTATCATAATGGACTGTTCATTTTTAATCCCGGAAGTGTGGGGGCGCCGGCATTTGGAGTGCCTGCTTCCTATGGAATTGTTTACATAGATTCCAGGGATAATACCATAAGACATGAAATAAAATATATTGAATAATTTTTCTAAACAATGTATAATGGCGTTTGCATTATATATAGGAATAGAGAAATAGAGGAGAAAAAGATGGTAAAGGTTGTCAAATTTGGTGGAAGTTCATTGGCAAGTGCAGAGCAGTTTGCAAAAGTGGGCGATATTATTCGCGCTGATGAGACTCGTAGATATGTTGTTCCAAGTGCACCAGGTAAGAGAAATGCCAAGGATACTAAGGTTACAGATATGTTGTATTCATGCTATGCCTTAGCTGAGGATGGCGTTGAGTTCCGCGTGCCACTTATGAAGATTAAGGATCGTTATGATTCCATAATCAATGGGCTTAATCTTAAGCTTTCTCTTGATGAGGAATTTAAGACAATTGCCAGCAACTTCAAGGCAAAAGCAGGTTCAGATTATGCTGCTTCAAGAGGTGAGTATCTTAACGGTATTATTATGGCCAATTATTTAGGCTATGAGTTTATCGATTCAGCAACAGTAATCTTCTTTGATGAAGAGGGCAAGTTTGATGCAGAGAAGACACAGAGAGTTCTTTCAGCAAAGCTTGCTGAGACTAAGAAGGCTGTTATTCCAGGTTTCTATGGAGCAGGACCAGATGGTAATGTGGTTACTTTTTCAAGAGGTGGCTCTGATATTACTGGTTCAATCGTTGCAAAGGCTTGTCATGCAAGCATGTACGAGAACTGGACAGATGTTTCTGGCTGCTTGGTTGCAGACCCTAGAATTATTGACAATCCAGAACCAATTAAGGTTGTAACCTATAGAGAGCTTCGTGAGTTATCATACATGGGTGCATCAGTACTTCATGAGGATGCAGTTTTCCCAGTTCGTAAGGCTGGTATTCCAATTAACATCCGTAACACAAATGATCCTGAAGCTGATGGAACACTTATCGTTGACAGTACATGTCAGAAGCCTGATTACACTATTACAGGTATTGCAGGTAAGAAGGGATTTGTAGCTGTAAATATTGATAAGGACAAGATGAATTCAGAGGTTGGTTTCTGTAGAAAAGCTCTTCAGGCCTTTGAAGAGAATGGAATTTCTATTGAGCATATGCCTTCAGGAATTGATACTATGACAGTATTTGTTCATCAGGCGGAGTTCGAGGGCAAGGAACAGCAGGTTATCAGCTCTATCAGACAGCTTGCTAACCCGGATCAGATTGATTTGGAAGCAGACCTTGCACTTATCGCAGTTGTAGGTCGTGGAATGAGATCTACAAGAGGAACAGCTGGAAGAATTTTCTCAGCGCTTGCCCATGCAAATATTAACGTTAGAATGATTGACCAGGGTTCATCAGAGCTTAATATTATTATCGGAGTAAGTAATGAGGACTTCGAGAGAGCTATTGAGGCAATATATGATATTTTTGTTGAGACAAGATTATAAATAAGAACAGGACAAGGCTCCCTTCCATAGAATATATGGAAGGGAGCGTTTTTATGTGTTGCAAAATAGTTGTATATGGAAATGATAAAAGGCAGCAGTCTTTAGCAAACCATCTGCCGGGAAAAAGAATTGAGGGGAAATGTGAAGCCCCAGGCCTGGTGGTTTTGCCTACTCCCCTGTCTGGAAAAAATATAAATGACACTTTTTGGCAAAAGGCAAGTGCGTGCATAAAGGCAGTGCAGCCTATTGTTTTTGCAGGAAAAATTGAGGGCCAATGGCAGGACTTTTTCGAGAAAAATAATATTACCTATATAGATTTTATGAAAAGCGAGAAGCTGGCAAAGGAGAATGCCCACATAACTGCAGAGGCAGTGCTTGGACTGATTCTAACCACAGGAAAATACTGCATCAGCCAGGAAAAATATCTTGTGTCCGGTTATGGAAAATGTGGAAGAGCAATCACGCAGAAACTTGTAGCCCTGGGTGGAAAGGTTACAGTACTTGCCAGAAGCTCAGAGGCCAGAAAACAGGCTCGGGCAGATGGGGCAGAGGCAGTTCCTTTTGCTTACGGCCCTAAGGAGGCATATGGCTGTCGCGTGCTGATTAATACAGTGCCTCAAAGAGTGATAGGGGAGCTTATAATAGACAATCTAAGTAAGGATTGCCTGATAATTGATATTGCTTCTCGTCTGGGTGTTGATCAGGAAAGGGCCCGGGAAAAAGGTATAAGCTGCATGCATGAACTGGGACTTCCGGCCAGATATATGACGGAGACAGGCGGAAGAGTAATGGCAGAGTGCCTGCTGGAATATTTGCGCTCCTGGCAAAATAAACTTGAGGAAATGCCATGGATTTATCAAATAAAAGAATAGGATATGGAATCACAGGTTCCTTTTGTACATTTGAGAAAACCCTTCGGGAATTAAAAAGACTGGTAGATATGGGTGCAAGGGTTACTCCCATTTTCTCCTATAATGCCCAGACACTTGATACCAGGTTCACAGAGGCGAAGAATTTTGTGGAAAACGTGTGTGATATTACGAAAAGCTCTGGGATGTTCACCATACAGGAGGCGGAGCCGGTTGGGCCAAAGAAACTGTTTGAGGTAATGATAATTGCGCCCTGCACAGGAAATACAGCTGCAAAGTTATGCAATGGAATAATTGATACGCCTGTGCTAATGGCAGCAAAAGCACATCTTCGAAATCAGAAGCCTCTGGTAATTGCTCTTGCGACAAATGATGCCCTTGGAATTAATTTTAAAACCATAGGGAATCTCATGAATATGAAAAACATATTTTTTGTACCATTTGGCCAGGATGATTGTGAGAAAAAACCAAATTCCCTGGTTTGTCATATGGAGCTTATACCAGAGACAGTTCAGGCTGCATTTGACAACAGGCAGCTGCAGCCGGTTATCAGGACTTAAAAAAAGACAGGATACTGAGTGAAATTAGTATCCTGTCTTTTTTGACAAATTATATTTTGTAAATAATTATTTAGAAGCTTCAAGGGCCTCGCGACAAGCTTTAGCAAGCTGGTCTCCACATGAAGTATCCTTATATCCGCATTTTATTCCGCTAATCTTGCTCTCAACCTCTTCAACAGTAAGTCCTTCAACTAACTTTGGAATGGCCTGAAGATTGCCATGGCATCCACCTGTGAATACCACATTGTGGACTACGTTGCCGTCAAGCTCTAATGAAATCTTCGTAGAACATGTGCCTTTTGTCTTATACTCGTATGAAAACATGATATACCTCCATATCTTAAAGTTGTACCAGCTGATTATAACACTTGTAGAAACTCTTGAAAAGTGCTAGAATGTCATGGAATGACTTTATTATAGGAGAGAATTATGAGCGTAGTAACCAAGATTTTTGGTACCCATAGCGAGAGAGAGCTTAAGAGAATCTATCCAATAGTAGATAAGGTTGAGTCTTATCGTGACACAATGCAGAAGCTCTCCGATGAGGAACTGAAAGCAAAAACAAAAGAGTTCAAAGATCGTCTTGAAAAGGGCGAGACTTTAGATGATATTCTTCCAGAGGCATACGCTACAGTCCGTGAGGCTGCAAGACGTGTACTTGGAATGGAACACTATCGCGTACAGATTATTGGTGGAATTATTCTTCACCAGGGTCGTATCGCAGAAATGAGAACTGGTGAAGGAAAGACACTTGTGTCAACTCTTCCAGCATATCTTAATGCCTTAGAAGGCAAGGGTGTATGTGTAGTAACTGTCAACGATTATCTTGCAAAGCGAGATTCAGAGTGGATGGGACAGGTACATGAGTTCCTTGGACTTAAGGTTGGTGTTGTTCTTAACGACATGGACAATGAGGAACGTAGAGAAGCATATAACTGTGATATTACATATATTACAAATAATGAGTTAGGATTTGATTACCTTAGAGATAACATGGTTATCTACAAGGAGCAGCTTGTTCAGCGTGGTCTTCATTATGCTATTATCGATGAGGTGGATTCTGTTCTTATCGATGAGGCAAGAACACCACTTATTATTTCCGGACAAAGCGGAAAGTCTACAAAGCTGTACGAGGCTTGTGACATTCTTGCCAAGCAGCTGGAGAGAGGTGAAGATGTTCCTGAGTATTCTAAGATGGATGCTCTTATGGGAATTGAGCAGGAAGAGACAGGAGACTTTATTGTTAATGAGAAGGACAAGGTTGTTAACCTTACTCAGCAGGGTGTACACAAGGTAGAGCAGTTCTTCCATATCGAAAACCTTGCAGATCCTGAGAATCTTGAGATACAGCACAATGTTATTCTTGCACTTCGTGCCCATAACCTTATGTTTAGAGATCAGGATTATGTTGTGGCAGATGATCAGGTTATGATCGTAGATGAGTTTACTGGACGTATTATGCCAGGAAGACGTTACTCAGATGGTCTTCATCAGGCTATCGAGGCAAAGGAGCATGTTAAGGTAAAGAGAGAGAGCAAGACTCTTGCAACTATTACATTTCAGAATTTCTTTAACAAGTTTGACAAGAAAGCTGGTATGACAGGTACAGCTCTTACAGAGGAAAAGGAGTTCCGTGATATCTATGGAATGGACGTTATTGAGATTCCGACTAACCGTCCAATAGCCAGAGTAGATCAGCAGGATGCAGTATATAAGACAAAGCAGGAAAAATTCCGTGCAGTAGTAGAATCCGTTAAGGAGGCTCATGCAAAGGGACAGCCTGTACTTGTAGGTACAATTACAATTGAGACATCAGAGTTGGTTAGTGCAATGCTTAAGAGAGAGGGAATTCCTCATACAGTACTTAATGCTAAGTTCCATGAGCAGGAGGCTGAGATTGTAGCACAGGCAGGACAGCATGGTGCAGTTACAATTGCAACAAACATGGCAGGTCGAGGAACTGATATTAAGCTTGACGATGATGCTAAGGAAGCAGGCGGTCTTAAGATTATTGGTACAGAGCGACATGAGTCACGTCGAATTGATAATCAGTTAAGAGGTCGTTCAGGTCGTCAGGGAGATCCGGGTGAGTCTCAGTTCTTTATCTCACTTGAGGATGATCTTATGCGTCTTTTCGGTTCAGAGAAGCTTATTGATGTGTTTAATACACTTCGTGTTCCAGAGAATGAGCAGATTCAGCATAAGATGCTTACCTCTGCAATTGAGAAGGCTCAGGAGAAGATTGAAGGAAATAACTTTGGAATTCGTAAGAATTTGTTAGAGTATGATCAGGTTAACAATGACCAGAGAGAGATTATCTATGCGGAGAGACTTAAGGTTCTTAATGGAGATAACATGAGAGAGGCTATCTTCAAGATGATTCAGGATCAGGTTGAGGCTATTGTAGATACATGTATCTCAGCAGATATTCCAAAGGATGAATGGAACTTAAATGAGCTTAACGAGCTTTTACTTCCAATTATTCCAATCGAGCCTGTAACAGCAGAATTAGTTGACAAGGTTTCTTCTGACAAGGAGCTTAAGCAGGAACTTAAGGAAAAGGCAGTAGTTCTTTATGAGGCTAAGGAGACTGAGTTCCCAGAGCCAGAACAGTTTAGAGAGATAGAGCGTGTAGTTCTTCTTAAGGTTATTGACCGTAAGTGGATGGATCATATCGATGACATGGATCAGCTCCGTCAGGGAATTGGTCTTCAGGCATATGGTCAGAGAGATCCACTTGTTGAGTATAAGCTTACTGGATTTGATATGTTTGACGACATGATCTCAGCAATTCAGGAGGATACAATCAGATTACTGTATCATGTTCAGGTTGAGCAGAAGGTTGAGAGAGAACAGGTAGCCAAGGTTACAGGTACAAACAAAGATGATACAGCACAAAGAGGACCAAAGAAGCGAGCAGAGGCTAAGGTTTATCCAAATGATCCTTGTCCATGTGGAAGTGGTAAGAAGTATAAGCAGTGCTGTGGCAGAATAAAATAGACTTATTAGATTTTACGGGATACTTTTTTGAGTATCCCGTTTTTTTACAGGATAACATTTTCGACAATTAGGAAGATAATTTGACAATTAGGAAGAACCCCTAGAAAACGTTAGAATTTTGTTATAAAGTATTCTTGTGAGAAGGAAAGAGTTGTAGTATTTAGGGAGGTTTAGCGTATGGAGAGAGAGGAAATTGTTAAGAAGATGACTGAGCTTCTGCCAGTTTTCCCTGACGGCGCAGCGGTTTCTGTTGTGGATCTTGCGAGGAACGCAGGGTTCCAAGGAGAGGTAAATGGGGTGTTTGACATATACAAACAAATTAAGGAAATCGTAAAAACCAAAGGCATTCAGTTATTGCCATATGAATGCGAATATTGCGACGAAGGACTCCCATATAATATCACTTTTGTTAAAAGAACATGCTAAAAGAAAAAGCTCGGCTTTGGGGGGCCGAGCTTTTTCTTTGTCTTTTTTTATATTTATTCTATTTCTTTCGTGAGTCCTCCCATAAGAGTTTGACAATGCTTAACAATAGATTTTTATTGGCAGAGGAAATAGACCTGGCGCCCTTTATCAGACCCAGCACCTGTTTAAAGCTCATATTGGAAAAATCACTGATTTTGTATATTTGGTTATCTCTGAAAACAGAGAAAAGCTCACTTACAGATTGAGGTTTGTCCTCCTCAGGAATTGCATCAATTTTCTCAGATACAGTTTTCTCAAACCTGTAGCTGAATTCGCTTCTATCCTCCACATAAACTGGAGAAGTTCCCACTATTTCCCAATTAAACATATAGTGCTGCCAAACACTGCTGGCATCGCTGTTGACAATAAGATTCTGGTAGGGAACCGTCATCAGGGTTCCAATAATACTGTTGACAGGCATGTAGCCTACGATTTTATCTTTAATTAATCCGTAGCTTTCAATAGAATTTAAATCCTTTGGGAAACCGGGAGCATCAAATGCGAAAATCCTTTGGATAGACTTTTGGATTGTGTTCTTACAGAAGGTAGAGGCATAAACTGCCATATTTCCACCCTTGGAATGACCGCCAACAATACTTTTACGCAAAAATCCCTTAGCCATGAAGTTTAAGTATTTTTCTGCATCAGCCTGGGCTGGAATAGGAAACATGTAAGACATGCGGAAATTTTCTTCCCAGGAAATGAAGGTGTCATCAGTTCCTCGAAAGGCTATATAAACTAACCGTTTTTTCAGGAAAAAGGTTACTGCTGAGAACTGCTTTATGTTTTCTGAATCCATGTCGCATATGTAGCCATCCATACGAATATCTTTAAATCTATTACTTTTTCCAGCTTCGAAAAGAATATAATCCTCTTCTTCCATTTTGGAATTTGAGTTTTCCCCGGAAAATGATTCCTGATGGAGCTGGGCAATCTGCTCAAGTGTGGGGAGGAGCTTGTAAGGCCTTTTCTGCAGTTCATCTACATTGGCAGCTCCAGGGACAGCATGGCCGTATCTTACAGATGACAGCTGGGAAAGAATCATTGCATCTATGTCATTAAAAGGAAAGGCTTTGAAACTTAAATCTCCTCTCCATCTGATATAATCTAATAAAGAATTGTATTTGCTCAAAATTTATCCCCCTTGTATTTTATGCTTGAATTATATCATATAATGTTGGAAAATCTAAATAATCTAGTAAATTGCAAAGAAAAAAGGAAACAGCATGACAGAATTGGTTAGGCCTTTGGAGAAGGTTAAGGATGGAAACAGAATATACTATGGTGGAAAACAGCAGTGGTGCAGCAAAAAACTGTTGAGAGACAGTGGCTGTGGTGTGATTGGCTGTGCCCAGATACTTTTTCATATAGATGGGAGAAACAGGTATTCAATCCACAGGAAAGAATTTATGGAATTAGTGGAGCTGCTTGGCAAAAAATATTTATTTGTAATAAAAGGCCTGGGCCTCAGTGGAATTGTTATGTCATGGGGGCTGAACCGATATCTCAGAAAGAAAAAGCTGCCCTACAGAGCCGGCTGGGGCTGTATGCCATGGAAAATCTGGGAGAGGACAGAGGAAATGCTTAAGGCAGATATTCCTGTAATTCTTGCTGTAGGACCAAACTTTCCTATAATCGGAGGAAGGCATAAGATAAATCTGTATGAAAAAAGAAAAGAAGGCTATGTGACGGTAGACCGCATATCTGCTCACTTTGTTACTATTACAGATATGGATGAGGAATGGATTGGCGTTTCCTCCTGGGGGGCAAAGTATTATATTAATAAAAAGGAGTATATTAGGTATGTAAGACTGCATAGTAACTGGATATTAAGTAATATTTTAGTTTTGAGAACGAATGTTCGATATGGTGGATGATAGTAATCATAACAAACGCATGAGGAGAGAATTCGTGGATAAATTCATATTACACTCCTAGTATAAACCAACTGGGGACCAGCCACAGGCAATTGAGAAGCTGGGAAAAGGCTTTAAGGAAGGTAATCAGTTTCAGACTTTACTTGGAGTTACAGGCTCAGGTAAGACCTTTACCATGGCTAATGTTATTGAACAACTGAAATTCATGCAAAGGATATCGATGATATGACACAGCTTCGTCAGGGAATTGGCCTGCAGGCATATGGACAGAGAGATCCTCTTGTAGAATATAAGATGGCTAGATTTGAGTAGATTATCGAAGACCTTCTCACTTTATGTGGGGAGGTTTTTGCATTATGGAATTATAGCCTTGTTATCAATTTTCGTGGGAAGGTGTTCCATGTATCATGCGTATTTTTTTACAATCACTGAAACGTTTTTGAGATTAATTATAGACAATAAGGAAAATTGTGTGTGCAATAAAATAAGAATAGTGATATTGACTGTATAAAAAAATAGTACTATAATACTAAAAGGATATCAAATTGGGTTAAGGGTAAAATTACAATGATTTTGGAGGGTATTACATGAAGAAACTGGCAATGAAAACAAGAATAATCATAATGTCGCTTGTGCTTCTTTGGATTGGGATCTTATTATTAGTAATGAGTTCAGTCAAAACTATGGAATCTGTAATCCAACATTCGATGATAAAGCAATTTGTAGAAGAGGACAAGCAAATTGCTGCACAAGCAGAAATTATTTTGGAAAAGGGAGGCGAAACAGAGGAGCTACAAACTTTTGTACAAAATCTTACACAGAAGAATCAAAATATTGCTTATGCAGTTGTGATAGATACTACAGTTACTGCGATTGCTCATTCTGATACTGAAAAAATTGGGAAAAATTATTCTGATGACACATCATATACGGTACCGGCGGCTACACAGGGGGAAGTAAAGACAAGTGAATTCTGGGCAGATGTACAGAAGGCGTGGACATATGATGTAATGTATCCTATTTATCAAAATGGAGAGCTTGTTGCATCTATGGATATTGGAATATACGATAATACAGTGAGTGATGTTTCATATGCAGTAAAAAAGACAGAGATAATTTCTGCAGTGGTTTTATCACTTATAGTAGGTGCTTTGCTGGTAATAGTGTTAAAACGTGAGTTTAAGGATTTTGGCAAGCTAGCAGCTGTTTTTGATATTATGGGAGAGGGAGATTTTACTGTAGAAATAGACCCAAAGTATGTAGAGCGCAATGATGAAATTGGTATAATTGCAAAATCAGCAGAGAATATGAAAGAAAATCTGGCGAGACTTATTGGAAGAACCAACAAAGAGGTTGAGGTTCTCTCCCAGATGCAGAAAAATCTTACAGAGAGAATTGATGATACTAGAAATAAGTCATCATTTATTGTTTCAATTACAGATAATGCTGTGGGGCATACAGCAGAGCAGAAGTCTTTGTCAGCTGATAACATGAATCGTGCAAAGGATATAAGTGAAGGCGTGAACAGCGTATCTGATAATATTTCAAATATTAGTCTTGCGGCTCAGGAAACGGCATCAGCAGCAGAGTTGGGAGCAGAGAAGCTGAACAACGTAGTTAATCAGGTTCAGAAAATTGGTGCAAATGTACATGAGACGAGAAAACAGATTGGCGAGCTTGAGAGCATGTCAAGTGAGATTGAAAGTGTTATTAAGATGATTGCTGATATAGCATCACAGACAAATCTTCTTTCTCTTAATGCATCAATTGAGGCAGCGCGTGCCGGCGAGCAAGGTAAAGGCTTTGCAGTGGTTGCAACAGAAGTTGGTGCACTTGCAGTTCAGTCAAGTGAGTCTGCAGAGAAGATAGCTGACATGATTCGTGAGATTCAGGAATGCATAAAGGCATGTGTTTCTCTTATGGAGGAAGGTGTTGACTCAGCTCAGGAAGGTGTAGATTTGGCTGAGGATACAATGGTAAGTTTTGAGGGCATCAATGAGAAAATTAATGAGATTTCTAATGAGATTAGAAGTATTGCTGATGTCGTACAGGAAACCTCCGATGGAGTTGATTCATTGCAGGCAGCTATAGAAAACATTGAGGAGATAGCTGGTGAGGTGAGTGAGAATACAGAAAACATATCTGATGCGGTAAATGAGCAGAGCGATATGATGTATCGTGTGAAAGAAGAAATCAGTGAGCTTGCACAGATTTCAGCAGAACTTTCTGAGGGACTAAAGGTATTTAGAATCAAACAAAAATAAATAATGCTAAGGTAAAACGGCTGCGGTATCCATTAGTAGGGGAATTGCAGCCGCTTTTTTACTGTGTAGGAAATTAGTGCGTATAACAAATAGAACAAATGTTCTAAAATCTATGGACAATCGGAACATTTCATGATAAAATATGCAATAATTTGCAGAAGATTTTATAAATGAAATGTGATCCGATTGTCTATTTTTGTGCATGTTATTTGCGAATCGTGATATAATAAATGTATATGGAAAGGAGCTGATGCTATGACAACAGAAGAAGATTTGACAGCAAGAAAGTCAAAAAATTGGAAATTTAATACGGTTGTAGATGCTGCTTCTTTTGAGCATGTAAATAAGATTCATCCGATTAAGCAAAGACTGGTACGAGAGATTGTGGAGGAAGCTCGTAAGGATCAGGCAGTCAGAAAGATAATTATTTTTGGAAGTTCCACAAGATATGATTGTGATATTACAAGTGATTTAGATATCTGCATTGACTGGTCTGAGGATTGCTATGATAATGATGGTGTATTAAAGCCATTTACAGGAAAAATGAGAAAGATGATTTCTCTTATCACAAAAGGCAGAGCGGATGTAGTTAATCTTGGGTATTTAGATGGAACTGTTGTAGAGGATGCAGTAAAGGAGGGGATTGTGGTATATGAGCACAATGTATAGTCGTTCAGTAGCTATGTTGCGTCAGGCCCAAAATGCACTTCTTTCTGTATCGGAGGATGAAGCCTTTTTGGATGTTGCTTGTTTTTAAACACAGCAGGCAGTTGAATTTCTGATGAAGGCAATTCTTCTTGAAAATGGAGTTCCATATGATTATGGTAAGGGTGTAAGGACTACAGTTCAGACAATCCAGAGAGTTCATAATATTTATGAGAGTATGAATACTGCCTTTTTACAGACGCAAGAAAAGAATAACGAGTAATAGGTAAAATAGTAATAGCAGTAGCAAGACTTCCACAGGATAGAGAAATCTGTTCTGTGGATTTTTTATGCCCTATTTTTAGGAGGAAGGAGCATGGCAAGATATGATTATAATACTGAGAATTATGAAACAGTTTGTGTCTGCGGAGTGGAGTGTGAATTTTATGATGTACGAATTGAGAGGTCTTCCGTTCCGCAGGGGCTATATCATTATGAGGTGGCTGGTGATGATGACTGCGGTGGTGATCCGGTAAGGGTGGCAAAAGGAATATTGGTAAATTTCTTTGGTACGCTGATTAGCAGGACGGAGTTACCACTTCTTTTCCGAGTTTCTGAACGCGCGGTCATCAAATAAAGGCCATGAATTTATATAATTGTATTTGTGCAATATTACATAAATTGAGCGGGAATTAATGAAAAAAATAATGGAATTGTATAATTTGTCGGGGGTTAATCAGTAATTTATCCCGATGAAATAAAAATAGAGAGTGTGCTATTATTACCATGGCTCTGTTATAGAGGAAAAGATGCTATTTAGCAAAAAATGGCTATCGATTTCCGGTTTGGTTTTGCACAATTTATTACTCAGAATAAGTTGTTTTCAAACAGAGAAACTTGATAAGTAAAAAAGATGGGAGGACGAACATGATCAGAAATAGTAAAAATGTTCGAAGAGCAAGAAAGACGTTTCTTGCAATGTCACTTAGTGCAGCAATGATGGTAAGTGCATTAGGTGGAGTAGTTGCTTCTCCGGTAGAAGCATTAGCAGCTAGTACTGTTATTGAGGAGGATTTTGAAGGCAAAAATTATGTTGGTTATGTACGTGGAAATGCCGAAGCTGTGTTGGTTGATGGTGGACGTACCGGAAAGGCTTTGAAGTTATCAAAACGTGCAGAAAATTGGCATACGTACAGCTATGATGTTAAGGATTATGCTGGAAAAAAAGTTGAAGTCGAAGCATACATGAAGACAAGCGGTAAAAATGCTGTAGTTGAGTGTCATTCAAATGATGGAAAAGATTCTTATAAGTGGGTGATTAATCAGGAAGTATCATCAGCAGATGAATGGACAAAAATTAGTGGAACCGTAACATTGCCGGAAGGAGCACAGGAATTGTACTTCTCTACAGGTCTCGGAACAGAAGATTACCTGCTTGATGATGTTAAGATTTCCGTTGATGATTCTGCAAGCAATGGTGGAGTAGCAGAAGAAAAGACATACGCTGTATCAGATTTAGAAGTATTTAAGTGTTATGATGCTGAAATTGAAGGCAATACAATCAAAATCACAAAACAGTATGGTGAGGTTCGTTTTGCTGTACCAGAAGAAATTGCAAATCGTGTAGAAGGTGTAACGTTTAACGGAGATGGTAACTATGGATCTATGGCTGTAAAGATGTTATACGATGATACAAAAGGTGCGGATGAAACAGAGTTATTTGAGGTTGCGTATGGCTCAAATAAGGTTTCAAAAATGAATACAGAACTTACACCAATCAAGTATGTTAGTGTTATGAGTTTGGCAGAAAAAGGTAGCACATTTAAAGTGGATTCTATTACGTTGAAGTTAAATGATGGAAAGAAAAAAGAGCTTAGTATCCAAAAAGATATCCCTGATTTGTATAAGGAAATGAGAAAAGGATTAGGAGAAGGTGTTCGCGTGGGTACTTGTATTCCTGCTTCCGCTCTTAATGATCCGGTTCGTATGGAACTTGCTACAAAGCATTTTAACAGTTTCACATGTGAGAATGAAATGAAGCCGGATTCTTTCCTTGGAGCTACACCAAATAAAGATGATAGCAAGTTAGGAATTAAGCTTAATTTCTCAGAAGCTGATAAGATGGCAGATGCTATTTTGGCTTATAATGAAGCAAATGGTACAGATTACAAGATGAGAGGTCATGTACTTGTATGGCATGCTCAGACAAAAGCATGGTTCTTCCATGAGGACTTTGACACATCAAAACCTCTTTTATCAAAAGAAGCTATGCTTAAAAGAATGGATAGCTACATCGAAGCTGTAATGGACCATTATTATGGTGCTGACAGTAAATATAAAGATTTAATCTTTGCATGGGATGTTGTAAATGAAGCAGTAAGTGATGCAACGAATAAGGTAAGAACACAGGGGGATGCAGCAGGTGTAGAAACTTCATGGTATAGCATTTTTTCCGGTGATGATACATTTATTCGTGAGGCATTCAAATCTGCAAATAAATATGCTCCTGCAAATGTAAAATTATTCTATAACGATTACAATGATACAACACCGGCTAAGGTAAAAGGTATTTGTAGTTTGTTAAAGGCAATCAAGTCTACAAAGGGTGCTCGTATTGATGGTATGGGTATGCAGGGTCATTATGCAATTGACTCTCCATCAATTGCCGAATTAGAAAATGCAATTCGTGCTTATTCTGCAGTTGTTGGGGAAGTTCAGATTACAGAGCTTGATTTCAAGGCAACGAATGGATACACAGGATCTGCTGAAGAACAAAAGACAGAATATACAAAGCAGGGATACCGTTATAAAGCAATTTACGAAAAGCTTTGTGAGTTGAATAAAGAAAAAGGAATTAATATTACTGATGTTGTATTCTGGGGAACAGATGACGGACACTCTTGGTTGAATGATGCAAATACAATAGGTGGTTCTGGTGATGGTTCTGCAGTTTGTCCATTGCTGTTTGACCGTGAGTATCAGGCAAAACCTGCTTATTGGGGAATTGTTGATCCAAGTAAGCTCGAGCCGTTTACAAATGAAGTTGATGTGTTAGAGAGTGTACCGGGCAAAATCAAATTTGATGCAGCAAATGCTACAATAATTCCTAGTTGGTCAAAGAAGAGACTTTCAGTTAAGGTTCAGGTGCTTGGCAAAGCAGATTCGGTTACACTTTATGTTGATCCAACAAATAATCGTAATAGTAAGGACAACAAGGCAATTAAAGCAATTACAAAGAAGAGCAGTGAAGGTAAAAAGATTAAAGGTGGATTCGAAGTTGAATTTGCCGTAAATGGTTCTTTCAGAGTAATGCAGAAGGTTGCATTCGATGTTGTTGTTAAGAATGGTTCAGAGGTTGTTTCTTACAATGACTTAACAAATAACCAGGCAAATAGTAGCAAGTACTATGCACAGATGACATTAAAGCCATTTATGACAATTGGAAAAGGAAAAGCTACGATTGATGGTAAGATGGACGGTATTTGGGGCAAGGTTCCTGCTGTTCCTTTAGAGGTAAAGGCTGGTTCGTTAGAAGCTTCAGCAACTGCGAAATTGATGTGGGATAAAGATAATCTTTATGTATTGATGAATGTGAAAGATCCACATCTAGATAAAACTTCTTCAGCAGCTCATGAGCAGGATTCTGTTGAAATCTTTATTGATGAGGATAACAAGAAGACGGATTCATTAGATAAAAATGATAAACAGTATCGTATCAATTATGTTAACAAGCAGTCATTTAATGGTGATTCTTGTACAGCAAAAAATATTGTTTCTAAGACAACTGTAACAAAAGATGGATACATCGTGGAGGCAGCAATTAAGTGGACTTCAATGAAGGGTGCTCCTGATAAGTTGATTGGATTAGATTTACAGATTAACGATGCTAAAGATGGTGGAAGAATCGGTACAGCAAACTGGTATGATGCTTCCGGATCTGGTTGGTCTAAGTCAGCTGTATTTGGAACTGCAAAGCTTTCTGATACTGTATATAAAGAAGAAGTAAAAATTGCTAATCCTAAGTTTTCTGCGAAATCTACAAAGATTCAGAAGGGTAAAACATCTTCTGCACTTGCAAGAGATCTTACACTTGGTAAGGGGGATGCTGTTAAGAGCTGGAAGAGTTCTAAGAAGAGTATCGTAACTGTTGATAAGAAGGGTAAGATTAAAGCAAAGAAGGTTGGTAAAGCAACGATTACCGTATTTACGAAAAAGGGAAAGAAAGCTAGTATTACAGTTAATGTAGTTAAGAGTGCTGTAACAACAAAAAAATTATTACTTAAGAACAAAGCAACAAATAAGTTAATCGCAAATAAGCGTGTTGTTTTTATTAAGAAGGGTAAATCAATCCAGCTTAAGCCAGTTGTTTCGCCAATTACATCAGCAAGCAAATTAAGCTTCAAGTCAAGCAAGAAGAGTGTTGCTATTGTTACTTCAAAGGGTAAAGTTATTGCTAAGAAAGCTGGAAAAGCAACAATTACAGTGACTTCAGGAAAGAAGAAAATCACCTTTATAGTAAAAGTAAAATAAGAATTATTACAGACCAAAATGACATAAAATAAAGAGGCTGTCACGTCGTATGGCGTGGCAGCCTCTTTTATGTTTTTTGAAGGTTGGCAATAAATGGCTATAGCGGAGAAATCCATTCGTGAAGGGGGTACAATACCTGCAGATGTTCAATGAACGAGAAGACTTCATGATGAAGCTTTTTGGAATGTAGGGGAGAACGCAAGAGTCGATTGATTACTGGGGAGAATAAAAATTTGCCGAGTGAATTTTTTAAGGAGTAATATTAAAATGAAAAGGAACAAATGTTCGTTTCTGAATAGACAAAATCAAAGTTTTGTAGTATAATCTCAGTGTATGTGCGTACTATAAAGATGCTTGATTTTGTCTATTTTTTTGTCATTTACTATTGATTTCCGAATTTGCTGAGTATGCATGAGTAACAATGAGTTGGCTTATAGAAGTCAATTTTACTATAGAAAATAGAAAGAAGATGATGTTATGGAGTTTAAACTTCATGCTCCCTATCAGCCTACTGGAGACCAGCCACAGGCAATTGAGGAACTTGTAAAAGGTTTTAAGGAAGGCAATCAATTCCAGACTTTACTAGGCGTTACAGGTTCGGGCAAGACGTTTACTATGGCTAATGTGATTGCAGCACTGAATAAGCCTACTCTTATCATAAGTCATAATAAGACCCTTGCAGGACAATTGTACTCAGAATTTAAGGAGTTTTTCCCCGAAAATGCAGTTGAGTATTTTGTGTCCTACTATGATTATTATCAGCCAGAGGCTTATGTTCCCCAGTCGGATACTTATATTGCCAAGGATTCTTCGGTTAATGATGAAATTGATAAGCTCAGACTTTCTGCTACTGCGGCAATGGCGGAGCGCAGGGATGTAATAATTGTAGCTTCTGTTTCCTGTATATATGGTATTGGTAGTCCAAGTGACTATATGAATATGATGGTTTCAATAAGACCGGGGATGCAGGTAGAACGTGATGATGTAATCCGTGATCTTATTAGTATGCAGTATTCCCGTAATGATCTGGATTTTAAGAGAGGTACCTTCAGAGTTCACGGTGATGTGCTGGATATTTTTCCGGCAAATAATTCGGATACTGCAATAAGGGCAGAGTTTTTCGGGGATGAGATCGACAGAATTACAGAGATTGATGTGCTGACAGGAGAGATAAAATGTGAGCTTAAGCATGCTGCTGTTTTTCCAGCCTCTCATTATGTTGTTCCCCAGTCCAAGATTCTTGAGGCCTGTGACAAGATAGAGGAGGAGCTGGAAGAGCAGGTTAAGTATTTTAAGGGAGAGGACCGTCTGTTAGAGGCCCAGAGAATATCTGAGAGAACCAACTTTGATATTGAGATGCTTAAGGAGACCGGTTTTTGCAGTGGTATCGAGAACTATTCAAGGCACCTTGCAGGCAGAAAGGCAGGGGAAATGCCGGATACCCTTATAGATTATTTTCCTGATGATTTTCTTATAATAGTGGATGAGTCTCATATTACCATACCTCAGATAAGGGGGATGTATGCCGGTGACAGGTCACGTAAGACCACACTGGTGGATTATGGCTTCAGACTTCCATCAGCCTTAGATAACAGACCACTTAATTTTCAGGAGTTTGAGAGTAAGATTGACCAGATGCTTTTTGTTTCTGCCACTCCTAATGTGTATGAGGATGAACATGAGCTGATGCGTGTGGAACAGATTATTAGACCTACAGGACTTCTGGATCCGGAGATTTCAGTGCGACCTGTTGAAGGTCAGATTGACGATTTGATAGCTGAGGTTAATAAGGAGACAGCTCAGCACCACAAGGTTCTTATTACTACACTTACCAAAAGAATGGCAGAGGATCTTACCACTTATATGAGTGAGCTTGGCATTAGAGTTAAGTATCTCCACTCTGATATAGATACCTTGGAGAGAGCAGAGATTATCAGAGATTTAAGACTGGATGTGTTTGATGTACTTATTGGTATCAACCTTCTTCGGGAAGGACTTGATATTCCTGAGATTACACTGGTTGCAATTATTGATGCTGATAAAGAAGGCTTCCTTCGATCAGAAACTTCATTAATTCAGACAATTGGGCGAGCGGCTCGTAACAGTGAGGGGCACGTAATAATGTATGCTGATAAGATTACGGATTCAATGCGGGTTGCAATTGATGAGACTGCAAGACGACGTAAGCTTCAGCAGGAGTATAATGACAGGAATGGAATTACGCCGCAGACAATTAAGAAATCAGTCAGAGAACTTATTGCAATATCCAAGAAGGTTGCTGCTGAGGAGATTAAGGATAGTAAGGATCCTGAATCAATGAGCAGGAAGGAACTTGAGAAGAATATAGCTGATACTCAGAAGAAGATGAAGAAGGCTGCAGCAGAGTTGAATTTCGAGGCAGCTGCAGAGTACAGGGACAGACTGATAATGCTGAAGAATACATTAAGGGATATATCTTAGCAAGGAAGCCTCCGGCTGGGATATTGAGGTTTAACAATAGATAGGAGTGCGAAATGGCTAAGAAGCAGAGAAAGTATATTAAAATAAGAGGAGCTAAGGAACATAACCTGAAAAGTGTTTCTTTGGAAATTCCGAGAGATGAATTTGTTGTTCTTACAGGAATGTCAGGTTCGGGCAAATCCTCTCTTGCTTTTGATACAATATATGCTGAGGGACAGAGAAGATACATGGAATCTCTGTCATCATATGCAAGACAATTTTTGGGGCAGATGGAGAAGCCTGTAGTGGAATCTATCGAAGGACTTCCACCAGCGATATCAATTGATCAGAAGTCTACTAACAGAAACCCACGTTCAACTGTGGGAACAGTAACAGAGATATATGATTACTTCAGATTACTGTATGCACGAATTGGAATTCCACATTGTCCTAAATGTGGCAGAGCAATTACCAGACAGACAATTGACCAGATGGTAGATGCCATTATGAAGCTTCCTGAGAGAACCAAAATACAGGTGCTTGCACCAGTAGTAAGAGGACGAAAGGGCGAACATCAGAAGCTGTTTGAGAGAGCCAAAAAGAGTGGTTATGTTCGAGTTATTGTTGATGGCAGTTTGTATGAACTGTCAGAAGAGATACCTCTGGATAAGAATCAGAAGCACAATATTGATATTGTAGTAGACAGACTTGTAGTTAAGGACGGAATTGAGAAAAGACTTACAGATTCTCTTGAAAATGTATTTGAACTTTCAGAGGGAAATGCGGTAATTGATGTTGTTGATGGCCAGCCTATGACTTTTTCCCAGAATTTTGCCTGCCCAGACTGTAATATCAGCATTGATGAAGTTGAACCAAGAAGCTTTTCCTTCAACAATCCATTCGGAGCCTGCCCAACCTGTTATGGCTTAGGCTACAAGATGGAGTTTGATGAGGAGCTTATGATTCCGGATCCAAGTCTTTCAATTTCGGAAGGGGCAATAGTTGTTAATGGATGGCAGTCCTGTACGGACAAGAGCAGCTATACCTATGCCACACTCAGAGCATTGGCTGAGGGATATGGTCTTGACCTTGATTTGCCATATAAGGACTGGTCTCCGGAGATGAGAGATATGTTTATGCATGGTGGAGACGGGCGAATTCTTAAGGTCAGATACAAGGGAATGCGTGGTGAAGGTGTATATGATCTTGACTGGAAAGGTCTTATTAATAATGTAGAGAGAAGATACAGGGAGACTGGATCTGAGACCAGCAAGGCTGAGTATGAGCAGTTTATGAGAATTACACCATGTCAGGAGTGTCATGGACAGCGACTTAAGAAGACTTCCCTTGCGGTTACAGTTGGTGATAGAAATATCTATGAGATGACCAATAATTCGGTTAAGGATTTATGTGAGATACTGGAGAATCTTGAGCTTACAAAACAGCAGATGTTTATTGGTGAACAGATTCTTAAGGAGATTAAGGCAAGAGTAGGCTTCCTTAAGGAGGTGGGACTGGATTATTTATCCCTTACAAGAGCTACAGGAACCTTATCGGGAGGAGAAGCCCAGAGAATCCGACTGGCAACTCAGATTGGGTCTGGTCTTGTTGGAGTGGCCTATATTCTTGACGAGCCAAGTATTGGACTCCATCAGAGAGATAACGAGAAGCTTTTGCGGGCATTGATGGCTCTAAGAGATTTGGGAAATTCCCTTATTGTGGTAGAACATGATGAGGATACAATGAGGGCAGCAGATTTTATTGTGGATATCGGTCCTATGGCTGGAACTCATGGTGGAGAAATAATTGCTACCGGAACAGCGGAACAGATTATGAAGTGCAAGAACTCCATAACAGGAGACTACTTAAGCGGACGAAGAAAGATTCCGGTTCCGGAAGAGAGACGTAAACCTACAGGACATCTTACTATTCGAGGCGCAAGGGAGAACAATCTAAAGAATATTGATGTGGATATTCCGCTTGGAATAATGACCTGTATAACAGGTGTGTCCGGATCGGGCAAGAGCTCTCTTACCAATGAGATTTTATATAAGCACCTTGCCAAGAAGCTTAATAGAGCAAGATGTATTGCAGGAAAACATGATGGAATTGATGGGGTTGAACAATTAGATAAGATAATTGATATTGACCAGTCACCTATCGGAAGAACTCCTCGGTCTAATCCTGCTACCTATACAGGCGTATTTGATATGATAAGAGATCTGTTTGCTGCAACACCTGATGCAAAGGCAAAAGGTTATAAGAAGGGAAGATTCAGCTTTAATGTTAAGGGTGGACGATGTGAAGCCTGCAGTGGAGACGGAATTATCAAGATTGAGATGCATTTTCTTCCTGATGTCTATGTTCCATGTGAAGTCTGTGGAGGAAAACGCTATAATAGGGAGACTCTTGATGTCAGATATAAGGGTAAGACAATCTACGACGTGCTTGATATGACGGTGGAAGAAGCACTGGATTTCTTTAAGAATGTTCCTCGTATTCATGGTAAAATCCAGGCACTATATGATGTGGGGCTTTCATATATTAAATTGGGACAGCCTTCCACAGAACTGTCAGGAGGAGAAGCCCAGAGAATTAAGCTGGCAACAGAGCTCAGCAAAAAGAGCACAGGTAAGACAATCTATGTATTGGATGAGCCTACTACAGGTCTTCATTTTGCCGATGTTCATAAGCTGGTAGAGATATTAAGAAGATTGTCAGATACAGGAAATACTGTTGTTGTAATTGAACATAATCTGGATGTTATTAAGACAGCGGATTATATTATTGATATGGGACCGGAAGGTGGCGATGGGGGAGGAACTGTAATTGCCCAGGGAACACCGGAAGAAATATGTCAGGTAGAAAAATCCTACACAGGTCAATTTCTTAAGCCTTATTTAACAAATTCCTAAATTATTATGTAAAATCAAAAAAACATTTGAAAAATGGAATGAATTGTATATAATGTTACTGTATATGAAAAAATATGATTAACTGAGTTTTTATGCCTTATAGAACTCTATATATAATAATTTGTTAGAAAGGGGCTATTTAAAATGGTCGGATCAGATATCGGAATAGATTTAGGTACTGCTAGTATACTTGTATATATAAAAGGAAAGGGCGTTGTATTAAAGGAGCCTTCAGTTGTTGCATTTGACAGAGATACTAATAAAATCAAAGCAATTGGTGAGGAAGCCAGACTTATGCTTGGTAGAACTCCTGGCAATATTGTTGCTGTTCGTCCTCTTCGTCAGGGTGTAATCTCTGATTATACAGTTACAGAGAAGATGATTAAATATTTCATTCAGAAAGCATTAGGTAAGAAGAGCTTTAGAAAGCCTATTATTAGTGTTTGTGTTCCAAGTGGTGTTACTGAAGTTGAGAAGAAAGCAGTAGAGGATGCTACTTACAATGCAGGAGCAAGAGATGTTAAGATTATTGAGGAACCAATTGCTGCTGCTATTGGAGCTGGAATTGATATTGCCAGACCATGTGGAAATATGATTGTTGATATCGGTGGTGGTACAGCAGATATCGCTGTTATTTCACTTGGTGGTTCTGTTGTTAGTACTTCAATCAAGATAGCCGGTGATGATTTTGACGAGGCTCTTGTTAGATATATGCGTAAGAAGCACAATCTTCTCATTGGTGAGCGTACTGCTGAAGATATCAAGATTAAGATTGGTACATGCTTCCCACTTGCTACTAATGAGACAATGGACGTTAGAGGTCGTAACCTTGTAACAGGTTTACCAAGAACAATAACAGTTTCTTCTGAGGAGACAGAAGAGGCTCTTCGTGAGCCAACACTTCAGATTGTTGAAGCTGTTCATTCTGTATTGGAGAAGACTCCACCAGAGCTTGCCGCAGACGTTGCAGATAGAGGTATTGTACTTACTGGTGGTGGTGCATTACTTAGAGGTCTTGAGGAACTTATCGAGGAGAAAACAGGCATCAACACAATGACTGCAGAACAGCCAATGACATGTGTTGCTATTGGAACAGGTAAGTATGTTGAGTTCCTTGCAGGTAACAGAGACGAGGATAAAGTATAAGAAGAATAATAATATATAAAAGAATATATAAGTAAAAAAGAATTCTATCCCTGGGGTAGGATTCTTTTTTTCTACAATTTTTTTTACAATAATAAATAAAATAGCTAAACTAATATATCGATTAACCGATATATAATATGTAGCTCTATCCAGACATAGAGTAATCTTATTATTGTAAGAGAGAGCAGATAAGTAATATAAGATAATTATTCTTTTTAGGAGAAGAAGATATGGTAAAGGGGTTATATACAGCCTATACAGGCATGGTCAACGAGATGAAGCGCCTCGATGTACTTGCAAACAATTTGGCAAATGCCAATACATATGGCTATAAGAAAGAGGGGACAACATCTCATTCCTTTGAGGAGGAGATGGCAGTAAGAGTAAAGGATACCTCTGTTTATGATATTCCGGATAAGATTGGAAACATTACATATGGGGTTCATCTGGGAGAGACATATACGGACTGGGATTCTGGAAGCTTTAAGGTAACTGATCAGACAACGGATTTTGCAATTGCAGGAAAAGGCTTCTTTGCAATAGCCTTTACTGATAAGGATGGAAATACTTCTATCAAGTATACGAGAGACGGTGCATTTAAGGTAGACAGTCAGGGGTATCTGGTTACAGCAGATGGTGACCACGTTCTTAATGCAACCGGGGCTCTTAATTCCAATGCTGGTCAGGCAAACTGGGTAAGGGTTGATCCAACACAGCCATTTAAGGTTAACCAGCTTGGTTATATTATGCAAGGGGATGCAGTGGTTGGAACCCTGGGAATGGTTGATATAGAAAATTATGACTACATAGAGAAGTATGGAGAGAATCTATATAATCTGACAGAGGGTGGAAGAGTAATCGCTGCAAATGGAGAGATTGAGCAGGGTGTATTAGAGACATCTAATGTAAATGTAGTTAATGAAATGGTTAAGATGATTACTATTCAGAGAGCCTATGAAGCTGGACAAAAGGTTATGACTTCTATTGATGGAACTCTTGATGTGGCAGCCAACCAGATAGGAAGAACAAAGTAAGAATAAAAATAAGAATAGGAATAGTAATAAGAATAAGAGCGTGAATAAGAACAGGAGAACGGTAGGAGGGAATGCCCTATGATGAGAGCATTATATACAGCGGCATCTGGAATGCGAGCTGGACAGACCAATGTAGATACAATTGCAAATAACCTTTCCAATGTCAATACATATGGATTTAAAGCAGAGAGAGCGGAGTTTAAATCACTTCTGTATCAGACAATACAGGCGGAGAGTACTTCCGGAAACGGTAATCCAAAGCCGGTAGGAGCTCAGGCAGGACTGGGAACACGAGTGACAGCTACAACCTCACTTTTTACACAGGGCTCCCTTACGGCAACTGAACAGCTTACAGATTTTGCCATTAATGGACAGGGATTTTTCCAGATAAGAGGAAATGACGGACAGAATTATTATACAAGAAACGGTGCCTTTACCTGGAGTATCGCCCCTAATGGAACAACAATTCTCGCAGATTCAGAAGGAAATCCTGTATTAGATTCCAACGGTAATCAGATAGTTGTTCCTAATGGTGTAACAGCAGAGAGAATGTCTTTCTCCCAGACAGGTGAGATTGGATACTATGGGGCAGATGGAAATTATGTTTCCCTGAACCAGTACTTAGGAATATATCAGTTTAATAATCCGGCGGGATTAGAGAAGCTTTCTTATAGCAAGCTTCGGGCGACAGAAGCTTCAGGTCAGCCAATGCTAGAGAGGAACACTCCGGCAGTTAAAGCCAGCAAGATTTGCTCAGGATATCTTGAGGGATCTAATGTACAGGTTGCAGATGAGATGGTTAATCTTATTGTGGCCCAGAGAGCATATGAGCTTAATTCCAAGGCTATAACAACAGCAGATTCAATGCTTGATACAGCCAATAATTTGAAGCGTTAATAATAAAACAATAATGTGACGGACAGTATACTAAATAAAAAGGAGAAGCAATATGTCTATTTCGTTTGATCCAGGCTTATACAACTACGGGGATAGCAATACAACAAAGGATAAAAATGCGGCAGACAAAATATCAGATGCTGCCAATGGACTTTCATCTGAGTCTACAGAGGAGGAATTGAAATCAGTTCTTAAGGATTTTGAATCATATTTTTTAGAGCAGATAATTAAGGAAATGAAAGAAACCTTTACCTTTAAAAGTAAGGAGGATTCCACAGCTTCTCAATATACTGATTTCTTCATGGATACAGCCATAGAGGAAATAGCAGATAAAATTTTGGAAGAAGATGGACAATCTCTTACACAACAGCTTTACGAACAGATGAAACGCAATTATAATATAGAGTAAAAAAGACCTTCGGTGAGCAACCGAAGGTTTTTGTGAGATGGAGATATTACTTTGGAAAAAATAACAGGATATGTTGACCATATAATTTTTCGTAACGCAGACAATGGATACACCGTTATGGTATTGGTAGTGGAAGAAGAGGAGATTACATGTGTTGGAACTTTTTCTGATATTGCAGAAGGTGAAAACATGGAGGCGACAGGCGAGTATACGGAGCACCCAACCTATGGAAGACAGTTTAAGATAGAATCTTTTATAGAGAAAGCACCTGAGGATGAGCTTGCCATAGAGAGATATCTGGGGTCTGGAGCAATAAAGGGAATAGGACTTGCTTTGGCAGCAAGAATAGTTCGTCGTTTTAAAAAGGATACCTTTAGAATAATCGAAGAAGAACCGGAGCGCCTGGCTGAGATTAAAGGAATCAGCCAGCGCAAGGCAATGGAGATAGCAGATCAGGTAAATGCCAAGAAGGGCTTGAGACAGGCAATGATTTTTCTGCAGCAGTATGGAATCACCATGAATCTCGCAGTCAAAATTTATAATAAATACGGCAATGAGATATATGGTATTTTGAAGGAAAATCCATATAGAATTGCAGATGATATAGAGGGTGTAGGATTTAGGATTGCAGATGAAATTGCCACAAAGGTTGGAATAAGAACTGACTCTGATTTTAGAATAAGAAGTGGAATTCTCTATACACTACTTCAGGCAACAAGCGAAGGGCATACATATCTTCCTATGGAGCGGCTGACAGAGAGAGCAATGGAGCTTTTGGGAGTGGAGCCGGAGCACATTGAGAAGCAGTACATGAATATGGCAATGGAGCGAAAACTTGTTATGCAACAGAAGGAGGATGTGACACAGATTTATTCATCCACTTTCTTCTATATGGAAAGAAACACAGCTTCACTTCTAAAGCAGCTTGACACAAGATACGATGTGCCTGATATAGAAATAGAGACAAAGCTTAGAAAAATAGAAAAGCAGACAAAAATGGATCTTGATGAGCACCAGGTAGAAGCGGTAAAAGAGGCAGTAAGAAATGGTCTTCTCATTATTACCGGTGGACCAGGTACTGGTAAGACCACCACAATTAATACTATAATCAGGTATTTTGAGATGGAAGGGCTGGATATTTTTCTTGCAGCACCAACAGGTCGAGCAGCAAAGAGAATGAGTGAGACCACCGGATTTGAGGCCCGGACAATTCATCGAATGCTGGAGCTTAACGGAGGCCCAGAGGGAGGAACTGGTGCTGGATTTGAACGCAATGACAAGAATCCTCTTGAGACGGATGTAATAATCATCGATGAGATGTCTATGGTAGATATATCCTTAATGTTTTCTCTGCTCAAAGCCATACTGGCAGGCACAAGGCTGATACTGGTAGGAGATGTTAACCAGCTTCCAAGTGTGGGACCGGGAAGTGTGCTAAAAGATATTATTGAATCAGAGCAGTTTCACACGGTTAAGCTTACCAAGATTTTCCGTCAGGCAAGCACCAGTGATATAATAGTCAATGCTCACAAGATAAATAAGGGAGAAACGGTTACTCTTGACAACAAGAGTATGGATTTCTTTTTCCTAAAGAGATATGAAGCGGACAAAATAATAAATGTTACACTGCAGCTAATCAAACAGAAGCTTCCTAAGTTTGTAGATGCCAATGAATATGACATTCAGGTACTTACACCAATGAGAAAAGGCCTGCTTGGAGTAGAACGTCTTAATGGCATTTTGCAGCAGTACCTTAATCCGCCAGAAAAGAGCAAGAGAGAGAAAGAGTTCAGACAGACAATTTTTCGTGAAGGCGATAAGGTTATGCAGACTAAGAATAACTATCAGCTGGAGTGGGAAATTCGTACGAAATATGGACTTTGTGTGGATAAGGGTATGGGAGTATTTAATGGTGATATGGGAATTATCGAAGAAATCAATGATTATGCAGAGACCATGACCATTTCCTTTGACGAAGGAAGAAAAGTAGAATACTCCTACAAGCTTTTGGAGGATCTTGACCTGGCATATGCTATTACAATTCATAAGTCACAGGGATCAGAGTATCCGGCTGTGGTCATACCATTATTATCAGGACCAAGAATGCTTATGAACAGGAACCTCTTATATACAGCTGTAACAAGAGCTAAAAAATGTGTTACTATTGTAGGTGATGATGAGACTTTCAATATGATGATACAGAACAATCTGGAACAGAAACGATATAGTGGGCTCAAAGACAGAATTTTGGAACTGGAAGAAGAAGAAGGATTTTAAATGAAAATAATTAAAATAAATGGGCCGGATATAAGTGTGGCCATTCAGGTATCAAGAAATATATTTTATCAAACCATTGCTCCTTTTGCACAGAGCAGACAGATTATAGACTATTTTGAAGAGTATCTGCAGACGGTAGAGCAGGAGGTAGCAGCAGGAAGATTAACCCTGTGGGGGGCAATTATGAATAACTGCATAGTAGGCGTATCAGCCCTTAACACCCAGGGACACATTACTATGCTGTATGTCAATCAGCCAGACTGGCACAAAGGTATTGGGAAAAAGCTTATAAAGGAAATGAGAACCTTTGCCTATAATGAATACAGACTTGAAGAAATTACGGTAAATGCAATGCCGGTATGGACTGCGGGATTTTTTTACAGTTGCGGGTTTGCACCTGTATCGGCAACGGATAGTGGAAATGAAATATTCATTCCTTTAAAAATAAAGGTGAAAAAGGAAATCAGATATAAACGTAGAGCAATTTCCACAAAAGCAGTTTTACTAAATGTGTTTATTTTTTTAGCTATTATAATGGCAACAATAATCTGGTATGTGCTAACTTTATTGTAATAAAATATAAAAAAGATATTTGGAAATTGGTGCTTGAAAAAATAACAAACATATGATAAACTCTTATCAATTTAGGCAAAGTTTAATCAAAAGAAAAAGAGAATTTCTCTTTTTTTTTGCGTAAATACAAATTTAGAAGAAAGGTTAGGGTAGATATGAAGGCATTTTTAATTCTCGAAGATGGTAATGTATTTACCGGAACCAGTATAGGTTCCACAAAAGAAGTCATTAGCGAAATAGTGTTTAACACATCCATGACTGGTTATTTGGAAGTGTTGACTGATCCTTCCTATGCAGGGCAGGCAGTTGTAATGACTTATCCACTTATTGGAAATTATGGAATAACTCCGGATATGGAATCAGGGCGTCCATGGCCAGATGGTTATATTGTAAGAGAACTTTCACGTATGCCAAGCAATTTCAGATGCGAGGGCACAATTCAAGACTTCCTTTCAGATAATGATATTCCAGGTATTGCTGGAATTGATACCAGAGCATTGACTAAGATTCTTCGTGAGAAGGGTACAATGAATGGTATGATTACAACAAATGAGAATTATAATCTAGATGAAATCATCCCTAAACTTAAAGAATATACAACTGGTAACGTTGTAGATAAAGTTACCTGCTCAGAAAAAACAGTTATGAAGGGCGCAGGTAAGAAGGTTGCCCTTATGGATTTTGGTGCCAAGAATAACATTGCTAAGTCACTTAATGACAGAGGCTGTGAGGTAACAATTTATCCGGCTCATACAAGTGCAGAGGAGATTTTAGCAACTAATCCGGATGGAATTATGCTTTCTAACGGGCCTGGAGATCCAAAGGAATGTACAGAAATTATTAAAGAAGTAAAGAAACTGTATGACAGCCAGGTACCAATCTTTGCAATCTGTCTTGGTCATCAGCTTATGGCCCTTGCCACAGGGGCAGATACACACAAGATGAAGTACGGACATCGTGGAGGAAATCATCCGGTTAAGGATCTTGCAACAGGAAGAGTATATATTTCATCCCAGAATCATGGCTATGTGGTAGACACAGACAAGCTTGATCCAAAGGTTGCAGAGCCAGCCTTTGTAAATGTAAATGATGGAACAAATGAGGGACTTAAATATGTAGGAAAGAACATTTTTACAGTACAGTTCCATCCTGAAGCATGTCCTGGACCACAGGATTCAGGATACCTGTTTGACAGATTTATTGAAATGATGGGAGGAGAACAGTAATGCCAAGAAATCATGATATTAAAAAAGTATTAGTTATCGGTTCTGGCCCAATTGTAATTGGACAGGCAGCTGAATTTGACTACGCTGGAACACAGGCATGTCGTTCTCTTAAAGAGGAAGGCGTAGAGGTATGTCTTGTTAACTCAAACCCAGCTACAATCATGACAGATAAAGAAATTGCAGATCAGGTATATATTGAGCCACTTACACTTGATGTTCTCAAGGAAATATGTATCAAGGAGAAGCCGGACAGTATCCTTCCTACACTTGGAGGACAGGCAGGACTTAACCTTGGTATGGAGCTTGCAGAGTGTGGATTTTTAGAGGAACAGGGCATCAAGCTTATTGGTACAACTGCACAGACAATTTTCAAGGCTGAGGACCGTCAGGCCTTCAAGGATACTATGGAGAAAATTGGTGAGCCAATCGCTGCTTCCAAGGTTGTAAACAACGTGCAGGATGGTATCGCTTTTACCAACACAATCGGTTATCCGGTAGTACTTCGTCCGGCTTTCACACTTGGCGGCTCTGGTGGTGGAATCGCTCATAATGAGCAGGAGCTCATTGAGATTCTTTCAAACGGTCTTAGACTTAGTCGTGTGGGAGAGGTTCTTGTAGAGCGTTGTATCGCAGGATGGAAGGAAGTAGAGTACGAGGTAATGCGTGATGCTAACGGTAACTGCATTACAGTATGTAACATGGAGAACATTGATCCTGTTGGTGTACATACAGGAGATTCAATTGTAGTAGCTCCTTCTCAGACCCTTGGAGATAAGGAATATCAGATGTTAAGAAGCTCAGCTCTCAACATTATTGATGAGCTTGAGATTACAGGAGGATGTAACGTTCAGTATGCCCTTCATCCGGATACATTTGAGTACTGTGTAATCGAGGTAAATCCACGAGTTTCACGTTCTTCGGCCCTTGCATCAAAGGCAACAGGATATCCAATTGCCAAGGTTACAGCCAAGATTGCTCTTGGATACACACTTGATGAGATAAAGAACGCAATCACACAGAAGACATATGCAAGCTTCGAGCCAATGCTTGATTATTGCGTAGTAAAAATACCAAGACTTCCATTTGATAAGTTCCTTACAGCCAGCCGTAAGCTTACAACACAGATGAAGGCTACCGGAGAGGTTATGAGTATCTGTGATAACTTCGAGGGAGCATTAATGAAGGCAATCAGATCTCTTGAACAGCATGTGGACTGTCTTCAGTCATATGACTTTAATCATTTGACAGACCAGGAGCTTGATGAGCAGCTTGCGATTGTAGACGATAGAAGAATCTGGGTTATTGCAGAGGAGCTTCGCCGAGGCAAATCATATGAGCATATTCACGAGATAACACAGATTGACTTCTGGTTTATTGATAAGATTGCAATCCTTGTGGAAATGGAGCAGACACTTATTAAATGTAATGACGCTGTTGCATCAGCAATGGGAACAACAGCTAACGAGCTTACAGTAGAGCTTCTTAAGGAAGCAAAGAGAATTGAGTTCCCTGATAATGTAATTGCACGTCTTACAGGTAAGTCAGAGGATGAAATTAAGCAGATGCGCTATGACAATGGAATTGTAGCAGCATATAAAATGGTAGATACCTGTGCAGCAGAGTTTGCAGCAGAGACACCATATTACTATTCAGTATTCGGCAGTGAGAATGAAGCAGCAGTTACCAAGCCGGAGAAAAAGGTTCTTGTACTTGGTTCTGGTCCAATCAGAATTGGACAGGGTGTAGAGTTTGATTACTGTTCAGTACACTGTACATGGGCTTTTGCAAAGGAAGGCTGGGAGACAGTTATTGTTAACAACAACCCTGAGACAGTTTCAACAGACTTTGATATTGCTGATAAGCTTTACTTTGAGCCACTTACAGCCGAGGACGTTGAAAGCATCGTAAATGTTGAGAAGCCTGACGGAGCAGTAGTTCAGTTTGGTGGACAGACAGCTATTAAGCTTACAGAGGCTCTTATGAAGATGGGTGTTCCAATTCTTGGAACAAAGGCAGAGGACGTAGATGCTGCCGAGGATAGAGAGCTTTTCGATAAAATCCTTGAGGAGACAGATATCCCAAGAGCTTCCGGTGGAACTGTTTTCACAGCAGAAGAGGCAAAAGAGGTTGCAAACCGTATAGGCTATCCGGTACTTGTAAGACCATCATATGTACTTGGTGGACAGGGTATGAAGATAGCATGGAATGATGAAGAGATAGATGAGTTTATCGGAATTATTAATCAGATAGCTCAGGATCATCCAATCCTTGTAGATAAGTACCTTATGGGAAAAGAAATCGAGGTTGATGCAATCTGCGATGGAGAGGATATTCTTATTCCTGGAATTATGGAGCATATTGAGCGTACCGGTGTACATTCAGGAGATAGTATTTCAGTATATCCGGCCCACACAATCTCCCAGAAGGCTAAGGATACCCTTGTAGAATATACAAGAAGACTTGCAAAGGCGCTTCATGTAGTAGGAATGATTAACATCCAGTTTATCGCAATGGATGATGATATATATGTAATCGAGGTTAACCCACGTTCTTCAAGAACAGTACCATATATCAGTAAGGTGACAGGTATTCCAATTGTTGACCTTGCAGCTAAGATAATTATGGGCGAGACAATCCGCGGAATGGGTTATGAGCCAGGTCTTGCACCAACAGCAGATTACATCGCAATTAAGATGCCGGTATTCTCTTTTGAGAAATTACGTGGAGCAGAGATTTCACTTGGACCAGAGATGAAATCTACAGGAGAGTGTCTTGGAATTGACAAGACCTTTAACGGAGCATTATATAAAGCTTTCCTTGGAGCAGGAGTAGAGCTTCCAAAGCATAAGCAGATGATAATGACAGTTAAGGATGCAGATAAGCCGGAGGCAGTAGGAGTAGCCAAGAGATTTGAGGCTCTGGGATACAAAATCTATGCTACAAGAAGTACAGCAAAATACCTTAATGAGCATGGCGTAAAGGCCCTTAGAGTTAACAAGATTTCTCAGGAATCGCCAAATGTTATGGACCTTATTCTTGGTCACAAGATAGACCTTGTTATTGATACACCAACTCAGGGTAATGGAGATAAGAGCCGCGACGGATTCCTTATCAGACGTAATGCAATTGAGACAGGAGTCTACTGTATCACAGCAATGGATACAGCTAATGCACTTGCACAGTCATTAGAGACAGCAAGTGGAAAGCTCACACCAGTAGATATTGCAAAGGTTAAGAATATATAAAAGAACACATAAAAAAGAACGAGTAGTGGAAAAACACTACTCGTTTTTATAATTTAATAGAATGATCACGAAGCTCTATTATATCAGGAATATAGTCCGTCCTTAAACTTTTGGGCAGTAGAACTTATCCTGCCATCTGCCTGAAATTGTTTAAGGGTATCCTCATCAATAGCAATTCTATTGTCCATGGTCTTCATAATATCAACAATTTTCATATGAGAATAAATTCTGTCAATGCTTAAATCATATAGCTGGTTATTTGATAATCTAAGCAGTAAAGGTCTCATAAAATCATTTGGATTTTCTACCAGAACAATTCCTTTATCCTTAGTTGACAAATCAACACTGGCTCCGGCAGGAACAATATGAATGCTGTTGGCAAGATTATCAACTATCTCAGGGTTATATTTATCCGGTTCTTCCATAAAGGCTTTCATGGCCATGATTTCTGATTCAGGCTTTTCTCCTACTCTGATTCCTGTAGCAAGATCAAAGTCAATTGCAATTGATAAAATATCATCCAGTAGCACAATGGAAGCATCTGGATTATTGATTCGCTTGCTCTCGTTAGTCTTGTAGGTATGATACTGAATGAGAGCACAGGCTTTTTGCATATAAGGATGCTTCTCACGATATGGAGAAAGGAATTCGATGCCCTTTTCCAGACACTCCTGAATTATTTCCCTGTCAGAAGAATCCAAATCATCACCTTTTTGCTGTATGTGATATGGGATAAAAATGTAACCATAGTTATATAGCAGGGCAGCAGTAATAAGTGATAACTGTGTCTTTTCATCCAATTGTGATTTGTGTCCCAGCATGGCAACAAGAAGTGCCACACTTATGGCGTGTTTATAGACAAAGTCCTCGGAACTGCGAAGGTTCTGATTGAAATTGATGCGATGATCAAGATTTCCATATTTAAAATTAATGTTCTTAACTATTTCTGAAAGAAGATCTATATTCTTATGCTTCCGAATTAAGTCAAAAACCTCTCTAAGCTGGAACATATAGACAGTCTGCTTTTGCTCGAACTCGAGATCCTCTCTGGTAAGTGGAGGTAATGGTTCGGCAGGCTCAAGAATGTATACACCAATAAGACCGAAATTTTTGACACTGTTAATTCCTGGAAAAGTAAGCTCTGAGTTTCGATCGTAAAGCAGTACCCCGTTCTTGTTATAGATAGGTTTGGCCAGTCTCATTCCTGGCTTCAATTCATCTGTTCTTTTGAAAATCATTTGTAACCTCCCAATAAACCCTAAAAATAATATAACATACTCAACTTTCCCAGCAGACATTTCCAAATAAAGCCTGAATAAATGAGGCTTGAGAGCCAATCCATTCACTTACTTTACATTTGATTACAGATGTGATATCTGCTGACAGGTTGGAAA
>JAXJPW010000043.1:0-34094 GCA_036311465.1 Agathobacter sp.
AAGAATTATTGCCATGGTCAAATAAGCTTCCAAAACATATCAGAAAATAAAATGCAAGTACAGTCGTCAATCTGGCGGCTGTAGATTTATGATAAGTACCGACTATGGAGCGTTCTCGATTATTCAGCATGAAATCGACCATTGCAATGGAATAGTAATATAAATGCAGACCTTTGATACTTTGGGCACCAGGAAGAATCGTAACCTCTTTTCAAAAGTTTGCATTTTGTAAGAAGATATTAGAGGAGAACATATGAAAATAGAAAAAGTAACAATTGAAGATGCAAAGGAGCTGCTTAGCATATATGCTCCATATGTAAAAGAAACAGCAGTATCATTTGAGTATGAAGTTCCAACAGTGGAAGAATTTGTAAACAGAATAAAGCAGATTTCTTCAAAATATCCATACATAAAGGCAAGTGAAAACGGAAAGATTTTGGGATATGCATATGCCAATACATTTAAGGCAAGGGCAGCATATGACTGGTCGGTTGAAACCACAATATATCTTCGACAGGATTCAAAGCGACAGGGAATCGGAAGAATCTTGTACCAACAGTTGGAAAAATCCCTTAAAGACATGGGAATACTGAATATGAATGCATGCATCGCTGTCCCAATAGAAGAAGATGTACATTTGTCAAATGACAGCTTTTATTTTCATAAGAGCATAGGATTTGAGCTTGTTGGAACATTTCACAAATCAGGCTATAAGTTTGAAAAATGGTATGACATGATCTGGATGGAAAAGATGATTGGTCAACATGATAAGAAACCAGAAAGAGTAGAGTTTGGAAGCTGGGACATTATGTAAGAACAGCAAAATAGGCCCTTATTTTATGTCAAAAGTATCATATAAATAACCAGGTAAATTTGCTATAATTTCCAAGTAACTATGACATTTTAGTAAAAAGGGAGACAAGAGCAATGGATAATTATGTATTTGACAAAATGCAGGTAGTAGAATGGCTGATGCATCCAAATGAATTAGGCTGCAAACCTAAAAAAATCGAATTTACAAGAGAGTTTACAGATGAGGATGGAATTGTCTGCAAAATCTTTAAGTATAAAAAATCACTGATGTCACCTTGGCTCTTGGCAATTTCAAGTGATTCCGGCGTCTTTAGTGAGATGAAAAAATACGATGAGAAAACAGAAATCGATGACGCTAAGGAACTGTTAGCATTTTTGAAGGATTATTGGAAACGCATGGCAGCTTCAGAAGAAGAACGTGAAGAGAGAATGGAGAATGCTTCAAACTTTATGGGATTTGTACTTTTTAAGGATCCTGTATTCAATCCCGAAGAATTTGAAAATTCTTTTGCCAAGGAGTGGGGAATTAGTTTAGGCGAAGGAAAAGAAGATATGGATGAGAATTCAGATGAAGACTCAGATGTGGACTCAAGAGTCTATGGAGTAGATTCCATGCTTTTAGTGTTAGGATACATGGGATTTCCTGTTCCAGACGGTGAAGCGGAAGCAAATGCCCAGTTCAATTATATGTGGCCAGATGCTGTGACTGTAACACAAACACATAAGGCCCATGTGATAGTGACAGTTATGGGAGAAGGCTCAATAGAAGAAAAAGCAAAATTATACACAAAAGCCATTACCACATTATGCCGACAGGAAAATACGCTTGGTGTATATGCAAATGAGGTTGTACAAGAAGCGAAAATGTTTGCGGCAATGTCAGAGATTATGGAAGATGGCAGTCTGCCAATATTTAACTTAGTCTGGTTCGGACTGAGCCGTAGCGAAGAAGGCGTATCAGCCTATACCTGCGGCCTTAAGTGTTTTGGAAAAGATGAGATTGAGATTGTTAATTCAGATAAACAGCCTTCTGAAATTAGAGACATGCTGATAAATATTGCTGATTATGTCATCTCAGAAGACGTATATTTGCATGATGGTGAAACTATCGGCCTGACAGCAGACCAAAGACTTAAGATTACTAAGAGTGAAGGTGTCAATGTAGAGGGCGAAAGTCTAAAGATTGCGTATTAATGTGCTATGAAAGAGGTAAGGGCGCTATATAAGTCAAAGTATAATAAGGAATATGTCACACAGGTACTCAATAATTTGAGTGAAAAGGATAAAGTCCAAAAGCAGGGACAAGGCTGGACTACAGTTTTTGGACTTCACCTGGGAAGAAATCTGGATTATTCAATAACAGCATATATAAATGCTTGTGATGAAGGAATAAGAATTTACATACCAGAAAAAAGAGTCGGTTTTCGTTTAGATTTTATTAATGTTATAGTGGGAATAATATTTAGTATTCTAGGCATATATGAATTGCAACAATATTATGATAGTGGATTAAAGATTGCACTATGGTATTGCTTTTTATTTCTTTTTGGAGCAGCAATTGTGTTTGTGGGAGTTGGAAATCCTGAGAACTCAAAAGCCTTCGGACAGAAGCTTGATAAAAAAATAATAGAATTCATGTATCGTTTGTTTGGACCGGGAATCTATTACAGAGATCCGGAGGTTAAGATAGAGACCAACTATATGCAAACCGATATGATAAAGGAAGACCATACAATAGATTTTTCCAGACTGCTTCCGGTTATGGTGTCTAATGTAGGTGAGGACTTTTTCTATGTCAAAATAAAAAATAAAGGCTTTAGAGGATATACAACTCACATTATAACCCAAAAGGAATTCAATACTTATGATGACTGGAAAGATGATGCCACAGTAATCGACAAAATGAAAAATAGACCGGTACTTTGGTGCAAAGGCTATGACTATATTTCGGAGATAAACATTCTCGCGGCAAGGGAGGAATTTTATCGATATGGCTTAGGTTACATAAGAGATTATTTGATTACTCTGGAAATGGACGGTGCATATATTAGTGAATTAAATCAAGTAATTAGAGACTGGGATAGCAATCATAAAGCAAGCATGTGCCAATATCGAAATCTATCTGCTTTATCCATACCTGATGCGGAAGTGAAAGGGATAATGCAGGAATGATATTCTTTTTCGTATTATATGACATATTTTTATACAGCAGAAAAGGGATAGAAGGTTTCAAATAATACCAAAGATATATTTAGGAATCGGAATTTTGACACTGATAATTGGTTATTGGATACCCTGTTGTTCTGGTGGCTGATACCGGAAAATACATATCTGAGGATTTATATGAAAACAAAGGAGAAAAGATAATGACTATAGATGAAAAAAAGAAATTTGAACAAGAATTTGAAAATGAGGAAATGGAAATAACAGTTCTCGTTGATGATACCTGTTGTGGTGCCAGTATCAGGGGAGCATGGATGACTCCTTCTGTTAGATTTGCTGCTAGTATAAATAATACATCAGATGAACCATCCCGCAAAAAGGGCAGAATAGAATGGATTATAAGTAACAAGTCTGATAATGAAGGCTGGGGCTATGAATTCGCTAAGTATGGAATATACCGACTTCTTGTTCGTAAATGTGTTCAAAAGGAATTAGCTGAGTATCAGTCTGAGATAATGAACAACAGGTATATGCTAATTAAGATTCTCGAGGAAGATGTTAAAAATGAAAAGCTTGAGGAAATAAAAGAATATCTGCAAAAGCCTGTTACAATTGAAAGCCAGTTTGGAACTTTCGAATTGGATAGGGAACTTTCATGGTTCGCATGTGAAATGGACTGGTGCGGAAATGAAGTGTCAGTCACATTAGAATCAGACGAAGACTGCGAAGAAACAGCTAATAAAGCAATGTCAATCTTCCAGCAAATCGCAAAGGACAAAGCGGGATTTGACAAGAAGAGCAGGGAATATGCGTCAGAACAATTATTAGAGTTAGCTAATGACTGGCTTGCAGATGATGACAGCGAGGATAAACCTGATGAGATAACGCAAGAAATGTTCATAGAGAGAATGGAATTAAATGACATATGCGTCAATTCAGACGGAAGTATTACCCTGTATTATGATGATGGTGATATGTTTTGGGGACATGCAATTGAAGTCGATGTAGAAGCTGATGGAACATACAGTGATGCCAATATAGCTGGCTAGGCACGAAAGATCTAAAAGTGTAGTAGGAAGGTAAATTAATATGAATATAATTAATACTTACTCACATATTAAGTCAGTATTTGATACAGAACACTTTAATCTTGATAAATGGAAGTCTTACATAGATAAATGTGTTCCAGGTGCAAAAGAATTATGCATTGATGATATGCGGGATTGCCTTGATGCTGGTTATTCATGGCAAAAAAACTTTCTTCCAACGTTGGATTATGTAAAAGATAATTCTGCCTTGTGTAAAGAGATAATCCAATCTTTTCAAATTGTAACTAATACCCTTGATGAAAGAATTATTAAAGTATTCAATAGGACTGTAAACGCTAATGTAATTCTATATATTGGTTTGTGCAATGGTGCTGGATGGGTAACAGAAATAAATGGGATTACTACGGTGTTACTTGGAATTGAGAAAATATTAGAACTTGGATGGGGGAATATTGATGATATGACAGGCTTAATTGTCCATGAGTTAGGACATGTCTATCAATCTCAATACGGAGTTTTGGATGAGAAAACAGATAGTTTTTCGGATAGATTTCTCTGGCAAATGTTTACAGAAGGTGTTGCTATGGTATTTGAGCAGAAGGTGGTTGGCAATGATGAGTATTTTCATCAAGATAAGAATGGTTGGAAAAGCTGGTGTGACAGTAATAAAGAAATGATTAAGCAATCATTTTTTGAAGATTTATTAACTATGACAGATAAGAACCAACGCTATTTTGGAGATTGGGTTCGTTTTGAAGGATATGGCGATGTTGGTTACTATCTTGGAACTATGTTTGTGAAGTTTTTGCTTCAGAGTGATGATTTTGATAATGTTATAGGCTATAGCCTTAGCAAAGTGAAATACGAATATAGTAGATTCATGGATTTTAAAAATCATAAGACTATGATCACAACGGCAGCCTGCCATTTTTTTAGGGAGAGGAGGGGAAAGAAGTCTCTATTCCCCATCGCATAGAACAAATCCTTTCAATTATCAAAATAGAACACTTGTCCCTTAGCTCTAAATGGAAGACGCCTCCCTTCAGGCAGGAGATAAGCATGCTCATGCTTTACATGAAGACAATCCTCAATATACCCATCAGTAATGATTAGAATCGGACCATCCTTCGGAAAATCTTTTGCGGCTTCAAGCAAATTGACTGCAGGCTGCAAAGCAGTACCACCACGACCTTTTACTGCAACCCGTCCTGCAATATCATCAGGGGAAATGTAGCCGGCATCATAGGCACTGGCATCACAGAATACTACTCTTGCAAAAGGAACATCATGAGCCACAGAATAGCTTGCAATTGAGCCAAGGGCCTTACCAATTGTTTTAGCATCCATGGATCCGGATGTGTCTATGACTACACCAAAGGTTCTGCTGTCTATGGCAATATCAAGAGGAGCACAGCGGGGTCTTGGAATGTCTGGAGTGGAGGCCTGACGGCGACTTGGCCTGACATATGTTCTATGCTTCTCAAGTGGAGCAAAATAGTTATCAAACCATTTAGCCAGGCTTACATCCCAAGGAATTGCAGGCATGGATAATGCTCTGATTTCTTCGATAAGTCCTGCTGGCACAAGTCCTCTACCTGAGTCCACATGGTATTCGAGACCCTGTTGCAGTGCACTTCTGCAAAAGTCATCAAGGCTTGTTCCACATGAGTTTCTTGAAGCAGAGCCGCCCATAATATCTCCTTTGTGATAGCCTCTAAAGGTGTTTAACTTTTCATATTTTCTCATGTCAGACAGCATCAAATCATAGATACTTTCTGCGGACATTCCTTGAAGAGATTCATCATATAAAAGACCAATCTCTGGCATGGCTCCAATCTGTAACTCATGTAGCCACCCATTTATGACAAAATCGCAGGCTACGTTCCATAGATAATGATCCCTTCCATTACACCTATTGTGATGCATAAGCCCTGCATGAAGATATTCATGGGCTAGTATAAATTTTAACTCTTCAGATGAGAGAGCTGCACTTGGATTTAGATATAGTTCTCCCAATGTCACATCAATGGCTGCAATTTGGATATCATTCCTTTGACAATAACTGTAATCTTCAATGACTTTAAAGTGAGAGGCCAGTCCGCCAAGTAGGGGATAATGGTTTATGAACCATTTTGCTGCCTGAATACCAGGAGACAGGTAATTATCACTTTTGTACTCTAAACCGGCAGCATTGCTTACTGCCTTTGTTACAGATCTGGCAAGGGCCTGACTGAAGCCCTTTGAGTAACGATTAAACTGTCCTTTGGAATCATCGTATTCAAGAGGTGAATCCAGTCCTTTCATGTCTAGCCAACCAATTGCTGCGGTACCAAATTGATTATTGCTTCCTGTGATATTCTGTTCCAAAAGTTGATTGTATATTTTGATTTCATCATCAAGAGAACCGGAAAACACAGTCTCAATTTTTTCATGAATAGGTTGTCCAAACTTAATGTCTGCAAGAAACTTGTCAATGTAAATATCACATGCCATATTCCAAAGAAGAGGAATAAAATCAGTTTTCCAAATTCTTTTACCAGTGATATCAGTAATTTGATATCCTGGCATTTTTTCAGCATCGAAATGACCAAATGCCAGATGAAGCTTTGCGTGTGCTATTACATAAGCCCATTGTTTGGCTTGCAGAAACATATTTTCATTTAGCAGAATTTCCCCTGTGGATGAAACAGTGGCATATACATGCTTTCCCATATTTTTTCCATCATAAATTAGATAGCAGTTAAAACAGTCACCAAATAGTGGATGCTGATTTATGAGTGATATTCCAGCCTGAAGATTTTCACGGTTTATCTCAGCTTGAGATTTTTTCTTTTTTTTCCTGGTTTTGGAATCTCTTGCCATCCTGACCTCCTAATTCTGTACTAATCTTGGCAGATCTCTAATGATTTCTACCATGAACCATTCAGGTAAAACCTTTCCTTCATCAGCAGAGACTACCATTTGTGCAATTTCATGGTTAATTGAGGCAAGCTCCTTCATCAAAGCCTTTGCTCTGTGGGCAAGAAATTTTCCATCGCTTCCAAGTGTATTCTTATTCTTTGGAAGCTCCTGAAGTAACCTGGCCCTGAAGGACTGTGCAAGGAAGTAAAGAACATCACGTTCTTCTGGTTTTGATGGCCACTTTGATTCTCCCTTGATAATGTCGTTAATCAAATTTTTGTTGCCAAGCTGCTTGGTATATGCAAGAAACATTCCTGCATGACTTGAACTTATGCATCCAAAGGAAATCATACGAAGCATGGACTCAGAGATATCCTTATGGCCGGCACCATATTCCTTTAATGCATCGCTAAGCATATGCCAGGATCTAGGTGTAGAGTATGGTTCCTCTGTCTTTGGTGGCTCGGAGAAAAGGTGATCAGGTCTTTGAGTAATATAATCAATTACCCATGGATGGAGATTATTCTCATAGGCCCAGGTAATCCACTGCATAGGATCTGCCTTGAGCTGCACATGAAACATTCTGTTTACAAGAGCAGAAGACATGGTCTTTACAATTGCAGAGTCCTGAGCTCTATTGCCTGCTCCGATTACAATACTTCCTTCTGGAAGATGATACTCACCGATTCTTTTTTCGTGAATCAGGCTGTAGAAAGCCTTCTGTACTTCCTGAGAACAGGCATTAAGCTCATCAAGAAATAATACATATGGCTCCTTTCTTGCAATCATTTTTGGTGGAAGAAATGTGCTTACATCATCCTGAATCTGAGGAATACCAATGATATCTTCTGGTGCAAGCTGACTTCCAAGTAGTGAAACACAAGGCAAGCCTACTTCATCAGCAAATCTTTCTACAAGTGCTGATTTTCCAATTCCAGGAGCCCCCCAGATAAATACTGGGCGAACAGTAGCGACATTTAATAATATTTCTAATAGGTCACTTTGAGTGACACTGATTGGTAAATTCATATAGTGATATCCTTTCTATTCGTTGAAATCTAATATAGCACCCTGGTCGAGTGGATGCATTTAACCAGTAGTTGAAATGCAGTTAGTATTAAGCCATAGATTTCTTCTTGACAAAATCGACACAAGTGTCTAAAATAAAAATCGACACAGATGTCGAAAAGAGGTGTAAATATGATTAGCAAGAAGGAACGAACAAGAGAAAGCATTCTGGATTCTTCATACGAGTTGTTTGCAAGGGATGGATTCAATAAGATTACTATGAAGGACATCTGTCAAGCAACTGGAATGAGCAGAGGAGGGCTGTATAGCCATTTTGGAAGCACAAGAGAAGTATTCGAGGCAATTCTTGAGAAAATCAATCAGAAAGATGAAATGAATTTTCAAAAAGAAATAGAAGCTGGAATGTCAGCAACAGATATTCTTGACAGAGCTCTTGTGCTGCTGAGGGATGATATGGAACATTCAGAAGATTCATTATCTCTGGCAATGTATGAATATTCATGTACCTGTTCAAATGACAGGATGAATTATTACAATAGGATAGGTGAAGAGAAATGGTCGAATCTTATTGAATATGGCATGGACAGAGGAGAATTCAATACAGTGAATGTTAAGGAGATTGTAAATATAATTCTCTATGCATATCAGGGTGTGCGAATGTGGAGCAGAATTGTAAGTATGACTCCTGAAGTGTTTGATTCCATTACTAATCATATTAGAAAGCAGCTGGTAAAGGAGGATTAGGGTATGATACTAGAAACAGAAAGATTGATTCTTCGTCCATGGGAGGAGAAGGATGCAGAAAGCTTATACAGATATGCAAAGGATCCAGAGGTTGGTCCAATTGCAGGATGGCCTGTTCATACAAGTGTGGAGAATAGCCTTGAGATTATAAAAAACGTTTTATCGGCAGAGGAAATATATGCTGTTTGTCTAAAAGAAGATAAGGTGCCAATAGGCAGCATAGGCCTGATACCACCGGCTCAGTCACATACGGTTGCAGCAGAGGATGAGATAGAGGTAGGATATTGGATAGGAGTACCATTCTGGGGACAGGGACTGATGCCGGAAGCAGTCAAAGCAGTACAGAAGCATGCTTTTCTTGAATTAGGCTATAATGCTATGTGGTGCGGATATTATGACGGCAATGAAAAATCAAAACGATGCCAGGAAAAGTGCGGATTTACCTATCATCACACTGAAGAAAACAAGCCCTGCCAACTTATGGGAGATGTTAGAACAGAACATTTCACTTATCTGACAAAACAAAATTGGCTGAAGTTATGAAAATAAATTGAAATCGGTAACAGTAAGCAGTGAACCATCAGGAAAATACTATGCTAGTCTGCTGTATGAATATAGAAGTGAAAACCAAACGGATACTATTTCATATGAACAGGCTAGAATACTTGGGATTGATTATGCAATGAATGGACTGGCAGTATTTTCAGACGACATATCCTTTGATTATCACAGATATTTCAGAGAGTCACAGGACACATCTACTGTAATAAAAAAATGCGGCGGGGTTCTCGTGAACACGGTAATTGTGTCAGAAGCAATCACAAACTGTTATTATGAAATTTCGGTCTAAAAACGTCAACTTCTTATTTTATTGACTAAGACATATCCTTTGAAATATACAAAAAATGGACAGAAACTTATTATCCTGAATGATCAGAGAAGGATGATAACTATGAGTGGGAGATGGGAATGGATTCTCATTTCTATAAGATGATGTTGATTGGAGGTGAATTTATTGGCAAAACATGATTTTGGTATTATGAAAACAGATCCAGTTGAGGATAAACGATATGATGAATATGAACCTGAAAAATATAACTGTATCTCTATTCATGATAATCATATTGAGCCTCTCTTAAATGCTTTTTCTCAAATAGAGTGTTATTGGCACACACTAGCTCGTCCAGAAAAGGGATTAGCATATTGGGGAATTACGTTAATTCCGCCATCTTCATTGGATGCCTTTCTTATTGTACTTGATAAAGCTGATAATGTAGAAGAACTAAAAGGATTACTAAATAAAGCAAAACAAGAAGGAAAATTTGTAATACATTTTGGTATATAAATTTTGTCGATATCAAGATAATTTATACTAATTTAAGACATAGACATGCTTTGATATAATTTGCATATATAAAACAGAGGTGATTAGCTATGTTTACATTACAAGAAACAATCAGACCTTCTGCTGATTTGAGAAATCATTACAATGAAATATCAAAGCAGTGCAAGGAGAATAAAGAAGCAGTTATTATTACAGTAAATGGCAGAGGAGATACAGTTTCTCTTTCATATGAAGATTATAAAAATATGAAAGCTCGTATAGAATTACTTGAAATTTTAGCTGAAGCTGAAGACGATGTGAAAAATGGGCGGGGTGCTCCTACATCAGAAACATTTGATGAACTAAGAGAAATGCTTCAGGAGGGTCAAGAATGAAATATGAGATTTTACGAACTGATACAGCTGATGCCGGTATCAGAAGGATAATCCATATATTGGTTCAGAGCCTAAATATCCAGTTCTAAAAAGGCAAGGATACAAAGTTCTTATTTTTGAGAAGTATCTTGTTTTTTATAAAATTGATGAGCACAATAAGAAAGTTATTATCTATGCTGTTGTTGATCATCGACAAGATTATTTGAAAATAATACGCGGATTATAGATAATAAAAGATATAGAAGACATAGCTGAAAAAAATAATGTTAAATTTGCATTCGAAAATGTTGTACCTGGATTACCTACGAAATTATGTGAGGAGATGATTGAAATCGGAAATAGTGATTACATAGGATTTTGTTATGATTCATCTCATGATCAGATAGATGGCCCAAGAAATATGGAATTGCTATGTAGACAAAGCAATAATCTAACGGCAGTACACTTGTCTGACAGAATCAGAGAGTTTGTTGATCATGTTATCCCAGGAGAAGGATTTATCAATTTTGATGAAATACTACCATTGTTGAAACAGGCGGGATTTGATGGTCCCATATTAATGGAAGTAGAAATGACACATTCAAAATATAAGAACATAAAGGAATTTCTCAAAGAAGTACATGAAGCAGCAGATAGATTTGCGAAATATTTGTATTATGAGGAGGAATAAAAATGGATTTCCCATTTGAAGATGCACCTAACACAGCTTGTATAGTGTGTAGACATGTAATGGATAAAGAAAAAGCAATAACATATATATCACATGATGCTGATGATGGAATGTGGCAATTCTTATGTAATGAGGAGCATGCAGAAGAAGATGCCCGAATTATATCATTATATTCTGCGTATATGATGGACCAGAGTATAGGACAAGTATTTGATATGCCATGCGGTTGCTATATACAAAGAAAAAATGGCGAAGATAACTGGAAATGATATTTAACGAAAGAATATGAAAATAGGACAGAGAGTGTTGATGCTCGGGTGTTAATTGTTGAGAGAAATAATTAATGGAATTTATGTATCATCTTTGTTTATAAAAGAAATATGAGATTGCATTTATGACAAATCAGATGATATAGTAAACAAAGATATTGGGAAAGGGGAAATGAATATATGCTTAAAAGATATGTTATTGCTCAGTAGTCTGGGCTTAAAAAAAGAATAGTTAGGCTCAGATGAATCCGAATGTTAAATAGGAGGATAAAATGAGCTATGTTAAAGCAGAAGAAATTCTGCCAAAAGAATTAATTGAAACTATTCAGCAATATGTAAGTGGAGAAATTATATATATTCCATGTAAAGAGAAAAAGGATTGGGGAAGTCAGACAGAGACAAAGCAGTATTACAAAACACGCAATCTGGAGATATGTACGAAATATAGAAATGGTGTTTCAACCAAGATACTAGCTAGAGAATATTCTTTGTCAGAGAAAAGCATTTACAGAATCTTAAGAACTACAAAATCTGAAGAATTGGTCGGAGAAGTAATTTGAGTTCATTAAGAGTGTACCATCGCTGTGGTAGCTGTGGAAAAAAGCAGGAGTTTATCAACTCAGGAAAGTTTAGGGTAAATGCTAACGGTAATAGAGTAGATGTTTGGCTTATATATAGATGCAAGAAATGTAAGCATTCTTGGAATCTTTCAATATATGAAAGAATGAAACCTTCGAGGATAAAACATGAAGAATACGACCTTTTTCTGGCCAATGATAGTGATTTAGCTATGGTATATGGAAGTGATATAGTTTTTTTGAAAAGAAATAAAGCTGAATTTAGGTGAAAATTTGTGGTGGCTGTTATGCGAGTAAAATACTCTGTGTGACAGCCATTTGTATATTCATCAAAGGATGATAAGTAGCACAAATTGGATAATGTCAGTTTGTGGTGTAGGTTTTCTTTTAGTGCTTATTGGAATAATTGCTTCTGATGCAATTGGTGAATCATCAAATCCAACAATACTATATAGATTCATAAACATCCCTTTCCGGATATGGAAAAAATAGAGCTTTTTATCTTTTTTACAATATCCACTCTTTCAGAAGTTGGAAGTGGTTTCAAATATATTGAACTTTGAGTTTTTCAGATTATTATATATAATAAAATAAACATGACATAATGTTGTCGTGTTAAGTTGGCTATGATATACATGGAGTGTGAGAAACTATGAAAATAGATAGACTTATCGGAATATTATCAATCTTACTGCAGGAAGATAAGACAACGGCTCCTGAACTGGCAGAAAGATTTGAGGTATCTCGCAGGACAATAAACCGGGATATTGAAGATCTTTGTAAAGCGGGTATTCCCATAAGAACTGCGCAGGGTACCGGTGGTGGTATAAGTATTATGGACGGATATCGTATGGATAGGACGATTCTGACTTCCAAAGATATGCAGATGATTCTTGCGGGCCTGAGGAGTCTTGACAGTGTGAGTGGAAGCCGATACTACAGTCAATTGATGGAGAAAATCCAGACCGGATCATCAGAGTTCATCAGTGGAAGAGATTCTATACTGATAGATTTGTCTTCATGGTATAAAGGTTCTCTTGCTCCGAAGATTGAGGTAATCCAGAACGCAATAGAAAACAGGCACATCATACAGTTTAAGTATTATGCTCCGTCTGGAGAGAGTAACCGAAGGGTAGAACCATATTATCTGGTTTTTAAATGGTCGAGCTGGTACGTATGGGGCTGGTGTTTAGAACGGGAAGATTACAGGCTTTCAAGCTGAATCGTATGGATTGCGTTGCAGAGGAAAATCAGTTTTTTATGTGCAGAGATGTACCGATGCCAGATTTGTCAAATGAGAAGATATTTCCGGGTGGGATAAAGGTAAAAGCCCTTTTTGCACCGGATATGAAATGGCGGCTGGTTGAAGAAGTCGGACCGCACTGCTTCACAAAAACGGAGGATGGAAGGCTGCTTTTTTCGGCGGACTATACAGATATGGATAATCTTGTGACATGGCTTATGACATTTGGAGCAAAGGCTGAGGTGCTCGAGCCGAGAGAAGTGCGGGACATTATTCGCAGAAATGCGGAAGAAACAATAAAAATATATGGATGATTTCCACTGGGCTGTCAGGAAAGCTACGGCGAAGAAGAGAGAGGATTTCTCCAAGGTTGAATTCTTTTCCTATGATGAAGGTCTGTGTGTACAGTGTATGCATATCGGATTGTATGACGATTTGAGTGATGCACGGAAGGTTGCGCCGGAGAGACTTAAGACGGTGATCAGACATCCAATAAGAAGGGCTTAAGGTTATGGAATATATTAGAGTTACGAAGGAAAATCTTGAAAAGGAACATATTTGCTGTGCTATTTCCAACAATAAAGATGTTCAGGTGTCGTCGAAGAAGGCATGGCTTGCGGAAAGATTTGATGAAGGACTTGTGTTTCTTAAGAGCGTAGAACGTGGAAAGTGTTTCATTGAGTATATCCCTGCGGAATATGCCTGGAATCCAATCGAAGCATCCGGGTATATGTATATTAATTGTCTATGGGTTTCCGGTTCTTTCAAAGGTCATGGTTACTCAAGTGATTTGCTTTCCGAATGTATTAAGGATAGCAAGGCGAAGGGGAAAAAGGGGATTTGTATTCTTGCTGCAGCAAAGAAAAAGCCATTTCTGTCTGATCCGAAGTTTCTAAAATATAAGGGCTTTGAAATCTGTGATGAGGCTGATATCGGGATCCAGTTATGGTATCTGCCATTCAAAAGTGAAACGGAAGCTCCGGTGTTCAAGGAATGTGCCAAACATCCTCATATAGATGAGAGTGGCTATGTTCTATACTATACGAACCAATGCCCCTTCAATGCCAAGTATGTACCGGTTTTGGAAGAAATTGCTAAGAAGAATGGAATACCCTTCAAGGCCGTCAAGCTCGAAAGCAGGAAAGTCGCACAGAATGCACCGACGCCGATCACGACGTATGCGCTGTTTTGTGATGGGGAGTATGTCACCAATGAGCAGATGAATGATAAGAAGTTCTTAAAGCTGGTGGGTGTATCCTGAAGAAAGATAAGATACTTGAATACTATGAGAAAAAGATTGTGACGATAAGTCGCTTAATAAGTTTATATCGGAATAAAAATGCTTGACCTTGCCCTAAGGGCAAGGTCTATTATGTATTTATGGATAGTTGCAACTTCTAAATTATATTATTAGGAGAGAACACAAAATGGCTAAAGAAATGTTATATACAACAGGTGAACTAGCTGACATGGCAGGGATTACTTATAAGAGTATAAGGATTTATGTGGACAAAGGACTTCTTTCTCCAGATAAAATTAGTAAAGCAGGATATAAACTGTTTTCAAGAAAGAGTGTAGAAAAATTGCAGAGAATACTTATGTTAAAGTATTTGGATTTTTCACTTGAAGAAATTGGACAGATGATAGAGGAGGATAATATTCAGGATTCTCTCAAAAAACAGCTGGAATTAATTGAACTAAAGATAACGCATCTGAACCAGATTAAAAAGGCAGTCGAAGATATGCAGTCATTGTTATATGGCAAAAATTGGGATAAGATGCTTGATATAATGAAATTAACTTCTCAAAGAGAAGAAGTGGCAAAACAATATTTAAAGAGCGATAATCTTGAGAAAAGAATCAATATTCACGATTATAGTACATCCAATGTGAACTGGTATGATTTTTTGCTTGATAAGTGTGGTTTTAAGGAAGGCATGAACATTCTTGATATTGGTTGCGGGAATGGTCTGTTTTGGGATAGAGAAAAAAATCTTTTGCCGGATAATATTAATATATATTTGGTTGATAATTCTAAGGCTATGCTAGAAGCGGCAAGGCAAATTCATTCCAGAGAAAAAGATTTCTATGCTAATAAAGGAATAAAATTTCATTATCATACCGGTGATGCTTCAAAAATTAATGAATTATCTGATATTAATACTGTAAAGTTTCAACGGATAATGGCAAATCATATGCTTTATCATATTGAAGATTCAGCTAGAAAGATATTGCTTGGTGCTATAAAAGGTATGCTGACAGATGATGGGTTATTTATTGCATCAACCGTTGGTAATAATCATATGAAAGAAATATTTGAACTTGCGCACGAGTATGACAAACAGGTGAAATCACCAGAATGGTTTTCAAGAGGCTTTAATCTAGAAAATGGAAAAGAACAACTTGATGAATTTTTCTCTAATGTTACGATGTTTTATCATGATAATAATTTGCTAATCTCTGACTGGAGAGCAATCTATGATTATTTGTGTTCTCTTCCGGGAATTGAAAAGGTTATGAGAAAAAATAAAGAGGCTAGTGTTAAGTTTCTAAAAGATAGAGTTACAGAAAGTGAACCGTTCTATATCAGTAAGAGTACAGGTGTATTTGTTGCCCAAAATAAAATATGATAGGGGAAATGGACAAGCGTATTTTTCGATTACATAAATCAAAATTTCGTACTATATATGTGTAGATGCAAGTCAAGCATCTACACTTTTTATTTTATAGGAAAAAGGAAAAAGAAAAATTAAAAAAAATCGAAGGATTTATGAATTTCATACGACTACCTTTATAAAGCAGATAACCTTTATTGGACTTGTTCCAAATAACAAAGATACTCTTGACTATTGATATGCTTTCTTCCATTCAGATGAACCACGAAAATATATGAGATTAGAATCTGCTGGTTCCACTATTTTTTATATTGCTAAAGAGAGCTTTGAAAACATGCCAATAAAAGTTCCATCAAAAGATGAAATGATTAAAATTGGTTGCCTACCAGCAGATAATAAATGAATACTCTCTTACACATGAGAGGCAGACGACAATGGATTTTCACCATCAGCTTAAGGGTGCAATATTAGATGCGGTTGATGAAGGACTAATAGAAAGAGACCCAACCAGAAAAGCGATTATTAAAGGAAAGACACCTACAGAGAAGAAAATAAAATATTTGAATCAGTTTGAATTGCATACTTTACCTGTAATCAGCTTTTATATCTGCTAATTGTCATGTGGATATTTTATGCTGTTCCTGATAAGATGATAATGGTATATGCAATGGTTTTTGGAGCTCATTTGCTTCCATATGCATGGTTATACGATTCCTTAAGCTACCGTGTTTTTGCCATAGCAATACCTATAGTTACATTAGTGGTTGGATGTGCTTTTTCACCCCTTATTGTTGCAGTAACAATGCTGATTGTGGAGATTATTTTTACCATAACATTGATTGCAGCGGACAGGAAGATTAGGCATGATTATTAATAAAAAGGAGCAAGCCAAGATGACAAAAGAAGAATTTATAAAAAAGATGAATGAAGACAGTGATTATTCTCCGGGATGGCAGGCAATAGATGATGCTTTTGAAGAAATCTATCCTGATCAGAACCCTGATCATTACGCTACAGAATTAACTGCAAGAGCAGAATGGGGAGGAGAAGAGTATTTAGATGGATTCTCTGTATACACATCCCCAAAAGGATATAAGCATCTGGTTACCTATGGGATGACTATCCTCTATGCAGACCAGGAGGCTTTCGGTGGCGAATGGAACGGCTGGGGTTATGAAATGACAATGAAATTGAAGGAGTCTGATACCCAAAGCTGCCTGTGGGCTATTGACATGATGTCCAATTTGGCAAGATATACATATAAGACAGAAAGATTTTTCGAGGACAGGCAGTATGTAAAAGGAAATGGCACATCACTTCATGTAGGTGTGGATTCACAGATAACAGCACTTCTTATAGTAAATGATACAGAGGTGAAAACACAGGATACTGTGTATGGAAAGACAGAATTTTTGCAGTTGGTTGGCATTACAGAGTCGGAATTTCAAGCAATATTGGAAGACAGAGATAATATAGATAAACTAATTGAATTAATGAAAGCAGATGGCAATGAGGACCTGGTTACAGATATGGAAAGAACTAAATCCTATTTGTAGGAGCATTTGAAGCAGCTGTTTAAATACAAGAAAGTGAGAGGCAGATTATGAATATTTATACAAAATGTCCTGTATTGGAGAATGATAAGTATGTTATTAGATTATTTAATGACCATGATTGTGATGATTTATTAAAAGTATACAGCGATAAAAAGGCATTACCTTTTTTCAATAGTGATAATTGTGATGGAGACAATTTCTATTATGCTAGCAGCGAAAGGATGAAAGAGGCCTTAGACTTTTGGCATATGTCATATGAAAATGGCTGGTTTGTCAGACTTTCGATTGTAGACAAGACGGTATCAGCCGTAATCGGTACAGTTGAATTGTGTGTTAGGGTTTCCGAAGATGAATATAACAATATGGGGATTCTCAGAGTTGATGTGAGAAGTGACTATGAAGAGGAAGATGAATTATATAGTATTTTCTCACTAATTAGTCCTGAAATAGAAAAGATGTTAGGATGCAAAGGGGTGCTTACAAAGGCACCAATTTATGCGGTGGAGAGAATTAAGGCGATTCAGAGAGTCGGATTCAATAAGTCAGAATACCTGTTAATTGGAAAAACAGGATATGCCTATGATGGCTATTGGACCATATAAAAGGGTTCTGCAATAAACTAGAGATAAGGAGCGAGGATATTTATATGAGGGTAATCGAGTATTTTACATCAGATGATAAAGAAAAATGGTTAAATGAATTAAAGAAATGTGACTGGGAGGCAGGTCAGTTTCTTTACCAGTTATTAAGTGAGAATAGACTGAAACAAACGGTTGGTCAGACAGCCCTTGTTCTTATGCTTATTGATGGGGACAGACTTGTATCATTTTGTACATTTGCCCCAATGGATGACATTCAGCCAACCAGGCTGTCTCCATGGATTGGCTTTTTATTTACTTTTCCTGAATACAGAGGGAATAAATATGCAGGAATTCTTCTGGATTATGCGGAGAGTCTGGCCACAGTAATGGAGCGGGAATATACATATATTTCCACAAATCATGTGGGACTATATGAAAAATTTGGCTATGAGTTTTATAAGATGGAAAAGGATATCTGGGGCGAGGATACAAGGGTATACAGAAAAAATCTTACCATAGAGGGAGAAGATAAGAATAGGCGATTAGAAAATGGAGCAAAGTGGAAGGGCGAGATAGTAAAAGCCGCAAAAAAGGAAACGGATATGGTAGCTTATTGTGGATTCTACTGTAATAACTGCTTCCTTGGGGAATGGTGTGGAGGATGCCGTTCTGCATTTTGCTGTTGCTCTTATGGGACTCTTTATGAAAAAGGAATCTGCCCTAATGTATTGTGCTGCCAGGAGAAAAGTATCGATGGTTGCTATGAATGTGATGAGCTGGAAAACTGCACAAAAGGTTTTTATGGGCCAGACAACAATGATGCTTCTGCCTGCAAGGCGCAGGGCTTGTTTATTAAAAAGCACGGAAAAGAAAAATTTAAAAGTGTCCACGACAAATTATGCAAACAATATGAAGATTCAAAAGCAATGCAGGATGCACTTGGCAAAAGTGTAGAGGAAGGCTTGAAAATACTGGAAGAGTATATGTAAATTGAACTTTTATTAGTATGGTACTATATGAGTCTAGTGTAAAAGTAACAATATGGTATACTGTTTTGAAAAGTTTTTATGTACATATTGACAAGAAAATATTCTGAGTCTATTATGATTGTGTCAAAATATTATAAAGACGGAGGATGTTTATGAAAGTGATTAGGAAATTTGTTACCAAAGCCCTAAGCATAGCTTTGGCAGCAGCAATGGTGATAGGAATTTCACCCATAAGTTGAAAGCAGATGAAACTCTGCTTTCAACTTATGGGAAGACCTATGGTCGTGTTGGAACATGTATTAACTACAGTCAGCTTACAAATCAGTCTGTACTTAATCATGTAAAGTCACAGTACAACAGTATTACATTGGAGAATGAGATGAAACCTGATGCCATTTTAGGCGGCTATGCAAATCAGATTTCAGTATCAACAGCCAAGAGCCTTGGATACTATATTCCAAGCGGTTACACTGAGTCAACAGTACCAAAGCTTAACTTTGATACAGTTGATAAAGTTATGAAAATCTGTTATGAGAATGGACTTGGAATGAGAGCCCATACATTAGTATGGCACAGCCAGACCCCAAGCTGGTTCTTCAAGTATGGATATTCTTCATCAAACGGATATGTTTCTCAGTCTATGATGAACGCAAGAATGGAGTTCTATATTAAGTCAGTAATGAACCATGTTTACAGCAGTCAGTATGGAAGCTGTGTATACGCATGGGATGTTGTAAATGAGTATTTACATGCAAGCAATTCCGGATGGCAGTCAATCTATGGGGGTGTAAATACATCACCTGCATTTGTTAAGAAAGCTTTCCAGTATGCGTACGAATGCCTTGAGTATTTTGGACTTACAAACAAGGTATCGCTTTTCTACAATGACTTTAACACATACATGGAAGTAAATGACATTATTACAATGATCAATTACATTAACTCAGGCAAGAAAATCTGTAATGGTGTTGGTATGCAGTCACATGTAGGAACTACTTTCCCAAGTGTAGATTATTATGCTTCAGCATTACAGTCATTTGTTAATGCAGGATTTGAGGTACAGATTACAGAGCTGGATTTCTCAAGCAGCTCAAGCTCAGATCAGGCAAATTATGCATATAATTTAATGAAAAAAGTAAATAGTATCAAAAAAGCTGGTGGAAATATCACAGGAGTTACACTCTGGGGAATTTCAGATGATGTTTCTTGGATTTCAGCAAGCAAGTATCCATTATTATTCTCATCACTCAATGTTCCAAAGGAAGCATATTACAAATTCCTTCAGGCATATAGTGAGACAGGATTCAGCAGTTCAAGCAATTCAGGAAATTCAAGCAGCTCAGGAAGCTCAAGCAGTAACAATTCAGGCAGGCTGTCGTAGACAGCCTGTCATTTTTTTCATCTGAGATATTAATTCATTTGAGATTTTAATATTTTGGGTTTCTGATTCGTTTATGAAAAATTTATTTAATTAATTTGTTCTTTATACTATGCAGATGTATTATTGGTGTGTTAGAATGTCATGGGAATAAGTTGACATGTAAGGGAATTGTACAAGACGTTGGGGAATTGATACAGGTCCTTGGAATGTCAGGAAAAGGAGATATAGTTATGGAACAAATTAATATTACTAATGAGGAATTACAAGGAGCAAACCGGATAGTTTCAGACATTAGTCGCTATTACAATGAAAAGGTTGTGGGACAGCCTTATCTGGGTTTTTCCTTAATGGTATCCATGATTACTAATGGTCATATTCTTCTTGAATCAGTACCGGGACTTGCAAAGACAACTGCAGCAAGAGTTATGACAGAGGCAGTTGATGGAAGCTTTTCGAGAATTCAGTGTACCCCTGATTTACTTCCAAGCGATATCATGGGAACACAGACATATAATATGTCTACCAATAGCTTTGACACAAAGATAGGTCCTGTTTTTGCAAACTTTGTACTTCTTGACGAGGTGAACCGTTCAAGTGCAAAGACACAGAGTGCAATGCTTGAAGCAATGCAGGAAAGAGAAATCAGCATTGGCGGTAAGACATATCCACTGCCAGAGGTATTTGTAGTTATTGCAACACAGAATCCTGTGGACCAGGAGGGAACTTACCCACTTGCGGAGGCACAGGCTGATAGATTTTTATTGAAGGTTAATCTTAATTATCCATCGCCTATGGATGAGATTGAGATATTGAATAGACTTGAAAGAAATGTTTTTGCAGATAAGAAATCTGTGGCAACAATTGAAGATATTATTTTTCTTAAAAATCTCTGTAAGAGAGTATATATGGATGACCTGATCAAGAAGTACATTGTTGATATTGTACAGGCTACCAGAATGTCAGATAGAATTCTGCCACCTAATCTTGCACAATATGTAGAGATGGGAGCCAGCACAAGAGCAGCAATTGCTTTTATGGAGACGGCAAAGGCAGTGGCCCTTATAAATGGAAGAACATATTGTATTCCTGATGATGTGAAGTCCATGCGATATGCAGTATTAAAGCATAGAATACAGCTTAATTTTGCTGCCATGGCAGACGGAATTATGGAAGAAACAATTATCGATGCAATAATGGGGGCGATTCAGGCACCATGAGAATGAAATATATAAGTCGGATACAGGCAAACCTTTCCAAGTGTAACACTATATATACCAGAAAGGTGACAAACAGGATTCTTGATGGCTCATACTATTCTGTATACAAGGGAAGGAGTATGAACTTTGATGAACTCCGGGAATATGTGCCTGGTGATGATATTAAGGATATGGACTGGAAGGCTTCAGCACGTAGTCAGAAGCTTCTGGTGAAGCAATATGTGGCGGAGAAAAAGCATAACATATTGTTTGTTTTTGATACAAATAAGAGGATGCTGGCGGATACGGCAATAGGCTGCGAGAAGCGGGATACAGGACTAATGGCGGCTGGAACACTGGCATATCTTATTAATCGTAATGGGGATTTTATCAGCAGTATTTTCTCTGACAGTGTAAAAATCAGGCGTTTTCCATTTAAATCAGGTATAGAAAATATCGAGAATATCCTTGTTGAATGTGAACACGCCACTGCGCGAGAAAATGAAACTGAACTTAACAAGGCCTTGGAATATATCTGCAACAATTACAGAAGGAACATGATTATAGTAGTTGTTACAGACATGGAGGGAGTTAACAAAATATCTGAAATTGCATTAAAAAAGCTATTAGTAATGCATGATTTACTCTTAATTAATGTAAGTGATGCAGATACATTTGGTAGTGATGTTTTTGATGTGACTAATGACAGATACCTTCCTGACTTTTTTACAAAGGATAAAAAGCTATTAAGGCTTGAGTCTGAAAAGAGAAGGAAGGTTTTTGATGAGGGTTCAGCAAAGCTGGCAAAATTAGGAGTTTCTTATGTAACAGTGGATGAGGCCAAGGGCGCCGATCTTAAGATAATGGAGCTTTTGGAAAAGCATAAAAGGGAGAGAAGATAACTTGAAAACAAAAATACAACTTCAGGATTCGTTTTCGTATTATATATGGCCTGCAATTGTATTTCTTGCAATTGCGGCCGGAATAATACTGTTTTTTGCTGTACAGGCAGCTATAAGAAAGAGAAAGAACAGGGCAGATGAATTACCTGTAATAGTACAACCTGCCAATATTTATTCAATAAAGCCTAAATATTTGGCCCGACTGGCTGAAATTCTTCAGCAGGTAAATTCTAATCAGATTACTGTTAAGAAAGCATACTTTCAGGTGAGTGACTGTATTAGAGGTTTTATTCAGGAAGCAACAGGAATTAATGCTAAAAGCTTTACTCTTCAGGATGCAAGAAGGATGAATATGCCTGTTCTTGAGAGGCTTATGCAGGAGTATTATACTCCGGAGTTTGCTTACAGGTCAGCTGGTGACATTAATCAGACAATTAGCAATACAAGAGAGGCAATAGAGTCATGGAATTAAAACATACAGTAGTTTTTATTGCAGGCATTGTTATTGCGGTACTGTTAATTGTAGTAGCAATGCTTGACCTTAAAAAAAAGGAGGATTACACCGGAGGCAAGAAAACCATTGGTAATCTCTATATTCAGCAGGAGTCCTATTACAAGAGAAAAATAATACTTTTTCGAGTGTTGTCAGCACTGATTTGCGTTTTTTGCATTTTGGCAATAGTGATTTCATTGCTGATAATAGCGAGACCATATAAGACAGAGATTGTGGATAAGGACAGATATAATAAGGATATTATTCTTTGTCTGGATATCTCCCGTTCCATGGACGAAGCCAATGAAGTCCTTGTGGATGCAATCCTTGAATTAGTCAAGAAAATGGATGGAGAAAGAATCGGAATAGTAATTTTTAACTGTACTCCGGTTGTATTAACTCCACTTACAGATGATTACGAATATGTAATAGAATGTCTTGAACGAATAAAAAATGGCTACGAGATAATTAAAAGAGGAGAAAATGACCTGGAGGATTATTACTACGAAAACTACATTTTCTCCGGTACTATGAGTGGAGATTACGGCGGCTCTCTTATTGGAGACGGACTTACTGCTGCAGCAATGAATTTCACAGAGGATGATGAGAGAACAAAATTAATCATTTTGTCTACAGACAACGAGATTAACGGCGATCCTATTGTATCCCTGGAGGATGCCGGGGAATTCTGCAAATCAAAGAAAATCAGTGTTTTTGGCATTGGTATCCAAAGCATGATGGAACAATACTATAATGAAATGAAGGCAGTAGTGGAAAACACTGGTGGAAAAATGTATATAGGTGAAGAACCTACCGCAGTGGATGATATAGTATCTGATATTGAGAAAATTAGTGATAGCAGGATGAAGGGAGAGGTGGAGACAAGGGCAATTGAGCTTGTAAGAATACCTTTCATTTTATTACTGATTGCTGTAAGCGGAATGTATGTGACTATGAAGATAACAAAGAGATAGGAAGATAGAGATGATAGTACAACCGATTATTCCAATTTGGATTATGGCGATAATTTGTATTGGACTGATTGCTCTTAAGAGAAAGCGTATCGCAGCATTCGTCAGACAGATAATTATCGTTATTCTTATATTTATGATTAATCTAAACCTTTGCTTTGTTGATGGAAAAAGCAATGTGAAAACTGAAAAAACTAATGCATACATAATGTTTGTTATTGATACAACCATCAGCATGAAAGCCCGGGATTATAAGGGGAATCAGGAGAGAATAGCTGGTGTAAAGGCTGACTGCCAGCACATTATGGAGATGATACCGGGTGCGAGATATTCTGTAATAACCTATAACAATATGGCACAGCTTGCTGCTCCCTTTTCAGACAATTCAATGCATATTATGAACACCATTAATAATGTATCTTTTCCATATAAGTATTATGCCAAAGGTACAGCAATGGACGATTGTGTCAAGCTGGTAGAAGACAGATTAGCCAAAATGACTGAGAAGGACCAGGGCAAAAAGGACATATATGTCTTCTATATTTCTGACGGTGAGATAACATCTGAGAATGCAAAGCTTTCATCCTTTAAGGGAATACAACAATATATAAATGGTGGTGCTGTGCTTGGATATGGCACAGAAAAAGGTGGGAAAATGTATGTGGAAGATCTTGCCGGTAAAGAGGAAGTCTTAACATATCGTAATGAGAATTTTGAGGAAGTTGAGGCAATTTCCAAATACGATGAAGGAAACCTTAAATGTATTGCAGACGATATGGGCATTTCCTATGTTCATATGGAAAATGGAAATGAGGCAGATTCTGAATTGAAAAATATTCAGGATAATCTGCAAAAGGAAAAAGTAGTGGATGAGGCAGCAAATACAAAAAGCACAGGAGCTTATTTTGCAATACCTTTAGCATTACTTTTGCTGTATGAGTTTTTTAGTATTCATGTGCGCCACAAAGAAAAAATATAGATAGGGGGAGTAAGGTTATGAAGAAATTACTTATTTCAATAGCTATAATTTGCTCTTTGCTGTCAGGCGTGTCCTTTTTAAACTATTTTAGTAATGAGAATGCGATTAACAACAGCAGGGAGAATGTTCTTAAGATTTTGGGATTTGCACAGCCATATGTGGCACCCTACAACGAAGGAAACCTGGCATATGAAAAAAGGAATTACCGGGAGGCTGTTATAAAGTACAAGAAGGCTTTGGAATACAGTATGCCTCAAAAACGTGAGTGTCAGGTACGAATAAATCTTGCCCTGGCAATAGCTATGCCTGTAGACCAGGAATATATTGAGAACAAGGGAGCAGATGAGGCGATTAAGGTTCTTGAAAGTGCCATTGAAGTGCTTACCGAAAAAGGCTGTGCAGACCATTCGGATCAGCAGGGGCAGACGACTGCAGGACATAGTGAAGATGCCACACAGCTGAAGAAGGACATTGAAAAATATATCGAAGAGATAAAGCAGTCTCAAGAAAATAAGAAGGATGATGAGAATAATCAGCCTGATGACAAGGATGACCCGCAAGAGAAAGAGCAGCAAAACAACAATATAAATGATGAAAAAATGAATAAGATTAACGAAGCAATGCAAAAGAGCGGTAATGCCAGAAATAAAGAGCTGCAGTATCAGAACGACGCAACAGATTCAGATTATTATTCGGGGAAGACATGGTAATGATAAAACGTATAATATAATTAAATTGTCTGAAAACAATTGTGAAAAAAGGGGAAGAGTTGTATAATTTGGTTATAATTTACTATATATGGGGGAAATGAATATGAAGATTGCAACTAAGGTTACTCTTCTTACATTGTTGGTTATGGTTTTGGGATTTTTCTGCCTGTGGGCACAGGTTAATAGTACATCCTCAAATACGGTGGGGGACTTAATTCAAGGCCAGATGAAGGATGCGGTACAGACGAGAGCATATATTATTGATAATTATGTTGAGTCCGCTGAGGAATATCTTGTGGCATTCGGAAAAAGTGATGAAGTAAAGAACATATTAAAGAATCCACAGTCAAAGGAGTACACAAGTCGGGCACAGGAGTATACAGTAGAATTTGCTGATGTTAAGGGCGTGTTTGAAGGATTGTATATTGCCACTCCTGAAACCCTGGTATTGACACATACTTCAGAAGGAGCAATAGGTATTACCACAAGAAAAGATGAGGGGTTAAAGCAGCTTCAGGATGAAATCATCTCAAAGCGTGAATTGACTAATACTGGTATATTAAAATCTCCAACAACTGGAAATATGTGCATTTCCATGTACTATCCGGTTTATGAGGGGGATACCTGTATTGGATTTGTAGGAGCGGCTGTTTATGCAAGTCAACTAATGGATTCTCTCTTATCATTGGAAGTAGAAGGTCTTCCAAATAGCCAGTATGTATTTATTAATGCCTAAAACGGAGAGTATTTGTATCACGAGGATAGTGAGAAGCTTTGTACTATAACTGAGGATAAAGGTTATCTTGCAATCATTGATATGCTAAAAGAAAATGATGCAGATGAAACTGGAATTTACACATATACAGATGATGATGGAGTAGAACAGGTGGTTGTATATCAGTATCTTCCTAATAGAAACTGGATTTTTGCCATAAAGGACACACATGCAAGCATATATAATTCCCTAAATCAGATACAGAAAGTCACCGGGATAAATTGTGCTGTAGTAATGGTTATAGTAATAATTTGTCTGCTAATAATCCTTACAAGACTAAGTGTTAAGCTTGGACTGATTAGTAAAGCTATTTCAATGCTTGGAAATATGAATCTTTCTGCAGACAGTTTTCTGGCAAAATATAGTGGCAAAAAGGATGAGGTTGGAATTGTATGTGATGCACTGAAGGAAACCTGCCTTAATCTGAGAACCTATATAGACCAGGTGGATAGAATTCTTTCTGAAATGTCAAATGGTAATCTAAGGGATATGGGAAATATTGAGTTTGAGGGAGATTTTAAGAAGCTTCAGGAATCGCTACTAAAAATACAGCACTCCTTAAGAGAATCCTTCAAAGAGATAGGATGTGTTACAGGTGAACTGACAGTAGGTTCTCAGAGTGTATCATCTGCATCGGCTCAGCTTGCAAGTTCTGCAACAAGTGCAAGCAACCTCCTTATTGATATTGATAATAGCATTATAGAGATTACAAATCAGCTGTCAGAATCAGCAGATTTTGCCAAACTGGCAAAAGCGGAAAGTGCAAATGCCTCAGAGCTTGTAACAATTAGTAAAGAAAAAATGGAAGAGCTTAGTAAGGCTTTGGAGGATATTAGTCATGCCTCAAAAGCTATTGAAGGCATCAGCAGCCAGATTGAGGGCATTGCAAAGCAGACAAATATTCTTGCACTAAATGCAATGGTTGAGGCATCAAGAGCAGGAGACGCAGGTCTTGGTTTTTGTGTTGTGGCAGATGAAATTCGTATCCTTGCAGCCCAGTCTAATGATGCTTCTGTAAATGCATATAATTTAATCCAGGAAACACAGGAATCTGTTGAAAAGGGAATTAGAATCGGAAAGGAAACTTCAGAATATCTTACAAAGGTAGTATCACAAACAGAAACTATCGATCAGGAGGTAACAAAAATAGCTGAGACTACCGTGCAGCAAAATGAAAGGGTTATGAAGATTAGTAACAGACTTGATGAGATAAATAAAACAGTAGAGCAGACCGCTGCAATGGCACAGCAAAGTGCAGCCGCCAGTGAGGAGCTGGATGGTCAGGCAATTGTTCTTCGAGATAACATTTCGAATTATCAGATATAGGCCATGTAAGTAATAACTGCAAAATATAAATAGCCTGGACCCTTAAGTCCAGGCTATTTTGTGGTTGGGAAGCTTCCCCTTTCTATCCTGTTGCATTTCGCACCAATAACGCATTGGCGTTACTGAATCTTTTATTTTTCTTCCTCATCCAGTTCTTCGTTATCAACAACTTTGATGATACCCTTTTTCCACATGATTCGTGAAGAAATGATTGCTACAGGAAGCATAAAGAGAATAAGGAAACCAACGGCACCAAATAATGAGCCACCGCTTGTGATACGAACAACAAGTGCAATTATACTTACAATTACAATTACTGGAATTACACCGGCAATACCATTTTTAACAACCTTCTTACCTGTCTTTGCTGTAGCAAACAGGCCTAAGCTAAGTGATCCGAATAATGCTGGAATCAGATAGTTTGAAGCAGTTTTTACAGCAGGAAGCTCAAATACAGGGCTGACCCAGGTACTTAAAAGCGCTGCCAGGGCAAGAATGATTACAGTCATAATCGATGATATCGAAACTGCAACACAGGAGATAACATCACCTTCCGGTGTGTTTGGCTCCTTCTTAGCCATTTTCATTGCGTTGATTGCTACAGGAACCTTAAGGTTCATAATGTTACCGGTGATAAAAGTAAGGTATGTTGATGAACCAAGAATTGGTGTGTAGCTAAATGCTTCTGAAATACCTACCGGAATGTAAATCATTAAGATACTGATTGTTGATACATTTACAACCTCTCCAAAAGATGGAATACAGTTGTAATATCCCAGTACGAAAAGTGGAATTGCAACCATGTAGAGAAGCATGATTGCTGTACCAATTCTACTCCATTTATGTGCCCATGCCTGAAAAGGATCCATAATTTGATTTTCTTTTGTTTTCTTGCTCATAATCTGTTCTCCCTTCTTTTAACCTAAAAGCTTTGTCCAAAGGATTGAAGATATCATACCGCCAATCATTGAAAATGCCATGATAAAATCGTTAAGCCATTTTAATTTTGGCTTTGAAGCTAAAGCTCCGAGAACCAGAGCAATTACAAGACCTGTTAACATTACTGCGGCCTGAATAGTATCTCCGATTAGAAGAACAGGAATATATACAGCAAAAAGGCAAAGCATGAAGGTTCCGCTTAATACATATTTCCAGCTGCTTGAGTTTTCAGTTTTACTAACACTCATAGAAAGCTTTTTTCCAAATGGGAGAATAATAAAGAAACCACTTAACATTCCAATACTCATAAGAATCATTACAACACCGAATTCGCTACCTGTAGCCTTGGATAGCATTTCAGCACTGCTGGAGAAATTAAGAGCTGAAGCAACAGAGCTTGAAATAAGTGATTCATAAGAAAGTGAACCAATTACTGAAAGTCTCCACCAGGACCATACAACTCCAAGAACGGAGATTAATGCAAATAAACCAACAACAATTGATAAGCTTGGAACAATTGAGAATACAATGCTTGATTTGATTACCTTGTTAAGCTCTTCCTTTGTGATACCTAATTCAAGACTGCGCTTGTAGGCTTTTCGCAGATGGATAAGAGAAAAGACAACGATGTAAACTAAGCCGATTACAATTAGTGTAAGCAGCAGGGGACTGGAAATAATTTCTTTCATAGTGGCCATAAACAAAACCTCTCTTTTCATAATTTTTCATATTGTATAGCATTTTACCACAAAAAAGACACTCATGTAGAGCGTCTTTGCTTGTTTGGATAGTATCATCATAGCATTTGATTGTCAATATTTTACAGTAATGTTCTAGCTTTTACTTATACCTGGCAATAAATAATAGAGATTATGCAGCCAGCTGTGAGACATGATAAGGTTATCTCAGTTGGAAAGATTATCAATATAAGCTGGATTTCAGAGGGAATATTAGTTTGTATTCATTGAAAGCTTTTATTTTAGGTAAAAATACCTTATGATTAGATTAGTTGGGTAATTCATATCCATATTATTTGTCTGAGAATAAGGAGTATTGATATAATGAAAACGGGAATTCTAAAAAAAAAATATTTCTGTACATGACAGAATTCTTTGCAGGAATGTCTGTTATGGCAGTAGAATTAGGCGCCAGTAGATTACTAGCGCCATATTTTAGTTCTTCACAGATTGTCTGGACAATTATTATTGGAACCATCATGATTGCCATGGCGTTAGGTAACATATACGGTGGCAGATCAGCAGACAAGTCACCTAATCCGGATAAGCTTTATGGACGAATGATTATTGCAGCAATATGGATTGCATTAATACCTGTAGTAGGTAAATACATTATTATAGGAATTTCGGCATTACTGATTTTCTCGGTAAACAATAATTTCCTGGTAATTGCAGCCTTTGCCGCCTGCATGGTTATATTTGTTTTTCCACTGTTTCTGTTGGGAACAGTAACACCTTCTCTGGTCAAGTATTCTGTTGACAGTCTCGATGATAACGGTAAAACAGTTGGAAATCTTGGGGCCTTTAATACTATAGGAAGTATTATTGGAACCTTTGTGCCTACCTTTGTAACTATTCCACAGGTGGGAACCTCCATAACCTTCTTGATTTTTTCCGGAATTCTGCTGGCTTTATCAATAGTATATTTTGTAAGTGTTAAAACTGGTAGAAAAAGAGTGATAGCATCAATTGTTATCTTTGTGCTGTGCTGTGGCTTTGGATATTCTGATTCCTTTGCATTCTGGCAAAAGGATCTGACATTCGAGGGTGAATCAGTATATAATTATTTACAGGTATATGAGGATGAGGAGAGGGTTTCTCTATCAACCAATGTACTGTTTGGTGTTCAGTCAGTGTATATGAAGCAGGACCAACTTACCGGTATGTATTATGATTACGCAATGGCTGCCCCACTGATGATTAGTGACAAGCCTGTAAATGATATGGAGGTTCTTATTCTGGGAATGGGTACTGGAACATATGCAACCCAGTGCAACAAGTATTTTGGTAAAATGAACATAGAGGGCGTTGAGATTGATGAGAAGATTACTGACCTTTCCAGAAAGTACTTTTCTTTGTCGGATGATATTAAGGTTACCACATATGATGGCAGAGCTTTTCTAAACGCTTCGGATAAAAAGTACGATATAATAATGGTAGATGCTTATCAGGACATTACCATTCCTTTTCAGATGTCTTCAAAGGAATTTTTCCAGCTGGTTAAAGACCACCTGACAGAGGACGGGGTTATGGTTGTTAATATGAATATGCGTGGTTCAAAGGAAGGTAATATTAATCAGCACTTATCAGATACAATCGGTAGTGTATTTGACGCAGAATATACAGTTGATGTTGCATATTCAACTAACAGAGAACTGTTTGCGTCAGACAATAAGCATATTATCGATAACCTTGTGAAAAACACAGACTCTATCAGAAATGAACAGCTGAAGAGTATGATGAACAGGATTCTTCCGAAAATTACAGAGTACTGCAAGGGAGAATACATTCTTACAGATGACAAAGCACCAGTAGAGCTTTTGGGCATGCAGGTGATTGATGAGATGATTGAAGATGAGGTATCGTTTTACAAGAAAATATACAAAGAGGATGGTATTAAGGGACTGATTAATTCTTTATAAGGCAGATACAGCTATGTATCAGGCAAAGGAACAGGGGAAAAATAATGTTGTGTGCTACGAGAAATAAAGCAATTTATCACCTTCCCGGACTATTTGAGTTTTATGATTTGTACAGGGTTTTTCTGCCCCTGTACACAGAACACAGAGAATATTTTTATGACTGGTGCGAGATTGGTTCAATTTATGGTGCACCCGCAGACTGCCTGTGGGGCGGAGGCCGTGTGGGCTTTGGAGAGAATAATATCAGGAAGGTTTTAGAACTGATAAATGAATATGGCATATCTGGAAGATTAACCTTTAGCAATTCGCTGCTGGAGGATTATCATCTTAGGGACAAAAAGTGTAATGCATTATGCAATTTGTTTGAAGATTCTAAGAAGGTTAGAAATGGAGTTATTGTTCATTCGGACATATTGGCAGAATACCTTATGGCCAATTATCCAGGGCTTTATCTTGTATCCTCCACTACCAAGGTTCTTACTGAATGGCAGGATTTCATTAAGGAGCTGGACAGGGAGGAATTTACTTATGTGGTTCCTGATTTTCGCATGAATCATAAGCTGGAACTGCTCAATACATTATCCCGGGAACAGAAGAACAGGGTAGAATTTCTGTGCAATGAGTGCTGTTGGCCTGGCTGCAGGGACAGGAAGAAGTGTTACGAGAATGTAAGCCGTAAAAACCTTGGAGAAAAATGTGATGATCATCATTGCAGGGCACCACATTCACAGGAAGGCTATCGCTTTTCCAAGGCAATGGCTAATCCGGAATTTATTGGGCTTGAGCAAATCAGAGACATATATTTGCCTATGGGCTTTTCCAATTTTAAGATTGAAGGAAGAAGCCTGGGAAGTGCTCTGATATTAGAATTTTTACTGCATTATATGACTAAAACTGAATATCAGATTCATGTCAGAGAGGCAATTTATCTTGATAATACATTAGATTTATTTTAATAGCAGCGGGGGAGATATATGGGGAAAAAACAGAAAAAATATGTATCTGGGGCAATAGTTTTTATTTTTCTAATGGGAATTGTAAGCCTCTTTTCGGACATGACCCATGAGGGCGGAAGAAGTGTTCTGGGAGATTATCTGAATCTCAACGGTGCTACGGCTACCACCATAGGATTTGTGTCTGGATTAGGTGAACTCCTTGGATACGGCCTTAGAATAATATCCGGTCGTATTGCAGATAAGCGTAAGAACTATTGGACTCTTGTGATTGCCGGATATGTGATACAGGTTCTTGCGATTCCGGCTCTTGCACTGATTCCGGAAAACGGCTGGATATATGCTTGTGGTCTGGTGGTACTTGAAAGGGTAGGAAAGGCAATTAAAAAGCCTGCAAAAAATACTCTTGTAAGCTTTGCATCTTCGGAGATAGGACAGGGTAAAGGCTTTGCATACCAGGAATTTTTAGATCAGCTTGGTGCTTTTTTAGGACCGGTAGTATTATTTGTAATTAGTCTGATTAAGGGCACAAAGAATATGACAAACACATATAGGCTGTGCTTTTTGGCATTGGGAATTCCAGCATTAATCACTATAGGACTTGTACTTTTTTCAAAATATAAATATCCACATCCTGAGATGTTTGAAAAGAATAAGGTTGATGAGCCAAGGTTTGAATTTAAGAAATCCTTTGTGTTTTATTTAGTAGCAATCTGTCTTTTTGCTTTTGGTTTTATGGATTTTACACTGATAACCCTTCACTCTGCACAGATGGGAGTATTTCCAAAGTCTACCATTAGCCTGCTTTATGCAGTTGCCATGGCAGTTGATGCCTTTGCGGCGCTGTTTTTTGGGTGGCTTTTTGACAAGCTTGGACTTAAAGCACTGATGCTTTCAACATTGATAAGCAGTAGCTTTGGGATTTTTATTTTCCTGTCAGACAGTGCCTGGATGATTATTTGCGGAATAATTATCTGGGGAATTGGTATGGGGGCTCAGGAAAGTATAATGAAGGCAGCAGTCAGCACAATTATTCCAAGCTATATGAGGTCTACAGGCTTTGGAATTTTTGAAACAGGTTTTGGAATATTCTGGTTTCTGGGAAGCTGGTGCATGGGGGCACTCTACGACTTTAATACTTCACTGATGGTTGTAATATCAGTGGCTGTACAGTTGCTGGCCATTGTATTTTATTTCATTTCCATGAAGCTGGAGCGTTCCTGAATTAAGGGGGGATACATTTTGAGAAAAAATATAAAGTTAGAATTAGTGGCTTTTGTGATACTATCATTTGTCTTTGCTATAGTATTTTTCAACGCAAATACTACGAGAATATATGCAAACAGTAATTGTCGAATGCTGACAGGGGTAACCCTGGATGTGGGCAATCGCTACTACTACGTGGAAGACATTAAGGAATATATTGATTTAGTGGCAGCAAGTGGTAATGGGTATGTTCAGCTACATTTTACAGGGGATAGAAACGTAGGCATTGAGTGCCTTGCTCTTAACCAGCGTCCAAGTGAAAAGTATGTATGGAACCAAACGGAGTATTATAACCCGGACACAGGGTATTCCTTCTTGACAGAAAATTTTAGTTTTACAAGCGGCGCACGCTCGTGACTTTAGTCGTGAGTTAGCCGCCCCTTAGGATAACCAACACAGTAGAAATTGCAGAAAGGAGTTCTACGGTATGCAGATATATACCACATATAAGGTTAAAATCAAGCATTACAATCATATCTTTAAAGATACTGTTGCGGCATATAGAACTGCCGTAGATTATCTTATAGATGTCTGTAATGCAAACTGGGATGTAATATCCACTTTTAAAGGTCAGAATAAGCTTACTTATGTAGAAAGCCTTATTCATGCTACAAAAGATAACCCT
>JAXJPW010000044.1:0-24482 GCA_036311465.1 Agathobacter sp.
TGTTTGTGGTGAACTTATTATACCAAAGATTCGGTGCTATTTTTATGTCAATGCACCGATTTGCTAAATTATTTTGCTTGAGTAATCAAGCATTTACACCTATTTTGTTGATGGGAAAGTTGAGTAATTTATTTTTGTTTTCCCATGGAATTCCACAAGATAATGAAGCATGGCCTTAACAGAATCATAGTTGTCATTACGTATCACATAGCTGTTCTCTAAATCATAATCTATGGATACTACAGGAACATTACTTCCTGTAATCTTATCTGCCAGCTTCCTTCTTACCTTGACATCAGCTATAGTATTCAGGCTTGCAATGACGGCATCAAATTTGGAAAAGTCTACGAAATCATAAATAGAAAACTCTCCCTGGTTGTATTCCTTAGAGGAAGCAGTACTTGGATAAATTACAAAACCCTCAGTAGCATAACCGTTCTTTTGTGCTTCATCTCTAATGCCCTTATATAATTCAATTGAGCTTTCTGAATCCATCGCAGAAATAGCAAGACCAATAATTTTATTTGACATGTAAATGCTTCCCCCACCTTTTAAGCATAATTATTTAAAATATAGACTATTTTATCATACCACAAGTACTTTTGCCACCCAAAGAAAGCCGAGCTGGTCTTCCAGTTCGGCTTCCTGTTATCATATAATCTATTCTATTATCTATTCTATTATCTATTTCATTAACTCATCTGCAAGTCTGTCAATCATTGCCTCTGTCTCTTCTGTTACAGATGACTTAATTGTAACTGTTTCCTCACATAATGTAAGGTTCTTGCTCTTTTCAAGCATTCCAGCCATAACTCTCTTGGCAGTTGGAGCCCATGAACCATTCTCAATAAATCCAACTGTTCTGTTCTGATAATTTCTCTCTGTAAGATGATTAATAAAAGTTTTCATACATGGGAATACATCTGCATTATATGTAAGAGAGGCAAGTACAAGTCTGTCATATCTAAATGCATCCTCTACACACTCTGCCATATCCTCTCTTGCAAGGTCAGCAATTGCAACCTTAGGACAGCCCTTCTCCTCAAGTTTCTTTGCAAGGAGCTCTGCTGCCTTCTTAGTGTTACCATAGGCTGAAGCATATGCAATAAATACTCCCTCTGTCTCTGGACGGTATGATGACCAGATATCATATTTCTCTATATAATAACCAAGATTTTCCTTGAGAATTGGTCCATGTAAAGGACAGATAACCTGGATATCAAGTGTGCTTGCCACCTTAAGCAGGTTCTGAACCTGAGCCCCATACTTTCCAACGATTCCAATATAGTAACGACGAGCTTCGCATGCCCAATCTTCCTCCACGTCAAGAGCTCCAAATTTTCCAAATCCATCTGCTGAGAAAAGTACCTTGTCTGTACTGTCATATGTAACCATAACCTCTGGCCAGTGAACCATTGGAGCAAATACAAAAGTAAGCTGGTGCTTTCCAAGACTGAGTGTATCCTTGTCTGCCACTACATGCTTCTTGATTTCCACATCAAACTTAAAGAACTGATCCATCATTGTAAAAATCTTGGCATTGCCTACAACTGTAGCCTCTGGATACTTCTTAAGGAAATTCTGAATGTTTGCCGAATGATCAGGCTCCATATGCTGAACAATGAGGTAATCAGGCTTTCTGCCCTCTAATACCTTATCAATATTTCCAAGCCATTCCTCTTTAAAATTAATATCTACTGTATCCATTACAGCAATCTTGTCATCCATAATCACATAAGAATTATATGCCATTCCATTAGGCACGATATACTGACCCTCGAACAAATCAACCTGATGGTCATTAACACCTACATACTTAATGTCATTTGTAACTGTCATAAGTTGCCTCCTCTTTCTAACTTGCACTTTACGTCCATTTTATATAAATTTCCTGCAAGCCTCAAGACTGTTTTGCTATTTTTATTTTACAAATTTTTACTATCGTTATATAATTCCTTTATTATACTAAGGAGGTCAGTTATGAATTGTACAAAATGTGGAACTATATTGGTAGCAGGTACACAGGTATGTCCTACTTGCGGCCAGACACAGCCAGCCAACCAGCAGTGGAACCCTCAGATGAACCAGCAGGTTAATCCTCAGATGAATCCTCAGTGGAATCCTCAGGTTAATCCTCAGATGAACGCTCAGTGGAAGCAACCAGTTAATCCTCAGATGAATCCTCAGTGGAATAACAGGCCAGTTCAAAATAACGGCAAGACAACTGCAGGTTTTGTTCTTGCTCTTGTAAGCCTGATTACCTGGATAATCCCTCTTTTTGGATTACCAACATCAACTATTGGTCTTATTCTTTCAATAAACGGTCGTAATGAGACCAAAAGCGGAATGGCTCTTGCCGGAATTATTATTTCAATAATTGCATTAATTTTTACAATATGTAATTCCATTGCAGGTGTTCTTCTTAATATTTGATAACCATAATGCTTTTGAGGCAGAAATTTTTTCTGTCTCTTTTTCTTGTGTATTCAAAATATTGAAAAAAAGCGCGGAGATTAAACTATAAATCAGAAAGGTATTTAGAAATTAATATGCCAGGTGCAAATGAAAAAGACTTTGAAAAAGTAACTAAAAATAATGAATTACAGATTGTTGCAGACTACGGTACTGATAAGGAGGAAATAGTTGTAACAGGGGACCACATTAGCACTGCCTATTTAATGTCTCCTGATCCATCCATGCAGTGTAATATAGTTGGTATTGACATAGACCAGGAAGGAACTAAAAGATTTGCAGGTGATAACTCCAATTACCTGGGAAAAAAGGTTTCCATCCTTTGGAATGGACAGGTCATTAGTAATCCCATGATTAATGTAACTATAACCTGCACTTCTGCAGATATGTTTTTTGACTCTGAGGAGGATGCAGAAAAAGCCCTTAATCTAATAAGGGCTGCTTCTACAAAATTTGAATTAGAAGAAGAAATAGAATAATTATATTAATAGCCCCAAAATACAACTAGAAAAAATTGGAAGCAATCATAGAATTATCAGAAACAATCTGAGATGAATTTCCAAAAGTTTGTATATTATGTTTCGCTTATGGCAGTAAAATAAAGAGGCTTGAAAAATCAAGCCTCTTTTTGTCTAATCTACTTAGAAAGGTTATGGGATGTGTTATCCGATTACCCTCTGTTAGAAACTATTTTTGAAATAATGCAGTTTTCTGATTATCCAAAATATCTGTCAAGTAATCCCTTAAGAGCCTTGCCGTGTCTAGCCTCGTCACGAGCCATCTCATGTACTGTGTCATGGATTGCGTCAAGGTTATTCTTCTTTGCGCAAAGTGCAAGATCAAACTTTCCTGCTGTTGCACCAAACTCACAGTCTACTCTCCAAGCCAGATTATCCTTTGTTGTAGCCTTCATGTTTGGCTCAAGATCTGATCCTAATAACTCAGCAAATTTTGCTGCATGCTCAGCCTCTTCAAAAGCTGCCTTCTCCCAGTATAAACCGATTTCTGGATATCCCTCTCTATGAGCAATACGAGCCATGCAAAGGTACATACCAACCTCTGAACACTCACCCTGGAAGTTAGCCATTAACTGCTCGAAGATGTACTTCTTATCTTCCTCTGAAACATCTGGATTGTTCTTTACAGTCTTAGCATAGATACCATACTCATGCTCTGCTGCAAGCTTTAACTCTCCATCCTGTTTCTTAAACTTCTCACCACTTACGTGACATACCGGACACTCTGCTGGTGCCGCATCTCCCTCATGAACGTAACCACATACTGGACATACCCATTTTGCCATTTTAAAAATCCTCCATTTTCTTTAATTTTTCCTAACTGTCAAGGTCAGGTTTGTTGCTAATTTAAGAATGCTTCATATATTTTACTTTGGAATGCGCTTAGCTTTTCTGGCAGTCTACACATACACCATTAAATGCAATCTCATAATCAAGGAATAGAATTCCATGAGTGTCCTTAATCGTATCAATAAGATTGTCAACCATATCCATCTCTACATCAAAGACTCTGTTGCAATTAACACACTTCACATGATAATGATCGTGTATGTTATGATCGAAATGATCAGCCCCACCAAGAACTGATACTCTCTTAATATGGCCACTTTCTGCTAAAAGATTCAAATTTCTATAGACTGTTCCTTTACCAATGTTGGGATAATTGCTCTTAACCCACTCATAAATCTCTTCTGCAGTAGCATGATTGCCCAATGTCTTAACTGCATCAAGGACCAGGTCTCTTTGAATAGTATTTCTTCTCTTCATAGCGCTTCCTCTTAAGAATTATTCTTTATTAGGATTATATCTTAATAAGAGAAATAATGCAAGAGTATTTTTTGCAAATTTGCTAAAAAGAAAAAAAGCTTTCCTTAACATTTATCGTCAAAAAAAGCTTTTATATGTATATCTTATTTTAATTTATTTATTTTTCTTTGCTTGTCTTACTTTGCTTATCTTTTTCTAAGCAGGCTTACACTTGTCTTCCCATATCCTTAAGCATCTTTATGTCGCTTCTGATTGTGGCGCTGGCTGCAGTTGTAAGCATGTTTCCTGTAATAGTTGCAGAGGCTCCTGCCTGAAAGGCTTTCCTGCCGTCGTCTGTTAATAATGCTCTGCCTGCTGCCAGTCGTATATCTGCCTGTGGATTAATATATCTAAAGAATGCTATTGTTCTTAATATTTCCTCCTCTGTAAGCACAGGCTGATTCTCAAGTGGGGTTCCTTTAATTGGCATAAGGGCATTAAGTGGTATTGAGTCCACCCCAACCTCAGATAGGGAAATTGCCATATCAAGTCTATCCTCCCAGGTCTCTCCCATTCCAATAATTCCACCAGAGCAGGCGTATAAGCCCACCTCTTTTACAAGCTTAAGGGTCTCTATCTTCTGCTCATATGTATGAGTAGTGCAAATGTTTGGGAAATTGCGCTTTGAGGTCTCTATATTATGATGATAGCTGTTAACGCCAGCCTCCTTAAGTCTTTGGAACTGTTCTTTTGTCAGGAAGCCCATTGAAGCGCAAAGCTCTATTCTGCATTCCCTGTTCATTGTCTCATATGCATGAATTGCCTTGTCGAATTCCTCTCCGGTAAGGGCTTTTCCAGCTGTTACAATTGAGAAACGGTGCACGCCTTCTCTCTCATTAATCTTGCAGGCCTCAACAATCTGCTCTTCCGGAAGAAAATCATACACCTGGCAATCCGTGTGATTGTGAGCTGACTGAGCGCAGTACTTGCAATCCTCCGGGCAACGTCCTGAACGCCCATTAATTATTGAACATAAATCAACCTTATCTCCTATAAAATGTGCACGAATTCTATCTGCGCCTTGGCACAGTTCCTCAAGGTCGCAATCCAGAAAAATACTTAAATCATCTTCTCTCTTTATTCGTCTGCCCTCAATTATTTCCTGGGCAAGTGTAATCATATCCATTTCATCCTCCTGTTTTTCAATAGCCCTGGCTATACTGACATTTTCTTTGACCCATTCATGCAATCCACCCAAGACTTTTATCCTTTGTTAAGATTAATAAGTCCGGCCCTGCAAAGTACAGTTCTAACAGTTTTTCCCAGAGCTGTCGCAATAACAATCTTGGCCAGATCAAAGGGAATAAATGGGTAAACACATACTGCCAAGGCCTGATTAAGCTCATATTTGGCAACTATCATAAACCAGACTGTTCCAAAGGCATAAGCAATTCCTGTTGAAACAATCAAAGCCAGTATTGTCCAGACTGGATTTGCATTTGTTCGCTCTACTACAATTCCACCAATTATACAAATGAAAATAAATCCTGCCAGATAACCGCCTGTAGGGCCTAAAAGCTTACCAAGTCCACCGGAATATTCAGAGAAAACAGGAAGTCCTACAGCACCTAAAAGCAGGTATACCAGATAACTGATTGTTGCTCCCTTTGCCCCCAGCAGATAAACAGCAATATATATTACAAGATTAGTAAGGGATATAGGAACCGGTCCTATTTCCAGTGACATTGGTCCAAAAATGCACATTAAAGCTGCAAACAATGCACAGGTTGTCATTTCATAAATCTTAGTTCTTCTCATATTCATTCTCCTTTTTTCATAAATGCTCCATGATCCTGCTTGGGAATTCATGTGGCTTCTTCTGACATCTTCGTCAGAATTGTATAATCTACGGCAGAGATTGTCAACCCTATTTTATCTAAAGGTTAACATTGTTAACTTTTTTATTCCTGCACAGTGTAACTATTCCCATATTCCCACGTCATTATTGTCAAAAGGAGGTAATGCAAATGAAAAAAATTAATGCATCTACACAATTTATATCGATATTACTTTTATCTATCTTACTCTTATCAGTTTCACTGACGGGGTGTCAACAGAGTTCCTCCGAAGTGCCTGTTTCCGAGGCCAACAAACATAAGGCCTCATGGAATATTGCAGATACTTCTCAACCAACAGAAGAACCCCCTGTCCAAGTGGTAACAAAGGGGGGACCTTATGGCGAGCTCTCCCTTATTGTGCCCGAGGGCTGGAACATAACCCCTGCCCAGCGTGGCCAGAATGACTTCGTAGGCTTATACGGCTTTGTTCTTACACCTAGAAACGTGAAAAAGGGACGAATCGAAGTCTCATACTATAAGGATTTTGGCGTATGCGGCACAGAATTAGAAATTAAAAATGTTACCCTGTCCGGTGAAAAAGCTGAGCAGGGCTTCTATGATGGAAATGATAAATGGACCTATATAGCCTTTGGCCAAGGCTCCCTGCATCATGTTGTAGTGCAAAACTTCGATGCCTTTGACTGGGATGCAGAGTATTATAAGCAGCTTGAATATATCCTGAACAATATTAAGCTTGACCCAGACAAGACAGAAGGTGGAGCCTTCGAATTCACAAGGGAGGCAGAGAACGATGTTTATGAGCTTAATATGTCTCTGGAGAACATTAGCAATACCTCCGCTACACTGGTGCTTAATCAGCATGACAATGGAAAAGAAGGTCTATACGGAGAGGAATATATTATTGAATATTTGGATGGAAAAAAATGGGTTGAAATGCCTGTAAACAAGGAAATAGGCTGGAAGGATATAGGGTACATTATAAAACCGGGAGAATTCAAGACAGAAATTGACTGGTCTGATTTGTACGGAAGCCTCAAGCCTGGAACATACAGGCTTAAGAAGAATTTTCATTATGATACTGACTTCTCACTTTATGCCCAGTTTATTATTGGATAACTATTTATTATTAGATAATTATTTGCTATTGCCAAGGTTCTATGATAGTGTTACTATATAACATAGTATTAAATACTACATATCATATATTTTATACTATATGATATGTATCTAATACTAGATAATATAGTAAAGGAGAACATGTATGAACGCATTAAGAATTGGGAACAAGATTGCCACTATTCCAATCATTCAGGGTGGCATGGGTGTAGGAGTAAGCAGAAGCTCCCTGGCAGGAGCAATCGCAAAAGAAGGTGGAGTTGGAATTATTTCAACTGCACAAATTGGATACGATGAAGAAGGCTTTGAAGGAAACGAGAATAAGTGTAACCTTCTTGCCATAGATAAGCATATTGCAAGAGCAAAGGAAATCGCACAGGGCCTAGGCCTTGTGGGCGTCAATATTATGGTCGCCCTTAAGCATTATAAGGAGCATGTTGTTGAGGCAGTAAAATCAAAGGCAGATATTATCATTTGCGGTGCCGGACTTCCAACAGAGCTTCCGGGTATTGTCAGAGCTGCAATGGAGAAATTTGGATATGCAAAGGAGGATACCCCAGCTTTAGCTCCTATTGTCTCATCGGAGAAGGCAGCCCGAATCATTCTTAGAATGTGGGAGAAAAAGTACGACTATATGCCCGACCTGATTATTGTTGAGGGACCTGAGGCCGGAGGACATCTTGGCTTTTCCAAAGAGCAGGTTACTGAAATAACTCCTGAGCAGTACGATGAAGAAATTCGTAGAATAATCTCCTGTACAGATGAATTCGGTAAAAAACATAATAAACATATTCCTGTAGTTGTTGCAGGAGGAATTTTTGATAAGAATGATGTTTCCCACGCCCTGTCACTGGGCGCTGAAGGAGTACAGGTAGCCAGCCGTTTTGTTGCAACCTATGAATGTGATGCGTCAGAAGCCTACAAGGACGCATATCTTTGGGCAGATGAAAGTGATATTACAATTGTACAAAGCCCTGTTGGTATGCCGGGACGTGCCCTTAATAATATGTTTATTCAGTCAGTGAAAAAGGGAAATGAGCCAGTTAAAAAATGCTATCATTGCTTAGAGCACTGCAATCCGGCCAAGGTTCCATATTGTATAACTAAGGCTTTGGTCAATGCCGTTAAAGGTGATCTGGATCACGGACTGATTTTCTGCGGTTCTAATGTGAGTCGAATTAAGAAAATTATGTCAGTACATGATGTTATTCAGGACTTGATTCCTGGCTCAATCAGCTAACTGGGCAGTTCTTGTGCCTGCCCTTGATAAGATATTGGGTATAAAAAAAGAAATGTTATTTCATTTTGGAGGTAACATTTCTTTTTGTGTGTCAGTGCAAAAGGTAAGTGATCAACTAATAAATTTTCTTAATTTGCTATATTTCCTTTACTTCTTCTAGAGGAAGAAGGAGATAAGCGGAATAGTTACAATAGACAAAACTGTAGAAATTACAATTGAGCGACTGCATATTATCTCATTCTCACCGTCTGTCTTCATAAGCATTAAGGTCATTGAGCCTACCGGCATAGCCATCTCATACACAAACACATGGCTCACCATCTTATCAAAAGGAAGTACCTTTACTATAAGAGCACAAATAATAGGAATCACCAGAAGCTTAATAATGGAAAATACATAAGCTCTTGCGTCAGCCAGAAATTCCTTAATCGGAAACATGGCGATTGATATTCCGGTTATTATCATAGACATTGGGATTGTGGCATCGCCCAGATAACTGCATATGGAAGTAAGGGGATCTCCCACCTTAACTCCTGATGCATATATTACAATTGCCACAAGGCATGAAATTAATCCCGGATTAAGCATTGACTTAATGTTAAAGCTTGTCTTTCCATTCTCCTTAGTCTTTGCACACAAATATATTCCATAAGTGTAAATCAGAACATTATAGACAAGTATATAGAACACAATGTATATTGTTGCTCCTTCTCCGTAGAGGGCATTGAGCACCGGAATAGCCATAAATCCTACATTAGAAAAAATGGTCATAAGATTATAATGAGGTCTCTCATTTTTCTTGCAGCAAAGTGCAAGTGGAAGTAAAAGACCTGCTATAATAAGTCCAACATAAGATACTGCCACCAGAACAAGATTCTGCACCAGAAGGTCCCTGGTGACACTTGTATCCACAATAACAGAATTAATTATTAGAAGTGGGTTAAGAATATTAGCCGTAATCTTGGATAAATCTCCATACCCCTTATCACTAACCCACTTCTTTTTGTAAGCATAGTAACCGCATACCATCATAAACAGAAGTGCTATCATTCGTTTAAGTAAAATCAAAAATGCTGCCATTTATTTTTCCTCTTTCTTAACACTATTTTTCCCAAAAACAGTGCTATTATAGCATTCTGTTCATAAAAATTACAAATAGCTTTTATCTATGCCTATTATAAGTTCTCGTTCTTAATTGTTTCTATAATGTTTCTCTTATTAATGTTGTTAAGAGAACTCTTTATAATCACATAAATCAGGCCCATAACAACTACTATAGATATAAGACAGGCCTTAATTGGTGGAGGACAAACCACCTTGTCACCATAGATATTATTATATCTGTTAATCATATATGCCCCTATATTGCCAAGAATAATTCCGATTGTAAGTGCCTTTACTCCTGTGAAAAAGGTCTCTAATCTAACCATTCTGTTAAACTGCCCACTTGTCATTCCAACACTTCTAAGGGTGGCAAAATCTCTTGCCCTAAGCTGCATGCTTGTTCCCAGAGTATTTATAATATTGGTTATTCCGATAAGGGCAATTACTGCAATTAAGCCATATGCAAAGATTCCCAGGAGAACTAAAAGTGACTGTGTCTGTCTAACTGACTGCTTACGGTTGTCAATGTCATAATCACACTTGATACTAGCTAAAACTGTCTCTAGATCATCCTGAACCAATTCATCCTCATCAGTATCCAGATAAGCTACAAACTGCTTACTCGAATCAATCTTCATTGCTTTTACATCGCTATATCTTGCTACAATAATTCCCACTTCTTTTCGGGAAATAAGCCCCATAGACCTTGCATCTGTCACATCAGACAGCTTTAGATTGTATGTTTTGTTGTCAGAATCTTTAAGTTCAATTGTTTCTCCAGCCTTATTATTATAAAGCAGACCTTCTCCCAGCTGTAATTCTCCCTCTTGGTCTTCGTATCCGATATATCCGGAATTAATCAGGATTCCTTCTCCCGCTTCAGACTTAAGCCGATTTTCTTTTACATATGCATCGAAGCTTTCATCATCCATGGCACAAAGAAGCAACCTGTTACATTCTGATTCGTTAGAAGGATCATAGGACATCTCTTCAATCATAAGTCGGCCTTCTGTCTTTTTCATATTAGAACACCAGATGTCAGTCTCCTGCATAATTACGTAATCATCAATATTATCGATTCCCCTTACTTTTTCTGTCAACTCTGTGAAATCATCATATTTATATGCACGTGCAACAAGGCTGGCATTATCCGTATTCACATGTAATCCCGCCACCTTAAACATCATTGACATAAAGTAGGATGTCACTATAAAGGTTACTATACAAATTACAATGGATGCTGTTGTTGTACGATATTTCTTTCTGTTTCGCCTGATATTCTTGTATGAGATTACTCCACCAATTCCCCATATTCTGTGAATAATCTTAGGTGTTTTGATTTTTCTTTTATCTATTTTAATCTCATTTTGATTGCGAATAGCTTCCATTGGTGAGACTTTTCCGGCCTTTCTGGCACTTTTTGCAGCTGAAAAATATATAGTGATTACTCCTAATACAGTAGCCAGTAATAATCCCCACCAGGCAGGGCTGAAAACGAGACCTACACTAAGGCTTGACTTCAGTATAACATTGCTTACCTTAACAAGAATATATGCTGCGAATAATCCTGAGACAGTTCCAACCGGAATACCAATTAATCCCATATATGCAGCTTCCAAATGCACACTTTTTCTAATCTGTCTCTTTGTAGAGCCTACACTTGCCAGCATACCATACTGACGAATTTTCTCAGAAATTGATATCTCAAAGCTGTTTTTAATACAGTAAACAGATGTAAGAATAATAATCAGAGCAACTACTGCTGCAAGTACGGCAACAGACATTGTAGCCTGGTCAATTGGCCAAACACGTTCATAGCTGATTAACCACCTGTTGGTGGATGGTGTAAATGGTGCCTTTTCAATCTGCTCCATCAGCTTTTCATGTTCTTCTAATGTAAATCCGCCCTCATCATATATCCTGTTGGCAATGTCCTTGTCAAGATTACAAAGCTCTGCAACTACATCTATGGACCTTTTAAGCCCCTTTTTTGTAAGTCGGAAATATCCCGTCATTTCCTCACCTGCAGGATTGCTTTTTGTCAGACAGGTATAGCCGGGTGCGGTATAAGGCTCTATACTAAATGAAGGTCTCTCAATCAAACCAACAATAGTATATTCCCTTTTATCTGATACAAGCAATTTCTCTTTTACTTCATTACTATTTCTATCCTGGTCCGAACCTCTGCAGAACATAACATCCTGATTATATTCCCACTTTCCGTCAAGGGAGACCCTCTTTCCTGTTTCAAGAGAAAGCTTGTCACCTATATTAAGCTCCACTCGACCATTTGTCTTCAAGTGTCTTGGAATAACAATCTCATTCTCATTCTGTGGCATCCTTCCCTTCACCAGTTCAAAACCGCCTTTTTCCAGGCCCTTCTCACTTGTACCCAAAATACACAGATATGGTTTATCCTCATTCTTAATGCCCTCCAGTTTGGCATATCCAAGGCAATTCATGGTATAATAGTCTTCAATGTCTCTGTGCCTTAGCACTTCCTCAAGCTCTTTGTCATTTACCCCGTCAAGACGAATGTGATAATCTCCATTTCTAGCCTTTTCGAAGTCAACCAGGCTTCTCTGAAAGCTGGATACCAATGTAAAAAGGGCTACCAATAAGGCTACCGAAAGAATTATTCCAATTATTGTAACAATGGAACGCTTCTTGTTTAGTTTCATGTTTTTTATAACAAATTTATTAATTAATCCCATTTAATTCTACCGTCCTCTATCATAATAATTCTGTCTGCCGCCTTTGCCAGCTCCATGTTGTGGGTGATCATTACGATTGTCTGATCCAGCTCCCGGTTAGACTTCTTAAGTAATTCCATAATTTCATTTCCTGACTTGCTGTCAAGGTTACCGGTAGGCTCATCAGCCAGAATAAGTGAAGGTCTGGTAATAAGTGCACGTCCAATGGAGGTTCTCTGCTGCTGTCCTCCGGAAAGCTCATTTGGAAGATGCCCTCTTCTCTTCTCGAGTCCAAGATGGGAGAGCATTTCTTCCATATCCTGTGGAGCAACTTTACGGCCATCCAGCTCCATTGGAAGTGCAATATTCTCTTCCACATTAAGGATTGGTATAAGATTGTAGAACTGATATACAATTCCAACCTGTCTTCTTCTGAAAATTGCAAGCTTATCATCATTTAGTGCAAAAATATCTGTTCCGTTTATTGTTACTTTACCTGATGTTGGTCTGTCTACGCCTCCAAGCAGATGAAGTAATGTAGACTTTCCAGAACCACTGGCTCCTACAATTGCTACAAATTCTCCCTTTTCAACTGAAAGACTTACATTATCAAGAGCTTTAACCTGATTTTCATCTTTTCCATAAATCTTTGTCAAATTTTCAACCTTTAATAATTCCATTTGTATTCTCCTTATTATTTCAAGAAAACTCCGGCATTTGCGCAATCTGCCAAAGGCTTCATTCTCATTTACAAGACCAAGTATAATCTATTGTAAGTTACAACTAGGTTACTATCTAGAATAATTTTCTGATTTACAAAAATAAACAGTTTTTTGCATTAATTCTGTAATCCTACCGGTCCCTATGATACAATTAATATAAACATAACAAGCGGGAAAATGGGGGGAAAAATATATGAGTAGAAGGAGAAGATTTGGTGCTTTGCTGCTCGCTTTGGTAATGATTATCACAATTATTCCAGCGCAAAATGCATATGCCGCCAATACCAAAATAAATAAATGTAAGATTACTTTATCAAAGACAGCATATTACAACACAGGCTCAGCCTGCAAACCAAAAATCACCGTAAAATACGGTAAGAACTACACTGTAACCTATAGGAATAATGTTAATGCCGGAACCGCCAGCCTTATTGTAAAGGGAAAAGGGAATTATTCAGGTACCCTGAATGCCCCCTTTACTATTCAGAAAAAGTCTGAGAAACCTGTAGAACCTGATGACCCTGTGGTTCCTGACAAAAAGTATTATACAATTACCAAGCCCGGAAAAAGCTACAGGGCTGTTACATCTGAGGCAACAAATTCACTTGCATCAGGTCAGTCCTCTGATATTAGAATTCTGTCATACAGCCTGGGCCAATGTGATGCAAATGCTCTAAATTATAACAATCAGATTGCTACTGTTTCACATGACGGCTACAATTATTACTTTGTTGCAGATACCTGGAACAACAGAGTATTAATCTATCGCACCACCGGTACTACACCATGGGACAATACAGTTACGCCTTACCTGGTATTAGGTCAGACTGACTTTACCAGCAGTAGGCCATTATCCAAAGCTACAATGAACAAGAACCTTGCCAAGTTAAACTGGCCGGTGGGTGTTGCTGCATGTGTATCTGATAATAAAATAAAAATTTATGTAACTGATACAAATAATGACAGAATCCTTGTTTGGAACGATATTCCAGGCAGTAACGGAGCCCCTGCTGATTTTGCAATGTACAATGTTGTGGATCCGGATAGCACTCAATATGTTGGAGAGGACAGCTCAAAGGGATATATTAACAGGAATTCCACTGAGATTGGATGGCCATGGTCAATTTGGACAAATGGCAACCGACTTATATGTACAGATACACGTAGTTCAAGAATTCTAATCTGGGATGGTCTTCCAGCTTCCGCAGCAGATTATCCTGATACTGTTGTCTTTACAGGACAAGGTTCAACTCCACGTACTATTATTTCCGATGGAGACTATCTTATTGTAGGAGACCATAACATTAATCATAATAACCAGATTCAACAGGGTTATCATGTATATAATTCAATTACCGGATTACTTAATTCTGGCAAAAAATATCAATACAATAATGGTGATCTTGTCTGTACAAAAGATGGCGCAAATATTGGCGGAACTATTTTGACCAATGACCTTTCAACAAATGATGGAAAGACAGTCCTCAAAAAAGGCTCACTGCTTATTATGCAGGCTGGAAGTATGAAAGTATACCTGTCAAATGATGGTAACACGCGTAAGATAAAATCAGACGGAGAACAACCAGACTATTACCTTGGAGGAGGAACTCCGGATGAGCCAATGGGTTACTATTTTACTTCTGTAGACTGTCAGCAGATAATTGTAGATTCCAATAACAATCTATATTCTACTCATTTTAACAAGAGTATGATTGTGGGATATATGGATGGAACTTTCCCGGCAAAGCCTGTTTCTCCAACACAGGAACAGATTGACAACAGACGTGACGGAGATATTTTTACTCTGCCAGGGGTTCCAGACACAATGTATAGATACAGACCATGGGATGGCATAACAGAAATTCATTCCACAAAGCGACCTAATCTTTCTGTTGGAGCTTCCATATCCAATATTGATATTTCAGCTTCAAATGCCAGATATCATTATCAAAACTGTGTTCCTGACATTAAGAATGGTCACATGGTTGTATCCTGTGACCACCCTCTTGGAAGTAATCTGATGATATACAAGAGTGTTCCTGATCAGGAGGGTGCTGTACCGGATATAATCTTCAATTTTAATCTAAGGGCAAATGTAGCATTTACAAAGCTTTTTACTAATGGTAACAGGACCGGAATTCTTGCAGGTGGAAAAAAATCCTTATTTGTTTGGGATGACATTAATGATGCCCTTGCAGGAAAAGGTCCATCCAGATTAATGATAAATGCCATTGGAAGTGTAAGCACAGAATCAGAAGACATATTAGGCTTTGAATATATTGATGGTAAGCTTTTGGTGGCTGTAGGCGAAAAAGTTCACGTATTTGACGGCATTCCAACAGACGGACAGGCCCCACTTAAGACTATCATCTTCCAGGGTCATAATAACATGGATATAAGAGGAACCAGGACAAATGATGGAAAGACCTATATCTCCTTTACCGGAAGAGAACAAGGCTTTAGAATTGTTGAATTATCTGAGATATTGAACATGGCTTCAGATGAATACTCCTGCAATGTCTTATCAGGCTTAGTAAACCGTCTGATTTTTGACAGAACCGAGAATGGAGGTAAAAAGGAAGATTCACAGCCTAGAGATTTTGAAGCAACTGCAACATATATTACGGAGGACGGACATGTAATATGTAATGTTGGATTCTGCCAGATATGGATATGGAACTCTGTTACAACAGCTCTGCAGGGAACAACATATGATAAACGTCTTGGTATTGGAACAGATTATTATAACTTAAAGGATTTGAATCCTACCCTTGTAAAGGAGGATTATGTAAAGATTCAGGCACCTACTACTTTATTTATGGCTACAAATCTCGCCTTTGACGAGAGAGGCTATCTGTGGGTAGCAGACTACAAGTTTGCCGGTGGAATCAGAAGGTTCAAAGGAAAGCTATAAGCTAATTAATATAAAGCCCTCGGCTCATGCCGAGGGCTTTTCTTCTTTTCAACTCTATAATATTCAAAACTAGTCTAAACCAGACTATTCTTCCTCAGGAATGTGAAGCAAGCTCTTGGCCTCATTGTAATTGCCCTTCTTGAGCAAAGCATTAACTCTCACCTCAAGCTCCTTAAGCTGCTTTTCCTGTTCGAAAACATCACTGCTAAAATATCTCTTATATATTCGCTTTCTAAATGCCCTTGAACTCATCTCCTTAACCTGTCCATCTTCTATCAGCAGAATTCTGTCAACACAGTTTACCACCGTATAGAAATCATGGCTTACCATAAACACAGTTCCCTGATACTCATCAATAGCCTTCTCAAGGGCAATTTGTGCATATGTATCCAGATGGCTGGTTGGCTCATCCAAAAGTAAAAGCTCTGCACTGCTCTCGCATATTTCCTTTAGCTGCTTAATATTTTTCTCGCCACCTGAGAGTTGCTCTGTATCCTCATATATCTGAGAAAAATAGGCTACCGAAGCTTCAGGCAGGGTAGCCTTAGTCAGTTCTACAATGTCACGGAGCATACTTGATTTACCCGTTCCATTGGCACCAACCAGGGCAACCTTTTCCCCTTTTCTAATCTGCAGGTTAACATGCTCAAGGAGAGTAGTATCATAAGCAAGGGAGTAATCCTTAAGCTGGAAGATAATTTCATCTGCCCCTGTTGTATCAATGCAAACCTCTGGAAAATGCAGGTCATAATTATGGTCTTCAATAAATGGATTCCTGGTCTTTCGTTTCTGAAGTCTCTCAAGGTATGTGGCTCTGGCCTTAACCTGTGCTCCGGTTTTGGCATTTGCATACATGGTTGCTTTTTTCCGAAGATTGTTAAGAAGCTTCTCCTGAACTGCAATCCATTCCTCATCCTTAGCGGCCTGCTCAGCTGCAAGGGTCTTGGTTTCAAGTACCGAGCGGCTGTACTCAGCAAAAGTTCCCGGAAATTCCTGAAGCTCACAGTTTTCAATGTGAAGAACCTTGTCAAAGCACTGTCCCAGCAGCAGTCTGTTGTGGGATATCACCAACATGGTTCCTGAATATCCATTAATAAGCTTTGAAAGTCCCACAAGATTCTCAAAATCCAAAAAGGCGTCAGGCTCATCCATTATGAGAAGCTGTGGCTTATGAAGCATGTTTCTAATTATAGAGAGGAGCTTATATTCTCCACCGCTAATCTTATCAACTGTATTATCCAGCAGGTGGTCCAGCTCAGCTGATGCAAGTTGCTTTCTAATATTAGTGTCATAATTATATGCATCCATTGCATCAATCTGATCCTGCAGCTTCTGAAACTCCTCATAGGCTGCATCCATATCCTCAGCCTCTCCCATTGCCATGGCCGCTTGATCCGCCCTTGCCAGAAGCTCTGTAAATGGCTCCGACAGGAATTCATATACTCCTTGATTTCCCTCATGTGTAGTGTACTGACTTACATAGCCTATCCGGATATTATCAGGCATATCAATCCTGCCCTCAAACATGTACTCGTCCTGATTCATTATCAGATTAATCAGTGTACTCTTGCCGGTTCCGTTACTTCCGATCAGAACTGCATGTTCCCCATCTGCTATCTCAAAATATATATTATTATATAAATCCTTCTGTGGAAATTCGAAGGACAGATTTGTAACCTTAATCATAATATTCTCCAATCCTGCAATTAGTGCTGTTATACTTCCCATTCCTTCATGACTTTAGCTTATGTAAGTATATGATGCAGAAGTTATTTTGTCAAAAATCAATAAGGGTTGAAAAAGCACCAAATGACGCAAAAATCATTTGGTGCCTCTATAATTAGGAGTAATTACAAGTACCAAAAGCCTTTATCCCCGGATAACTTGCCGCCTTTCCAAGCTCCTCCTCTATTCGAAGCAACTGATTATATTTGGCAACTCTCTCACTTCTGCAAGGGGCCCCTGTCTTAATCTGACCACAGTTTAGAGCCACTGCAAGGTCTGCAATGGTGGTATCCTCCGTCTCTCCTGAGCGGTGGGAGGCAATTGCTGTGTAGCCGGCCTTTCTTGCCATTCGAATTGCATCTATGGTTTCTGATACTGTTCCTATCTGGTTAAGCTTAATCAGTATTGAATTGGCGCATCCCTTTTCAACACCTCTTGCAAGTCGCTCTGTATTGGTTACAAACAAATCATCTCCCACAAGCTGAACCTTATTGCCAAGCTCTGACGTAAGCTTTTTCCAGCCCTCCCAGTCCTCTTCGTCAAGGGGATCCTCGATAGATATAATAGGATATTTTTCTATCAGATTTCTGTACATATCAATAAGCTCATCTGAGGAATAATCCTTATTTGCCTTTGGTAAATGATATGTGGACTGGCCTGTTATTCTGTGCTCTGCTTCCAGCATTTCAGACTTTTGGGCTGGTTTCCACTCACTGGCTGCCACATCAAGCGCAAAACAAATATCCTGGCCACATTTGTATCCTGCGCATTCAACCGCTTCCTTCAGGATGTCCAAAACCTCCTCCACACTGTTAATATCCGGCGCAAACCCACCCTCATCACCTACTGCCGTAGACAAACCTTTCTGATTTAACACCCTTGCAAGACAATGATATACCTCAGTGCCCATACGAAGTGCCTCCTTAAAGCAGCAGGCTCCAACAGGTACAATCATAAATTCCTGATAGTCCAGAGAATTCTTCGCGTGTGCACCTCCGTTTATGATGTTCATCATAGGTACCGGCATTGTGTTACCTGACACACCTCCTAAGAATCTGTGCAGTGATATTTCCAAAGCTTTTGCAGCTGCTCTGGAGCATGCAATGGATACTGCCAGTATTGCATTGGCTCCTATTCGTGATTTGTCCTTTGTTCCATCTACTGCCAGCATAGCCTGATCAATAGCATAGAGCTTATCCGCATCAATTCCCACAAGTGCACTGTTTATCACCGTATTAATATTTTCAACAGCTTTTCTTACTCCCTTTCCATGGTATCTTTCATCTCCATCTCTCAGTTCATGGGCCTCGAATTCACCAGTTGAAGCTCCACTTGGGGAAAGGCCTCTTCCAATGATTCCGGAAGCAAGATACACCTCTGCCTCCACAGTTGGATTTCCCCTTGAATCAAGAATTTCTCGCCCAATTACTTTTTCAATCGATAAATAATTCATTATTGCTCTCCTATCTTTTCCCAATAGTTTTCCTAATAGTTTTCGCAAAATGAATCTATTTATACAAAAAAGCTGTGGGGCTTTCCCACAGCTTTCGACTTTCTTTGATTTTAATTTAATACAATAGTCTTTCCTGTAATATCTGATTATACAAATGACTTAAGTTCTTCTGCTATTGTGTTCAAAGAATCAAGGATATTTTTAACCTCATCCATGGCACATACAGCTTCCTGAGAAGTATTCAGACTCTCTGTTGAAGAAGCAGCCACCTCCTGACTGGTTGCAGACAACTGGCTAATATTATCTGAGATAATATTTGTACCCTCAAATATCCTTTTCATTACATGCTCTGTTTTCTGAACAATTCCCTCCAAAGACTGAACACCGGCAGCTATATCGTTGAACTTCTCCTGAGTACTGTCTATCATCTCAGCCTGCTTCTCAACGCTACTGATTGTCTCCTCTACACTACGGTTAGTATTCTGGGCATTTTCATTGAGCTGATTAATAATATCTGTAATCTGGTTAACTGAATCCTTAGTCTGTTCAGAAAGCTGTCTAATCTCATCAGCTACTACAGCAAAGCCTTTTCCTGCTTCTCCTGCTCTTGCCGCCTCAATTGATGCATTAAGAGCCAGCAAATTAGTCTGACTTGAAATATTAAGAATTGCTGTTGTAATATTCTCAACTTCACTAATTTTCTTAGTTAATTCAACTGTACTCTGTACTGTCACCTGACTTGCCTCATTAACAGTATCAGACTGTGCCTTCAGGCTATTAATCACAGCCACACCTTCTCTGACTGTACCAAGTGCACTATCTGTGGCCTCAAGCATTTCCTTGATTTTCTCATCAGCTGTCTGTGTTCCAATGTTAATCTCACTGCACATTGAAGCCTGTTGCTGAATTGCATCTGCAGTACTTTCTGTACTCTGTGCAATATTCTCCATTGAAAAGTTGCTGGATACAATACAGTCATTAACCTGTCCAATATATTTGCTAACTTCCTCAAAGCTGGTCATGAGGCTTTCTGCTGCGTTGGTCATTGCCTGAGCCTTATTAATCTGCTCCTTGGCATTACCCTCTATTACTCCGAGATTTTCCTGACTAAAATCACTTACAAGTGACACTGCCATTCCTGATACTATTACGCATATTATTGTAATGGTAATCTCAACAAAAGCAAACTGTGTATCCATAATCTGTGACGATGTCAGACGAATTGTATGAATTACAATACCAAGCATCATTACCACATTTCCATATAGAATCATCTTCTTATTCAAATAAACAAACGCTGCAAATATTATTGGAAAAGCAAGCATAAATGTAGTAGTTGTATTATTAAAGCATGACACAACAAAAAAAACTGCGGTAGGTGATGATATTATCATTTGGGCTCCAAGCTTAGTTCCTTTTCGTGCAAAGAAACCAAATGAGGCCCCGCAAATTCCTACAATAGCAGCTACTATCTGAATTAATACTGATGGTTGCGGACCAACTACAGTTATTGCCCCTAAAAAAGTAAATAGCGTATAAAGCATTACAATCATTACTGTAATATATGCTAGCAGGCTAGCTTTTGCATACTGTTTCTCTGTCATATATTTTCTCCCCCCAAAAGAATTTTTGACACACTTTTCTGCTTAATTTTATCTAGTACTAATGATACACCTGTTATCAAAATAAAGCAAGTTTTTTGTACTTTTTTACTATTTTCATAAGAAAATAAACCTTCTAAATCCATCTGGCATTTTTTTTTATTTTATTTTGGTCATTTTCTTATATCCAATTCTCTTTTATGATGTTCCACAAGTATTTTTAACGAGGAGGAACAAAAATGAATCAGACACAGTATGAATTAAATAAAGGTTTAGCACAGATGTTAAAAGGCGGAGTTATCATGGATGTAACAACTCCTGAGCAGGCAAGAATTGCTGAGGCAGCAGGTGCCTGTGCAGTTATGGCCCTTGAGAGAATCCCGGCAGATATCAGAGCTGCAGGTGGTGTATCACGTATGAGTGATCCAAAGATGATTAAGGGAATTCAGGAGGCTGTAAGTATTCCAGTTATGGCTAAGTGCCGTATTGGACACTTTGTTGAGGCTCAGATCCTTGAGGCAATCGAGATTGATTATATTGATGAGTCTGAGGTTCTCTCTCCAGCAGATGATATTTATCATATTGACAAGTCTCAGTTCAAGGTACCTTTTGTATGTGGTGCAAGAGATTTAGGAGAGGCTCTTCGTAGAATTAACGAGGGAGCATCAATGATCAGAACAAAGGGTGAGCCTGGAACTGGTGATGTTGTTCAGGCAGTACGCCACATGAGAAAGATGAACTCTGAAATTCGCAAGATTACTGCTATGTCTAAGGATGAATTATACGAAGAGGCTAAGCAGCTTCAGGTTCCATACGACTTAGTATTATATGTACATGAGAACGGAAAGCTTCCTGTAGTAAACTTCGCAGCTGGTGGAGTAGCAACTCCTGCTGATGCAGCACTTATGATGCAGCTTGGTGCTGAAGGAGTATTTGTTGGTTCTGGTATTTTCAAATCAGGAGATCCAGCAAAGAGAGCATCAGCAATTGTTCAGGCTGTTACAAATTACCAGGATGCTAAATTAATAGCTGAGCTTTCAGCAGACCTTGGTGAAGCAATGGTTGGTATTAATCCAAGTGAGATTAAGATTATCATGGAAGAAAGAGGAAAGTAATATGAAGATAGGAGTACTTGCAGTACAGGGTGCCTTCATTGAGCATATTAAGATGCTTTCCCTTTTATCCAATCAGATAAATGAACAGATTGAGTGTGTTGAGCTTCGTCAAAAAAGTGATCTGGAGGGAATTGATGGAATCATCCTTCCAGGAGGCGAAAGCACTGTACAGGGTCAGCTTCTTAAAAAGCTTGATATGTTTGATGAGATAAAAAGTAAAATTGAAAATGGTCTTCCTGTTCTTGCAACCTGTGCAGGACTTATCCTTTTATCAGGAAATCTGGAAAATGATTCAGTTCGCCATCTCGGAACCCTGCCTGTTACCACAAGACGAAATGCATATGGAAGACAGCTTGGAAGCTTTAAGGTAGATGCAAATATTGGTGAAATCAAGGATTATCCTATGGTTTTCATTCGAGCACCATTTATTACAGAAGTGTCAGAGGACGCAAAGCCATTAGCAACTGTGGACGGAAACATTGTTGCCGCTGAATGTGGCAACCAGATTGCTTTGGCATTTCATCCTGAGATGACAGAGGATACCAGAATACATAATTATTTTATTGACATTGTACGTCGAAACAGAAGTGCAACAGCGTAACAGAATTCCTTTGGTTTTTCACAAATTAAGAAGGGTATGCTTTGGGTGAGCATACCCTTCTATTTCATTTCTCTTATATTATCTATTAATAATTCTCATTTCTCACTTCGAAATAAGCCTGTGGATGATTACATACAGGGCATACTTCAGGAGCTTCAAGACCAACTACAACATGGCCGCAGTTACGGCATTCCCACATGGTTACGCCGCTCTTCTTAAATACCTCCATAGCCTCTACGTTTTTAAGGAGGGCACGATACCTCTCCTCATGGAGCTTCTCAATTGCTCCTACACCTCTAAACTGGGCAGCTAACTCAGGAAAGCCTTCTTCCTCAGCATCCTTGGCCATTCTCTCGTACATATCTGTCCACTCTGCATTCTCGCCTTCTGCAGCATGAAGCAGATTCTCTGCTGTATCACCTAACTCTCCAAGGGCTTTGAACCAAAGCTTCGCATGCTCCTTTTCATTCTCAGCAGTCTTTAAGAATAATGCAGCAATCTGCTCGTAGCCGGCTTTCTTGGCCACCGATGCAAAATAAGTATACTTATTTCTTGCCTGAGATTCTCCTGCAAATGCCTCCCAAAGATTCTTCTCTGTTTTTGTCCCTGCATATTTGTTTGCCATATTAACCCTCCATTTGTATGTTCAATAATTTTCACAGACGCTGTGTCATTTCAGTACCTTGGCACTATTTTAACACTAGCAAAAATTTTTCGCAAGGATTTCGTCTAAGGCTTATTTCCCTATTTTCTCAAGTAATTTCTCATAAAGTGCTTTTGTATCATCAACTGACTTTTCGTTGATTACAACTTTTTCACCGTCGACTGTAAGTATGATACATGCATCACTAGAGCTGTAAGTATATCTGATATGGCTTCCAAATTCTTCATTCTCACATTGACCCATTACAATTGTAAATGAGCCATAGCCACTGGTACGTGTTCCCGGAACAAGGCTGTCACGATATTCGATATCAGTAATGTCTTTGTATTGGATATTTTCATCACTCCAGAACTTTGCATCAATTGCCAGCTGTGAATCTTCAAGGGAAATCTCATAATCCCCTGTAAATGCAAAAACTAATGCAATTATGGCTACAACTGCTCCTGTGATAATGGAAACTTTTACAATAGTCTTTGAAAATGGGTTATTCTCATCTGCAACCTTATCCTCCTTAGATGCAGTACCCAGCTTCAACTGCTTTCTGTAATATATATAGGAATATACTGCAGGAATAAGGGCCAGCAAAATTATTGCTGCAAAAAATACAAAGGAGAATTTTTCATTATCAACAAGTAATGTTGCCAGTGAGAAAATTCCACCACACACCCATAACTTTCCTGTAAATCTATGGGTTTTATTCCAGTTCTCCTCATTTCTAAGGGTCCATGGAACTCTTACACCTATTGTAAAATTAGGTTTGCATTTTGGCATGTAATTTCCCATTATTACAAATATAAGACCAAGCAGTATTCTGACAAAAAAGTCTACGTAAAGTACTTTTCCCATAGATGACATAATAGAAATTCCTGATGTAATAAGTGAAATCACCGGAACCAGCCAGTATACCATGCTGATTACTTTATGGTTCTGTTCCCTGTTGTTTCTGTCATTGAATACCACCCACAATGCAAACCAGTGAAGGGCCAGCATTGAAACAGGTATCACCACGCTTATCCAGATATTAAACTTGTAGTCAGGCACCAGTACACCAATCAGTATTGGAAGTAATACAACTATTGAAGTTATTAGTATAATTATATTCTTACTTTTTTTATTATTCATTTTCTGAATCTCCTTTCAAATCAGTTATCCAAAGCATTATTTCCTCCAGTACAGAGGCGTTAAGCTCATAGAAGATGTATTTTCCCTCTCGTGTATCCCGAATCAGATCCGCATCCTTTAGGACAGATAAGTGTCTCGAAATACTTGCACCGGTTACAGGAAATCTTTCAGAGATTTCCCCTGCAGACATCTTCCCTTCCTTTAATAGGTTTAGAATTTCTCGACGTATTGGATCAGCGAGAGCCTTCAAGGTATTCTGTAACCCCATGTCATCCCTCCTTCATTTAACATTTAACCTAATTGTTAAATGTATTATAA
>JAXJPW010000045.1:0-2200 GCA_036311465.1 Agathobacter sp.
GAAGTTCCTTAATAGTCTTGGAAAAATCATCTTTGGTATTTTCATTTTGAGAAATATGGTTTATCATAAAGTCAGCACCTCGTATCGTTTGGTTTTTATTGTTGTGGTGACTTTATTATACCAAATATAGGGTGCTTTTTTATGTCAATGCACCAATTTATTTAGTTATTAAGCTTGATTTTTCAAGCATTCCAGCCTTTTGGAAGGGTGGGAAAGTTGAGTAATTAATTTGAACGGATGTTTTAGTTTGCTATTTAATATTTGGGGTTTTATCTGTTCTGTGCAGTTACTATACCATTTGTAAAAAACATCGTTCGATAGAATGAGGGAAAGGAGAGTGTGCAAAGGCACGCGAGGAGAGGTATGGTTGAATATGTAGATGGGAAAATATGTTTGGAGAGTTTGGAAATTCAGGATATTATAGATATTGATATTCTTCAGGATTTCCTGGATAATTTTGCGTTAGGTATGAATTGCGCTGCAGTATCTGTTGACCGCGAAGGAAAAGAGGTTACCCGACCTAGTTATTACAGAGATTTTTGTCAAAATTATATACACATGTCACCACTAGGAGATGAACGATGTGCAGAATGTCATAACAGGATGGGAGAGGAAGCGGTCAAAAGTGGAAAACCGTATATTGGAAATTGTCATGCAGGATTGATAGATTTTGCAACTCCGATCATGGTTAACGGACATCACTTAGGAACAGTGCTTGGAGGACAGCTTCTTAACCGAAATCCGGATATAGCGCATATGAAAGTTCTGGCAGGTGATTTAGGCCTGGATAAGGAAGAACTGGCAAAGGCTGCTGAGAAGATTGATATTGTGCCGGACAAGAATATTAGAGCAGCTGCAGAAGTTTTATATGTTGTGGTAAATCAAATGGCGCAGAGTGGATATGGCACATTGGAAATTCAATATCTGTCAAATACCTTGGCAGACAATTTTATTCAGATTTCGCAGGTAGTGGAATCATTAACAAATTCGGCTTTGGATATTACCGAGCATCAGCATGATTTAGAAGCTGAAATTCAAGGTGTGAATCATTTGACGAATGAAATTGGAAAGATTATGGATTCAATCGCACAGGTTGCAAGAAAGATTAAGATGATCGGATTGAATGCTTCGATAGAGGCTGCAAGGCTGGGTGAAGCCGGACGCGGTTTTGCTGTGGTTTCGAATGAGATCCAGCACCTATCAGCGGATACTGCGAAAACCACTTTACAGGTAACGGCATTGAATCAGAATATTGAAGAAAAATTACAGACTACGATAGAAAATTCCCGAAAGACTCTGGGTGTTACAGAAGATCAGTCAGCAGCCATGGAGGAATTGTATGCTACTGTCCAGCATTCCGTAGAACTGGCTGAGAGTATTAGACAATTGTTTGTTAAGTGATGCTTTTAGCCGAGGATTAAAATATAAAATGAAAAGGTTCCTATAAGGGACCTTTTTATATTTCAAAAAGGAGAATAGAAATTGGTATAACGAACAAATAGTAGATGTAGTTGAGAATACTGTTTGTATATCAAGTTAGCGTAAAATTTTTGTAGGAGAAAGAGAAAGAGAACACCAGTTTGTGACGAAATAGATTTAGGCAAATTAATTCACACAAAGGAAGGTGTTCTCTTTATGAATATTAGTATACAACATTTTTTAGAAAAAGGAATAGAAAAATTAAAGGAAGTAGAAAAGGCATTTCTGAACAATCCTACGGATATGGCTTCATTTGTTCTTGGAATTACAGAGGAAGTCCATAAGTTAGGTTTAGAAATAATAAAAGAGACTTTGGAGTTTGTAGATGATGAAATCCGGAAGGACAGCAAACGCAAGGAAAGCTGGTATGTAGAACGCAGCGATAATAAATGTCTTACTACTTCATTGGGAGATGTCCGCTTTCGTAAGACTTATTATCAAAACAAGACAACCAGGGAGTATGAGTATCTTCTGGACAGACTGTTGGAAATTTAAGGGCAAATCCTTATGATAATTACGAAAAGGATTTGTCAAAACTCCTTTTCGATGATTATAAAACGAAAATATTTTTTTTGTTTTCGTGGAAATCTTATATATCTCAACTTTCCCATCAACAAAATAGGTGTAAATGCTTGATTACTCAAGCAAAATAATTTAGCAAATCGGTGCATTGACATAAAAATAGCACCGAATCTTTGGTATAATAAGTTCACCACAAACA
>JAXJPW010000046.1:0-26022 GCA_036311465.1 Agathobacter sp.
AAAGGATATGTCCACGCCCTGCGAAAACCCTAATTTCTTTGTATCCACCATTTCAAGAAGCTCATCAGAAAGCCTTGACAACCAAATATAGCGCTGTACCTTTTTCGCATTCTCTCCGGCAGCTTCCCCAACTTCATCAAGGGTATTCTTGCCCGATTTCTTTCCCTGATGTTTCATAGCTTCATATTTCATCTTGTAAGCTTTTGCCTTTTCACTCGGTAAAATGTCCTCTCTCTGGATATTAGAGTCCACCATGATAATGGTTGCTTCATCATCGGAATAATTGCGGACAATAATCGGCATTTCCGTCTTCCCGGCTCTTTCTGAGCCATGCTTCCTGCGGTGTCCTGCGATCAGCTCATAGCCACCGCCTGCTCTCGGTCTTGCAATTCCCGGAACAAGTACCCCGTAAAGTCTGATACTCTCCGTTGTTTCCTCCATCTTTTCATCGTCCAATACCTTAAATGGGTGGTCTTTGAACTCATGAAGGTCTGCTAACGGGGCATTGATAATCTGCTCTGCCCCTGTTTCTTGTGCGCCGCTTCCACCAAATAAATCATCAAAACTCTCCATTTTGATTTTAGATGCGCTTCCTGTCTTTGTATTACTGCTCATTTGCAAGCACCTCCTCTGTCAAAGAATTGTAGGCAGATGCCACCTTTCCCTTTGGATCATGCTTATAAATGCTGACTCCTTCCGCAGAAATCTCCGCCGCCCTTACCGAAATCGGGATAATATTGGTAAATATCTTTACCCGGCTTCCATAGGCTTCCTTCAGCATGGCGCTGATGTCCCTTGCATAATTCGTCCTGCTGTCAACCATCGTCAATAAAATGCCCTCTATCTCCAGTTTCGGGTTAATCTGGCGCTTTACCTTGCCAATGGTCTTGATAAGCTGCTGTAAGCCTTTTACTGGCAGATATGCCGCCTGCACAGGTATCAGAATACTGTCGGCACAGGCAAAGGCATTTATGGTAATCATGCCAAGTGAAGGCATACAGTCGATTAAGATATAATCGTAATAACCCCCCACCATGCTTATGTACTCCTGCATGATACGCTCCCGGCTCATGACATTCACAAGGGAAACCTCCAGACCTGAAAGCTCAATGTTGCCCGGCATAAGGTCTATTCCTTCCTCATGGTGTAAAATACCCTCCATCGGCTCAACTTCCTCATCCTTAATCAGACTGCCCATGACCGATGCCAATGTGATCTCGATTGCGTCCGGCTCTGTGTACCCCAAACTTGCGGTAAGACTACCCTGTGCATCGGCATCAATCAAAAGTACCTTTTTCCCCTGTTTTGCCAGTCCTATTCCTAAATTGCTTGTTGTGGTGGTCTTTCCAACTCCACCTTTCTGATTTGCGATTGCTATAACTCTACACATGATAAATTCTCCTTTGCTTTCTACTGATTTTCTTTTACGTTACTTTTTCTGACTTCCACATAAGCCCTGTGGAATTTCTTTGTACCCTTGTTCGGGTATAATTCTGAAAACTCTGTTACTTCAATCTTGGGATTTCTCTGCAAAATCTTCCCAAACCATTTAATATCATTCTTTGTTCCCATCAATCGAACTTTTAACATCAATCTGCTCCTCCAAACAGGGCATACAGTTTCCGGTTATAGGTTGCATATTCCGGATACCGGATTTGTATCGCCTGCCAAAAATACGGTGCGTAGGCACAGCAGAACAATTCTTCCACCGCATACTGCCTGCACTCATTGATCTGCTCCTCTGCGTCCTTGTAATCGTCAACGCTTGGTGTACCGTTGCAGTACAGATTAAACGCCATTCTGACTACTTTCACGCTTCCGCTGGTCTGCCAGCCTTCCTGTAAACATTCTGTCTTTACACAGCCTGTCTTAAAATCATAAATGCGGTTCGCATTTCTTCTGGTATCATCACTAATGCCAAGACAATAGCAAAGTGCCTTGTGGTATACATCCTGATACCGTACCTCTTTCAATTTCTCATAGTAGAATTTCTCATGTGCTTCACTGATAAAAATGATTTCTTGGGCTTTTTCAGCTCCTGCTCCTAACGCTGTACTATTCATGTTCCTTTCCTCCACTTCATAATTTTTTGACAATAACGCAAAAAAGGACACTTCTCTAAAATTTCTTTTAGAAAAATGTCCTTATAGTACAAAATATTAACTTGAACTGACTCGATTTTAATTTAAAATCGTTTATTTTAACCCTTTAAGACAGGTTATTTTGTCGTACTCTTGTCGTACCATACAATTTCAAAGTCCGCAAACCCTCATAAACACTGGATTTATTTATCTAAAGACTTCATCGTCGGGAGCTTTTTTGGAAGTTTATCTTATCCTTTCATATCCTTGTAAACCCTTGTAAAATGGGCTTTTCCGGATTTCATACTCTTAGTCACTCTTAGACGATTTTTTAACTTTTGTACGTCCAAAAGATGTCTTTCGAATTAAAATACGTCTTTTTATTTTGGTGCATGTATTGTTATGTCTAACACAACAATACATAAGGATTATATCATATTTTTTCAGTCTGAATAGGGCTATCTTTCAATCTTCAAAAGTTTCCAATCACAGGACTCTTTTCTAAAAAATATCCATATTCTTTGATAAGTTTTCAATTACTGATTTGGTAACATCGGGATTAGCTTCTGCATAGATATTCATAGTTGTTGATACATCTGCATGTCCCATTACCTCTTGAATTACTTTGATGTTGGTCTCATTCTCGCAAAACCTTGATGCGAACGTGTGCCTGAATATATGGCAAGAGAATCTTGGAATCATAATCGGTTCTCTCTTCTCCTTCTTTGCAACTACCTCTTCCTCAGAATTGTGTGTATCAACAATTCTCTTAATTGCTCGATTGACTGCTGCCGGATTGTGTGGCATACCGAAGCGATTTGTAAAAACAAAATTCGTCATACCATCTACATTCTCCATACAAAAACCTTCCTGCTTTTGCCTATCATATTCTTCCTGAAGTACATCATATACCTGTTGCATCATTGGTATTTTGCGATTTCCTGCTTCTGTCTTTGGCAACGACACTCTAAACTCACATCTATACGAATCATCTGCTCTCTGATAATAGGTTAAGCTGTGGTTGATATCAATAATTCGATTATCCAAATCAATATCATCCCATCGTATTCCGATTGCCTCTCCTATTCGGCATCCGGTTCCAAGTAAAAATACAAAGAATGGATACCAATGATAGAAAAACGGATTCTTCGCTACATATTCCATGAATTTTCTCTGTTGTTCCACAGTTAATGCCCGACGTGTTTTCCTTGCACCGCCATTACGCTTCTTCACTTCACAGTATGCTCCGTCTACTGGATTCCTCCTTATTATATCGTCTCGCACTGCAAGTTGAAATGTTGGTCTTAATACCGTATTAATGGTCTCAAGTGTATTAATCTGCAAACCCTGATTGTTAATCAAGTCCGTATAAAAGAATAATACATCTGAATACTTCACATCTCTTACTTTCTTCTTGCCAAATGTATCACGAATAAAGTGATTCCATGTATATAGATAATTACTGTAAGTGGTACTACGCAATTCTGTTTTCGTTGATATATATCTATCAAACAGAAAGTTCACATCCGCTTTTCCTGCAACATAGACATCAAGTCCATCCATCTGGTCTCTTTGCAATTGTTCTTCTCTTTCTCGAAGCTTCACTAAAGACTTTGCATAAATGGTTCTCTTCTTGCCTAATGGATCAATATATACATATGAGTATCTTCCGTCGCCTTTTCTGTAACCCTCACCCTTTCTTAATACTCTACCTTTACCATCTTTTCTACAAGCCATCTTTCTCTCCTTTCTGGAGAAAAGAGCCCGTTCTACTGATTGGACTGATGTTTCAGCTGTAACTCAACACCCAATCTAATCAATTGCGAAATGGATAGATTATGAGATTCCGCATACTCAACCATTATCTGATATTCCTCTTCTTTGAATTTAACAGTCACCTTATGAACAAAAGGTTTCTCTGCTTTTGGTCTTCCAGTTCTAGCCATTTGTATGCCTCCTTCATATCTTGTCTATATTATACTTTTGGTCTGACCGAAAGTCAATACATTTTTTCGTTTTAGACTCATTTTTCTCCATACCAATTCATATTTCTTCTATATAAAATGCGTCCTTTACTCAATTACTTGTAAAACTCGTCATCTACAATATGAAAGGTCTCAAGGTATTCATCAATGATATCCAAATTTACAAGCACAAGCTGATTGACTTTATAACAAGCTTTTGCATCCTTCGCCAGCTGCATGAATTTTGATACGCTCATAGAATACATCTCTGCACCTTCCGAATAACGAACAAATCTTTTGTTATTTGTTTTCTTAGTTCTGTTGTCCATTTGCCAGTTCCTCCATTACCATCTTACGAGCCACAGGTAACAGATCAAACTGTTTGATTAAAGCTCTATCAATTTCTTCTCTCATTCCAGAATTTTCAATGACTGTTCCGCTTTTAGCTCTAATGCAGCTTTTTGAGATTGTCTGAGCATCCTCTGGCATAAAGTCTGACATTTTGCTAATTCCAAACCCACTAACATCCTTAGGATTAAGTATTACATGAACCGGAATGTCCTTTAACTTAGTACTTAACGGAACAACTGATACCTGTGGTGCCCCATCATGGTTGCTTGCATCACACGAAATGATTACGCCTGGTCTTATTCCTCCCTGGATACCATGCGGATTTCTTCCAAAATCTGCATACACCACATCAAATTTATTGTATTTACCATATTTTCTCTTACCCATAATTAAGATACCTCCTTAATATGCATATCCAGTCTTCCCTCATCTACTGTCGCAACAACTCCACCTGCTTCAATAATCAAACCAACCTTGTAATATGCATCTGCTAAACTACTTGATACTGCTGCCATATTTGCTACGACAACTCCACTAATATGCTTTTTACGAATCATATTCACAATCTGCATCCACTGACGGTCAACATCTCTTTGCGAGAATCCATTTCTTCTAATCTTCCCTACAATATGAAATTCTGACCTCTTTGCAAAATCATGTATATATCTGCTCTGCTTATCTTCAAGCATATTTACTTTTTCTAATGGAGCCTGCACAGAAAGGTACTCGATGCAGTCCATTTTTCTAATTTTCTTTCTCATATACTGCCTCCTACGCAGACTGCAAAGCCTGCTCTATCATAAAATTAAATGTTTTCCTTAAATACTCCTGCTTATCTACAGGCAATTCTCTTAACTTTGAATCTAACGAATCAGATGTAGTATCTATTGCTAACAGTGTATTTGCATCTGTATTATATACATCCATAAGCATATACAGATTCTTCATACTTAAATTTCTTCCACCCTGTTCTACCTGTCCAAGTGTTGAAACACTTATTCCAGTTTTAGTAGCTACCTCATCAAGCAGAAGTCCTTTGCCCTTACGAACATTACGAATCACCGGACCAATTTTATATCCTTCATATTTCATCACTGTGACCTCCAATATCTTGTGCCATTTCTCGAATCATCTCTACAGCTGCATCTTCTGTCTCATACTGACCAAGCCACTTCCCACTTGAATCATGTACTACTGTTCCGAATGCCGTCTGCGTAAATCTACAATCCTTCACAGCCGGGACTTGTCTGTCCCGACCGGAATGATTTCCTGTTGCAGCTCTACCAGATGACTCCATTAACATCCAAAATCCTCTGCATGAGATGCTGTAATTGGCACCGGACCGACCTCAAGTGAATAAAGCCATATTCCCATATCATTGATAGTTCTCACGAATTCCTCAAGATCCAGGATGTCGTCTGTGATATCGTTGAGGCTTTTTACTACAACAACCTTAAAATCAGCATCTTTCAAAACATCAAAGAGCCAACCAATTTCCTTTCTGTCATAATCACCTTCACTGGATGTATCTGCATACACCGTATCTATCATGACTCCGTTAGGAATTGTCTTTGCATTCATTTCCATAACCATCTGAGCTACATTTAATGGTGCTCTACGAGACTTCACTAAAGCAATGCCCTTTACAAGTTCCTGATTCTCGTTGTTTCCTACTACATTAAAATTTGCTTTGTTCATAATGTTGTTCTCCTTTACATTGTCTGTATTGGAGAGTTTTGGCGCCGCACTCTCGTGGTGTGCTGTTCTCAAGCACATGTTTATTCTAGCCTGTGCACCACCAAATGCCGACCGTGTACAGACGACAATTGTGTCGTGTCTACACGACATTTGTTTGGAATAAAAAAAGAACAGTAACAGACCTTTTATAATCTATTACTGTTCTTATGTTTTATAGAGTTACAATAATCCATCTGGATTAGGATGTGTTTTAAAGTAGATATGTAAATTAGTATGCCTCTCCAAAGAATGTAAACCTTCTTTGATATACCTCCATGATGCGCCCATATTATCAGGTACTTCATTTACAACATCTGACTCCAAGAATGCTGGAAATAGATATTCTTTTCCTATAAATTTCTCATAAAATTCATCCGCATATTCTTGCTTTAAATCCTTGTCTAAATTAATCTCATTGTACAAGGCATGATCCAGATTACAAGACATAAAATACATTTCATATGGAAATGATTTTATCATCGTCTGATTCAATAAATATTCCAATATATCTCTCTTACCTTTATTTCTTTCTATTGCACGCTGTGGGTAAGTACAGCTAATATTGGTAGTTGAATATTCAAATGCATATGTTGGTCCATTTACGATAGCGGAATCTGGAATATATGCTCCATCCATATCAAATATTTGAACAATTTGTATAACGTCCGAATTTTTTAATTTCTTATCTTTAATTACTTCTTGAACAGTTTCATATATTCTATTCTCAACATTAGCTATAGTTACCGTTGGATCACTTGTTATATCTCCATTTGTAAATCCAAAGTCAATTTCCTTATTCCTTCTGTATATTTTTTTGAAAATATTTTCCAAAGCCGCCTTATCCGACGAACCTTCAACAATAAAGATAATCGTTTTTTTCTCTTTTGCCATAGTTACCCCCTATTCTCAGACTCTTGAAGTCTCTTCTCAAAATCAGGGGAAAATGTCAATTTACCTTGTTCTGTTCCAACTTTTCCAGCTTTTCGGAATGCATATCCCATCGCAAGCAGATCATCCTCATCGTACAGCTCTTCGTTTTGTCCTCCCACTGTAATTGCGCGGATATAAAAATCTCTCTTATTATGATTCTTTTCAATCCCCTTCAATCTGATATAGCGATTTTGCGGATTGACAGTTGAACATACAATATTTTTTGCATCTAACTTTTCCAGTATACGCAGATTATGTGATGTAAATATCAGCTGACCTTTCATCTCGCTATGCATCATCCCTAGCAATTCTCCAAGCAAATATTCAAATATTCCAGAATCCAGTTCATCAACAACCAGACAAACACCCTCATTATTGTATACAGATATAAGGTAATTCAAAATAGATATGATACGTTTAATTCCTTCAGATTCATATCGCAACAAAAATTCTTTTCCGTCTCTAACAGAGTATACCTCTACCTGAATTGCCTTTGTTCCATCAGGACGTTCTAATTCCATTTTCTCTTTCAATCGAATCTGTAAATTAGGTATTACTGATTTAATTGCCATATTAATTGCATCAACAACTATCTTCACCTGTACATAATCTTCTTGCGGTATTTCTGTTACACCCGAAATGGCAAGTGGCATAATCGCCTGCATAATCTCTGTTTCGGTCTCTTTGTGAACATTGATTGGGATAATCTGATTATTATTGATAGTCCCTAACTGGTTAACTTTAATCACATTAAAGTCAACATAAGCAAACTGTAATATACCTAAAATAACATTTCTAAAATTGCTAATTTCCAAACTGTCTTCTAGTTTTTCAATGTTAGTCTTTACAAGTTGATTAAAGAAAACAGAAATATTCTTCTGGGCACAAATAAGTGCTAAATTCTGCATATTTGTCAAAAAAGGAATAGCTCTTAAACTTGATAAATGATTAGATGTTACACTGATATTATGTGTTTCTAAAACATCCGTATTTCCATAATAAGGATTGCAAAAAGAAATATCTCGTTCTGCTTTCCAGGATGCCCCTCGCTTCCAATACCGTAATTCCTCCATATAAATCTGAATTGCTTTTTCTTTCTCATCTACGCGTAAAGAAGCTTGATAAACCACCTTATATTTTTCTTCTCCAATCCAAACAAAAAACTCCGTGCGGATACAACTAGTACCGTCTTTTGACAAAATACCTTCATACATCTCGTAATTTATAGGACTTCCTGTAAGTATCTGTCTTAACATATCTAGTGATTCTACTAATGCTGTTTTCCCGGAACCATTCTGCCCATAAATGCCTACAATATCTGTTTTATCACACATTGCTTTTTTATTAATGCTTCCATAATTCATATACATAACATCTCCGTACGCAACGTTTTTTATATTACGTATTTCAGAGCGCATAATTCTTACTTTATATTTATTTTCCATGGTTATTCTCCTAACACATAAATACTTTTTACTTGCTCTTCTATTTTATGCCAATTCCGACATTTTGTCCATACTGATTATCGTTTTTGTTCCTTTTTGGATATTAGTATATGTACAATCATACAAAATATTCATTTTTATCTATTCTCTTTCATTTTTATTTCTTAATTTAATCAGTTATCTGAACATTTTTTAAAGCTTTCATCATTGCCAGACACTGTTGAATTTGAAGTTCACTCATATTTGAAAGAACATTAACTGCTTCCGATATTAATGAAGCTTTTGTATCCTCAGTTTTTCCATGCATAATATACTGTTCTGACACATCCAAAGATGAGACCAGACGCTCTAAAGTTTGAACCTTAAACTCACCACCATTTTCAATTGCAGATAAGGCTGGTCTTCCAATACCTACACGATATGCTAATTCATCCTGAGTTAACCCCAATTCTTTTCGCCTATCAGCTATACGTGTTCCTCTATCATAATCTTTAGCCTTTTCAGCCATCTGGTCTCACCTCCTTCCTTTTTTCACGAAAAAAACGCCCAACGAAAATATACTTGTAACCTGCATTACAAACATATCCTCGTCAGGCGTTGGTAGCTATAGAATCCTATGCTCCGATTTGCTCAGTACGATTCTCTTCTATAATTTTATTACTGGATGCTCGACCATCATGGAGGGAAACTGCCACAACAGCCTTGCATATAGGACATTTTATTGAAACGATGCCCTTCGATCCTCGCATCAAATCAAACAATCGCTTGTTCTTACAGCAAGGACAGGCAACGTGAATGTACTCATCTTCCACACTTGCACCTCCTCTTGCGACGTAAGGCAACTGTTATTTTCCTGCTAAGATAGCGTATTTTAATTATAGAACGTATGTTTGTTTATTGCAATATATTTTTAATTTTTCTAATCTATTGATGGATATAAAAAACCGGATAAACTGACGAATCATGTCAGTCTACCCGGCTTGATACTTTTTGAACTGCACTTTTGGTAGTTGATCTATCTAATGTCCTCATCTATATGAATACAAGGTTTCCTTTCTAACGCTTCTACTATGTAGTCTATTGAAATTCCACCTAAAAATTTTCCTTTGGAGTTTATTATTCCAATACCTTTTTTACCATTCTGAAATTCAATTGTATATCCAACAAGTTTATTACTTTCTGTTCTGAGTTCACTTTTACTTAAATCCACAAATTTCTCCTTTATGCACACTGTTTCATGAAACATTTATATAAGCATTATACCTGAATTTTCCAGCTTGTCAATACTGTTTTGCAAAAAAAATATATTGTTTTATGAAACTTCTTAAAAATCATTCATTGTTTTGCTAAACCCGTTCATTTTTTAGCTAAACTTCTTGACGTTTTGTATTTTCTACACTAAAATAACCTATAGAAATATGATTAAGGATGGTGGATTTTATGGCTACAACCGTTTTAGCGCAGAAATGTGTAACTGGAAATATCGAATCTTATCTATTTAAGATGAAAGCAGGAACATTAATTGATACAGTAGGATACGCTTCTGAAATGGAACAATGGGAAGATATGACTGTCGATGAAAGAATGCAAAGAGACATAAACGGTGTCCGAGTTGCAACCGAAATTGTTCCATATATAGTTAGTGATCCTAATTGGTTCTTTGGTTCATTAATTATTGATTTGTACCAAGGTGGAGAAGAACTAGTATTTCAAGATATCAACGAAGTAGTAGAGACTAAGTTTGCCGCATATGCTGGTACATTAAAGGATGTAGGATTCCTAACTCTTCCTGATAACAAAAGATTAATAGCTTTAGATGGACAACACAGACTTGCCGCATTAAGTATGGCCATCAAAGGAAAAAATGGGATTCCTGGAAGTGTCGGAAAGAAAGTATCTGATACTATTAGAGAAGACCTAGTTCCACATCCTGAAATATCTAATGCTGATATAAGTATTATTTTAATCAAGCACACAGATAATAAGACTATAAGGAATATTTTTAATAAAGTTAATAGATATGCCAAGCAAACATCACGAAGTGATAATATTATAACTGCTGAAGATGATATGGTTGCAATTGTCTCAAGACAATTATTCAGTGCATCAGACGGACCGCTACGTGCTCGTGATAAGAAAGAAATGGTTAACTGGACCTCCAATACAATTCCTATTCGTAGCAAACAGCTCACAACATTAAGTGCCCTCTATACTATTTCTGAAACAATATTACAGCATTATGATATCACTCCAAAAACACCAATAAATGACGCTGATCTTGCCAAAGCAAAATCTATCATGTATGATTTTTGGAATATTTCTTTAGAAAAAATAGATGCATTTAAAACATACATAGAATATTCTGATTCTGGTAAATCTCTAGAAAATGTAAGAAAAGAGAATTTACTATTTAAGCCAGTAACACATATGGCGTTGGCTCAAGCAGTACAGATATGTCTAGAATATGGATATGAATATAAAAATATTGTTGATCGCTTTAATCTTATTGACTGGTCACAAAGTAATAAGGTATGGTCAAATATTCTTGTTACTAACTCTAATAGCAAAAGAATGATTACTGGTACGAAAGCATTAAAAGATGCTGGAATGCTGATTGCTTATATGGTAATTGGTTCAAAATTCTCAGAAAAAAGTAAGCAAGAATTACTCCAGAAGCTTCGTGATGCCGGCAATGACCAATCAATAGAACTTCCACCTATCGTCTAACTGACGAGAACTTCTTTTGGTAGAAGTGAACCACCGACATTGTAACCTCGAATAAGAGGTCTGGATACCCTATATCGTTGATATGCAACTATTATATAAATGTTCATACATTATTCTTCCAAATTGTTAGGGGCTGTTGCGTTAGTGATTAAAAATCACGAACGCAACAGCCCTTTATAAACGGAACATTGCCCTAACATTAATATTTGTCTTTTTATTCTAAATTGTGATAAGAAAATTAATTAAACCTAAATTATTCACGGATCAGTATTTGAAGCCCAAATAACATTAATCACATAATTCCTGACACATATATTCAAGAGCCTGACTTTCGCTTTCAAAAAATTTGTCAGTTGTTTTACAACCTCTTTCTGAATAAAATACATTCCACAGTTCCCCATCCTTGACCATACAAAATCTTTCATCTGTACGCCCTTTTCCATCTAAATTATACATAAAATCAGATACTCTGTGTTTTTTCATTTCTTTTAAAAATTCTTTTTTATCCACCGAAATAAATCTCCTTTAAATAACCATTTTTAACAAGGTCTTTAATACAAGAAGGTAGCTCAAACTGAATTCCACCACCTGGTTGATTAAATGCTGGTGCAATTTCTGAAATTGTTACACCATCAATATCCTTTATTACTTCATATTTATGATATGCCCATGAATTATTATCATATGGCAAAGCCCTTTGTTCAAATGGAGTTCCTGCTGGAGAGGTATATGATCCATATTTTGAGCCATATCTATCAATTATTGTTCCCTTATTAATTGTCTGATCTATTTTGACAGTCCCTGGAACTCTACCGCCATTAGGAGCATAACCATCCCAATCAATATCTCCATTACTTTTCAAAAATGACTGATCCGATACCTTCAACTGCATCTTTACATGAGAATATCCACCTGTTATTCCACCAAAAATAGCACCTGAAATCATACCGGAAAAGCATGAAGCAGCAATATCATCTAATGCTCCATTCAAATTTCCATGTTCTAAAAAGAAATCAAGAGTTGTCACGACCATATTAGATATTCCTGAAGAAATAGACCCAACACCGGCACCTTGAATAATGCTAGAAGTCAAGGTTACACCTGGACCTAAAACAAAAAATAGGCCTCCTGTAATTCCACCTCCTATCATTCCCCCAATAGCACCATCAAAACTACCATTTTCAAAACCTTCCCAAAAGGAACCACCATTCATAACACCCCGTATTCCACCGGAAACTCCACCTATTACAGCACCAATAATAGCCCCCCAACATGCTCCTGCTAAAATAGCTGCTCCTAAACCTGAACCAACACCCGTACACAGTAATACAATTGCTACAACCACTACTATTGCTGTAATAATCAATTTATAATGTTCTCTAACCCACTCCCCTGCAGATGCAACAGTGCCCTTAAACTTTTCCCATGCAGACTTTTCACACTCTGGTTTTAAATAAGAATATTCCGTATAGAAATCATCTTTCTCCTCATTTATTGCATCTGCCGCTGCTTCATCTTTCTGAACTACAGTAGTAATAAATTCTGTAATTGTAGTATTTAATGTTTCAAGTTCTTTAACCTTCTGTTCTTCTGTTTTTGATGAAGAACTTATACTATTTACAGCGGTTTGTAAGTCATAGGTATTACTATTTACACCCTGTAAAGTTGTTTTTAAAGTACTTAATTGTGCATTTAAATCTCCTGTAACATTTATTATATTCCCTATTGCGCTACCTACTCCATTAATCTTGTCCTTATACAATGCCAACGTAGCCATTTATTTTACCTCTATACGCTCTGTCTTTTTCTCTTATTTATGAAATATAATGCAGAAAATAGCATAATCAAAGCTATTCCAGCCCCAACACCCATATAAATCCTTGCATTACCAACACTAAAGTTTGTTATTTCTGGAATGTCATATCTATTTCCGGCCATGTCAACCAATGATACTCCTATGCTATGAGTTCCATTTTTAAGATCAAACGACAAGGTATTATTCTTAGAATTATAGTTATATTCTGCCTTTTTCCCATCTACATATATGGTTGTAGTCTTAGGATCAATCTTTTCATTAATACCTGAAATTTCTACAGGATCTGGATTAAAACCTGCTAACCAACCCCAATTATGGAAATAATCCGGCAAATCACATTCAGGCGCAATATTATCTATATGAATCTGTCCAAGTTCGAACTTCTTATTCCCTGAATTTGCAGTAAGATAAAGAGTTGCATCTGTATCCTCTTGATAATTATTTTTGAAATAATCACCCTTTAAAGTATATCTATGAAGTGATACACCATAAGATACCTGTGAAACATCTGCAACAAGTCCTGTATCTGTAACATTACCATCATTATCATTTAATGTAACTGAAGTCGATGCATTATTTCTTGAGAAAACAGCTATATCAAGATCTTCGAAATCATCTGGTCTTTTACTAATTGTACCATCCTCATCTTCAATCGAATACCATCCACTTCCTACTGTACCATCAACTCCTGGATGACTGTTTTCAATATAAGCTAATACATCCGAATTAACCATCTTCATATAGGTATCTGTTACCAAATCACTCACATTACCTGCCTTATCATAGGCCTTAATATCTACGGAATATACACCATCTTCCTTAAAATCCTTAAGTTCAAATACCTTATTAATTTCTTTTCCAGAAAATGTACTTCCCTCAACTTTTTCTAATTCTTTATCAGAATCATATTTTGTACTAAATTTTGTAATTGTATATTCCAAATGATCATAATTAACATCATCAAATTCTACTGTTGGATTTGCCTGATCCTTCTTATCATAATCATATACATCTACTACTTTTATTTTGCCTGCTTCTGCCTCAATTCCGTTACGAGAAACTACAACTGGTGCAGTTCTATCAATTTCAAATACAGCAGTCTGCTCTGATTTACCTTCGTTTCCAACCATATCCTTTGGTGCGATTTGAACTTTGTAAATTCCGTCTTCAGCGAAATTCATAGTCAAGGTATGAATATCAGAATTCTCTCCCTTATCAGTCCAACCCTTGTCACTATACATTACATAACTTGATTCATCATCTTTTACTAATGTATATCCATTACCAGGAGTCTTCTGATACACTTTTAATTCCATCAACTCAGGGTCAAAATTATGCTCTTTTACTGTAATTGTAGCAAGCTTAGCCTCATTAAATAAATTTGTTTCAGTCTTAGGATTCTTCACAGAAAAATCCCCAAAGTTTGTAGTCACAATTGGTGACGATTCATCTACATTAAATATAACTGATGCCATCTGAGTTTTCTTACCTTCAAAATTAACATCTGCAACATTTCCTGCCATATCTTCACCTGATACAGATACATCAAAATCACCTTCTGGGAAATTAATTGTTGCCTGATATTTATTGGTTCCATTTACTTTATTAAACTTAACAGCTGGTACAGCTTTAGTATATGAATTGTTAATTGCAGTCTGAATTAATTCAGGGGCGAAATTATTGTCCTCTACTATAATTGTCAATACAGCTTTAGTACTGGCATTATACATCTCTGGATTATCTTTGATACCCTTTGTACGAGTCACACTAATTACTGGGGCAGTCTTATCGATTGTAAAAACATCACTCTTCTTTACAGTATAATTACCAGACATGTCATAAGCCATAACTTTTGAACTTATATCATTTCCGTCCTGTGTAAGTTTAACAGTCTTCTTTATTTCTGTAATAAGATTATTATCTACAGAAACAATTTCCCAATCATTATCAAGTTTGTCTCCAACTTTATATTTCTTCTTAGTATCAATTTTTAATTCCTGTCTCTCATATGCATCATTAACAAAATCTGTAAATACAACTCTGCCAATTCCAGACTGAATATCTTTAACACTTACAGTATAAGTAATATCATCTGAATATATTTTATGACCTTTCGCATCTTTTTTATCGCTAGTAGCCAGTTTAGAATATTCAACAATAGGATTGTCCATATCTACAACATAGGCTTCAGTTGAAACCTCTTTTGAAGCGTTTTCTAAATTATCAAAAGCTCTTGCATATATCTTACCCTTAAAATTGTCAGGTAAATCAATATTCGCTACTCCACTATTGATAACAGCCTCACCGCTAGTCTCTCCTGACACCTTACCATCCTGTCCAAAATTAACAAGACGATATGTTACCTTACTCAATCCACTCGAGCCTTTTTCATCTGAACACATTACTCTAATAGTTGTTTTCTTATTAAAGAAATACTGGTATCCCATCTCATTGGTAAACTTATCAGTTTCCTTTTTCTTATCATATGTATTTACCGAAAAAGCAAATTTATCAATTTGGGGTGGATTAGAATCAATATAGAAAGTATTGCTATTTAGCATATTTCCATTTTGAGCATTATCCTCAGCTGTTACAGTTATTTTGTATCCACTAATACTCACATTGCTATTATTAGAAGATAAATACGCTTCCAATTCTGAAGTTGAAATAGTGTAATCAATTATCTTAACATCACCCCTAGAATTTTCAACTTTTTGAACTTTTAACAACTTAGAAGAAACCTGTTCAGGGTCAATAAGCTGATCATTGACTCTAATTTCAGACTTAAAAATACCTGAATCGTTATCCTCTACTCTAACGATAATATTATGATTCTGATTATACCATATTTGATTATTCTTGTTATTCTTTGAATCAGTAGCTGGAAGTGGCATAGAAATACTTGGAGCACGATCTTCCTGCATTACAAAATTATTGTCTTCTTTTTTATCCCCAGCCCCGAATTTGGGAATAACATCACTAGTTTTTCCTAAATTATCATAAGCAATAATCTCTAAATTACCGCTAAACAAACTATCTCCTTTATTAAATGGTAAAATAAATTCATAGTCACCATTATCTTTAGGAGTATTGTTTTCTACAGAAACAGCCTGACCGTCTTTACTGTAATTTAATACAAGCTTATCAAGTCCCGAGTCTAAGTCTTCTGCACTCACCAAAATATTGATTGTACCGTTTGAATATACACCTGATTTAATTACTCTAGCATTTGATACAGTTACTTTTTCAATTTCAGGAAGACGATTATCTACATTATATTCTTTTGAATTGCTTGCATTATTATCTATATTTGAAGTAGCTGTAACTACAACTGTTACACTATTATCTTCTCCTGACATATAATCCTTACCGCGTACTTCAAACACAATATCCTTGCTTCCATCTTCCTTGTCAGAAATCTCAGTTTGCCCAACATAATCTTGATCATTTACTGTAATCTTAATGGATTTATTTCCTGAAACTGCATATTTTACATTAGCTGTTAGCTTCACATTATTCTCCGAATCAACCCACCCCTGATTATTAATAATTTCAAATTCTGTATCAATAGTTAAACTAACAGTTGGATCAATATTCTCTACATAAATATCATATGATTTGTCTACTGTAAGCTTGTTAGTATTATCATCATAATACTCAGCTCTAACAATAATTTCATGTTTTCCTTCTTTCAAACCACTAATACTAATATCTTGTGAAGTATTAACCTTTGCACTATCACATGAATTATATGTTTTTAATACTTGCTCATTATCATTTTTCTTATCTATTATTTGGTACTTATTTAATTTCTTACACAATGTATATACGTCAAACTTGATAACACCATCATCTTTAAACCATTTTTGATTGTTATAATCTATGTCATTAGTATATTTTTCATCAACCTCTACTCCATCTTCCAAATAAGAGATTCCATCACATAAATTACTATTTATTTCACTTAACTTCTTTTTTGTCTCATTATCTAAATTGTCCTTAATAAGAATATTAAGAGGATTAACTGCAAATTTATTATTCACAGTAAATAAATATGTTGTAGTTCCGTCCTCTTCATTCTTAACATTAGCATCAGATGTTTTAAAAAGAACATTATCAAACTGATCAACTAGCTCAATCGATTTGATACCAGATGGCGTATCCTCATTTGTATTTGCAATATCAACAACATTGAATTCCAAAACAAATGCTTCTTCCATTATTACATACTTATAATTATTAATATTCACACTAGTAGAAATACTATTAAAATCTTTCACATTACCATTTTGGTCTTTTGCAAGAGAATAGATTTTTGCAGTATTTATTTCAGGTCCCTTCTCATCCTTATTCACATGAGGTGGCTCTGCATTAACATTATCTTCTTGAGTCTGTTGTATTACAACATCCCTATGCTCATGCTTATCTTTTGCTAATACGTTGTCAGTATTATACAAAGGAAGCAATAAATTAATCATCATTACTATTGCTACTAAGGCAGCAAGAACTCTTCTTTTTGCTTTCATTACTAAACTCTCTCTTTCCTACACTTTATTTATTCCCCGAAACATATTCCCCCAAAGCTTTATAAGAAGTCCCTTCTTTTTTCTTCTGTCTATTATATTTGTATAGACACAAACTTACGCCGTACATCAGCGTAAACACCGCATAAACCATCATTACTACAATCAAATAATGAATAATCGGTGAATTGTACTTTATATCAGTGGCCATAATAAAAGTAATAAAATTGCCAGTGACCAATAGCGATAATAGAAAAATCAACACTGAAACCGAACCTATTATCGTAGTTACCCAAGCAGGTTTCCATATATACTTCAAGATTTTTTGGGTCTGTTTCGTCCATATTTTCTTAAATAGCTTCTTCAACATCTGCAATTAATCACCTCTTTTCATATTCATTTTGTCTATTTCCTGGAATAATTCTTTTATTTCAACTCGACTAATATCAAGTTCATCTTGTAAGACACTAATTGTTGTATCGTGATCCAAGGTATTTTTTAATCTGACTAAAATAGGAGCAAATTTCTCCTTATCCTTATACTTTTCTAGAACCTTAAAACCATTTACTATATTAATTCTGTTTTCTCCTAGATGACTATATAACTCGATATTATATATGGCCTCCGCAATATTATATCCCACACAATCCTGCCCAGGATCTAATCTGACTATTTCCTTGGCAATTTCTCCGTATCTACGTTCATCTGAATGTAGCAATAATTCATCAATATATTTTGACAAATCATCCTTATTTGAAATACTGTCCAAAAGATTAACCAAAATACTTGCTTCAGCAGAATCAATATATCCATCATCTTCCAAAAGAAATTCATATACCTCTTCATATACTCCTGCTCTTTGAATGACGGCAGATGATTCAATTAATTCCTTAGTTATTCCACCTAATTTTTCAACCTTTGTACTGTTATAATTTTCTTGTATCTGATCCCATTTTTTCTGGGCTAATACATTTACAGATAAGCCTAGAATTCCTCTAATCAAAAAGAGAACGACTACAATTCCAAGGGCTACACCCATAATACCAAAAGTATTTCTAATTTTGACATTATCAGTTTTTACAATTGCAGGTGAAGAATCTCTTGCTTTTTCAATATCTTCTCGCAATTCTTTGTATGAGTGGTAATACATCTTATTATTCTTATCATCATAACCAGCTCTTCTTCGGCGTGTACATTTCTCAATAATCTTCTCAAGCTGATAATGATAATGTCTCGATGTCAAAGACAAGTCTCTATCACAATATGCCAAATCATTTAATACATAGTTCTTATAAAAATCATAAGAACCACCTTCCCCTTTGGCTTTAGCAAATTCCTTATTTCCGGTATACAATTCAAACATATTCAAACATTCCCAAAAAGTTGCACCAAAAGAAAAAATATCACTCTCAATTGTCATTTTTCCAAATGTGATTTCGTTGCTAGCCAAAGGAAACTGAGATCCCATTATTGGTTTAACATAATTCTCTGGAGCCGCATATCCCAAAGTTCCATATTGAAACATTCGATCTATTCGTTCTTCCGTATTATAATCAGCTTCCAAAAGATTACTCTCAACATATCCATCCTGATTTAGATAAGCAGCTCTTCCAAAATCAATTAATATCAACTCTTTGCCATATCTAGTTACCATGATGTTATCTGGTTTAATATCTAAATGAAGTACATTCTTACTTTCTGTAATATATTCCATTATTTCACAGAAATTAATCATAAATTTGTACATTTCATTTTGATATTTAAGAATACTGTTATAATCATGTTTATAACTATTTAATATTTGTTTCTTGACACTTTCTGCAAAATTGTGAAAGCCAACTCGTTCTTTTATTCCATACTGTAAATCACGTGTCTCTGTTAATTTCCAAAATTCATCTCTACAATATTCTTCCAAAGACCATCCATCGACAAACTCTTCCACTACACAGAAAAATTTCTCTCTATCAATCAATAAAGGTTTTCTCCCCTGTGGAATATGCTTATCAACTACCGTGAAATCTCCCAGGTCCTCAATAACATCGTAAATTCTTACTACAGATCTACAGTTTTGTAAAGCATCAAATATTTTAAGTTCACTTTCCTTAAATCTTTTTACTATGTCTGTATCGTTAATTCTCTTATATTTAAATTTCAACACACAGGAAAGAACAAATTTCTTGTCTTTGGAAATTTTTAATCCTTTATATACAATACTTTCTGTTCCTGTGGCTATATATCCATCTTGGCTTAAACCATAAGAGGTATCAATCTTATATGTAAATTCTGACCCTCTAATTTCATTCATACCCATATCTACTTCCTGTTACTTCTCTTCTGAAAACAGAATATTATATATGGTGTCTTCACTAACTTCCGATAATACTGCTAATTCTATTTTTCTTTCTTCTTCATTCTCTAAATAATTGTCATAATATACATCAGTAATACTTGGCATAATTACTCTTCCTCTCCTTCTTCATAAGGATTCTCATTGAATTCACCCAACTGTCTATCTAATTCACTGTAATTATCTCTAATATCCGTAATTACTCCCGTTGTCAATTCATCTAACACAGTATCAACACTATCAATTTTTTCCAAAATATGATCTGTTTCTTTCTTATAAGCATCAGCCCCCTCGCCTTTCCAAGATGCTAATAAGTCCTTATTTATTCTTTTGAATTCCTTAATAATCTCTTCGAATTCTGTTTTAATATTGTCACTCTCATTAATAAATGTAGCGATTTTCTCAATGTCTGCTGAATTAAACTCACTCATCTAAGTTATCCTCCCAATTATTCTTAATAATCTTTATTTTTTTAATATTGTCAGCTTCTACGTCATAAAAGAATCCATCTCCAATTTCACATTTTGCATATTCCTCTTTCAAAGATTTAATATCCATATCTCCGAAAACAGTTTTGCTTCCTCTTTCACTTGCAAATTCTGCAATGTTATCTAATAAGAATATTGCCTTCAATGTACTATTAAAAATGGAATTCACTTCAGAATCTGTTATTTTTTTGACGTCCGTAAATACAAAATAATAATCTCTATCTTCTGCAACATCCAAAAGTTCTGGAAGAATATATCTTATAAATTCAGCATTCAATTTAGAATTTATATATATTGACTTACTTTGAATCAAAAAAACTGTTGGACCAGTCTGCAAATCTGCCTTAGAATCCGGAATCTGATCTTCATATACTCGACCATAAATAGACTCTAATATGTCCATATAATCTACTTTCATGTCAATGTAATTATTATGCAACATCAAATAAAACTGCTGGATTGGAGATAATTTCTTTCTAACAATTGACTGCTCTCCAAATTCTCCTGCTGTGTATTCCAAGGGAACTTCCTTAAACTGATTTATTATCTGGCAGTTAAGACCTCTCTGTGTATATTCATCATAGAAAGACTGTAGCTGTTTTCTTCCATCATCAAAAAAAACATATTTTGCATGAGGTAATTTCTTAGATAAATCCTCCATCATTAAAGAAAGCATATTGGTTTTACCAAATTCCTTCTTTCCATAAATTGCAAGTACTCTTGAAGCATTAAAATCAACGGAAACCGGATTACATTTTACATAATCTAATCCCACTTCTATAGAAGTGTTGGCTTTTGCAATTTCCTTCTCTTTTAATTGTTCATAATCTTCTCTAAGCAATTCCTGTGGAAAAGATTTATAACGCTCTTTTACATGTCTCCCGTATTGTTCCACATAAGGATTATTTATATCTATATCCGTCTTTTTTGCAAACTTTTGATTAAGTTTCTGTACAAATTCAGACTCCTGATCCTCTATATCTTCTGCCAAAAATGCCTGAATCTCATATGGACTATTCATCTGAAATGTTCCTGTCACACCTTCTGGTTTAACCGTAACATTAGCATATCCTCTACCAGGCAAATTACCTGCAGCATCCATTTTGGAATTAAAAATATCCATATAATTATCTACTGGCATATTAAGACCAACCTTCTGCTTGAAAGATAAAAGATATGCTCCCGTCCCCTTATATTCTGTTGCTGTAAAAATAATACTTATTCCTTTTGACGAACCGTCTCGACACAATCTTCCAAACTTCTCATGATAAGCGCTATATCTTGTTTCATTAATAAATGAATTTAGATTATCAATAATAAATGTTGTATGAATTGGTTTATCATTTTCATCTGCATTTTTATATATCTTACCATTAAGCTGCTTGGTATTTTCTTTGAAAATCAAATCCATAATTTTGAATATTCTTTTTACATATTCCTCATTGGAATTATCAAAATAAGCAGATACCAAAGGCATTTTCTCGTATGCAGAAAGTGCTCCTCCAAAATCCAAAATAAAAATCTGCTCATTTTTTTCTGTTCTTTTCTTATGAATGATATTGATGATAAGTCGCAACATGTTAGTCTTACCATTCATTGTCGATCCATATATAGCTAAATTAGTATCCAACAAATCTACCTGAAAAGCTGGCTGCATCTGAATGATTGGTATATCATATTGTCCCAATGTACATATAATACTATCTGTCATTTTCAATTCCCTCCCATTCAGTTTTATCCATCATCACAGACTTAAGTGGGTCCCTGAATATTTTAACTGGTATATCAAATTCGTCCTGAATGCTTTTAATTACATCTGTGATGTACTTAAGCTGTGTATCATATTCACTGACATTTTTGTTTCTCTTCTGAGTAATAGAATTATCCTTAGATGAAATATAATAGTCAGTCTCAAACTGACCTGATTCAGGCACCTTTGTCAAGTTAACCGGTGCCTCAATATCCATATTTTTGTTGGCTCCAGTATATGCTGATTGGAAATATTCATATCTACTACCTGTTCCAACCAACAAATAAGCTCGTCCATTACCTGGCATTGTAGCTGCAGCTGCATCAACTGTTCCAAGCATTTCTTTTGAAGCCTGTTTTGTCGCAACCTTAAGACATATCTTAGACTTAGAGTTAACACGAATATCATCAGTAATGGCACCTTCAATATTCTGTGAAATCAGAATAATATGTAAACCTAAAGTACGACCTACTCGAGCAATTGTTGTAATCTCAGCAATAAAATCAATGTCATTAGATTCACTAGAAAATCTCTTTAACTCAGTAAACTCATCTACAACAAGTACCAAATGAGATAATGGTTTTATCTTATTCACATCACCTCTTAAGGCTTCCATCTGCATATTATTATTTTTGATTTGATTTATTAATGTTTCCTTCTCTTCAACACGAGTTGGATCATTCTCAATAGCCTTTATCTGCTTGATAATTCTTGCAGCTCTAATATATGCATCTGCATTGTCTACCCCTAACTCTGACAAGATAAGCATTCGCTTTTTAATCTCTGCATTAAGGGATTCCAAAAATCGTTTCAACATATAAACAGCAGATATACCTTCGCTCTCTCCTGTTGTATTTGTTACTGCACCTACACAATGTGGCAAATCACCTAATCTGTCTGAAAAACCTCCACCCTTCATGTCTACAAGCATAATATTTAAGTCCATTGGTGAATATTTCATACATAAACCAATAAGATAGGTAATAATTGTCTCAGATTTACCTGAACCAGTTGTACCAGCCTCAAGCATATGTGGTCCATCAGCCTTCTCATGTAAATCAAGATATAAAAGACCATGTTCATTCTTACCTAATGGAATCTTGAGATTTCTTGTAACATCATTCTTCTTGATATCTTTCCAATTATTTCTAATCTTATCTACAATATCTCCATCGGCAACCATCTTAGAGTTATAGCCATATAACTCAAATAGGGTAACCATAGATGGAACTTTTCCATTCTCAGCAATACGAGTATAGTAAATCGCACTTAACTGTCTGTATGCTGTCTCAAACTGCTTATCATATTTTTCGTAATTCTCAAACATATACTCATTTTGAAAATGCTTAAACTCAATTAGGCTATCAGTTGTAGCCGCCCCATCAATTTTGGCATTATCTTCGCTGAGTGCCTTTAGCTGCTCTCTATTTAAAATGTTATATCTCATACTGAGCTTACAATTTTCTTTGATATTTTTATCTAAGTTAATAATACTTCCACAGTATTTAGGAAGCATATCTTTATACTTCTGAATAAAAATAAATGTAAGTCCATTATCATTTTTGTATGGCTTGCCCTCTTCTGGCACTTCTGGAAGATATTTAGAAAAACCTGTTTCCTTAATATCGTAGTCATAGAAAACAACACAAACAATCTGAGTTAGATTAGAATTCAAATCTCCATCTTCAGCAGATTTTCCACTTCGTTTTCTTTCATTCATGATACTGAGCAAACGACCGAATACATTTCCCGCACTAGCTTTGTCAAAAACAAATTGCGACATATTTTCAAATAACTCATTTGTATGTGGCAAATACTTATAATTTTTGACCAATTCACTTTTAACCATCTCGTCCTCTTCCTCATCGAAGAAAAAGACCATCTGTAAATCTTCTGGTGAATGATAATATGCAAGTTCAAATATTACATGACGAATAAAATCATGTGACATCTTTAAATCATCTGAAATAACACCCAAAGCACCACATGATTTTAAATCTAAAAGTAATGGTGGCAAAATATATTGTCCATTCTTATCTTTTTTATCACTTCTCAAATAATTGAAGCCAATAACCTGGTCCCCATCCACTCCCTTATTTGCAAAGTTATATGGCAAATCTGTTAATAAGTACTTGTTTTTATTCTCTTCAATAACCTGGTCAGTTGTTTTCTTCTTTTTCTTCTTCTTTGCATTTGGATCAACATTTTCTGGAAGAATTATTTCTATTTTTAGCTGATCATCTGTACCTTTTTTCATTTGGTAATATACATCATAGAAAATACTGTCTTTTTTCACAGACTCTATCTTAAAAAGAGGTTCTACTTCCTGAGATTTACCAAGTGAAATCTTCATAAAGTCTTTATCATTCTGGGAACGAGAAAAAATACTACTATCTATTTCTGATGTCTTATAAAACAACTGCTTCATATCAGGATATACACTATTAAGATATGTAATATCATTATCTTGCCAGTCAATTATTGTCTGGATTTTTCTAGCAATATAATTTTCATAATTTGCTTTCCATTCTTCAATGTTTACCCTATATTGTCTTTTTTGCTTATTATAGTTATATATGGTTGTAATACCTGATACCATAGGCATTGCAATCATCATAATCATCATGGAATCATTCATTGTTGCACTACTTGTCAACTTACTACAAAGAATTCTGATTCCTCCCATTCCCAAAAGGGAAATTAAAACAGGTATTATAACGTCCAAAAATGAGTTAGAACTTTTAGAAGGCAACTCATTTGGTGGGATAATTTCAATATTAGATTCTTCAATAACATTCAGTCTTCGGGAGCTGATATTATATTCAAGATTATCTTTTTCTTTGACAATATAACTACTAGATGATTTAAATAAAGCAGTTTTAGAAATAGTATTGCTAGATGTAAAATACAGACAACTTGAAGTTACTATTCCTAAAGCATTAAGAGGCATCTCATAAAAATATTTACCATCATACTCCGAGCCGTCCTGGCATTTCTGAGTAAAATCAATAAGGTCATGATCTCCATTAGAGTTATATAAAACTACAAGTTCCTTGTGAGTTTTAATATACCTTTTTAACAAATCAAAGCACTCCCGTTCTGTGAGTGCTTCGTCACTTTTGATTGGAGCGTCTGCATGCTTCTTCAAGCCAAAATAGACCGCTTCAACCAGCGATTTTAATGTTATATCTTTTATTACTAAAAATGATAATTCTCTTTCCTTTTTATTGTCTTCAAAACAAACAGAAATTAGAATTTCGTTATTTTTCATCTATGTTATACTCCTAATAATTTTTCGATTTTTTCAATTGCTTTATTAGTCGATTCCATATTAGTCTCTGGCATTTTGATCTTGCCAAAAATTTGTTTTGCCTCTTCTTCAAAATCAAATCCACTAGCATGACTTGTAAAATCAATGCTATTTATTTCTTTTGGAACAGCTATATAAGGATTGCTCTCCTTAATACGAATCATAGTTGGCATATCAACTGAAACATCTGCTGGTTTAACAACATTTACTTTTGTCTCTGTCAATTTATACTCTGGAATATCAATAGATTTGGCACTTACCGGCATAATAATCTTTGGATTAATATCATCAAGCTTGTATTCATCTTGCTGATATTCTTTTACCTCTGGGGCTTTGATTTCAAGTCCTTTTACTTCCTTAAGCTGATATTCCTCTGCCTCATATGGTTTTGTCTCGGGTGTCTTGATTTCAAGTCCCTTCACTTCCTTGAGTTGGTATTCCTCCGCCTCATATGGCTTTGTCTCGGGCGCTTTGATTTCAAGTCCCTTCACTTCCTTGAGTTGGTATTCCTCCGCCTCATATGGCTTTGTCTCGGGCGCTTTGATTTCAAGTC
>JAXJPW010000047.1:0-157187 GCA_036311465.1 Agathobacter sp.
AGATAACTACCTTACGAGCTCCGGCATTGATATGAGCCTGAGCCTTCTCTTTGCTTGTATAGAAACCAGAACACTCAAGAACTACGTCTACCTTAAGCTCTCCCCATGGGCAATTGTTTGCATCTGGGAATGCATAAATCTTGATTGTCTGTCCGTCAACTGTGATAGAATCATCGCTAGCTGAAACTGTATCAGCTAATGCATACTTACCCTGTGATGAATCATACTTTAATAAGTGTGCAAGCATCTTTGGGCTTGTTAAATCGTTGATTGCTACTACTTCGTATCCTTCTGCTCCGAACATCTGTCTGAAAGCAAGACGACCGATACGACCAAAACCGTTAATTGCTACTCTAACTGCCATTTTAATTCCTCCTAGAATTGTAAAAAGATTATTTAGGGTATAACCCCTAGGCTTTTTCCATTGTACCCAATTATTTTGCAAAGTTCAAGTATTTTTATTAAGGTTTGTTAATTTTTTGACTATATGTTTTTATGGAGATACAATTTTGTATATTTTTTTATCGTTTTTTATCAAATATAAGATATAATCATATAAAAAAGGAGGAAAAAAATGATTTGGGATGCACATATGCATTGTCACTTTTCCGGAGATTCAGAAACTAATCCCCTGGAGATGATTAATGCTTCTATTAAAAAAGGGCTTCCTGGAATCTGCTTTACAGATCATTTAGATTACGATTTCAAGGAGCAGCCAGGTCTTTTTGATCTGGATTTGGAGCCATACTATCACACTATTACTCAGCTCTCGCAGGAATTTAAGAACCAGATAAATATTCATTATGGAATTGAGCTTGGACTTCAGCCACATATTGTCAGCAAAAACCTTGCTGTTACCAGGCAGTATCCTTTTGATTTTGTAATTGGTTCCACTCATCTGGTAAATGGAATTGATCCATATTATCCTCAGTATTTTAGTAACAAAACTGAGGAGGAGGGATACCTGGAGTATTTTGAAACCACTCTTTCCAACATAAAATCCAGCCCAGATTACGATGTATATGGTCACATAGATTATATTGTAAGATACGGCCCTAATAAGAATAAATTCTACACATATAGGAAATACGAGGACATAATAGACGAGATTCTTCGTCAGCTGATTGAAAGAGGAAAAGGAATAGAAATCAATACTGCCGGTTTTAAATATGGACTTGGTCACCCAAATCCTACAGAAGAAATACTGGCTCGTTACCGGGAGCTTGGCGGTGAAATAATTACCGTTGGTTCTGATGCCCATGTACCAGAGCACGTTGCCTATGATTTTGAAAAGGTGCCTGATATTCTAAAGGCTGCAGGCTTTAATTACTATACCGTCTTCGAAAAACGCAGGCCAGTCTTTATTAAAATATAACTATTAATATATAACTATATAAAAATAGAAGAGGCTGCCCTCTTCTATTTTTTAGGTTTCAAACGTATATTCACATCTACCTCTCCCGGTATTCCATCAACCTTAGCCGACTCTGAATACTGCCAGTACTCAAAAGCATATGGTGTCTGAGGAGTATCAAGATAATCTGCATACCAGAGTGGAAGCTCTGACAATTGTCCAAGGTCCAGCATCTGGGCCTCCCATAACAGATTACAGTATATCATCGGCTGATATCCGGCAGCTTTAATCACCTTGGCAAATTCCAGAGTGTTCCGGGTAAACTGCTCTCCTGTCACATTATCAGTTCTGGCCTCATCATCCAGAATACTCTCGGGATCAAAAACAATTGGAAGTGTAATATCTTCCTTGCCAATTCCATTGTCTTTCAGAATTTGTAATGTAAAGTCCGCTTCCTCTCTGGCCTCTTTCTCATTTACTGCCTGTGAAAAAAAGTAGAGTCCCACATTAAGCCCTGCCGCTCTTGCCCCCTTAATATGCGCAATAGCCCTTTCATCCTGACACAGCTTTCCGCTTTCTCCATATCCACGATAGCCTATTCTTACAAATGCAAAATCATAGCCTGCTGCTTTTACTTTTTTCCAATCAATATCCTGCTGATATTTGCTTACATCAACACCTAGACTATATGTATACTTTGTGTTATTTTCATAAATCATTTTATGCCCATCTTTGATGAAAGCATTTTTCTCATATTCATGTTTGGGCCAGTCTGGCTGAATCTCGATGTCATAGCTATTTCCTCTGGCATCAACAAAATGAAGCATTTCTTTTTGCTCTTTGGCAAGGTCTGTACTATTTCCTGCCCCTTGGGTATTTTCCGATTTATTATTTCCACAGGCTCCCAGCAAAAGTGTGGTTAATAATATCACTGCTATTACCTGAATAATCACATTTTTCTTCATGTATCGTCCCCTATTAAATCAAACTGGCTATTACATGGAAAGCAAAGGCACAAATCCACGCAATTGCACACTGCCATAACACTAGACCTATTGCCCATTTTCCACCAAGCTCTCTCTTTACTGCTGAAATGGCCGCAACACAAGGTGTATATAGAAGACTGAAAATCAATAATGCACCTGCTGCAACCGGTGTAATTACTGCTGCAACTCCTCCCTGAGTTCCATACAGTACTTCCATTACAGAAACAACACTTTCCTTGGCCATCACTCCACTGATAAGTGATGTACAGATTCTCCAGTCTCCAAGACCAAGTGGAGCAAACAAAGGAGCTATGGCACCTGAAATCATTGCCATAATACTGTCTGAGGAATCAGAAACCAGATTGAAATGAAGGTCAAAGCTCTGCAATACCCAGACAATAATTGTAGCTATTAATATTACTGAAAAAGCCTTCTGTAAGAAATCCTTGGCCTTTTCCCACATAAGCTGCATTGTACTTCTTAGACTTGGAAGTCTGTAATTAGGAAGCTCCATTACAAAAGGAACCGCCTCCCCTTTAAAAATCAGAGCCTTATACAGACAGGCTACTAAAATTCCCACAAGAATTCCAAGAAGATACAGACCAGTCATAATCAGCCCACCTTTTCCTGGGAAAAAGGCACTTACGAAAAATGCATATATAGGGAGCTTAGCTGTACAGCTCATAAACGGAGTAAGCAGAATTGTCATCTTTCTGTCTCTCTCACTAGGCAGAATTCGTGTGGACATAATAGCCGGAACAGAGCAGCCAAATCCAATCAGAAGAGGCACTATACTTCTTCCTGAAAGGCCTATTTTTCTAAGCATTTTGTCCATAACAAAGGCAACTCTGGCAATATATCCACTGTCCTCCAACAGGGATAGAAAGAAAAACATTGTAACTACAATAGGAAGAAAGCTAAGTACTCCTCCTACTCCTTCAAAAATTCCATCTATTACTAGATTATGTAGCACTTCATTGACTCCAACCAAAGTCATGGTCTGGTCCACCAAATCAGTAAGTGCACCTACTCCCTTTTCAAGCCAGCCCTGCAAAAAAGCGCCTATCACATTGAAGGTCAGGTAAAATACTGCTGCCATTATTAATACAAAAAATGGAATAGCTGTAAACCTTCCCGTAAGCACCTTATCTATCCTCTGACTTCTAAGTCTTTCTTTGCTAATCTTTGGTTTTTTTACGCAGTTTCTGCTGATTCTCTTAATATATGAAAACCTCATATCAGCAACTGCTGCACTTCGGTCAAGTCCTCTCTCCTTTTCCATCTGAAGAGTAATGTGCTCAATAGTTTCCTTCTCATTCTGGTCCAGATTAAGAAGCTGTATAATATGTTCGTCACCTTCGATTACCTTGGCTGATGCAAATCTAAGTGGAATATCTGCCGCCCTGGCATGATCCTCAATAAGATTAGCTACCGCATGATGGCATCTGTGAAAAGCACCGCCATTTTCATCCTTCAAACAAAAATCCTGTTCAAGAGGCTTCTCCTGATAATGCGCAATATGAAGGGCATGATCAATTAGCTCCTTAACCCCTTCGTTTTTCACTGCAGAAATCGGAACTACCGGAACTCCCAGCATCTCCTCCATTGCATTAATATCTATTGAACCGCCGTTTCCAGTCAGCTCATCCATCATGTTAATAGCCACAACCATTGGCCGGTCCATTTCGATAAGCTGCATGGTAAGATAAAGATTACGTTCTATGTTTGTGGCATCAACAATATTAATGATAGCATTTGGCTTCTCGTTAAGTACAAAGTTACGAGACACCATTTCCTCGCTGGAATATGGTGACATTGAATAAATGCCCGGCAAATCAGTAATCGAAGTCTTTGGATGACCGATAATTGCACCATCTTTTCTATCAACAGTTACTCCCGGAAAATTTCCAACATGCTGATTAGCTCCAGTCAGCCTGTTGAACAGAGTTGTCTTTCCACAATTCTGATTTCCTACAAGGGCGAATGTTAACACATGATTATCCGGAAGTGGATTACCACTACCCTTTATATGGTAAATACCAGGCTCTCCCAGATGTGGGTGATGATGGTGCTTCTTCTTTTCCTTATCGGAATCAGCTACTTTTTCTTCACTCTGTTCAATTCTGGTTATTCCGATTTTCTCAGCATCATCAAGTCGAAGTGTCAACTCATAGCCATGGATTCTAAGCTCCATTGGGTCCCCCATTGGTGCAAGTTTAACAAGCTTAACCTTTGCCCCCGGGATAACTCCCATATCCAAAAAGTGCTGCCTCAAGGCTCCTTCGCCGCCTACCGTATCAATTCTGGCACTCTCTCCTACTTTTAATTCTTTAAGTGTCATGCAATAATCTCCCACATATTTTTTATTGGACTCATTATATCACACACCTGAAGTTAGTTCTAGCTAACCGCTTGTTTTTTTTATTTTATTTGCAGGCACCTTAATATTTGATTTTAACTGTTGTCATTTTATTGTTAAAGTCCAGTCCCTCCACATATACATAGCTTTCATCTGCATACATTTTTTTAACATCATATATATCCATAAGCTGTGCAAATCTGTCGTCATTTACTTCCACATCTTTGCCCCAAACCTGATTACAATTTCCAACATTTATATATTTCTCCACATAACTTCCCTCTTCATATCTTCTTTGGGTAGTCATTCCAAAATAATATAAGCGTTTACTGTCTGTACCATTTTCAAATGTAGGATCCGCATAGAACCACTTGTCATCCAGCTTAAGCAGTGTCCATTCATGGGCAGTGTTATCCTCCGCTAATCCACCTGCCGGACAGGCATCTATTCCAATCTGCATAAGCAGATATGCATATGCAGAGCCAAAGGACTGGCATATTCCATTTAAATGCATAATGGCATTGTATGGTGAAACATCCTGTTCAGCTTCCTTCTCCGGATCAATGGCATCATAATTATATTCAACTTCCTTTGCCATTTTCTGATAGATTTCCATGGACTTTAGCATATCCGGTTCCGATTCCTGGGTGCAGGAATTAATCCACCACTCTACTTTCTCCCCAAAGCTGCTTAGAATCTCCCTTGTAGAAGCTTCATCCTTTAGATACTTGATATGACCTGTTCCATCCTTTTGTTCCACTTCCTCAATCACATAATAATATTGTGGAAAAATGTATGAAATAATTTCTCCAAGGCTCCACCAGTTCACGCCTTTTTCTACTTTGAATTCATCCCTGTAATTCATTACTGCATCAACCATATTTTCATAGGTTTTCATGGCTGATTTGCCAATAATCTTCTCATAAAACGGACTTTTTACTACCGGATTAAACTTATACCAGTCCTTGTTCTCCTCTGGCACTGGTCTTTCAGTATTGTTCTCCTGCTCAACCTGCTTCTGTGATTCTGTATTTACTTTGACGGGATTTTCCTGGCCAGCTCCAGTCTCCTTTGAGTTTTTATCGCACCCAGTAATACAGCTGCTTATACATAAAGTGAAAATCAATATACCTGCAACAATTTGTTTTTTCATTTTTCCTCTCCTCGGATTTCAATTTTTCATAAACATTATATATCTAAGCATATGATTATTCTTTATGTTTTTCTTAATAATACCTTTAGAATACCTTGAATATGTTCATCAGTTCTTTACAGGCAGTTACAGTATTATTCTTAAGTGTCGCATCATCTACTGTAATGACATAAGGAATTCCAATTGCATCTCCACGACGATATCTTTTCCGATACTTCCAGTCTATTCAATTGTTTAATAATGTTGTCCCGGGAAGTATGTAAAAAAAATATTATTACCATATATTAATTTTATTTGCACTTTTCATAAAAACATGGCATTATTTACATAGTGATTATGGAGGAAAGATATTTATGAAAAAGTATACAGAATTATCAAGAGATGAATTACTATCAGTAAAAGCTGCTCTCTTAGAAGAGTTTAAGACTGAGGAGGCCAAAGGACTTTCTCTTAACATGGCTCGTGGAAAGCCTGGAAAGGCACAGCTTCAGCTTGCTATGCCAATGCTTGACATATTGGACAGTTCTTCAGATATGAACACTATTCTCGGAAATGATACACGTAACTACGGCGATCTGGACGGAATTGGTGAGTGTCGTAAATTACTTGCCGATATGATGGAGGTTGAGAGAGAAAATGTTATTGTGTGCGGTAATTCCAGCCTTAACATTATGTACGACACAGTTGCTCGTTCCATGACCTTCGGTGTTAACGGTTCAACTCCATGGTGTAAATTAGACAAGGTTAAATTCCTCTGTCCTGTTCCTGGATATGACAGACATTTTAAGATTACTGAGTTGTTCGGTATTGAAATGATTAATATCCCACTTGGCCAAGATGGTCCAGACATGGATTTAGTTGAAAAATATGTTAATAATGATCCTGCAGTAAAGGGTATCTGGTGTGTTCCAAAATACTCTAATCCTACAGGTATCTCATACTCTGATGAGACTGTAAAGCGTTTCGCTAACTTAAAGCCTGCTGCAGAAGATTTCCGTATTTATTGGGATAATGCATATTGCATCCACCATTTATACGACGATAAGCAGGACGTAATTCTTAATATTCTTACCGAATGCGAAAAAGCCGGCAACCCTGATATGGTTTATATGTTTGCATCAACATCCAAGATAAGCTTCCCAGGTTCTGGTGTAGCAGCAATTGCTTCATCAGTTAACAACATCCAGAACATTCTTAAGCTTATGACTGTACAGACAATCGGACACGACAAGATCAATCAGCTTCGTCATGTAAGATTCTTCCAGGATATCAACGGATTACATGCTCATATGAAAAAGCATAGTGATATCCTCCGTCCAAAGTTTGAAGCAGTTCTTAACACACTTCAGACAGAGCTTGGCGATCTCGGAATCGGAAGCTGGGTTGCTCCAAGAGGAGGATACTTCATTTCCTTCGATGCACTTCCAGGATGTGCTAAGAGAATTGTAAGTCTTTGTAAGGACTTAGGTGTTGTACTCACAGATGCCGGTGCAACATATCCATATGGAAATGATCCAGAGGATTCTAACATCCGTATTGCTCCTTCCTTCCCAAGTCCGGAGGAAATGGCTATGGCCTCTAAGATTTTCGTGCTTTGCGTTAAGATTGCAAGTGTTGAGAAACTTTTGGGAGAATAAATTCAGATAAATTCAAAATAATTTAGTATAGTTAAAGGCCAGCGTCTAAAGACGCTGGCCCTCACTTTCCCAAAAATAGCGCCATACTACTTTATGAAGCAAGCAGTATAGCGCTATTATTTAATATATCACTGTCTTTATTTTACATTTTATTTAAAGTAAGCTACTCCACTCTCAAAGAGCTTCATATCCTGCTCACCGTAGATGTTGATTGCAACGCTGTCTCCACGACGCTCTGAATGAGCCATCTTACCAAGTACACGTCCATCAGGAGAAGTAATTCCCTCAATAGCCATGTATGAACCATTAACATTCCACTCTTCATCCATTGTTGGCTGTCCAGCCTCATTTACATACTGAGTAGCAACCTGTCCGTTCTCAAAGAGCTTATCGAGCCACTCCTTAGGAGCAACAAAACGACCCTCTCCATGAGATGCTGGGTTACAGTAAGTCTTACCAAGCTCTGCCTGTGCAAGCCATGGACTCTTGTTTGTAACAACCTTTGTGTAAACCATCTTAGAGATATGACGGTTGATTGTATTGTATGTAAGTGTTGGAGAGTTCTCATCCTGCTGACGAATCTCGCCATATGGTACAAGTCCAAGCTTGATAAGTGCCTGGAATCCATTACAGATACCAAGTGCAAGACCCTCTCTCTCATTAAGAAGTCTGTTAACTGCCTCTGTCATCTTAGCATTTCTGAAAGCTGTAGCAAAGAATTTAGCTGAACCCTCCGGCTCATCGCCTGCAGAGAATCCACCTGGGAACATGATAATCTGTGACTGATCAATAGCCTTAACAAACTCATCAACTGAATCACGGATATCTGTAGCAGTTAAGTTCTTAAATACCTTAACAATTGTGTCAGCGCCAGCTCTCTCAAAAGCTCTTGCACTGTCATACTCACAGTTTGTTCCTGGGAAAACAGGAATAAATACTGTAGGCTTAGCAATTTTGTTCTTGCATACGTAAATATTCTTTGTATCAAATACGTCAGTCTTAACCTCTGACATATCATCATGACTTCTTGTGTGGAATACGCTCTCAAGGGTTCCTGTCCATGCAGCAATAGCCTCATCCATTGTAAGAACCATATCGTCGCACTCAATTGTCTGCTTGTCGTTAACATAACCAACAACTGTAGCAGCCTCTCCAAGTCCTGCTTCATCAAGAATCTCACTTACAACCGGAAGCTTATCTACTGGTATTTCAGCTACGATATTACCAAATCCCGGTGCAAAGAGAACATCACTTGTTACCTCATCCTCGATAGTAAGGCCGAGCTTATTTCCGAATGCCATCTTAGAAACTGCTGCTGCAAGTCCCTTTCCATCAAGAGCATATGCTGAAATCACTGCACCTTTCTGAATCATCTCATGAACAGCACTATAAAGCTTCATAACCTGCTCATATACAGGAAGTGCATACTCATCCTTTTCAATCTCAAATAATACAAGCTGGTTACCAGCTGCCTTAAGTTCTGGAGTAATAACATCCTTTTCTTTTGCAACATCAACTGCAAATGAAACAAGTGTTGGTGGAACATCAATCTCGTTAAAGGTTCCTGACATTGAGTCCTTTCCACCAATAGATGGAAGCCCAAATCCGATCTGAGCATTATATGCTCCAAGGAGTGCTGCAAATGGCTGGCTCCAACGCTTAGGATCCTCATTCATTCTGCGGAAGTACTCCTGGTATGTCATTCTAATCTTGCTGAAGTCACCACCAGCTGTAACGATTCTTGAGATTGACTCAAGTACTGCGTAAACTGATCCATGATATGGACTCCATGATGAAAGGTATGGATCAAAACCATAAGACATCATTGTAACTGCATCGCATTTTCCCTTAAGAACTGGAAGCTTTGCCACCATACTCTGTGTCTCTGTAAGCTGATACTTGCCACCATATGGCATGTAAACACTTCCTGCACCAATGGAACCGTCGAACATTTCAACAAGTCCCTTCTGTGAACATACATTAAGGTCTGCAAGCTCTGCAAGCCATGCACCCTTCATATCACCAGCTTCAACCTTCTGTGCTACTGCTGGTGTATTAATCTTCTCTAAATAGTTGTCCTCCTGTGAAGGCATCTCAACTGCTACATCTGTCTCCTGATGAGCTCCGTTTGTATCGAGGAATGCACGGGAAAGGTTAACAATCTCCTTATCTCTCCATACAAGAACAAGTCTTGGCTCCTCAGTTACAACAGCAACCTCAATGGCTTCAAGATTCTCTTCCTTAGCGTAAGCCATAAACTGCTCAACGTCCTTAGGATCTACAACAACTGCCATTCTCTCCTGCGACTCTGAGATAGCAAGCTCTGTTCCGTCAAGTCCGGCATATTTCTTAGGAACCTTGTCAAGCTGAACACGAAGTCCATCTGCAAGCTCTCCAATAGCTACTGATACACCACCTGCTCCAAAGTCATTACACTTCTTAACCAGGCAGGTAACCTCTTCACGACGGAAAAGTCTCTGGATTTTTCTCTCTGTAGGAGCATTACCCTTCTGAACCTCAGCTCCACAAACTGCTGTTGACTCTGTATTATGAGCCTTTGATGAACCTGTGGCTCCACCGATTCCGTCACGTCCTGTACGTCCTCCAAGATAGATGATTACATCACCCGGATCAGATGTAAGTCTCTGAACTGCACGTCTTGGAGCAGCACCCATAACAGCACCAATCTCCATACGTTTTGCAACGTAGTCTGGATGATATACTTCCTTAACATATCCTGTAGCAAGTCCAATCTGGTTACCATATGAGCTGTAACCATGAGCAGCCTCACGTACAATCTTCTTCTGTGGAAGTTTTCCTTCTATTGTATCTTTATTAGGTACTGTAGGATCTGCAGCACCTGTTACACGCATTGCCTGATATACATATGTACGTCCTGAAAGTGGATCACGAATAGCTCCACCAAGACATGTTGCAGCACCACCAAATGGCTCAATCTCTGTTGGGTGGTTGTGTGTCTCATTTTTGAAGTTAACAAGCCACTCCTCAACCTGTCCGTCTACCTCAACCGGTACTACGATTGAACATGCATTAATCTCATCAGACTCTTCCTGATCATCAAGCTTGCCCTCTGCCTTAAGTCTCTTCATGGCAAGAAGTGCTAAATCCATAAGGCAGACAAATTTGTCATCGCGTCCCTTATATAACTCCTTATGGCTGGCAAGATAATCATTATATGTAGCCTCGATTGGAGCACGATAGAATCCATCATCAAAGGAAACATTCTTAAGCTCTGTTGAGAAAGTTGTATGACGACAATGATCAGACCAGTATGTATCAAGTACTCTAATTTCTGTCATTGAAGGGTCACGCTTTTCTTCATCTCTAAAATAGTTCTGAATATGAAGAAAATCCTTAAATGTCATTGCAAGATTAAGTGAGTCATAAAGCTCCTTAAGCTCTGCTTCCGGCTTAGCTGAAAAACCGTCGAAGATGATAACATCATCAGGGTCCTCAAAGTTCTGTACTAATGTCTCTGGCTTCTCCATTCCAATTGCTCTGGAGTCTACAGGATTGATACAGTGCTTCTGAATTGCTGCAAACTGCTCGTCTGTAATATTACCCTCGATAACATATGTTGTAGCACTTCTAATGATTGGTTCCTCGTTCTCATTAAGAAGCTTTACACACTGCTCTGCAGAATCAGCTCTCTGATCAAACTGTCCTGGAAGATACTCTACAGAAAATACTCTGGCATTATTGTACTCAAACTCTTCTCTGTAAATATTATCTACTGGTGGCTCAGAGAATACAGTATGAATTGCCTTCTCAAAAGTCTCATCTGAAATGTTTTCAACATCATATCTGATAAGCACACGAACAGCATCTACTGTTGTGATATCAAGATAGTGTTTAATCTCATGCTTTAACTCCTTTGCCTTTACTGCAAAGTCCGGTTTCTTCTCTACATATACTCTACGTACATTACCCATCATTATCATCCTCCGGTCATTATTTGTTAAAATACAATGAGCACAAGAACGATTACGTCCTTGTGCTCGTTACTTTACGTGTATTATAGCATCATATATATAATAAGAAAAATTAATATATTTTATTGTATTTATAAGTACACATAATTACTATTACATTTTACTTCTTTTTTACTGCTGGATCTGTAGGATCATAGTTCTGTCCTTCAGGTATTTTGGGAACATACTGTGGTGTTAACGGACCAGCGTATACTGAATCATATACCCTGACTGTTGTACCAAGCTTGGCATGATCATATATCCACTTTGCATCTCTTACTGTAAGTCTTATACATCCATGTGAAGCTGCTGTTCCAAGTTTATTGTACTGTCTCCAAGGAACACCATATGAATCGGTTGTGCTTCCGGCAATAGAATGGAAATATATACCATTAACTACATGAGTAGCATACTGTCCCCAGGATGGTCCCATAAGCATTTTCCAACGATGCTTTCTGTCTGTCCTAAATGTTCCCTTTGGAGTTGGCATTGACGAAACTCCTACTGAACATTTGAATGAAATAACAGGAATGCACCAGCTTTTTTTATCTTCATCATAGGCATACACTGTAACACGATTTTTCTGTCTGTTAACCTCTATATAAAGCTTCTGCTCTTTATTTAACTTAAGAACAGAGGTAAGGTTATTTACTTTCTTTCCCTTCTTGTAATAGAACTTGAAGGTTCTTCCACCAGCTGTCTTCTCATAATACCAGCCACTCTTCTGGATTTCACCCTCTGCTGCTTTATAAACACATTTCTTAATTGCTTTTCTGCTTCCACCCTGTTCTACACCGTATGTAATATTTATGTTTCCGCTGTACTTAAGATTTCCCATCTTAACTGTAAACTCAAGACGGCCCTTAGCATATTTGCCCTTGTAGAACTTGATATCAGCGTTCTTTGATTTTGCACTTGCAACACTAAGATATGTGTTCTTAGTCTGAGTTGGATTGTAAATATATATCTTCTTAACAAATGTCTTACGATTTGTTGTTCCATATTTTACAAAATTAGTAAGATCAAGGGTTTTACTCTTTGTTGCAACAACAAAATTATTATTCTTCTTACTCTTAACAATCACCTGAATAGTATATTTCCCAGAATGGAAACCATGCTTTGCAACGTCCACCACACAAGAATACTGGCCTTTTTTATTCTTTAGAGCCTTATATGTGTAGGAATCCTTTTTTTCTCCTAAGCACCAGACCTTAATATAAACGTTTTTAGTATTCTCAATACAGAACACCTTGTCTGTACTTACTGTAAAGGTACCCTTTAATTTACTGAAGGAACCAACCTTAACTGTAGTATTGGCACCAGCAAATTTGAAAGCAGCTGTCTTATCAAGAGCAACACAAACTGACTTATTGTCTGTAATCTCAGCCTTAACCATATAAGCCCCATATCCCGGCTTAATCTTCTTCGAGTCTACCTTTAACGAATATTTTGTGGCAGTATTTTTCTTTGCTAATGCACTGTAAACAACAGCTCCAGAGGAATTAACAAACTTGAACTTTACACTCTTTACACCAAATGTGCTTGATATTCCGTCAAGAGTAACTGTAACATTCTCACTCTTAAGTGAAATAGCAGTCTTGGCCGTTAATGCTCCGTCTATTTTACCTACTGTAAAGTTCTTAACACAGTACACTGTATCGTTTGCTATGTCAGCCTTTGAATTAAGGTCTTCTACCATAAAACACTTTGCTGTATAAGCATTAGCTGATTCAGCTGGCAAATTCAAATCCCAGCTTTGCAGGCTTTTATCAAAATTCTGTCGACCGACCTCCTGATTATTTGACAAAAGTACAATCTGAACATACTGCTTTGTATCTGCATTAATCATTTCCATATCTGCTGCTGATACGTTTTTCTTCATGTCATATGTTGCCTGATTGACAAGTATTTCTGCCCCATCATTAAAATAAGTTACAGCATGAACATTATCATTAGCAATTCCGCTTAATACAATCATGCATGTAACCATAAAAGCAATAATTCTTTTTAAATTGTTTTTCTTTTTTAGTCTCATTTCAATACCTCGCCCCAATAATATTTATATAATAACGATAGCACTTTCCTCCTATCGTGTAAAGGAAAATATTGACACACTTATAAGTGTTGCTTATAATAAAAGCATCATATATCAGAAGGAGAATTTATGGATATAAATTTTGAATTATACAAGGTTTTTTATTATGTAGCTACTTCACTAAGCTTTTCAGAAGCCAGCAAAAAGCTGTTTATTTCACAGTCCGCTGTAAGTCAGTCAATTAAGACACTTGAAAAAAAATTAGGACAGCCGTTATTTATAAGAAGCACTAAAAAAGTTCAGTTAACACCTGCCGGAAGTCTGCTTCTTAAGCACATCGAACCTGCCATAAGTCTGATTTCCCGCGGTGAAAGTCAGCTACTGGATTCCGGAACCCTTGGTTTGGGTCAGCTTCACATTGGTGCCAGTGATACTATATGCCGTTATCTGCTTGTTCCATACCTTAATGAATTTCATAAGCTTTTTCCAAATGTTCCAATTAAGGTTACTAATGCCACATCAATTAAGTGTGTTGAACTGCTGGATCAGCGTAAGGTAGATTTAATAGTCACCAATTTTCCTAACTCACACCTTAACCACTCTTACATTCAGAAAAAAATCTGCAATTTTTCTGATGTATTTGTGGCTAATCCTAATTACTTTGATTATAAGGGTAAGGAAATTCCCTTTGAAGAACTTAAGCAGGATCCAATTCTTATGCTGGATCGAAACAGCACTACAAGCGAATTTCTTCACAATCTCTTCCTGCAGCATCAGTTAGAGCTTGTGCCAGAGGTTGAATTAAGCAGTAACGATTTACTTATTGATCTTGCAAAAATCGGACTGGGTATTGCCTTTGTTCCAGATTACTGTCTGTCACCTGATGACAAAGACATTTATATTATCAGAACAAAAGAAAAGATGCCTTCCCGTCAGATTGTAGTCTCTGTTAACACAACCTTGCCGGTTTCGGCATCCACTGAAGAATTTCTGAAGCTTTTGCCAACAGTTAATTAGCCTGTCTCCAGAATTTTGATATTTTATCCTGGACCTGTTCTATTCCACAGATTTGTCTGTGACTCCATTCTCGTGGATAGAGCAGGTCATATTCTTTTTGCAGAAATCTCTCATCTAAAAGAAGTATTATCCCTTTATCATCTACGGTTCTTATTACACGTCCTGCTGCCTGAAGAACTTTATTCATGCCCGGATAACGAAAGGCATAATCAAAGCCATTTTCAGAATGTTTATCATAATAATTCTTAAGTATTTCTCTCTCATTGCTTACCTGCGGCAGACCTGTTCCCACTACAATTACACCAATAAGCTGTTCATGCTTCAAATCAATTCCTTCACCAAAAATTCCGCCCATAACACCAAATGCCACCAGGGTTGTGTTATTATCTTCCGCGAATCGCTCAAGGAATTCTTCTCGTTCCGTCTCTTTCATTCCAGCCTTTTGCATAATAGCCTCAGTGGTATCATCCATTTCACTATATACCTCATATACATCCTTCATCAGTTTATATGATGGAAAGAATACAAAATAATTTCCCTGGCGACAGCTTACCGCCTTTTTAATATAGCTGGCTATTTTCTCATATTCTGTTCTATTCCTTCGAGTGTACTTAGTGCTTACATCTTTTCCCATTAGTAAAAGAGACTGTTCCTGTGCGAAGGCGCTTGTTGCATATACTGCATAATTATCCTCCAGGGTACTTAGGAGGCTCTTATAATAATTGATAGGCAACAGGGTTGCGGAAAAAAATACTGTTGAATTGGCTTTGTCCAGGCATGCCTGAATATTCGCAGAAGGGTCCACGCAAAAAAGCTTAAGCATAAACCGCCCGTCCTCCTGATGCTCTGTGTATATTACATAATGCTCATCCACCAGTTCGTAGATATTCATAAAATTTCTCAGAGCAAAATAGAAATCCAATACCTCCTTGTGCCCCTGAAATTCCATAGGCTTCTGAAGAAATTCATCCAGCTCTGAGGATAGCCTCATTAATGAGAAAAACAAATTGCCTACATTCTCATACAACTGATAACCATCGCATTCTCTTTTGTACTCCAGTAACAGCCTGTTGCATTTCTCTAAATGTTTTTCCAGCTTTCTGCTGTATGGTTTAATGATTTTCTTAACTGCCAGAAAATCCTCCTTATAAAGCTGGGCACTATACATTTCCCTGCTTCTGTCCACAAGATTATGGGCCTCATCCACAAGGAGTATGTTGTCACCCTTTATCCCGTCCTGGAAAAAACGTTTCAAATACACATTTGGATCAAAAACGTAATTGTAGTCACATATTATGGCATCCGACCAGGTTGAGACATCTAGGCTCATTTCAAAGGGACATACCTCATGCTTTCGGGCCTGCTCCAGCAATTCCTCTCTGGTAAACATATCTTTTTCTGAAAGCAGCTCATATACTGCATCATTTACTCTGTCATAGTGACCTTTTGCATAGGGACAATTTACTGGATTACACTCCATCTCCTCACATACGCACATTTTTTCCTTGGCGGTTATCTGAATCACCTTACCCTTGTAACCTTTTTCCATAAGAAGGCTAAAGGTTTCCCTGGCAACTGTAGCCGTAATAGTTTTGGCTGTAAGATAGAAAATTCGCTCCCCCAACCCTTCTCCCACAGCCTTTACCGCAGGAAAAATTGTAGAAATGGTCTTGCCCACTCCTGTTGGTGCCTGCAAAAAAAGATTTTTCTGACGTAGTATGGTTCTGTATACATCACCTACAAGCTTCCGCTGTCCCTCTCTATACTCAAATGGAAATTCCAAGGCCTTAATAGATTCCTGTCTCTTTATCTTCCACCTGCACTGAAAATCTGCCCATTTACTGTACTGTTCAACTAAATCCATGAACCATTTTTCTATTTCTTCAAAGGTGAACTGCTCTCTGAAACGCTTCACTTCCTCTGTTTCTAAATTGACGTAGGTCATCTGAACACCTATTTTACTCAGTTCATTCTGGTACGCCATAATAAAAGCATAGCACATTGCCTGAGCTTTATGAACATAATAGGGTTCTTCCATGAGTTCAACCCTTTTGTACATTCCCTTAATTTCATCTATATATGTAATATTTTCAGACTCATCTGGGAAAATTCCATCGGCCCGTCCCTCTATTGTCAATTCATATAGCTCCGCCTCTACTATATACTTAAGAGGAACCTCTGCCTGATATTCCTCTCCCATGCTTTTTTGAATTTTCCTGTGAATTCTCGTTCCCTCCATCATTGCATCTGCACTTTGAAGGTGTGAGATTCTATTATCTATATCGCCCTCCCTAAAGATAAACTCCACAAGGTTGCGAACAGATATATGAAGTTGCATCATAATCTCTCTCCTGGAATATGTAATTAAAGTGGGAGCCTTCCCAAAAATAAAAAAAACCTGCTTCTATTATATAGAAGCAGGACTACACTATGCAATCGAGAATTTCTCAATTGTGTTCTGGAATGACTGATTATTTCCACCATAGCATACTGTAACATTGTTGCTAAGTCCAATTGCCATAACTCCTAAGAGGGACTTAGCGTCTATAAGATTTCTATTGTACCTAAGGTCAATTTCGAAATCACATTTTGAGGCTGCTCTAACAAACTCCTGAACATCGTCAAAAGTGTCAAAGCTTATCACTTTTTCATTCTCGTACATATACAAACACCTCTTTCAAAAAACTGTACTACAATGTTTTCTCGCATTATTGCACCATTTTTCGCAACTGTCAATATTTTTCAAAAAAACTAACGAAATTAAGGGCAACATTTTGATATTACCAGTATAGAATTTGATATTATGTGTGTTTTTATGCACTTACTTGGTTATTTTTGCATCTATTATTTATGCTCTTCCAACCATCGCATAGCATTATATGCGTATACTGCACTTCCTTTTGCAAGAACTGACTCGTCAAACTTAACCTTTGGATGATGCTGTGGATAGCAATATCCTTTGTCAGGTTCCCCTGCTGCAAGGGCAAGCATAATGGAAGGAACTTCATGACTAACATATGCAAAATCCTCAGATCCACCCTGTTTTGAAGGTTTTCCCTGAGACATGGCAAGAAGCTGTTTGGCGTTAAATGCACTTCTCTCTCCCAATATCTCCCTTGTGTACTGAGTTGCACAGCCAGATAATTCCATATCATTGAAAAGAGTTGGGCATTGTCTTACAAACTCCACCTTTGCGCTTCCTCTAAACGTAGCAGCTACGTTCTCGCATATCTGTGTCATTCTATCCTTGATAAACTGTCTTGTTTCCTCGTCGTAGGTTCTAATTGTTCCAGTCATTTTTACAGAATCAGGAATAACATTATCAGCTATTCCTCCATTGATTGAACCAATAGTAAGAACCGCCTCATCTAAAAGATTAAGCTCTCTTGCACTGATTTCATGAAGAGACGTAATTATATGTGCTGAAATGCTAATTGGGTCTACACCCTTATCAGGCATTGAACCATGACAGCCCTTTCCCTGTACTGTAATCTCAAAACAGTCTGCTGCTGGGGCACTTACTCCGCCATCGCATACAATCACTGTTCCTGCTGGCATTGGCATAGCAGCTGTCACATGTATCATCAATGCAGCATCTACCTTTGGCTCCTGTAAAAGACCAGAATTAATCATGTCCTTAGAGCCTTCAAATATTTCCTCTGCCGGCTGAAAATCTAACTTTACTGTTCCACAAAGCTCATCCTCATGATCCTTAAGCAGTTTTGCAGCGCCAAGCAGCATTGCAGTATGCATATCGTGACCACAAGCGTGCATTTTTCCATTAGTTGAAGAAAACTCCTCGCCTGAATCCTCCACTATAGGAAGAGCATCCATATCTGCCCTAAGCATAAAAACTTTTCCACCATTTCCAATAGTAGCTGTAAGACCACTCTTACCACATTCCTTTGCTTCAATTCCAAGCATATTAAGCTGCTGCTTTACATACTCTACTGTCTCTTCTAAATCAAAGCCTGTTCCAGGAATCTGATGCAGATGTCTTCGCATTTTTATTATATTCTGCGAAAGAGCATTTGCTTCATTCATTAATTGATTATTATCCATATTGTCACCTCTTCACTTTTATGTTTCCTATTCTATCACTAATTATTCCTATTATCTATATTCAATAAGGTCTCGGAAAAGGTTTTGCAATAAAAACTTTTGCAACAAAAAAACCTTGAGACTAAATCTCAAGGTTTAAAGCAGGGGTGGAAGGAATCGAACCCTCCTCTGGAGTTTTGGAGACTCTTATTCTACCGATGAACTACACCCCTAAGGACAGGTATTATAATATCAAAATAACCTGACACATGCAATAGGAATCTAGTCCTAATTTTGCGACTTTTTTTATTATTTTTAAGTTTATCTAGTTAAATACTTGGCACAACGCGTCATATATGTTGCTTACACCAACTAATTTAATGCCATCAACCTTTTCAAGTCCCTTCATGCAGACCTTGGGCATGATACATTTCTTAAAGCCCAATCTTTTTGCCTCAAGAACTCTTTGCTCTGCCATGCTTACAGCGCGGACTTCGCCGCTTAATCCAACTTCACCAAAACAGATTGTGTCAGAGTCAATCACCACATCCTTTTTGCTGGATATCATAGCAAGGACAATTCCCAAATCAACTGCCGGTTCATTAATTTTTATTCCACCGGCAATATTTACATAGGCATCACAGTCTGACAAGGTCATATTCTGAAGCCGTTTCTCCACTACTGCCATAAGCATATTAATTCTGTTATAATCAGCACCATTGGCTGTTCTTCTTGGATTATTAAGAAAACTATGACATACCAGTGCCTGTATCTCTAAAAGAATTGGACGGGTTCCCTCCATGGAGCAGGCTACAATTGATCCTGATGCCCCCTCAGGCTTTCCACTAAGCATATACTCTGACGGATTCTCCACCTCCATAAGACCTTCACTGCGCATCTCAAATACACCAATCTCATTTGTAGAGCCGAATCTGTTTTTCACTCCTCTTAATATTCTGTAGCAGTCCTTTGCATCTCCCTCAAAATACAGCACTGTATCTACCATATGCTCTAATACTCTTGGACCAGCCACTGCGCCTTCTTTTGTAACATGTCCCACAATAAAAATAGTAATTCCAAGGACCTTGGCTAATTGCATAAACACATTGGTAGATTCTCTGACCTGTGAAACACTTCCCGGTGCAGAAGCTACATTCTCACTAAACATAGTCTGAATAGAATCTATTATTACAAGCTCCGGCTTCCTGTTCTCAATAACCTCCCTGATAAGCTCAAGATTGGTCTCACTAATAAGTTGAAGTGTGTCTGAGAACTCACCGAGCCTTTCAGCTCTCATCTTAATCTGTTGTGGTGACTCTTCTCCTGAAATATACAAAATATCGTGTTGCTTTTGTGACAGGTTTCTGCATAACTGTAATAACAGTGTTGACTTACCTATTCCAGGGTCACCACCAATTAGAACAAGTGAGCCTTTTACTACTCCACCACCCAGGACCCGATCGAATTCTGACATATTTGTAGAAATACGTTCTTCATCTGAGGAACTTATCTGGGACAGGGGCAGAGGCTTAATCTCCCTTCGTTCTCTCTTCAGCTTTCCAGATGAGGTAACAGCCTTTTTGTCAACAATTTCCTCCACAAATGAATTCCAGTTCTTACACCCTGGACACTGACCAAGCCATTTTGTTGTTTCATATCCACATTCCTGACAGAAAAACAATGTAGTTTTACCCTTTGCCATAACCATACTCCTTCTAATTTGGAAATGTGCGCTACCAAGCGCACCAGTATTCAATAAAGCCTGGCCATAGGCCAGGCTTTACAATTATTTCTTCTCAACTTTTATCGCAACTGAATCAGCATCTGCAAGCTCAACGCTCATGCTAAGCTTTCCTCCAAGATTTGTCTTCATAACACCGGCTGATGTTCCATCAATTGTAATCTCGTACTCTGCCTCTTCATCAAGCTCCAATGTAATCTGTGCATCCTCAGGTCCCTCAACACTAAATTCAACTGTTGAATGATCTCCTTTAAAATTAGATACTGCAGTACCTGGTACAGATTCATATACAAAAAATCCGTTACGCTCTAACTTTGTGATTTCCTTAAAAGTCTTAACCTTGTATGATGCTCCATCATGTTCAAAATTATCAAGCTTAGACTTGTCTGCCAAAGAATAATCACCAAAACTAATACTTCCGTTAGCTTCTGAACGGATAAGTTCACTAATAACTGCCATGTTCTTCCTCCCATTTGTGATGTGACTTAATTATATATTCTTTTTGTCCAAAAATCAATTATTCAACTGTAATAGAAATAGTTTTATTCTTTGTTGCAACAATAACCTTATTTCCAGCTTTAATCTTGCCTTTTATTATCTCCTCTGACAAAAGATCCTCGATTTCATCCTGAATCTTTCTCTTTAAAGGTCTTGCTCCATATTTTCGGTCATATGCCTTCTCTACAATATATGACTTTGCACTATCCCTAACTACAAGTTCAATATCCAGTTGCTCCTTGCAACGTTTTTGTAAGGCTGATAAAAGAAGTGTCACAATCTTCTTCATATCCTCCTTATTTAACGCACTGAATACTATTGTTTCATCTATTCTGTTAAGAAATTCCGGCTTGAATATCCTTCTGACCTCTTCCATAACCCCAGCCTTCATTCTCTCATGCTCCTGCTTCTCATCTTCCTGACTACCAAACCCAAGCTTTTTTGGTTCGATAATAGACTGAGCCCCTGCATTAGATGTCATAATGATAATAGTATTCTTGAAGTCAACCATCCGACCTTGGGAATCTGTAATTCTTCCGTCATCTAAAACCTGCAGAAGAATATTGAATACATCTGGATGTGCTTTCTCTATCTCGTCAAACAGGATAACAGAAAATGGATTTCTGCGAACTTTCTCACTTAACTGTCCGCCCTCTTCATGACCTACATAGCCTGGTGGCGAACCAATCATTCTGGAAACACTATGCTTCTCCATGTACTCAGACATGTCAACTCTAATCATAGCATCTTCTTTGCCAAACACAGCCTCTGCTAAGGCTTTGCTCACCTCTGTCTTACCTACACCGGTAGGTCCTAAGAATAAGAATGAACCAATTGGTCTTTTCGGATCTTTAAGTCCGACTCTTCCTCTTCTTACAGCTTTAGCCACTGCTGACACAGCTTCATTCTGGCCAATAACTCTCTTATGCAAAAGGCTCTCAAGTTTCTGAAGTCTTGAACTCTCACTTTCGGTAAGCTTATTTACCGGAATCTTGGTCCAGCCAGCAACTACCTCGGCGATTTCATTTTCCCCTACAACAGGTTTTTTCTTTCTGTTTCCTCGGCGATTCTTTTTAATCAACTTGTCATATTCTTTTTCAAGTTCAAATTTTTTCTCACGTAGTTCTCTTGCTCTGTCGATTTTTGACTCACTAAGAGCATCCTCCATGGCAATATCTGTTTCTGCCATCAACTTCTTAATATCATTAATTGCGTCTGTGTTTGTCAAAGTTCCAAGCTTTGCCTTGGCCGCCGCTTCATCCATAAGATCAATAGCTTTATCTGGAAGGAAACGATCATTAATATATCTTGCAGCTAAAGACACAGCCTCCTCTATTCCTTCGTCAGTAATCTCAACATTATGGTGTGATTCATATAAAGCTTTTAAGCCCTTCAGAATAAGCACAGTCTCCTCCTGTGAAGGTTCCTCCACTGTAATAGGCTGAAAACGACGCTCTAATGCTGCATCCTTCTCAATGTGCTTACGATATTCTTCTATTGTTGTGGCACCGATAACCTGAATTTCTCCTCTAGCCAGGGATGGCTTCAAAATATTAGATGCATCTAACGCTCCTTCAGCACCGCCTGCTCCAATAATAGTATGAAGCTCGTCAATAAACAAAAGAATGTTACCTGCTTCTGCCACTTCACTGATAACCTTCTTAATTCGTTCTTCAAATTCTCCTCTATATTTGGACTTAGCCACAAGCCCTGACATATCAAGTGAAACCAGTCTCTTATCCTGAATAATATCAGGAACATTACCATTTACAATATTCTGGGCAATTCCCTCTACAATTGCAGTCTTTCCAACACCTGGTTCTCCTATCAGACAAGGATTATTCTTTCCTCTTCTACACAAAATCTGAATAAGCCGCTCTGTCTCAGCAGTTCTTCCAATAACAGGATCAAGAAGTCCTTCTCTGGCCATTACTGTCAAATCTCTTGAATACTGGTCCAAAGTTGGAGTAGTACTTACATGACTGTTTGCCTGTTTTCCTCTTTGAATCTCATCCTTAAACTGATTTGGATTCTCTCCAATAGCTGTGACTGTATCCAGAAACAGCTTCTGTATATTAACACCAAGAGTATTCAGCAGACGTAATGCCGCACAGTCTTCCGAAGAAACAAGTGCCATTAATAAATGCTCTGTACCAATCATCTCACAGCGAAATCTCTCTGCCAAATCAGATGCATTTTTTAATACCTTCTGAGTACGTGGAGACTCTCCATCTCTATCCATAACTGCAATATCTGAGTCAGGTGAAATAAGCTCCTCTATCATATTAAGTATTTTATCCAGCTCAACATTGTTTGCCATCAGTACTTCTGCCGCAACTCCAGTGCCTTCCTTAAGAAGTCCTGCAAGAATATGCTCTGTTCCGACAAAATTATAGTTCATGCTCTTAGATAATCTATTGGCATTATCCAAAGCTTTTTTTGCTTTATGAGTATATGGTTTCAAACTGACCAACCTCCATATATAATTTCAAGAATCTTCTCCGTTGAAAAAACTTCCCAGTTCCTAAAAACTCCCACTTCTTCTTATAGAATCCAGTTCTCTTCAACCGAGATAATACATATTATAATGTATTAATTACGTTCTATCAAATACATATATAAAATAATTCCAAAATTAATTCCTGTAAGTCCCAAAATCATTCCCAGTACACTTAAGGTCTCTAATTCTATTACTGCTACTCCTACTACGCCACCTAAAAGAGCAATTGTTCCAATTGCCATCATTAACGAAATAATAAGTGCGATTATTAAAGTATCAAATCTAAGTGAATTCATGTTTCTTCCTCCTTCTGCAAAAATTATTGCAACAGATTTTTCTGTTTCATAACTTTTTGTTACGTTAAGTTTTTTAATTAAAGTCTTCAAAATTCTTTCTGAAACAATAATCGCACTTTTACAGTCCAATAAACCTCTCCAAAACCTCCGTTATATCTCAAAACAGACCAGTAAAATGATCATTAATGTTTTATTCAACGAGACAATGCAAAATATGGGTATGATTACCTCGGTAATAGTTGCGTAATTTTCGCAGACTGTCAGAATAATAACGACTTTACGCCGTGGCAATCTCTGTCGCGGTTTTTTTATGCAATCACTCTCCCATTGCATAAAAGCAGGTAAGACTCTTTTAGAATCCAAACAGGATTAATGGATAGAATGGAAATTCCAGCCTGGGCCAAGGCATAGAAATTGGATAGGGTAATGCCTCTTAACCAAATATGGCATCTGGAAAAAAATCTGTCCTGTCACCGCTATTGACCTGCCATAAAGGCTTTAGCAATATATAAAACAACGGCTGAATGCTAAAAATATTAGCATTCAGCCGTTTTATTACTTTAGTGATTGCGTTCACCAACATTTATGTGGTTGATTAGTTCTTTTATATCCAGGTGTAATCTCCTCCTGTTATGGCAAGAGATAAAAGTGTATCCATCTTCTCCACTTCTTCCTCTCCACGTATCATTTCAATCAACTTTGCCTCTTCAACTATTGTAGGCATTTCCTCTATAATTAAAGTAAAATTATTTTGAAATCTTTACTTTATATACACTTGACCAACCAGATTCAAAAATCTTTCCGTTATATTTAAGTGTATTCTTTACTCTAATGTATAAAGCCTTCTTTTTTGCAAGCTTTGAAGAACTTAATGTATAAGAAGTCTTTGTAATTTTCTTATCAACAAGAAGCTTCTTGAACTTCTTATCTGTAGAAATCTGAATTCTATAGCCTGAAGACTTAGATACCTTCTGAAGCTTAATGCTTATCTTTTTAGATGCAAACTTCTTCGAAGCTTTTAAGATTTTTGACTTATAAACATATGCTTTTGCATAATGCATTTTAGCCTTAAATAATTCAGCATTATCTTTGTTGATATTTACCTTCTTCCAGCTATAGCTTGATCCAGCATAATAGATATCTTTAAGATTAGCACATCCTTCAAATACACCAAATGAAATATTCTGAAGCTTTTCAGGAAGATTGATTTTCTTAAGCTTTGACTCTTTGAATGCCTTGTAATCAATTGACTTTACGCTTTTTCCAAGTGTAATACTTTCGATTGGTGTATATGAAAACATATAACTACCAATTGCTGTTACCTTTGATCCGATTACAATTGTCTTAAGCTTTGGACATCCGCTAAATACCGGACTTACTGTACCTCCACAGTTAACCGCATTAAAAGTAACCTTCTCAAGATTTTCGCAATCTGAAAAAGCGTTAAAAGCTAAATTGGTAATCTGCTCTCCTATTGTAACGCTTTTTAATTTTGTTCCTCTAAAAGCCTTGTAATCAATTGATTTAACTGAAGTTGGTATTGAAATTGACTCGATTGGTGTATATGCAAATAAATTACTGCCAATTGCTGTTACCTTTGGTCCAATTACAATTGTCTTAAGCTTTGGACATCCACTAAATATCGGACTTGATGCACCACCACAGTTTGTTGCATTGAAATTAACTCTCTCAAGATTCTCACAATCTGAAAAAGCATTAAATGCTATATTTGTAAGCTTCTCCGGAATTGTTACAGTCTTTAATGATGTTCCCATAAAAGCTTTATAGTCAATTGATACAATTGTGCTTGGAAAACTAACCGATTCAATTTTCTTCCATTTAAATGCTTCGCTACCGATTACTGCAACCGGCTTGCCACCAAGTGTTGATGGAATTACCACATTGGTTTCTGTTCCATTATACTTTACGATTTCAGCTTTACCATCTTTAATCTCATAAACATATTTCCCTGTAGGATCTGTTACTCTTTCTGCTTTTGCCTCAGTCTGTCCCAATAGTGTCATTGCAATAACTAATGCAAATGCTGAAAAAAACAGACAAATTTTTCTTGAAGTTTTCATATTTCTTCCTTTCTCCTTTTCCCTTTCATTATTGAATTTTTCATTCCAAACTTGTGTACAATCACAAGTAGAATATATCATATTATCTTATTTATATAAATAAGCCTCTGATACCATAATTACCAATAGTGTACAAAAAGGAAAGAGCACGTGTGTGCCCTTTCCCGCTTATTAAAATATCCTTATAGATATTATAATACCTGTTTTGTTGCAATAAGGTTAACCCCTGTACCGCAAATATCCTCTAACAAAACATCTCCAATATGAACAGGAGCCTTAACTCTAAGTGCATTTATCTCCTTCATGATATCCATGATTTTCTCTTTTGGAATATCATTCTGTGTCTTAACTGAAACCATTGGGATTTCTCCATCCTCAACAAGTACAGTACTCGTAACGATTCTAGTTGGATGTGTTACCTCTTTTCTTGCATAGTCATCTCCTCGCTTGCAAGTATTACCTGTAACTGACACTACTTCATCGTTTTCCAAAGTTACTGTAAGTGCACATCCCAGAGGACATCCGATACATGTTAATTCTCTAACGCTCATTATGACTCCTCCCCACTCTCAATCTTAATTGTAATATCATTTAAGTTTGCAAACTCCTGAAGCATAGTCTTCTTAAGCTTAACCTCTTCCATTTCACCGGGTGCCATGATTGGACGTTTGCGGTGAACAATTCTCTCATCGTTTAAGTATGCTGAAATATAGCAATTCTTATATACAGCACCAACACGGAAACGAACAATAAGTTCATCCTCCATATTGTTAACATGAATTGTCTTTGGAACAGTATAGCGAACTCCGTCAACAGCGTTGATAGGAATCTCTTTTCCTGCATCACCAACTTCACCCTTAACAAACTTAGCAGCATTTCTACCAGCTGCAGCTGCTTCCTCGGAAACATAATCAACAAGATCATGAACATGTAATACGTTACCACAGGCAAATACACCAGGTACGTTTGTTTCCAAGCTCTCATTTACAATTGGACCAGATGTAATCGGATTCATTTCTACTCCTGCAGAACGAGAGATTTCGTTCTCTGGAATAAGACCACAGGAAAGAAGTAATGTATCACACTCGTACTCTTCCTCTGTACCTGGTATTGGCTTATTTCTCTCATCAACCTGAGCTAATGTAATTCCCTCTAAGCGCTCTTTTCCTTTGATTGCAACTACTGTGTGGCTTAGCTTAAGTGGAATTCCGAAGTCATCGAGACACTGTACAATATTTCTCTTAAGACCACCTGAGAATGGCATTAACTCGGCAACTACCTTAACCTCTGCCCCCTCTAAGGTCATTCTTCTTGCCATGATAAGACCAATATCTCCTGAACCAAGAATTACAACCTTTTTACCTGGCATAAAGCCTTCAATGTTAACTAATCTCTGAGCTGTACCAGCAGAGTAAACACCAGCTGGACGATATCCAGGAATGTTTAATGCACCACGTGAACGTTCACGACAACCCATAGCAAGGATTACAGCCTTAGCCTCGATATGGAATAATCCATCCTCACGGTTCATTGCTGTAACATTTTTATTGCCCTTATCATCTGCAGAAATATCCATTACCATTGTATTAAGCTTGTATTCAATTCCAAGTTCTAATACTTGGTCGATAAATCTTCTTGCATACTCAGGACCTGTTAATTCTTCTTTAAATGTATGTAATCCGAAACCATTGTGAATACACTGATTAAGGATTCCTCCAAGCTCTCTGTCACGCTCTAGTACTAATATGCTGTCTATTCCATTTCTCTTTGCTGAGGCAGCTGCAGCAAGACCGGCAGGACCACCGCCGATGATTACGATATCATAGGAACTCATTTTGTACCCTCCTGCTTTCTATTATCTATCTTTACTTAATCCAACAACCATCTTTGATTTTCCACCACTCTTTGTAATCTCAAGCTGAGATACACCAAGCTCACGAGAAATTATCTCCATTGTACGTGGTGAACAGAAGCCAGACTGACAACGTCCCATACCAGCTCTTGTACGGCGCTTAACACCATCAAGTGACTTAGCACCTAATGTACGATGAATTGAATCAATAATCTCTCCCTCTGTTACAACTTCACATCGGCAGACAATGTTACCATATGCTGGTTTTTCTTTAATTAATGCAGCGTACTCTTCTTCTGATAAATTCTTTGGATTAAGAACACCCTTTCTTGTTCCGTTAAAGTTAGGATTTGGCTGAGCATCTAATAATTTAACTACGATCTCGGCAACACGCTCTCCAATAGCTGGACAGCTTGTAAGTCCAGGAGATTCAATTCCTGCACAATCTACGAAAAATGGTGCATCCTCAAGCTCTTTAATAATAAACTCATGATTATCCTCATGCGCTCTGTTTCCAGAGAATGATGTGATAACCTGACGAACTGGAACTGAAGGAACTGAACGTTTTGCTGCTTCGCATACAGCCTCTAATCCTTCTGCTGTTGTATCTGTTGCATCCTTGTCATCATGGTCAACAGCTGTTGGTCCAATCAATGTGTTTCCATGAACTGTAGGAGTAACTAATATTCCTTTTCCATATTTTCCAGGAAGCTGGAAAATTGTATTGCTAACAAGACCTCCAGTTGTCTTATCTAATAAACAGTACTCTCCACGTCTTGGTGTAATGTGAATCTTTGTCTCACTCATCATATTGTGGAACTTGTCTGCGTAAACGCCGGCAGCATTTACAACAACCTTTGTCTCAATATTTCCATTATTTGTTTCAAGTACATATCCACCCTCTGGACGACTTGTGATGTTTAATACCTCTGTATCAAACTTAAACTCTACCCCATTGTCTGCTGCATTCTCTGCGAAAGCAATATTCATGCCAAATGGACATACAATACCTCCTGTTGGACAGTAAATTGCAGCAACTACTTCATCTGAAAGGTTTGGCTCCATCTCATGTACTTCTTTTGAGTCAAGAATTCTAAGATCAGGTACTCCATTCTTGATACCTCTCTCATATAATGCTTCAAGGTTAGGTCTGTCCTCCTCTGAGAAACAAACAATTAATGAACCGTTCTGCTTGAACTCGAAATCAAGCTCTGTGTGAAGCTTTCTGATTAACTCATTTCCTTTTACATTCATCTCTGCCATCAATGTACCTGGCTGGCAGTCAATACCAGAATGAACAATTGCACTGTTTGCCTTAGATGTACCACAGCAAACATCTTCTTCTTTGTCTACAACACAAACTTTTAAGTTGTATTTTGACAATTCACGTGCACTAGCCGCGCCTGAAACGCCCGCACCAATGATTACTACATCATACATACTCTTTCCTCTTTTCCTTTTTAACCATTTTTTTACGAAAAAAGCCACACTAAAGAAACACCATTTCTGATGTTGCATGTGGGGCTCTCTTCTCTTCACTAGGTATTTTGTTTTAATATGTCACTGTGCCACCAAAGCACAGTGACAGAAATTCAAATTTGTTGTAAAAACTAACCGCCGATTGCGATGTTAAATACATCTGTTAATAATTTGTATAATCCAGATCCTGCAAGACCTCCAATGATTGGTCCAACGATTGGAACAATAAGTCCATATCCAAAGTTAGAAGATCCTTTACCCTTAATTGGTAATACAGCATGTGCTAAACGAGGTCCTAAGTCTCTGGCTGGATTGATAGCGTATCCTGTAAGTCCACCTAAAGACATACCGATTGATACGATAATACCAAATACGATAAGCTTATCTGCTCCTGGAGCACAATTTGTAACCTGTCCTAATCCACAGATTGCAAATACAAGAATAAATGTTCCAACAGCCTCGCTAAGGATATTTAATCCCATATTTGGAATAGAAGGTCCTGTTGAGAATACTCCAAGCTTTGTTCCAGCATCTTCTGTAGCATCGAACTGTCCCTTGAAAAGAAGGTAAACAATAATACCACCAACAAATGCTCCGGCAATCTGAGCAATGATATATCCAGGAACAAGAGCCCAATCAAAGCCTGCAAAAGCGGCAAGAGCAATTGTTAATGCTGGATTAAAGTGAGCTCCTGAAGCTGTACCGAAGATACAGGCTGGTAAAAGAACTGCAAGACCCCAGGCAATAGTAATCTGAATTGATCCAGCTCCCTTCATACCAGATTTGTTAAGTGTTACGTTTGCTACTACACCATCTCCAAGGATGATAAGCATCATCGTTCCAATAAACTCGCAAATACATTTAGCAACCATCATGTTCATATGTATTTCCCTCCTTAAAATTATATATAGTTTAATACCTTAACCTAGTCCTCCTTAGCCCATCCAAATGAGCACTTAACAGCTTTCTTCCAAAGCTTAATCTTCTGTGTACGCTCCTCCTCAGAAATCTCTGGTGTGAATGTACGATCAATGGCAGAATTCTTAATAACATCTTCCTTGCTTGTCCAGTATCCTACTGCAAGACCTGCAAGATAAGCAGCTCCCATAGCTGTTGTCTCAACACACATTGGACGATTAACTGGTGCATTACTAATATCTGACTGCATCTGCATTAATAAGTTGTTAGCACTTGCTCCACCGTCAACCTTTAATGAAGAAAGCTCTACACCAGAGTCAGCCTTCATAGCCTCTAATACGTCATTTACCTGATAAGCAAGTGACTCAAGAGTAGCTCTGATAATATGATACTTGTTTACACCACGTGTAATACCAACAATTGTTCCTCTTGCATACTGATCCCAATATGGAGCTCCAAGTCCTGTAAATGCAGGTACTACGTAACATCCATTTGTATCCTTAACCTTTCTAGCCATGTACTCTGAATCTGGTGATCCATCAATGAATCTCATTTCATCACGTAACCACTGGATTGAAGCACCTGCTACGAATACAGATCCCTCTAATGCATAGTTAACTTTGCCATCTAATCCCCAGGCAATAGTAGTAACTAATCCGTTATTTGAGAAGATTGGTGTTTCTCCAGTATTCATAAGTAAGAAACATCCTGTTCCGTATGTATTCTTTGCCTCACCCTTGTTGAAACATGTCTGTCCAAATAATGCAGACTGCTGATCTCCGGCTGCTCCACCAATTGGAATTGGTCCGCCAAAGAACTCTGGGTTTGTCTCACCGTATACACAGCTTGATGGCTTAGCTTCTGGCAACATACACTTTGGAATGTTTAACTCTGCAAGAATCTCATCATCCCACTGTAATGTATTGATGTTAAATAACATTGTTCTTGAAGCATTAGAATAGTCTGTCACATGACACTGTCCCTTTGTAAGCTTCCAAATTAACCATGTCTCTACTGTACCAAAGAGCAACTCCCCTTTTTCTGCTCTTTCTCTAGCACCTTCAACATTGTCAAGTAACCATTTAACCTTTGTTCCTGAGAAGTATGCGTCAATTACAAGACCTGTCTTCTTACGGAATGTATCTACAAGACCTTTGTCCTTTAATGAATCACAATACTCAGATGTACGACGACACTGCCATACGATTGCGTGATGGATTGGTTCTCCTGTGTTCTTATCCCATACGATTGCTGTCTCACGCTGGTTTGTAATACCGATAGCTGCGATATCAGCTGCAGTAGCTCCAACGTTAGCCATTGCTGTCTTAGCAACCTCAAGCTGTGTAGACCAAATTTCATCTGCATCGTGCTCAACCCAGCCTGGCTTTGGGAAGAACTGTGTAAACTCTTTCTGAGCTACAGAACACATCTCTCCCTTCTCATTAAAAAGAATACAACGATTACTTGTTGTTCCGGCATCCAGTGCCATTACATATTTTGCCATTAAACTACCTCCTAGAATTTATAGACTTCCGTCTTTGAATACATTAAATATAGTTACAATTTCCAGACCTGCTGATTAGTGGATGATATTGCAGTCGCCCCAGCATCCAAGGCTGCAATCACGTCTTCCTTATCTGCGATTAGCCCCCCGGCTATAATCGGAATTTTTGATTTCTGTGCAACCTTTTTAATAATCTTTGGCATAACGCCTGGAAGAAGTTCGATTAGATCTGCGTATTCCGTAGAATGATGATTCATGCTTTCTAATGCTTTTGAATCAATCACAAAAATTCGAAATACTGTACTTAACCCCTGTTTCTTTGCATATCTAATCACATCTAGTTTAGTTGAGATGATTCCATCTGCCTCCGTGTACTTTTGAATAAATCTTACCGATTCTTCTCTTGCTGAGAGTCCCCCTATAAGATCCAGATGAACAAATACAATCTTTCCAGCTTTCTTAAGCTTCGCAACTATCTGTTCTATAGTGGAAACCTCCCCATAAAGAGCAAAAACAACTCGACTGTCATTTTTAAGACATGCCTCAAGGCCTTCATCATCTTTAACTGCAGCAATTATTGGATTATCAACAATTGCATCATAAAACTCCTGTTTCATTAACTTAAAGCCCCTTTTTTGCCAAAAAAATAAGCATGACAAAAAATATAACATTTCTGTTATGTGATGCCCTGCTCTATCTCTCCCGGCTTTATATTCATTTTGTACAAATGCGGTATCTCAACCACAATTTGATTATAACTTTCTTCCAATAAAAACGCAATATAATAATATGTCCATAGTAAACTTTCCCCATAATCGACAAATACCGACACAAGTATTTGTGTAATATTTCCAATACATTATCTACAACAGTAGTACGTTTTTCCTATTTTTCTATAGTTTTTGATATCTTTATCTATACTCAGCCAATGAATAATAAAAAACTGCCACACACTATGGTATGACAGTTCTACTAAAAGCGATAACCGAATGTTACATTTTATTCTTCTTCACTTTCTTCTTTTTTTTTATGTTTTTGAGCTGGTATTTTTCAGAATATGCATCGAAACTTGTAACAAAATCTTCATCCTTATTCTCTCTAATTTCCTTAAGATATCCATGTGTATCCAGCTCTTCTGCCTCTAACTCAATAAGTGCAACTGCTACGTTGGAACAGTGAGCACCTATACGGTCCAGATTAGTGAGCATATCGTTAAAAGCAAAGCCATGCTCCATGTCGCATTTGCCCTTGGCAAGACGCTTTATATGACTCTTCTTAAGTTCTCCACAGAGGACTCTGATTACCTGACGAAGTGGCTCAACCTGATGGGCAAGAGCAACATCATCGTTAATAAATGCTTTTACTGTAATATCAACAGCCTCTTTTACTGCTGATTCCAAAATGCCCAGCTCATAATTTGCGGCATCTGAAAACTGTATTCCTTTATTGGCAAGCTCCTTTGCAACCTTAGATATTCCAGAGGCATGGTCACCAATACGTTCGAAATCACTGATTGTATGAAGGAGCTTTGAAGTCTCCTTTGTCTGAGCAATACTTAAATCTCCTCCTGTAACCTGCATAAGATATGTACCCAGTTTATCCTCATACTGGTCAAGGAGATTCTCCTTCTCCTGTATCTTTGCAAACTTTTCTTCCGAAAAATCTGTCATAAGCGAAATTGATCTAAGTACATTTTTACGGGCCTTCTTAGCCATGCTATTCATAACAGTATGACTCTGTGCAAGAGCAAGGTCAGGATATGCAAGGAATCTCTCCTCCAGTAAATCGAAATCCGGGAGTTCCTCCTTCTCCCTCTCGTCCTCTTTAACAAGCCAGAATACCAGCTTATTGATTTGCTTAATAAATGGTGCCAATACAACAATTGTAAGCACTCTGTATACAGTATTAAGCAATGCAATTCTAACACTGTTCATTGGCATATCCATTAAGGCAAGATCATGACCTGTACTTGTTCTGTATATTGCAAGTCCTGCATAAAAGATGGTTGCCCAGATTATACAGCCAAACAAATCATTTATCAGATATACTATCGCAGTTCGCTTTCCATTCTTGCTGGTAGACTGCATTCCAGACATAAGAACTGGCGCTGCTGCTCCAATTCCGATTCCCATAACCATTGGAAGGGCTACTGAAAATGGAAGTGACATTGTTGCAACTCCTGCAGCGGCTCCAACTGTACTTGTCATTGACTGAAGTACACCGATTGAAGCTGAAGCACTTTGAAGAATAGCTGTAAATACTATTCCTACCAGAATACCTAACAAAGGATTAGAAAGCTTTGAAATTGCATCCTGTACACTTGGAAGTTTTCCAACATCTGACATGGCATTCTTCATAACAGACATTCCTTCCATAAGTACCGCAAAGCCTAACATAATATCGCCCAGATACTTAAGAGCATCCTTCTTGGCTATATTTTTAAGCAAAATTCCGATCAGTGCAAACACCGCAGCAATTGTAGTGGAACCAAGAAGGGCGGCAACACCTTCGCCTCCGATATCATTAAGGCACAGAATCCATCCGGTAATGGATGTACCGATATTGGCTCCCATAATGATACCAATACCCTGAATAACCTTCATCATTCCAGCATTTACAAATCCAACAACCATTACAGAGGTGGCTGATGATGACTGAATAATTGCGGTTACTCCGGCTCCTAACAGAATTCCCTTAATTGGTGTATTTGTAAGCTTATACAAATAAGATTCCAGCTTATTGCCGGCTACTTTTTTTAATCCATCTCCCATTACTCCCATACCAAACAGGAAAAGAGAAACACCAAACAATAATCCAATTACCGCTTTCGCGATATCATATCCGTTCATATTAATTTTTTTCCTTTTCTTTATAATGTATTTGTAGGTTCTGTCTTTAAAAAAGCAAAAAAAGACCTTGTATGGTAATATATAACCATACAAGGTAATTATATATTATTTCTCTATATCTTTTCAACAATGTAAAAACATAGAAAAATCTATGTAAATTACTGTCCGTAATATGCATTTTCACCATGTTTACGATAAAAATGTTTATTCTTAATGCTATCAGGAGCAGGCTTAACATTAGGATTGATTGCTTCTGTATTTCTGGCCATCTTTGCAACCTCCTCAAGTACCACTGCATTGTGTACTGCCTCAGCCGCATCTTTGCCCCATGTAAATGGTCCGTGATTACAGCATAGAACTGCAGGAGTGTATTCAGGATTAATGCCTCTCTCTTCAAAAGTCTCAATAATTACAAGACCTGTGTTCTTCTCATAGGCTTCATTAATCTCCTGTTCTGTGAGATTTCTTGCACAGGGAATTGATCCCAGAAAATAATCAGCATGTGTTGTTCCATACAGTGGAATATCTCTGCCTGCCTGAGCCCATGCAACTGCCTCTGGAGAATGAGTATGCACAATTCCACCTATCTGTGGGTATTTCTTATAAAGCTCCAGATGAGTGGCTGTATCAGATGAAGGTTTATACTTTCCTTCAATCTTATTGCCTTCAAGGTCCATTACCACCATGTCGTCAGGGGAAAGAGAATCATAATCTACGCCACTTGGCTTAATTACAAAATATCCAGTCTCTCTGTCAATTCCACTTACATTGCCCCAGGTATATGTTATGAGGCCTCTTCTTGGAAGCTCCATATTTGCTTCATATACTTCTTTTTTGAGTTGTTCTAACATATTAATCTCCTATTTAAGCTCACTGAGAACTCTCTCTGCAATGCCCTCAGCATCAAGCTTGTATTTGTGTAAAAGCTCAACTGCCGGACCAGACTCACCAAACACGTCATTAACACCTATTTTTGTAAGCTTTACAGGTCTCTTCTCAGCAAGTACAGATGCAACTGCATCTCCCAGACCGCCAATAACAGAATGCTCTTCTACAGTAAAGATTTTACCAGTTTTCTCAGCGGCTGCAAGTACCATTTCTTCATCAAGAGGCTTAATTGTATGAATATTGATAATCTGAGCATCAATTCCCTTTCCTGCCAAAATCTCTGCTGCCTTTAATGCTTCCGATACGCAAAGACCTGTTGCAATAATTGTACAGTCCTTTCCATCTCGAAGCTCAACACCTTTGCCAAGCTCAAATTTGTATGTAGACTCATCGTTGATAACAGGAACAGCAAGTCGACCAAATCTAAGGTAAACAGGACCATCATGTTCAAATGCTGCATGGACTGCTGCTCTTGCCTCTACATCATCACTTGGGTTAATAACAACCATTCCTGGAATAGTTCTCATTAATGCAATATCCTCATTACACTGGTGTGTGGCTCCGTCCTCTCCTACTGAGATTCCTGCATGAGTAGCTCCAATCTTAACATTAAGATGTGGATATCCGATAGAGTTTCTTACCTGTTCGAAGGAACGACCTGCAGCAAACATTGCAAAAGTACTTACAAAAGGAACATATCCGCATGTAGAAAGACCTGCTGCTATTCCAGTCATGTTAGCCTCTGCTATTCCACAGTCAATGTGTCTGTCAGGATATTCTTTCTTAAAAACACCTGTTTTAGTAGCAGCAGCAAGGTCTGCATCTAAAACGATAAGCTTGTCACTTTCCTTTCCAATCTCTACCAATGCATTTCCGTAGCTGTCTCTTGTTGCGATTTTCTTTACTTCTGACACAGTGCCTCACCTGCCTCTCTTAATTCTTCCATTGCTTTAATATATTCCTCATCATTAGGAGCCTTTCCATGCCAGCCGCACTGATTCTCCATAAATGAAACGCCTTTCCCCTTAACAGTATGAGCAATGATAGCTGTTGGCTTTCCCTTTACTGTTTTTGCTTCATCAAAGGCTTTTTTAATCTGGTCCAAATCATTTCCATTAATGTTAATTACATGGAAATTAAAGGCTTCAAATTTCTTATCGATTGGATATGGAGAACAAACTTCTTCGATAGAACCATCTATCTGAAGATTGTTATTGTCAACAATCACTACCAGATTGTCAAGATTTCTGGCCCCTGCAAACATTGTAGCCTCCCAAATCTGTCCTTCCTGTATCTCTCCATCTCCTGTAAGACAGTATACTCTATAGTCCTTATCACCAAGCTTTGCCGCAAGAGCCATTCCTACAGCAGCTGACAAGCCCTGTCCAAGGGAGCCAGATGACATGTCAACTCCCGGAATATGCTTCATATCAGGATGTCCCTGAAGATATGATCCAGTATGACGAAGTGTAAGCAAATCCTCTACTGGAAAATAACCACGATTGGCAAGGGCCGCATAAAGGCCTGGTGCTGTATGTCCCTTAGACAATACAAATCTGTCTCTGTTTGGATCCTTGGGATTTTCAGGATCAATGTTCATTTCCTCAAAATAAAGATAAGTAAATATGTCGGCTGCTGAAAGAGATCCTCCTGGGTGTCCAGCCTTTGCACTGTGAACACCTGATACTATTCCTTTGCGAACCTCAACAGCCATCTTCTGAAGTTCTAATTTATTCATAATTCTATTCTCCAAATACTGCAATATAATCTTTCTGGAACTTTTCAATACCCTGATCTGTGAGTGGATGCTTTGTCATCTTCTCAATTACATCATATGGGATTGTGGCAATATCTGCACCTGCAAGTGCACAGTCAGTAACATGAATTGGGTTACGTATTGATGCAGCTATTATCTCTGTTTCATATCCATAGATGTCAAAGATCTCTGCAATAGTTCTGATAAGATCAATTCCCGGCTGGTTAATATCATCTAATCTGCCTAAGAATGGTGATACATATGTTGCTCCTGCATTTGCAGCTAAAATAGCCTGATTAGCAGTAAAAATAAGTGTAACATTAGTCTTGATTCCTTCAGATGAAAGCACCTTTGTTGCCTTAAGTCCTTCTGTTGTCATAGGAATTTTAACAACCATATTTGGATGAAGCTTGGCAATCTCACGTCCCTCTGCAATCATTCCCTCAGCGTCAACTGTTGTAGCCTTAACCTCGCCTGAGATTGGTCCATCGACAATTGATGCGATTTCCTTAAGGATTTCTTCCTGACTTCTTCCACCCTCTTTTGCAATAAGCGATGGATTAGTTGTTACTCCGCATATAACTCCAAGGTCATTTGCCTTCTTAATATCTTCAATCTTACCTGTATCAACAAATATTTTCATTTTATCTCTTCCTTTCATTTCTGTAGTTTCTTTTCTTAAATATTATCTAAATACTTGGCCAATATATCTATAAAATACTTGTCAAATAATACCTAAAACTTGGTATTCTGATTATAGAGGAAGTGCCTCAACAGCTGCCTGTTGTGCCTTAACAGCCGCAACATATCTCTCGATATATTTGTCAAAGCCTGCTACATCTGCCGGATCCGGATCGACAACACTGCTCTCCTGTCCTGCAAAAACCTTATTCATAAGATATTTTTCAAGACCCTCACCCTCTGATTTGTTAACCATATATGCCGCAAGAACAGCCATTCCCCATGGTCCTCCTTCGCCAGCTGTTGACATAAGTGCAACTGGTGCATTCATTGCCGCCGCAAGAATATTCTGTCCAACACCTTTAGTTTTAAAGAGTCCACCATGTCCATAAATTGTATCAACCTTTACCTTTTCCTCCTTGAAAAGGATATCACAGCCTACCTTTAAGGTTGCAAGAGAAGCATATAAGTGTGCTCTCATAAAGTTTGCCAGATTCACCTTGGCATCAGGCTTATGGAATACCATTGGACGTCCCTGATTTGTTCCGATTACAGGCTCACCGGACAATGTATTAAAGGCAATAATTCCATCACAATCCTTAGCACCCGACATAGCATTTGTATACAGCTTGCCATATATATCATTAATATCAATATTCATTCCAAACATTTCTGAAAACTCATGGAAAAGACCAATCCACTTATTCAAATCTGATGTACAGTTGTTACAGTGTACCATTGCAACCGTATCTCCAATTGGAGTTGTAACCAGATCAAGCTCCTCATGAACAGCCTTTAGCTCCTCCTCAAGAACAACCATTGCGAATACAGATGTTCCTGCAGATACATTTCCTGTTCTCACTGCCACTGAATTAGTCGCTGTCATTCCTGTTCCTGCATCCCCCTCTGGTGGTGCAAATGGAATTCCTGCCTCAAGATTACCACTTACATCAAGAAGCTTTGCACCTTCCTCTGTAAGAGCTCCTGCTTTTTCTCCTGCAACAAGCACCTTTGGAAGAATATTACTAAGCTTCCAGCTAAATCCCTTTACATTATCAAGAGCCTCAAACTGCTCAAGCATTCTGCTATTGTAGTCCCTTGTCTTTGAGTCGATTGGGAACATACCAGAAGCTTCACCAACCCCCATAACCTTCTGGCCTGTCAGCTTCCAGTGAATATATCCTGCCAATGTTGTGAAAAAGTCTATCTTATCCACATGCTCTTCCTGATTAAGAACAGCCTGATATAAGTGAGCAATACTCCATCTCTGTGGAATATTAAAGCCAAATACCTCTGTCAGCTCTGCTGCTGCCTGTCCTGTTATTGTATTTCTCCAGGTTCTAAATGGAACAAGCAGTTCCCCATCTTTGTCAAATGGCAGATATCCATGCATCATTCCCGAAATACCTATTGCAGCCACCTTTGTAAGCACCAAATCGTATTTGCTCTTAACATCCTGAGTCATCTTACTATAGCAGTCCTGGAGTCCCCCCCAGATTGCCTCTAAGCTGTAGGTCCATACTCCGTCTACTAACTGGTTCTCCCAATCATGGGCCCCTGATGCTATTGGTGTATGGTTTTCATCTATCAGTACCGCTTTAATTCTTGTAGAACCAAACTCGATTCCCAGCACTGCTTTTCCATTCTGAATAGTTTCTTTTGCGTTTAACATTTTCATGTCCCTCTTTCTGCTTATTCTATTATCTGTTAGTCATTATTAATCTTTTGTCTTATTATTTCCCGGCTCATAGGTGTAACCTTGTATTCCACTCCATCTATGCTTATGGAGTCAATGCCCCTTTCTATGCTATATATTTCTTCCTGAACATAGGTCATTTTTTCTGGATTCTGCCCCTTATTGAGGGCATCAATAATTGATTTTACCCTTGGTCCATGTACAGGATTACATTCTATCAGACAAGAGATTTCACCCTTTAGGGCATATTCAAGGGCTTCTTTTCCTACACCATCAAAAGAGATTATCATAATCTCTCCATTCATAATATCTGAGCCTACTTTTCTGTTATTCTGCTTAACTGCTTTAATGGCCCCAAGAGCTTCATTGTCATTTTCACAATAAATTACATTAACCTCCTGGTTTGATTTTAATAGTCTGTTGGTTACCTCATAGCCCTTGGTCTGGGTAAAATCACCCTGCAGCTCTGCCACAATGTCCCAGCCATACTGGGCAGCGCCCCACTTAAGGCCTTGGCTTCTTCCAATCTGTGCAGTAGCTCCTATTGTTCCCTGAATATCGACTACGTGAACATCCTTCCCTGAAATATTGTTTTTATCACAAAAGGCCTTTAGCCACTGGGCTGCCTTTTTTCCCTCAAGAAGAAAATCAGAACCAATCCAGCAGCTATAAAGACTGTCGTCCTCTACATCCACCATTCGATCGCAAATTATAACAGGTATATTTGCCTCCTTTGCTTCCATAAGCACCGTATCCCAGCCCGTTTCGGTTACTGGTGCCAACACAATGTAATCAACACCTTGCTGAATAAATTTACGTATTGCAGTAATCTGATTAGACTGTTTTTGCTGTGCATCCTCGAAATAGAAGGTATACCCTTTTCCCTCAAAGGTTTCGGTCATTGACAGAGAATTAGCTGTTCTCCAGTCCGATTCGGCCCCAACCTGGGAAAAACCAATAACTGTGTCCTCTTCCTTCTCGGTCTGCTCCTCATATACAACAGGCTCTGGCGCCCTGAATATATAAAGATTTGCAAAAATCAATGCTCCAAACAAAACTACTACACAAGATAAAATTACTTTTTTGTTCATTACGTTTACTCCTAAGATGTTGCTTACTTCTATCAAATATAATAGTAAAAATACAGGGGTATGGAAACCCATTCCCCCATAATATTTTAAGCTTTTCTCTTATTTGCAATTATTATGCTCTGTATTACGAGGAAAACACAAATCATTACTGCAATTGTGATATTTGTCCACCATGGCTCACTAAGTCCTACAGCACTTACAATCAGTCTGATTGTGTGTACTGACAAGGCTCCGAAGAAAGTTCCTATTACATTTCCAACACCACCGCTAAGCAATGTTCCACCTATAATGGATGCAGCAATGGCTTCCATCTCAAAGCCCATGGCATTGTTAGCTGCACCGTTACCATAGTGAAGAAGGAATGCAAAGCCTGCAATACCTGCAAGAAGGCTGCATGAAATATGTGCAAAGAACTTTGTCTTCTTAGGGTTAATTCCAAGCATTAATGCACTCTGCTGGTTTCCACCCACTGCATAAAGAGCTCTTCCTGCCTTTGTCCACTGAAGTGCAATAAATGCAATAACGAGAACTATCAGCATAATTACGGTATCTAACTCCATCTTTGCTGGAACAAATGTATTTCTAATTGTTCCTCCAATTGGAAGCTTAATTGAAAATGCTTTAATAGCATTGAAAGCCTCATTTGTTCTAATGTTCAGCTGAACATCACTGATTATTGTTGAAGCTCCTCTTGCAAAAAACATACCAGCAAGTGTTACAATAAATGGCTGAATCTCAAGGTAGGCAATCAGAAAGCCCTGTACAATGCCAAATGCGAGACCAATTGCAAGGGAAATCAGCACTGCTATCCAGACATTTCCTCCATTGTTCTCAAGGTAGATTGCACAAACCATTGTTACAAGTCCCATAACTCCACCAACAGAGATGTCAATACTGCCGGAAATCATTACTATGCTAAGACCAATACACACAATAATCTTTGGTGATATAAGGTTTAAGTTCTGAAAAAATGAGGTTGGATTAGCAAAAATATCTCCCCATCCTACAATTGCTATGACATACATAACAATGAAAATTCCTATTGTTACAGACAGAAGGAGATTTGTGTCTGACATATTTTTTACGCGCTGTTTTAAAGTCATATTATGCTGCCTCCTTCTCTACTTTTTTGTTTTTCTTGAAGAATCCGCTCATCTTATCTCTTACCTTAGGTGAACTGAACACTACAAGAAGAATAATAATTACTGCTTTATATGCCTTGATTCCATCTGAATCAATAAACTTACTTCCGTTAAGAGATGTATATAAGAGCTGAATAGCATATGCTCCTAATACAGATGCCCATACATTGAATTTACCACCAGCAAGTGAGTTTCCACCAAGTGCTACTGCAAGAATAGCATCCATCTCAATATCCTTACCTGCTGTTGTATAGTTAAGTGATCCTGTACGGCTTACATATACAAGTCCTGCAACTGCTGCACAGAAACCTAAAATAACAAATGTTGCAAACTTAACTAATGTTGGATTAAGACCGTTAAGTCTTGAAGCTCCTTCATTAATTCCTACTGTCTGAATGTTAAGCCCAAGTGTTGTAAACTTTAATACAAGGGCAACAATAACAAGGAACACTACAGTTATAATAATAGGTGTTGGAATTGCAACGCCAGGAATGTTACTTCCAATGTAGTTAAACTTTGGATCGTTAATCTTCATGTTGGCATTGTTGTTAATCCACTGTGCTATGCTTCGTCCAGCTGTATACAGAATAAGTGTTGCAACCATTGGCTGAATTTTGAAAAAGGCAACCAGCACACCATTAAAGGCTCCAAAAATCATAGCCACTACAACTGCTGCCAAAAATGCTACAAGAACTGTTCCAAACTGAACATCATTACCGCCGCCGGCTGATCCAAGAATAATTCTAAAAATCACACTTCCTGAGATGGCAAGTGTTGCACCTACCGAAATATCCTGTCCACCAGTAGCCGCTGTAACAAGAGTCATACCCACTGCCAGAAATACAAGCTCTGTACCTTTACTAAGTACTGTAATAATATTACCTGCCAGTACCGGATTTCCCAGACTGTTAGTGTTTACTGTAATCTTAAAAAATCCTATATTTGTCACCAAATCAAATATTACCAAAAGCGAAATTGCCAAAATCGGTATAAAAAACTGATTATTCAATACAGATGAAAGAGTTATTTTCTTTTTTGCTCCCTTTGTCATAACTATTCTTCACCTCCTGCAATAGTAGCCATAATCTTAGACTGATTAAGGTCTTCATCAGATAATTCTCCAACCTTTTTCAAGTCTCTCATGACATTAAGTCTTGAGCAGGTTCGAATCATCTCGTCTGTCTCAGAAGAAATAAAAGTAACACTCATTCCCTCTGATGCAAGCTTAAGAACCAGCTTCTGAATGTCAATCTTGGTACCGATATCAATACCTCTTGTTGGCTCATCAAGAATAAGATAATCCGGATGCGTCAACAGCCATCTGGCAAGAATAACCTTCTGCTGATTACCACCTGAAAGAGATTTAATAGGTGTATCTGCAGATGCTGTCTTTATTGACAAAAGCTTAATATACTCATCGGCAATCTTGTACTGCTCTGCCTTTGAATATGGATGCCAGAATCCTTTAAGCACCTGATTGGCCAGAATAATATTCTCTCTAACTGAAAGGTCTCCAATAATACCATCGTTCTTTCTGTCTTCCGGTAGATAACCTATTCCAAGCTTCATTGCATCGATAGGCTTTTTAATTTTAACAACCTTACCATTTTTCTTAACTGTTCCTCCAAGAACTGTGTCTGCTCCATATATTGCACGAACACACTCGCTTCGTCCAGATCCAAGAAGTCCTGTAAATCCATTTACTTCTCCCTTGTTAATATAGAAATCAAACGGCTTAATTCCTGAACTGCTGTGAAGACCTTCAACCTCAAACACTGGAACTCCATCCTTATCTGCCTTAAATGCTTTATGATCTCCCTTAATGTCAGCCATCTCATCCAGCTCTTTTCCAAGCATCTTGGAAACCAGCTGTACTCTTGGAAGATCCTGAATAACATACTCTCCTACCAGCTGTCCGTCTCGAAGAACAGTGATTTTATCGCAAACCTCATATACCTGATCAAGGAAATGTGTTACGAATATTATTCCTACTCCCTCTTTTTTAAGTCTTCTCATCATGCCAAAAAGCTTCTGAACCTCATTGTCATCAAGGGAAGATGTTGGCTCATCAAGAATAAGTACCTTACAATCCATGTCAACCGCTCTTGCGATTGCAATCATCTGCTGAACAGCAATAGAGCATGTAGAAAGCTGCTGCTTGCCCTTTGCAGGGATTTCCAGCTCGCTAAGAATCTCATCTGCCTTCTTATTCATTGATTTCCAATTCTGCCAAACATTCTTAGTACGTCCGATAAACATGTTTTCTGCAACAGTCAGGTTCGGACATAGTGTAATCTCCTGATACACTGTACTAATTCCAAGATTCTGCGCATCCTGAGGCGAATGAATTGCAGCCACCTTACCGTCTAAGGTAATAGTACCTCCATCCTTTGGATATACACCGGTTAACACCTTAATAAGTGTTGACTTACCAGCACCATTCTCTCCCATAAGAGCGTGAATTTCGCCTTCACGAAGTGTAAAATCTACATTTTGAAGGGCTTTTACGCCAGGAAAGACTTTATCAATATTTCTCATTTCCAGAATAACTTTTTCTCCCACTGGTTTTCCTCCTCATTATTAACTAAGCATAATACAAGCGCGGCGACGTCAGTTTCATGACGCCTTCCGCGCTCACATTCAACTAAAAACTATCAAGTAAAATATCTAAATTAGATTCCGTACTGATCAACATCTTCCTGTGTGATAGTATCTGCAGAGAATCCCTTCTCCTCCATGATAATCTGCTTATCAGGTGTCTCACCCTTCTCAAGCTGGTTAATTACTTCAACAATGTACTTAGACTGGAATGGATTACACTGTCCATCGTAGTTCCACTCTTTGTTAAGAAGAGCTTCGAGAGCCCACTTGTTGCAGTCAAATCCCATAACGATTACGTCTGTTCCAGGACCATGCTTAATTCCAGCTGCATCAAGAGCCTTAACTGCTCCAGCTGCCATACCATCGTTCTCAGCGTAAATTACATTGAACTTCTCACCTGAATCGATAACACCCTGCATAATCTGCTGTGCTGTATCCTCTGACCACTCTGCTGTCTGCTGCTTAACGATCTTCCAGTTATCATTATCAGCTACCATCTTATCAAGAGCTCCTGAACGTCCAATCTGAGCTGCTGACTGCATAGCACCCTGAATATGTACGATATTGTACTCATCAAGCTTCTGCTCTGCTAACCATGTAACTGCTGTCTCACCCTCTTTAGCCATATCTGAAACGATAGATGAAACATAAAGTGACTCATCTGCATCAATAGTACGGTCAAAAAGAATAACCTTTGTTCCTACGTCAGCTGCTGACTGAAGAACTGCATCCCAACCTGTTGTCTCTGCTGCTGAGAGAAGAAGATAATCAACACCTTCCTGTATACGCTGCTGAGCATATGTAATCTGCTCATCATTCTTTAAACTGTAATCAAAAGTAGCTTCGTAACCATTCTCCTTTGTAAATGTTGCCTCAAGGTCATTAGCATTTGCTGTACGGTATCCAGACTCACTCTTATCGTTATTGATAACAGCAACCTTGATAAGCTTGTCTCCTGATGCACCATCATCTGTCTTATCAGCCTCTGATGTTTTGCCAGCCTCTGAAGTCTTGTTGTCTGACGAGCTTGAGCCACACGCAACCATCGACAACGCCATAGCTGATACTAACAATGCACTTACTAATTTCTTCTTCATAAAAAAAACCTCCTAAAATAATATATATAGTTTTCAAAGCACTTTACTTTGATAAGTTAATGATATCTATTTTAGTGGTTTATATCCATTCACATTACTATTGCAAAAGTTAACATTCTTATAAAAAAAACCAAGGGAAAGTTGTATTTTTTATCCCTTGGTTAATATTTTTATTGCTGATTTTCTCTTTCTGAAGAAAAGGGCAATTCCACTCGTACTATAGTACCATCTCCATAGGAGCTTTCCATAGAAATTCCATATTCCTCTCCAAATTTTAACTGAATTCTCTCGTTGACATTGTATAAACCATAAATATCATGCTGGTTAGGATTTTTACTCACTATTCCATCCATAACTGACGAGAGTCTCTCCGTATCCATTCCGATACCGTTATCCTTTATTTCCAGAATAACCCTATCTTGGTCTCTTCTGCCATTAATGGTGATTGTACCTAAGCCCCTCTTATTCTTGATTCCATGATAAAGGGCATTTTCCACCAATGGTTGCAGGGTAATCTTTGGAATTGTACATCCATATATCTCCTCTGATACATCAATATTATACTGCAGAATATCCTGATATCTTACCTGCTGAATCTCCAGATAGCTTTTAACATGAAGCAATTCTTCTCTGATGGTTACACTGTCAAGTCCATGACTAAGTGAGGTTCTGAAGAAATCCGAAAGGCTCTCTACCATTCCCACTACCTTTTTGTGTTCTCCCGCTTCAGCAAGCCATACAATTGTATCAAGGGTATTGTATAGAAAATGTGGGTTTATCTGGGACTGAAGAAGCTCAAGTTCCGCCTTGCGAAGCCTTTCCTGCTCCCTGGTTACCTGCCGGATTAACTCGTTAAGCTTCTCTATCATGGAATTGAGGGAATCATTAAGCATGACAACCTCAGCTCCTGTAGTCTCATTAGCCCGAACCGACAAATCTCCTCCTGCCACCTTTTCTGTCACCTTACTAAGCCTCATAATAGGACCAGAAATACTTTGTGGTATATAATATGACAATATCAGAATCAAGAGAGTAACTGCTATAAATACAATAAGTGAAAACTGCAGGGTCTTAATGTACACAGCATGGTAAGCATCCCTTGATTCCTCAACGCTTCTAATCTCATAGTAGATATACTGAAGCATGGTTTCCTTGATAAGCTCTGTCACTATCTGTACATCGCTGTCCCATATCTTCATATTCTCTTCATACATGTCACCTTTTTCAAGGTTTTCTTCGATGCGCGTAACGTATGTCTCAAGATTGTTGAGATATTTCTTGGTACTCTCCAGTCTCTTTTTATTGGTGTTGGAACTAACATCTTTTTCAAGCTCCGTTACAAGGCGCTTTGCATCCCCCAGATAATTTCCCAACTCAGAATCTTCTTTACTCTTATTCCCCACAATAAGAAGATATACCTCATAATCAAAATCCTTCTTAAAATCCAGACTAAACTCGCTGGCAGTTACTGCTGCATCAATCATCTCATCATAGTGCTTATTATTTGTACTGAGATTGCGATAATTGATTAACTGAAACACCATAAAGGGAATTAATAAAATGAAATACGAATACCTTATCTTAGAGGCCAAAGAGGCCTTACTGTAAAACTTCCCCAATTTACTCATTATTCTCGCTTTCCGTTTCCTTTCCTCCTCTGTATTTTGTAGGTGTCATTCCCTGCGTCTTCTTAAACAAATATGAAAAATAGTGAGAATCCCTGTAGCCTATCTCCATGGCAATCTCGCTGCTACGTTTGCTGGTGCATTTGAGAAGCTCCTTTGCCTTGGTCATTCTAAGGTCAGTAAGATACTTTATAAAGGTCTTTCCTGTCTTCTGACTAAACACCATACTCAGATGGTTTGGTGATACATTAACATGGGAAGCCAGCATATTAAGCGAAAGCTCTTCGTCCATATAGTTTTGCTCAATGAACTCTCTGGCAGTTTCTACCACATCACCATACTTATTTCGCGAAACTCCATCTCTAAGGTCAATGGCCTTACCAATTATTCTGGTAATATATGCCATGGTTGCATCAGAGCTCTTCATCATTCCGGCATTAACGTCAATCGGCTCAATCTCATCCTTTGCCAGACCAACTCCCTCAACAAATTCAACCACACAAAAGTATGTATCCATTGCCACATACTGGCGAAACATTAAGGAATTCAAAATATTAGAGCCTAACTCCTTGAAAAATTCCTCCACAAAGTAGATTACTTCCTCCCGCTCTCCAAACTTTAGAAATTCCACTACCTTGCCTCTGTCCAGGGACTTTGTGTTAACAGTACTAATGTTAAACTCCTCATTATGGCTGTCAACGGATACAATATCACTATTGTCAAGGAAACAGTTTTTCTCCACCAGATAACGATGGGCAAATGCACGACTGGCCTTCTCATAGGAGTAAGACAACTCACTAAGTCTGTTAACAGGCACTCCCCATCCACCAAAATAGTTCAAATTCTCGTACTCTTCCACAATGTTTTCAAAGCGTTCCACATATTCTTTTTGAATTTTATTTAGATTCTCAATGGAATCTGACTTAAACAGATATACTCCGCCTTCAAGATTACGCCCAAATGAAATAATACCCAGATCATCATTGAGAAGGGATATACGTTCCTCCACCTCTACTACAATCTCTGAATACTCCTCCTTCGTGTGCTTTGAGGACTTTACTTTCAGCAAAAGTATGTTGTAGCTGATTGCAGAAAGATCGATTCCCATCCTTCCTGCCCTGTCCCAGATTTCTGAAATGGGAATAATTCCAGTAATAATATCGTGAAATAAATTTTTTCTCTCCTGAAGAGAGTTTTCCTGCATCTCCTTAAGGTATTTCTCCTTAAGGGCACGTTCCTTGGATTTCTCCTGAATTTTTAAGGCAAGCTTGTCTACAACGCTGATAAGTTCCTGTCCACTTATTGGTTTGGACAGATATTCAGCCACGCCTATCTGTATACCTTCCTTGGCATAGCTAAAGTCTGCATACCCCGACAAAATAATAATCTCCATATTTGGAAATTCCTTTTTGATAAGTCTGCTAAGTGTGAGCCCATCCATAAAAGGCATTTTAATATCTGTTATTACAATATCCGGCTTTGTCTTCTGTATCATAGGAAAGGCAAGCTCTCCATCGCTTGCCTCACCTACAAATTCATATCCATGTGCCGCCCAGTCAATGTTGTTCTTAATACCCTCTCGAACAACAAACTCATCCTCTACAAGAAATATCTTTAGCATAGTTTTTACCACTTGTTACCCTAAGTATTTTTATTTAAACAAAGATAGTATTGCCTCCAGTAATTTGCGGAAGAAATTACAGATTGCATCCCAAAAACCTTCTGTATCAATATCAAGTTCCTTAAGCTTTTCAGCCAGATCAGCTGCCTGTGACTCAATAGAATCCCAGTCAAGATCAAGATTCTTCAGCTTATTAATGAGAGCCAGTACCTTTTCCTTATCTTCCTTTGAAAGCTTTAACTCATACTTCTCTGCTGTCTTGTCAATTGCTGAAAGGATATCCTCGTCAGAGTCCCAATTTGTCTTTCCCAACTGTTCCTTAAGGTCAGCAATAAATGCCTCAACCTTCTCAGAGTCTCCGTCAATACTCTCATTAAGCTCGCCAGTAGTAACAAGCTCATCCATTGCTGCATCAACAATTTCCTCGTCGATTTCCTTACCACTCATCTCCTCATAGGCTTTAAGAATACCTACAAGTGCTGCTGTACCGGAAATTGGAAAAGGTGCTGCGACAATAATGTTGGCATCCTTAATTCCTGCTGTTGCACAGGCATTCTTGTACATTCCTACTGTACAATAGTTAACATTGTACACAGAAAGCTTAAGTCCATGTCCCTTGTCGGCCTGTGTAATAACAACTGACGAAAGGGAATGTGTTCCTATTGCTGAAGAAGAAATATATTCGTCAAGATACTTATGTTCTTCTGCATTATTAACATATACTACCTCATAATCATCCAGGTCCTTCTCAGAAATTCCCATATATTTTAATACTTTCTTGCGCTGTTCCTTTGAAAGATCCTCTCCCAAAGCCAGATATGGCTTATCATCCTCAGTTATCTCTACCTTATCATTTTCTTCCTGTCCCTGCTCAGTTCCTTCTTCTGTTGTTGTCTCTGTTGTTGTCTCTGTTGTAGTCTCGCTATTATTTTCTGTTGCAGATACTGTATTAGCAGATGTAAAAACCACTGTAAATGCAAGCAATAAGCCTGTTACTCGTTTAATAATTCTTTTCATTTCCCTAACCTCCTTATATGTGCAATAATGTACCCATTTTTCTACTTTTTGTCAAATTAATTATTGCGGGTAAACTATTTCCAGGTATAGTCAATTTTGATGCTGTTCCCCTGTACTCTTACCTTAGTCGTTGATCCACTTACGATTGGCATCATTGGTGAAAAATGGCCAATGTCCAGATCCATTATTATTGGAACATTATATTCTCCCAGCACTCCTGTTACTGCACTGTAATGATCCACTCCAAAGCATTCCTCTCCAAAACAGAGAGGTCTTCCAATCAAAAAACCTTTTACATGCTTAAACCATCCTGCATTTTTCAGATTCCACAGGGTTCTTCTTATGGTCATTACATTGAGCTCGCAGGCTTCTAAAAACCAGATAATTCCATCCTCTTTATATCGCTCTGCAAATTCCCCTACCTTGTCATATTCTGTTCCTGCCAGCATAGCCAGACAGTCCAGACAGCCTCCCAGCAGTCTGCCCTCAATAACTGTATCCTTATCTGGAAATCTTCTAATAACAGTTTTCTCTGTCAGATTAAGAGGAACAGTTGGATGTGCCTCATCCTTAAGACTCTCCCGCTCCCACATTTCATATCCGCTGACACTCTGCTTCTCTCCCTTTAACAAATCATACGCATCCTGTACAGATTCATGTATTGGCTCCATACTAAAGGTTCCCGCACAGGGACCATATATAGTAGCTGTGTCACTGAGTATATTGGAAAGGAAAGTAAAATTGGTATTGTCTGAATACCCCATATACCACTTTGGCCTGCTTCTTTTAATTCTTTCAAAATCAATATATGGAACCACCTCACACATTAACTCCCCGCCACCGCAGGAGATAATTACATCTGCCTGGCTGTCACAGTACATCTCATTTAACTCCCGGCCGCAAAGCTCTGGTGTATTGCTGATTCCCAGGCCCTTCGCCTCATAACAGTTTGGTCCAATTATTGTGTTATAACCATCCTGTCTAAATTTATCCAATGCCTTATCAAAAGCTGTCCTGTATGGCTCTGTAGTACATCCCAAAGATGGTGCGACAAAGCCAATATTACCACTCTTTTTAAGAAATTCCGGATACCTCAAATTCTGTCCTCCTTTTACAACCCTTCTCTTCAATGCTGTCCAGAATAGTATACAAAGAAAAAGGATGTGTCGCAACACATCCTATCCAAAACATAAACTAATTTGATATTTCATTTTCACCGAAGAATAATTGAAATATGATTTCACATTCTTCCATAGGGAGAATTCCTTACGATAATTAAATCTGGTTCTGTAAGAAAATCCCTGCCTGTTACACCAGTTATATATATCTTTTATTGAAAGGTGTTTCACCGATTTTATATTCCCCATAAATATTTCAAGCTTTGTTAACTCATGTTCATTGTGAACTAAAATTTGAAAGATCGTGTTTGGACATTCAATTAAAACCTGACCACTATTCATATCACTCCGCCTTTCTTTTATATTACTTTGGTACTACTTGTTGTTACTATAGTACTACTTTTTCATAGGAATTCCAAGTACTTTTTTGCATTTTCTATATCTTGTGCACTATACCCCCGAACCGTCAAAATGTGGTATAAAGCTTTCAAATGCTACCTCATTTTCCTGAAAAAAGCCCTGTTCCACACCAATTTCAAGGGCAAAATCAATAAAAGCATTATATTCTCTTCCTGTCACCCGTCGGTTTAATTCCTTATATTTTTCCACAGGAGCAAGGGGAGTATACTGACTCATCATACTTATATATATTCTATTTCCATATTTATTATGTAAGTACTCTGTAATACGTTTTGCGTCCTTCACATGGCCAGGTAAAAGTAACTGACGCACTATCACTCCCTTTTGTATTAATCCTCCATCTTCATTCTGTGGGCTTTCTGCAAACACCAGAGCCGGCTGCTGCCTTACCATCTCTTCTATTGCAAGCTTTGCCACCTGTGGGTAGTCAGGTGCCTTGGAAAAATCCCCTGCCAGCTTCTCATCCATATATTTAAAATCCGGTAGGAAGACATCAACTATTCCCTCTAATCTCTTAATATTATCTACTGTTTCATAGCTTCCTGTATTATATACAACAGGAATTGACAATCCCTGTCGTCTGCTGCTCTCAACACTTTTAACAACATGGGGAACATAATGGCCTGCTGTCACAAGATTGATATTGTTGGCTCCCTGTTCCTGAAGCTCCAAAAAGATTTCGGCTAAACGTTCATCCGTTATCTCTTTGCCTACGGCGCCTTTTGCAATTTCCTTATTTTGACAGAAAATGCAGCCTAGGGAACATCCACTGAAAAATACTGCTCCTGATCCATTTTTTCCTGAAATACAGGGCTCTTCCCAGTAATGAAGGGCAGCTCTTGCAATTTTGAGAGTACTTCCCACTCCACATACACCTGTTTCTTCTGCCTGTCTGTTTACTTTACACTGTCGCGGACATAGTCCGCATTTTTCATACTGTTTCATACCAATTATCCTTCTCACACTTGCATTCCTGATAGATTATGTCTAAAATAACCTTGTACTATAATAAGAAAAAAGGAGTAAACATGAATCAATTTAATTGTCTGGTCGCTCAGTCTGGCGGCCCAACAGCAGCTATCAATGCCAGCCTTGCAGGAGTAATCTCTCAGGTTATGGCATCAGAAAAATATGATGTCTGCTATGGAGCTATTAATGGTGTTCTTGGTATTTTAAACGAACATTACCTGAACCTTTCAGATATTTTCTCTGAGGAGGCTTCAATCGAAAAATTAAAACATTCACCTGCAATGTACTTAGGTTCTTGCAGACACAAGCTTCCAAATTATGAAGATGATGCTTCTACTTATGAATTCATCTTTAATCAGTTTGCCAAGCTTAATATTAAAGCCTTTTTCTATATTGGCGGAAATGATTCAATGGATACTGTATTAAAACTATCTGATTATGCTGAAAAAATCAACAGCGATATCAGAATCATTGGAGTACCAAAGACTATCGACAACGATCTTTGTATAACAGATCACACTCCTGGTTTTGGTTCAGCGGCTAAATACATAGCTTCCACTATGCTGGAGGTTGCCCATGACACATTTATTTATGATATCAAGAGTGTAACAATTGTTGAAATAATGGGAAGAGATGCCGGCTGGCTTACAGCTGCGTCTGCACTTGCGCGTAATGAGTACAACAGTGCACCTCACTTTATTTATCTGCCTGAGGTTGCTTTTTCCAAGGAAAAATTCCTTGCAGATGTTAAGCAGGCTCTTGAAAAACAGAATAATGTTATTATTGCGGTTTCTGAGGGTATTCGTGACGAAGACGGTAATTATATTACAGCTTCAGAGGCAGTTGCCGATCAGTTTGGACATCAGCAGTTATCAGGCACTGGCAAAGCCTTAGAGTACCTTGTTAAGGATAACCTTGGTGTGAAGGTTCGTTCTATTGAGGTTAATGTTCTTCAGAGATGTGGAGCACATCTTGCTTCTGCAACTGATTTAGAGGAGTCCTTCAATCAGGGACGTCACGGTGTTAAGCTGGCTGAGACTGGTGTAACTGCTTCCATGGTTTGCCTTAAGAGAATTTCTAATTCTCCATATAAGGTGGAATACACTCATGCTGAGATAAAGAATATAGCCAATGAGGCTAAATCTATTCCTCTTGAATGGATTAACAGTGACGGAAATGACATTATGCCAGAGTTATATGACTACCTGCTTCCTCTTATCCAGGGCCAGGTATCTGTAAAGTATGCCAATGGTATTCCAAGTTATATGGATATTTCGCATCTTACTAAGGCATAATTAACTTTCTTGGAGGATTTATTATTATGAAAAGAAATGCCGTAAAAGGTATTGTCTGCCTAGTTGCTGTTCTATTATTAATTTATTTGGGATTTGCCTTTTACTTCAGATCTCATTATCTGTGGCACACTACTGTCGGCTCAGTAAAGTGTGGAGGCAAAACCGCTGAATATGTTATAGACTGCAACAAACGCACCGCAGATGATTATCTACTTACAATAATTGACAGAAACAATAACAAATATCATCTTGCCGGAATTGATTTTTCTTACCGGTATATTCCTAAGGGTGAAGAAGAATCCATTCTTGATTCCCAGAATCCTTTTACCTGGCCAGCAAGCATATTTAAGTCATACAATTATGATTTAAACAAATCAGTGTCATATGACACTGAGCAATACAAAAAGGCACTTGATTCACTTGAGATTTTTTCAGAAGATTATATTGTGGCACCTAAAAATGCCAAGATTAAAATCGAGAAGGATACCTTTGAAGTTATTGATGAAGTGATAGGCTGCACTCCTATTCCTGAGCGAATTGATGATCTTACTACCGATGCTCTTAATAATCAGGTTACAGAGCTGACTCTTGGTGGCGAGTGCTATGTCCAGCCCACAATTTTTTCGAAGGATAAATGCGTGATTGATGCCGCCGAGCTAATCACCAAATATATGAGTGCTACTATCCATTACAATATTGATGGTGCTGATGAAAACTTCACCACAGAGCGAATTCTTTCCATGATTCGTGTAGATAAGGATTTTAATGTTACCCTTTCTACCGAACCGGCAGAGGATTTTGTGCAACATCTGGCATCAACCTACAACACCTATGCTGATGTTAGAAAAATCAAAACCTCAAAGGGAGATACAATCAAGCTTGGCGGTGGTGATTATGGATGGGTAATCAACAAATCTAAAGAGGTTGAGCAGATTATGGCGGACCTGGAGAATGGCCAGCCAATAGAGCGAGAACCTGTATATGAACAGCGAGCTATTAAAAGTGGGCTTGACGATATTGGAAACACCTATATCGAAATTGACTATACTAATCAGCATTTATGGTATTACAAAAACGGAAAGCTAAAGGCTGAATCAGATATTGTCTCAGGTAATATTAATAAGCAAAATGGTTCAGTAGACGGTATATTTAAGATTGTTTACAAGCAAAAGGATGCAACACTTGTTGGAGAGGATTACTCCACAGCTGTTAAGTATTTCATGCCATTTGCTTACAATATTGGAATTCACGATGCCAGCTGGAAATCGCAGTTTGGTGGAACAATTTACAAGACTGCAGGTTCCCATGGATGTATTAATGTGCCTCCTGCTTTTGCCAAAGAGCTATTTGGAATGGTGGAGGTAGGCACTCCTGTTATTGCATATTACCGCGAAAAGGTTGAACTGACCAACAATGCCGCAAGAATGTCAAATGCATATTCTTATGTGGAAAAAGAAGATACAGACAATAAAAAGAAAAGTAATTAAAAAGCCGCCAGTGGAGAGAATTATCATTCCACTGGCGAATTTTATTTCTATTATTATTTCTATTATGCAAACTGACTATTATATAGGTTTGCATAAAATCCATTCTTTGCAAGGAGTTCTTCATGATTTCCCTGCTCTATTATCCTGCCATCCTTCATTACGAGAATAATATCAGCCTCCCTGATTGTAGAGAGTCTGTGGGCTACAATAAAACTTGTACGTCCCTTCATCATTGTAAGGAAAGCCTTTTGAATCCTTATCTCGGTTCTTGTATCAATTGAAGAAGTTGCCTCATCTAATATAAGCATTGGTGGAAGACAAAGCATTACTCTTGTGATACAAAGAAGCTGCTTCTGGCCCTGTGACAGATTGCCTCCATCTTCATTTATTACAGTATCATATCCCTGTGGAAGTCTCTTGATAAAGCTGTGAGCATGTGAGGCTTTTGCCGCTGCAAGTATTTCCTCCTCTGTAGCATCAGGTTTACCCATTATGATATTGTCTCTGATTGTTCCACTCTTAAGCCAGGTTTCCTGAAGAACCATTCCAAAGTTCTTTCTCAGGCTTGCCCTTGTGATATTCTGGGAATTAATTCCGCTTATATTTATCTGCCCACTGTTTACATCATAAAAACGCATCAGCAGATTGATTATGGTTGTCTTACCACAACCTGTAGGGCCTACAATAGCAACACGCTGTCCAGGCTGTACCTTAAGATTGAAGTCTTCAATAAGCTTCTGCTCCGGAACATATGAGAAGCTTACATCTTCTATCTCAACCCTTCCATCTGCAAGCTCAAGTTCAACTGCCGAGTCAGCATCTGGAATCTCTGATTCTTCTTCTATCAGCTGAAAAATTCTTCCTGCACATACTAAAGCATTCTGAAGTTCAGTAATAACTCCTGATATTTCGTTAAATGGCTTTGTATACTGATTTGCATAGGAGAGGAAACAGGTTAACTGTCCAATTGTGATTCCTCCTGCAATAGCAGACAAAGCACCAAAAATTGCCACAGCTGCATAAACTATACTATTAACAAATCGTGTAGACGGATTAGTCAGGCTCGAAAAGAAAGTAGCCCTAAGGGAATACTTTCCTAAACGGTTATTAATCTCATCAAACTGTTCCTGCGTTGTGCTCTCATGGTTAAAGGCCTGAACCACCTTCTGATTACCTATTATTTCATTTATAAGAGAGGTCTGCTCTCCTCTTGCCTGGGACTGCAACTGGAACATTGAAAAGGTCTTCTTTGCAATAAAGCTTGCTACAAACAAGGACAAAGGCGTTACAAGTACAACCACAAGTGTAATTTTGATGTTAAGATAAAGCATAAAGCCAAGAGTACCCACTATTGTTGCAAGGCCGGTAAAAAGCTGTGTGAAGCCCATTAAAAGTCCTTCTGCAAAAGTATCAACGTCAGCAATTATCCTGCTAACCAAATCCCCATGTGGGTGACTGTCAATGTAGGACAATGGAAGTTTTTCCAGCTTGTCAAAAGCATCCTTTCTAATATCTCTAACTATATTATAGGTCATCTTATTATTACAGACATTTGTAAGCCACTGGGCCACCGCACCAATGGCAATTACAATTCCGGCCTTCATAAGAATATCCATCATGCCATCAAAATTAACATTTCCCTTATCTACAATTAGGTCAATTGCTTTTCCTACTAAAATAGGGAAATACAGTGACAAAGCAACTGTGATTGCAGATAAACATAAAGCTAAAATTAAATGAGGAATATATTTTTTCATGTAATTAAACACTTTTTTCAAAATATCCTTTTTCATCCTTATACTCCTCCCTTCTCTTTCTTGAACTGCGAGTCATATATTTCCTTATAGGTCTCACATTCCACTAATAACTGCTCATGGGTTCCAATTCCCACTATCTCACCATCGTCAAGTACCACAATCTTGTCTGCCATCTGAATTGATGAAGTTCTCTGGGAAACAATGAAAATGGTTTTGTCCCCCTGCATATTTGAAAGAGCTTTTCTAAGGGCCGCATCTGTTGCAAAATCCAAAGCAGATGCACTGTCATCAAAAATCAGAATCTCCGGATCCTTTACAATTGCTCTTGCTATAGTAAGACGCTGTCTCTGTCCTCCTGAAAGATTGCGTCCCCCCTGGTCTATCCGGTAATCCAGCTGTCCTTCTTTTCCCTTTACAACATCTAAGGCCTGAGCCACCTCAAGAGCCTTCCACATTTCCTCCTCTGTGGCATCAGCTTTGCCCCATCTAAGGTTCTCTGCAATTGTGCCCTTGAATAGTACTGCTTTTTGCATTACAACTCCTACCTTATCTCTAAGCTGTGATAAAGGATATTCTCTTACATCATGACCATCCACCATAATGCTGCCCTGTGACACATCATAGAATCTTGGAATAAGGTTCACAAGAGTTGATTTTCCTGAACCGGTTCCTCCGATTATTCCAATGGTTTCACCTCTTTTTACCTTGAAATCAATATTTTTAAGGGATTCCGCTTTAGCTTTTGCATATGACATTGATACATTGTTGAATTCAACCCTGCACGCTCCCTCTACTGCCACTAATGGAGCCTTGTCACTATTTGCAGAAATTGAAGACTCCTGTTCCAAAACATCTTCAATACGGTCAGCACATGCAAGTGATTTATTAATCAATATAATCAGATTGGCAAGCTTAACCAGCTCAACCAGAATCTGAGACATATAGTTTACCAGGGCAACTACGTCTCCCTTGAGGAGAACTCCTGAATCCACCTGACGTGCTCCAACATATACAAGCACAATTGTTGCACAGTTAATTATAATAAAAGTAAGGGGATTCATAAGAGCTGATATTTTACCTACCAGAAGCTGCATATTGGTCAGCTGCTCATTTTCATCCCTGAAAACTGCTATCTCATTCTGCTCCTTGTTAAAGGCCCTAATTACTCTTGCGCCCTCAAGATTTTCTCTTGTTCTTCCAAGAATCTTATCCAGACCTCCCTGAACCTTTTTGTAAAGGGGCATACTGATAAGCATTACACCAAACACTATTATTGAAAGAAGCGGAATGGTTACCGCAAAAATAAGAGCACCCTTTACATCTACGGTAAAGGCCATTATCATTGCGCCAAATACAATAAAAGGTGATCTAAGAAATAGTCGGAGAAACATATTTACTCCCGACTGAACCTGATTAATATCACTTGTCATTCTTGTTATTAATGTGGAAGTTCCTATGGTATCCATCTCCGAAAAAGAAAGACTCTCTATATGCTTAAACAATGCCATTCTTAACTTGGTAGAGAAGCCAATGGCTGCCTTTGCTGCAAAAAACTGAGCCGTAACAGCACTGGCAAACCCGATAGCTGCAAGGGCAACAAGAACTGCACACATCTTGAAAATATAGTTCTTGTCATTCCCTTCTATTCCCACATTAATAATACTTGCAACTACAAGTGGAACAATCAGTTCAAAAGAAGCCTCCAAAAGCTTAAACAAAGGGGCTAATACCGATTCCTTTTTATAGTCCTTCAAATAAACTAATAACTTTTTCATTTTGTCTCCTAAACATATACTTTATTCTGTATCACTAACACTAAACAAAGAGCCACTTAGTGACTCTTTGCATGGTTGTCATATTATAGCTTGCTTTTATAATAATTCTTTACGGCTGAAAAGCTCTCAGCACTAATAACATGTTCTATCTTGCAAGCATCCTGGGATGCAATCTCTCTGTCAACGCCTAATCTGACCAGACAATCTGTAATTATCTCATGCCTCTCAAAAATCATCTCTGCAATTGCTCTGCCTGATTCTGTCAGGGTAATATACCCTGCATCGCTTACAGCTATATGCTTTTTCTCCCTAAGGTTCTTCATTGCAATGCTTACACTTGACTTCTTAAAGCCTAATTTATTAGCAACATCTATGGAGCGAACCACTGGAAGGGTTCTGCTCAATAATAGTATTGTTTCCAAATAATTCTCTGCCGATTCATTATTGTTCATATGGATTTTTCCTCCGGATAATAGTGGAAGAATTATAACATAATTAGACAGCATTTTCCAGTCAGCCAAATATTTATCTAAATCTGACTAATCTAAATATTTGTTAATAAATTCCTCCCTTGGAACAGGTCTGCTAAAGAAGTATCCCTGAATATAATCCGGATTCATTGCCCTAAGCTGCTCCAACTCCTCCTCTGTTTCAACACCTTCAACACAAATCTTCAGATTGATGCTATGAACAAGATGAATTACATGTAACATAAGCTGTCTCTCAAAAGGATTATTGAGGGCCTTAACCGTAAAGCCCCGATCCAGCTTAACAATATCAGGGGAAAACCTGCTGATGCTCTGAAGATTAGAATAACCTGTTCCAAAATCATCTATAGCAATATTAATTCCAAATCTTTTCAGATTATCCCACACTCTTCTTACTGCATGAGTATCCTCCAGATATCCGCTTTCTGTCATTTCAACTATCATATGCTCCGGTCTGATTCCATTTCTGCTAACACAATTAAATATCTCGTTAACCAGTGCGCTTTTTAGAATCTGAACATATGAAAGATTAATAGAAATCTTAAAGTCAGGATACTTTTCATGGCAACGCTTACACATCTTGGCCGCACTGTCAATAATCCACCTTCCAACAGGAATAATCAGTCCACTCTCCTCAAGTATGGGAATAAACTCCACTGGAGAAATAAACTCACCATCCGACATTGTAAATCGAATTAGACTCTCTGCTGCATAAAGCTTGTCCTCACTGTCAGACAGCTGAATAATAGGCTGAAAAAACAGTTCAAAGCCCTTGTAATCTTCAGCAATTGACTTTCTAAGCTCTGACAGAATTTTCTTGGTTCTAAGGAACTTGTCATAGTCTGTGCTATCATACACATAGGCCTGATTTTTACCTCTTTTTTTAGCCTCCCTAAGCGCAAACTGTGTAAATTTCATCACCTTGGAATAGTCCATATTCTTAATAGAATCAATAGCTACTATTCCAGCCGATATGGTATATATTGCCTCAAATTTGTTTTCCTCTATCATCCAGTCTATTGCACAACGAATTGTCTTATACAAATCCACCGCATCTGCTGCAGTTCCACCATTGGCATCAACAATAATATATTCGTCTGCAACTACATGATATACATACTGGTTCTCCCCAAGATAAGAGGATATACATTCAGCTACCCCCTTAATTACATAATCTCCATACTTAACGCCAAATTTGTCATTTATATCTCTAAATCCATCAATACCAATACGAAGCGCGTAGCCGGAATCTATTGTGTCATGATACTCAGAAAAATCATTCTTAATCTGTGAGCTCTGAAGCAGTCCGCTTATATTGTCTGCGACTCTGACATTGCCAATCTCATTGACACAGCCTATCATAAAAAGCGGAGTACCGTCTTCATCCTTAATAACACGTCCTCTGCAGTTAATCCAGACTGCATTCTTATCATGATCCAACCACCTATACTGAATGTCATGCTGTTCCTTTTTCCCTGCCGTTATCTGCAGAATGTCATCAACAAGAGCAGGGTAATCATCTTCATGAACAAAAAGCTTATGGGTGTTCAGAACATCATTAAAAAGCTGTTTAGGTACATTGAACCTCTCAACAGCTTTTTCTGATATGTAATATATATCATTGGTTATATCAATAACATAGGGATAATCATCCATACAAGGAGAGTACGCTTCTATTATCCTGCAATATTCTTCGAATTGTTCCTTACTGCTCATATTTAAACCCACCCTAATATAATATGTAGATAAATTATAGTATGTTCTTCCTATGTTGTCAATTAGCTGTGGTCGTACTCATCAAGAAAATGATGCTTTTTCCCTTTATTTTTGTAAGCAATAATTGTGCTTAAATTAACATTCTCAACACTTCTGAAAATATTCTTTGGAACATAAGGATTTTGCTTCTCTAATTGAGCTATTAATGCCTTTACTTCTGCCCTCTTTGAAGTATTCTCATCCTCTCCGTTAAGCTCACTTTGTTCTGTAAAACGGCAGGCACATCTGATAAAGTTAAGCCCATTATACTTTGACCAGTGAATAATATCCCTCTCCCTGATAAGATAAAGAGGTCTAATCAATTCCATCCCTGGGAAATTAGTACTGTGAAGCTTTGGCATCATAGTCTGTACCTGTCCTCCATACATCATTCCCATGACAATTGTTTCTATAACATCATCGAAATGATGTCCTAGGGCTATCTTATTGCAGCCAAGCTCCTGAGCCTTGCTATATAGATAACCGCGCCTCATTCTTGCACATAAATAACATGGAGAGTCCTTGATATCCACAACAGTGTCAAATATTTCCGTCTTAAAGGTGTGTACAGGTATATTAAGAAGCTTGGAATTGTATTCAATCATCTCACGATTAACCTGATTGTATCCTGGATCCATTCCAATATATACTACCTCAAAGTTCTTCTTTCCATGACGTTCCAGCTCCTGAAAAAGTTTAGCAAGAATCATTGAATCCTTACCGCCAGATATACATACTGCAATTCTGTCTCCATCCTGAATCATTTCATATTCATTAATTGCCTTGGTAAACTGACGCCAGATATCCTTTTTGAATTTCTTAATAATGCTTCGTTCAATCTCCTTAGTCTTCTCAGCCAGCTCCGCTTCATTGGTCACCAGACCATTCAGCTTAAATCTTGCATAAGAACTGTAGCCTCCTGAAATGCTGTAAACATTTTCATAGCCCTTCTCTCTTATTGCAATAGCCAAATCATCAGCCTTCTTGTCTGTATAACAGAAAATATAAACAGTAAGATCCTTAGGCAAAAAGGATAATTCATCTGCTTTTACAGCTGCCTCCAGCTTCTCCCAGGGAAGATGTACTGCTCCTGGAATAGTTTCATTATTATAATCCTTTTCTTTTCTTAAATCATAAATTAATTTCTTACTATTATCTGAGTTAAATTCTTCTATTGTCTTAAAGTACATTTGTAATATCCTTTATAACTTCACCTGCTATTATTAATCCTGCCACAGAAGGAACAAAAGCTGTAGAACCTGGAAGGGCTCTTTTATTTGTCTCTTCCTCGATTCCATCCTGCATTGGCTTAATTGCCTCTTCCTGGGAATAGACTACCTTAAGCTTCTTAATTCCTCGTTTCTTAAGCTCTCTTCTCATAACCTTGGCAAGGGGACAAACGGAAGTTTTATAAATGTCTGCCACCTCAAACCTGGAAGGATCAAGCTTATTTCCAGCACCCATACTACTCATTATTGGAGTACCTGCTTCCTTGCAGGCCACCACCAATTCAAGCTTTGCTGTAACTGTATCAACTGCATCAACAACATAATCATACTCCGAGAAATCAAATTGATCCCTTGTCTCTGGCAGGAAAAAGCACTTATGCTTATGAACTACACAGTCAGGGTTAATATCATGTATTCTGGCTTCCATGGCATCAACCTTAGCCATCCCAACTGTTTTGTGGGTTGCAATTATCTGTCGGTTTATATTGGTGACTGCAACCTCATCATTATCAATAATATCAATCTCACCTATTCCACTACGTACAAGAGCTTCTACTGTGTGGCCTCCAACCCCGCCAATACCAAAGACTGCAACTCTGGCATTGGCAAGCTTTTTCATCCCTTCTTTCCCCAGTAAAAGCTCTGTTCTTAAAAACTGATTTAACATTTATCCAATCCTCTTTTCAGCCTGTTCAGGCCATCCATAAGCCTCTCCCTTGGACAGGCTATGTTAAGGCGCAGAAAGCTTCTTCCAGATTCACCATACTGGCTTCCCTCTGAAAGATAAAGTCCGGTTTCTTTTCTAATGAAGCTGGCAAGTCTCTCGCTGTCCTTATCATATTGACTGCAATCAATCCAAAGTAGATATGTTGCCTCAGACTGCACAAGCCAAAGCCGTAGATTATTATCTCTAATAAATTTCTCTACCGTCTTCTTATTCTCAAACAAATACTGCCTCAACTCGTCAAGCCATGCTTGGCCTTTGTTAAAAGCAGCTTCTGCCACCTGTATGGCAAAAGCATTTGGTTCTGCCACCTCATCGGTATTCAGCGCCCTCCATACCTTATGTCTGAGCTTTGGATTAGGAACATATACTGCCGCCGTCTGAAATCCTGCAAGATTAAAGGCTTTTGTAGGCGCAATACAGGTAATACTGTTATCCCTGCAATGGTCAGACACAGAAGCAAATGGAATATACTCCCTGCCCGGATCTGTTATGTCACAATGAATCTCATCACTTAAGACAACAACTCCATGCTTATAACACAGCTGGCCAATTCTCTCAAGAGTATCCCTGTCCCAAATCTTTCCAACAGGGTTATGAGGATTACAAAGTATCATTAGTGTGGTCTGTGGATCTGACAGTTTTGCCTCTAAATCCTCCCAGTCGATAGAATACTGCCCCTCCTTGTAAACAAGAGGGCTTTCAAGAATATATCTACCATTGTTAAATATAGAATTAAAAAATATATTGTAGACCGGTGTCTGTATTAGCACTTTCTCCGCCGGTTCTGTAATTTTCCTTACAGTTGTGGAAATGGCAGGCACAACTCCCGTTGTAAAAATAAGAGCCTCCTTATCCATTTCATAGCCATGACGTCTACGCCACCAGGAAGCATAAGCTTCCTGCCAGCTATCAGGAATCATGCCATATCCAAACACATCCTGTTTGACTCTCTCTTCTATTGCTTCTCTTATCTCAGGTGCCACCCTGAAATCCATATCTGCCACCCACATTGGAAGCTCATTGTCTGCCACGTCCCATTTATAGGAATAGCTTCCTCTGCGGTCTACCATTTCGTCAAAGTTATACATTAAAGCAACTTCCTCCTACGAATTCCCTTGCCAGTGAATTCTTATGAATTCCATCTGCCGGCAATGGAAGGAAATAGTCTAAAAACTTAAGTAATCTCTTAGCTTCCAGATACTCAGGACATCCTCTTGGTATTTGGAAAAGTAAAGGTTCAGCATAAACCTTTAGCACAGCAAGTTCATAAACCAAAGCCGAGTTGAACATTACATCTGCCCCTTCCTGGAATGGGAAAATGTTGTTCTCCTCACCCTTACGCACTGATGGCCACATTGCTATTGTTTCCTTTGCATTAGTTCCCCTTGTTCTGGCATCTCTTACAATACGCCTGATTAGTCTTCCATCAGTTGTTGGAAGAGGGTTATGCTCATCAATGTTAAGCTGTGACAGTGCAGAAATATAAATCTTAAACTTACTCTCAGCAGGCAATGTATGTGAAAGTCTGTCATTTAATCCATGAATTCCCTCTATTACAAGGATATCATCCTCCTCAAGCTTCAGGAAATGATCATGGTATTCTCTCTTTCCTGACTTAAAATTAAAGGAAGGCATGCTTACAGTCTCACCTGCCAAAAGCTTAGTCATATCTTCATTAAACTGCTTAATATCAAGGGATTCCAGACATTCAAAATCAAAGCTTCCATCCGGGTTCCTTGGACAAAACTCTCTGTCTGCGTAATAATCATCAAGGCTCACAGGATGAGGACGAAGTCCTTTGGCTGTAAGCTGTATAGAAAGTCTGTTGGCAAATGATGTCTTTCCTGATGAGGAAGGACCTGCAATCATAACAAACTTCTTATTGCGGTCTGATGCAATCATCTGTGCAATGTTACCAATGCGCTCCTCCATTAGAGCCTCCTGAAGCAGAATAATATCCTGCCCCTTTCCCTGGGATATTGCATCGTTTAACGCTCCAATACTTCCAATTCCAAGCATCTTACTCCATGCTCTTGAATCTGTAAGTGTATGATATAACTTATTTGAAGTATGTAATGGTTCTACTTTTCTTGAATCTTTTCCTGGGAAAAGGATGATAAAACCATCCTCATATTCAACTAAATCAAAGTATTTAAGCATTCCAGTGGATGGTGCCATATAACCATAGAAATAGTCCTCTACCCCATCCAGACAATAAAGGTTAACTCTGGAACTTCTTCTGTAATGGAAAAGCCTAGCCTTGTCGTACATACCCTTCTTCTCAAACATAGCTTCTGCCTTGCTGGTCTTAACGCTATGTTTTTTGATTGGAAGGTCCTGTTCCACAATTTCCTCCATACAGGAACGTATTCTCTGGATTTCTTTTGCGTCAATCCTAATCTTATTTGCCCCTGCTATTTCCTGGTTGCAGCATTCCTCCCAGTTGGAATTATCCTCATCGGTCAAAGGAATAATCTCACAATAGTAGCCCTCTCCCAAAGAGTGCATCACCCTAAGGCAGCCTTCACTTCCATAGATCTTTTGTACAGCCTTTTGAAGTACAAGCATCAGGCTTCTTCTATATGTTTTCTTACCGTCTCTGTCTGCAACTGTCACAAAGCTGATTTCCGAATCAAGATCAGCTTCCTTGCTTAATTCTCTAAGCTTACCGTCTACCATTGCAAGGATAATATCATCCTGGTAGTTCTTCTGTTGTTCCTTTGCTAATATCTCTAAAGTCTTATATTCCTGCATTCTTTATTGCCCCCAATATTGTATATGCTGATTCATTATATGTAATCGTTTGTCTAATCTGACCTATTCTCTCCTCAATTGCAGCTGTCTTCTCCTGATTTTCCAGATTCTCAAGAATGGAATTAAGCATTCGATGCTGTTTTACCAAATACTTTTTAAGTATTGGATTGCCATTCTTAAGAAGGTATGGACCATACAAATCACATACTTCCATTATTTCCGGTTTAAGCTTCTGAGTTGGTCCCGGTGTATCGGTTGGAACAGCTCTCATCATAGGATAAAACTTGCCATCCTCTAATATCATATCCTCATCCTGAATAAGATATCCATTCTCTCTAAGAAACTTTCTGACTTTGTCAATATCAGACTGTGGTTGTAACACAAGCTCCTTTGCTTTTCTACAAACCTCATCTCCTGCTGTGAGAATGTGGATTATAAGTTCTCCACCCATTCCGGCAATGAGAATAGTATCTGCCTCCCAGGCCTCAAGAGCCTCCACTCCGTCTGAGAGTCGTGTTTCTATGCAATTACTTAATCCTTGCGCTGTAATATGTTCTCTGGCTTTATCCAAAGGTCCCTGATTAATATCCATAGCTATTGCACTTGGAATATATCCACTTTCAACTAATGATATAGGAACATATCCATGATCTGTCCCTATATCAGCTAATCTGTTGCCCCTTGTCACCATTGAAGCTACAGCACTCATGCGCTTCGATAGTTTAACCATTTTACTCTAAGTAATCCTTTAACTTTCTACTTCTGCTTGGATGACGAAGCTTACGTAATGCTTTGGCCTCAATCTGTCTGATACGCTCTCTTGTAACATTAAACTCTCTACCAACCTCTTCAAGAGTACGAGCTCGTCCATCCTCAAGACCAAATCTAAGTGTAAGAACCTTCTGCTCTCTCTCTGTAAGTGTTCCAAGTACTTCATCCAGCTGCTCCTTGAGAAGGGTAAATGCAGCCGCATCAGCCGGAACAGGTACATTGTCGTCCTTAATAAAGTCTCCAAGATGTGAATCTTCCTCCTCACCAATTGGAGTCTCAAGAGAAACAGGCTCCTGAGAGATCTTAAGAATCTCACGCACTCTTTCTACCGGCATATCCATCTCCTCAGCGATTTCTTCTGGTGATGGCTCACGACCTAACTCCTGAAGAAGTGATCTTGATACACGGATAAGCTTATTAATAGTCTCAACCATATGAACAGGGATACGAATTGTTCTGGCCTGGTCTGCAATAGCACGAGTAATAGCCTGGCGAATCCACCATGTTGCATATGTAGAGAACTTATATCCTTTACGATAATCAAACTTCTCTACAGCCTTTATAAGTCCAAGGTTACCTTCCTGAATAAGGTCAAGGAAAAGCATTCCTCGTCCAACATATCTCTTTGCAATACTTACTACCAGACGAAGGTTTGCCTCTGCCAGTCTCTTCTTGGCATCTGCGCCAATTTCAGCAGTCTTGTGAAGCTCCTTGATTTCTGCATTAATCTCCTGGAGTTCTTCCTCAGAAGCATCATCACGGCGACCCTTAAGAATAATAATCTTCTCAGTTGCAACATTACCATCCTCCATCTGCTGAGCAAGTTCGATTTCTTCCTCTGCGCTAAGAAGGGGAACCTTTCCAATTTCCTTAAGGTACATACGAACCGGATCCTCAACACTTACACCATCAGGAACAGAAAGGTCAATTGTCTCAACCTCAACATCATCCTCATCTGTAAGAATAATATCCTCATCATCAGGATCTGACATTTTTAGCACATCGATTCCATTATGCTCAAGATAGTCAAGTACCTTTTCCATCTTCTCGGCGTCAAGATTAAGCTCCTTAAAATGGTCACTGATTTCCTGATACTCTAAAATGTTCTTTTTCTTTTTACCAAGATCAAGAAGCTGTGTAAGCTTCTCCTGGAAAAGTGCCTTCATTTCCTCTGTCTGTACTGCTTCAACTTTTTCTTCTTTTTTCTTTGCCATTTAATTCTTCCTCTTTGTTTTACTATTTTTTCCTTAATTTAGGGAAATATGCAATTTTTCAAGTTTCTCAAGATTTCTCTTGTCTTCCACAACCTTCATCAAACCATTCAAATCCGAAGGATCCATATTTTTGGTTCTATAATTGATACTGTTCTTCTTGATTCTGAGAATGGTCTCCTTAATCGCCTTCTCCATATCATTGCGATTCTCAACCTGGTGAATTGTAGCATTAAAAAGTGCTGCAACCTCCGTCTGGTCCTCCTCTTCATGGAAAGTGCTGATTATCTTGGCGGGATTGACAGTTCCGTCTGCTTCATACTGTTCGAAAAGCATTGTAGCTACTCGATTGTAAAGCTCCTCCGTAAAATCCTCCGGAGTAATCTTACCCTTTATCACTGAAAAAAGTCTGGTATCCTCTATTAGCCAGGTAAGCAAAAGCTTCTGGGATTGCTTCATGCCATCTTCCTTTTTCTTATTAGCATTGATACCGCTCTTCAGCTGTGGTTTAGGCTTTATGCCCTCCCCCTTAAGAGCCAGATTGTTCACCAGCTTCCGAAGATCCTCAAAAGCTATGTGATACTTGTCTGCAACTGCCTGTATATAGTTGTTGCGCTCAAGCTCCTCTGTAAAACCAATGAGCTTAACTGCAACTTCATTATAAAATGCGGTCTTTGAAGTCGGATCTGTCATATCATATTTTTGCTCCATTATACGTATCTCAAACATAAAGCTGTTCTCAGCCTGATCGATACGCTCCTGATAAGCCTCTGCCCCAAGGGCCTTGATAAACTCGTCCGGATCCTTATAAGGTCGCATATTAATGACTTTTGTGATGATACCTACCTCCTTTAGAATAGGTATGGCTCTAAGAGCTGCCTTAACTCCTGCCCCATCACTATCATAGGTCAGATATACTTCTTTGGTATATCTCTTGAGAAGATTAGCATGTCCACTGGTCAATGCCGTTCCCAAAGAAGCCACAGCATTATCAAAACCAGCCTGGTGGAGGGCAATAACATCCATGTATCCCTCACACAGTAAAAGCTGTTCCTTTCTACTGCTCTTAGCTATATGTAAACCGTAAAGATTACGGCTTTTGTCAAAAATCTTAGTCTCGGGTGAGTTAAGGTATTTAGGCTCACCTTCACCCATAACTCGTCCACCAAAACCGATTACACGATTGTGAACATCCATTATTGGAAACATTGCCCTGTTCCAGAACTTGTCATGGCCCCCCCGTACCTCGTCAATTGTAACTAGACCAGATTCCCTGAGAATCGAATCATCATATCCCTTACCTCTAAGGTATCTGTACAGGTCATCACTATACTGGTCTGAGTATCCAAGACCAAACTTCTGCATGGTCTCATCAGAAAGTTCTCTGCCCTTGAAATAGTCATATGCCCTCTTGCCTCGTGGATTTCTAAGCAGGGTATAGAAGTACTTGGCCGCTTCCTTGTTAATCTCTAACAGTCGTGTTCTCTTATCTGCCTCCTGAAGCTGGGCTGCTGTCATCTCCTGTTTAGGCAGGTCCACTCCCGCCCGGTCAGCCAGCACCTGCATAGCCTCTGCAAAGGTAATATTCTCATATTTGGTAAGAAAGGTAAAAACGTTACCACCAACTCCGCATCCAAAGCAGTAAAACATCTGTTTGTTAGGTGATACTGCAAATGAGCCGGTCTTCTCATTGTGAAAAGGACAAAGTCCAAAATACGAATTTCCCTTCTTCTGAAGTCTTACATATCCGCCAATAACATCAACTATGTCATTGCGGGAACGAACTTCCTCAACTAGCTCCTCCGAATAGAACGGCATTTTATCTCCTTTCCCTAGTAACCATCAACCTGCCATGCAACAGGAATAAAAAACTCATGGAACTTGTTGATAGCATACTGGTCCGTCATTCCTGAAATGTAATCACAGACTACTCTGCTTTTTGATTCCCCATTTTCCAGAAAGATTTTCATTTTGTCCGGAAGCAGGTCAGTATGATCTAAATAGTAATTGTAAAGCTGTTCGATCATAGCCTCTGCCTTTACCTCTTCTGACTTGGCAATGGGATTAGTATATAAATTGTCAAACATAAACTTGCGCAATTCCAAAAAAGCCTGCCAGGTAGCCTCTGACATACATATATTATTTTCCTTTTTACTATTAGTTATTATGTCATGAATTAGATAATCTAATCTTGACTTGGTGTCAAATCCCAGCTCTGCACGCAAACCCTTGGGAATATCCTCCTCATTGAGAATATTAGCTCTGATTGCATCATCAAAATCTGCATTAATATATGCAATCTTGTCCGAAAGTCTGACAACTCGTCCCTCAAGTGTAGCCGGGGTAAGCTCCATCTCATGATTAAGAATTCCGTCGCGCACTTCCCAGGTCAGGTTAAGGCCCGCTCCATCCTTCTCAAGCTTTTCAACAATACGAACACTCTGCTCATTGTGCTTAAACTGCCCTCCTGTCATGCGATTGAGCACACGCTCCCCTGCATGTCCAAAAGGAGTATGACCCAAATCGTGTCCTAAGGCAATTGCCTCTACCAAATCCTCATTTAGACGAAGAGCCTTGGCAATAGTTCTGGCATTCTGTGACACCTCAAGGGTATGGGACAGACGTGTTCTGTAATGATCTCCCTTTGGAGTAAGGAAGACCTGGGTCTTATTCTTCAATCTCCTAAAAGCCTTGCTATGTAAAATTCGATCACGATCCCTCTGAAAAACCGGACGTATATCGCACTCCTGCTCAGACACATCTCGCCCTTTTGTATCAATGCTTTTGCAGGCATATGGGCTAAGTGTCTCTACCTCCATATGTTCAATTTGTTCTCGTATTGTCATATATGACTCCTTTACAAAAAAGACACTCCTCTAATTAATATTTCGGCAACAGATACTATTTTCCTTTTTTCTTTAAAAAGAATTTATTTTTAAAAAAACATAATTGTGACAGACAGTTACTGGTGTCCACCGATCACCTTCAAAAGATTCAACAGCTGAATCCCCGTAATCTTATTTTCATAATTACCATAGTAGAAGCCATTATCCTTAACCAGAATGCAGCCTACCCAGTCTCCATAAGGGATTTCTGAATCTACCACCTGCTTCATGTCGGAGTAGCCTCTAATCGTAAAGTATGCATCATAATCCTGAAAATCACTGATTCTATACTCCACCTTTCCAAATTCCTTCTCAAGATTCCAAATCAGCTCTGCTGAACACTCCGAGTAGCCCGTAACTTCTTTTCCATATGTAGATTCTCCACTCCAGTCCTCATCCCACAGCAAAAATACTGTATCCTTTTTCCAGTTTTCCGACTCTTCTACAGAAGCTGCTTTCTGATATGAATTGGTTTCAGCTCCATCCAATTGGAGAAATTCTCTGTTCTTTGCCTTTTTATCGCCGTAAATTACATTGCTGATTGCAAGCTGATAGAATCTGTTGTCACACTCACTATCCTTATATGCCAAATATCCAAGACCTTTTCCTTTATCCAGATAATTGAGAGTTTCATCTACAGGAATATACACGCACTTGCCATATACCATTGGTCCAAAGGTTGTATCCTCAGTAAGGCACTCCGCAACCTTTCTGTACTTGTCATGCTTCTTTCCCGGTAAAAAGAAGAAGAATCCCAGTCCAACAGCCATTGCCACAACAACAATTCCTGCACCTACAAGAATTCTTCTGCGGGCATGGGTTATGATTGGTTGAATTTCATTCTGCAATAATGAGCTATCTACTTTCCTCCCCTTACGTGGTGCAAAAAAACGGACAGAAATTGTATAGACAAACTCTCCTATTGCCACAGTAAATACCAGGGCTGCCACAATATACAGTACAACCTCCCATTTCTTTGGCAACTTGCAGAGAACCATTACATCCAGTACACATACTGCTCTCTTTCTAAGCTCCTTGGCCACGTATATCTTGCTGATTCTTGATATTACATAACATACAAGTACGAAAAATGCACTATCCAAAACAAGATACGCCGCCCAATGCTTTTTCTTTCTTATAAAAACTAATGGGAAAAGAGAAAGAATAAAGGAAAACATCAGTATTCCTGAAAACAGATATGGCCACTTCTCCAGCCAGGTTCCACCATACACATTAGTAATATACTCATTAATTGTAAGACCATTGATATTTCCCCAACCGGTGATTTTAGACAATACCATAAGTACTTTAATCACTGTCCAGATAAGGGAATATATTAGCAAATAATTGGCAAACATATATTTTACTTCTGTTTTGCTTTCCAGCGCTAACTGATGGCTAATTCTATTTCCTGCCTCCACCATGCCTCTGAGAAGATAGAAAACTGCGAAAAAGCCTGCAAATGCAGAAATACCACCCATACTTCCAATGAATATATTTACAAATCCCATTACATACATTGCCAGAAAAAGGGATTTAAAGAGATGAAGTGGGCTGTTGTCTATGTCTAAGGATATTCTGTAATACTTTTTCATAGAAGCTTTCCTCCTTCCAACTCAACCACTCTGGCTCTGCTGTTTTCAATATCATCCTTATTGCGTGTAGTAAATATAATTGAAAGTCCTCTATCCTGTCTGTATTCTTTAATGACCTTCCACATAAGACTTCTTGATTCCTGCTCCACATCCAAAGTTACATCATCCATAACAAGAAGCTTTGGATTTCTGCTAAGAGCCAGACTAAGCATATATTTCCTACGCATTTCAGTTGAAAAATACCTGATTCGCTGGCTTGGATCAAGCTCAAAGATTTCCAGATACTTGTCAAATTGTGCAAGGTCAAAATCCTTTTCAAAGCGTTTAATCTCCTTAGCCAGTCTTCGTGCTCTCATCTCCCTGTTAAAATTAATCCTGTCGTAGACCACAGACATGTCCTTGCGAATACTCTTCTCGTTTTCGTATAGCTCCTTGCCAAAATATCTAATTATTCCAGAGTCAGCAACATTTGCATTTCCAATAAGACTAACCAAAGTGCTCTTTCCCGAACCAGTCTTGCCAGTCAATGCAACAATCTCCCCTTCCTCCAGATTAAGATTTATATCCTTCAATATGAAATTTCCCTGTCGAAAAAATATATTCTCCAGTTCTAATACTTTCATAACTTCTGCCTTTCTCGATATATAGTAAAAAAACCCTTGGTTCTCCAAGGGTTTCAAATGCAGGAGATGGGACTTGAACCCACACGATATTGCTACCACAGGCACCTGAAGCCTGCGCGTCTGCCAATTCCGCCACTCCTGCGAACAAATGATATTTTAACAGATTCGTCTTTGTATTTCAAGATATTATTTAATAGAAATTTATTATGAATTTATCAAATTAAAGTATTGACTTTTACTCCACGGTTTGCTATTATACATCTTGTTCGCGGAAGTGTCGGAACTGGCAGACGAGCAAGACTAAGGATCTTGTGATCAATGCGATCGTGTGGGTTCAAGTCCCATCTTCCGCACTCTTTATTACAGAAGGTTCATCCATATGGATGAACCTTTTTTGGCATTAATAATTATTGCCGCAGTGTATTACTTTACACCTAAAACATTCAGAGTAAGCAAATGAAAAGAGATGGATTATCTCTTGGACGTATAGGTTATAGCTTCTCCATTGAATGTGTCGATAAAGACGGCAAGACTGTTATTTCGAAATTCTATATCAACAGTGAGGATACAATCAGAACAATAATGCCTTGGCGTTATTGAATAGAGGCTTGTCGAAATAGTTTACATTGCACCACATGTAGCTATCAGCTATTTCCAATAAGCTCTCAGAATGTCTGGATGACGATGAATTAGCCCTATTATCTGCTGTTCTTGTTGTATTAAGTGATATGCTGGCAAACATTCTTGCCCATCAGGCTGCATGCCCGGAAGTTGAAACGAAACATTAAAACTGATCGCTGGTCACATAATCTAAACTATAAGCTTGTAAATTATTCCAACACAAGCCTTGCCCTGACACTTTCAGAGCTTCAAAAATATGCCTCAGGCTCAACCCCATATACTATTGTAATCAGCAGTAATATAAGTACCAGCTCTCTTACCAAAGTAAATGTTGGCAAGAACAAGACCTTTATTGGTTCCTATAGACGCCATACCCTGACAAATATTCATTTCCGCAATATTTCATCATCAGGAAATAACAGCCAGTTTTTAGATGTAAATTCCCACAGCACTACAAGCTACCCTACAAGCATTGGTTCTCTTAGTTGGAGACCATATAGCAACTACGGATATGCCACAAGAAATGCACAGGATGCCAGAACCTGGGCTATATCCAACTGCGGTTCAAAAAATTCAGCTCTTAATTATGCAATTGATTAATTTTGCAATTGCATAAAAATTGTAATGTTTATACTATTTTTAATAGACAAAGTCCCATATTCATGGTATTATTTTACTATATAAGTTAATTGGGTAGCATAGGAGAACGTATATGGGATTAGTTTTTACAAATGACGCATGTATCGGATGCAACAAGTGCATAAGAGTTTGTTCAGTCATGGGAGCCTGCAAGGCAGTCATTGTAGATGGCATACCACGAATTGAAGTGGATGATGATAAATGTATCGGATGCGGTGCATGTATTGACGCCTGCGAGCACCATGCCAGAGAATTCAATGATGACACACTACGTTTTTTCGAGGATCTAAAAAAAGGAGAAAAGATTTCTCTGTTACTCGCACCAGCCTTCAAGGCCAATTATCCATCTGAATATGAGCGTGTTCTGGGTGGGCTAAAGCAGCTGGGTGTTAATCGAATTATCAGTATTTCCTTCGGAGCAGATATAACTACATGGGGATATCTGAATTATGTACAGAAATATAACTTCAAGGGTGGAATATCTCAGCCTTGTCCGGCAGTAGTTGGATATATTGAGCGATATATTCCTGAGCTTATTCCAAGACTCTTTCCTGTACAAAGTCCAATGATGTGTGGTGCAATCTATGCCAAAAAGGAACTGGGTGTAACAGATAAGCTTGCCTTTATCAGTCCATGTATTGCTAAGAAAAATGAGATTGATGATCCAAACAACAAAGGAATAGTATCCTACAACGTTACCTTTAGTCATTTAATGAAATATGTTCGCGAACACAACATTAGTGGTCCATTCTCAACTGACGAAATCGAGTATGGACTTGGTTCTATCTATCCAATGCCAGGTGGATTAAAGGAGAACGTATACTGGTTCCTGGGTGAGGATGTGTATATCCGTCAGGTTGAAGGCGAAAAGCACATGTATGAATATCTGGAAAAGCACAAGGACCAGATTGCCAAAGGAAGCAACAGGGAATTATTTGTTGATGCCCTTAACTGTGGCATGGGATGTCTTTACGGAACAGGCGTAGAGGAATCAAAGGCCAAAACAGATGATGCCCTATATAATGTTCATATAATTCAGGAGAATTGTAAAAAGAATAACAGGGCAAGTGCATGGTCTAAAAAGCTTACTCCTGCTCAAAGACTTGCCAAGCTTAACAAGCAGTTCTCTCATCTGAAGCTGGAGGATTACTTAAGGTCCTATACTGACCGTTCTTCCCAGTGTTCATACAAGGTTCCTTCTGCAAGTGAGCTTGACCAAATCTTCAATGAAATGGACAAGACCACTACAGAGTCTCGCCATATTGACTGTGAATGCTGTGGCTATAAGAGCTGTGAATTAATGGCTACTGCTATCCATAATGGATTTAATGCAAAGGAAAACTGCATCCATTATGTAAAATCTTCTATAGAAAAAGAACGTGAACACGAGGCAGAGCTGGCAAATGCGGTTCGTCGAGAAAAGGATCTGGTTATTGTTCAGCAGAAAAATGCTTCTAACATCATTAAAGCGGCAAACGAAAAATTTGAAAGTCTTTATGTGTCTGTTGAACAGATGGTAACTGGAAATGAAAGCAATGCAGAAGAAAGTACCGCTATCACTCATGAGATTGAGAATGTATCCGACTTCTGTAAGGCCCTTGATAAGGCAATGGGTGAAATTGGTGAATTGCTTACCGAATTAAACGATAACAATGCAGAGGTAGTATCCATTGCATCACAGACCAATCTGTTGGCTTTGAATGCCAGTATTGAAGCAGCCCGTGCCGGGGAAGCAGGAAGAGGTTTTGCTGTTGTTGCTGATGAAATTAACACTCTGGCAGAAAGCTCTAAGCAGACTGCAAACAGAAGTAACATCAGTCAGCAAAAGATGATGGATTCTATTGATAAAATTCGAAAAGAAACCACTGAGCTTCTGGAAGTAATAAGTGGTGTTAATGATAGAACTCAAACCCTTGCTTCTTCTGCTGAAGAAATTGCTGCAGCTTCAAATACTATTATTAGTTCTGCTAATGAAGTTAAGGAAGTTCTCAAAGGACTCATTCAAAACTAGTATACATATCATTTTATTTATTTAAATTGCCTCCGCATTTTGCGGAGGCAATTACTATAAGCAGAATTATTAATACAAATACTATTAATTCAATTATTATAAATACAATTCTTCAAATTCCGATACTTTCATTGGCTTTCCATAGAAGAATCCCTGTATATACTTAATTCCCGTTTTCTTAACAATGTCATATTGGGCCTTTTTCTCAACACCTTCTACACATACTGTCACACCAATAGTCTTAGCCAGCTCTGCAATCATTTTGACAAAGGCATCAGAAAAGTCATCAGTAGCAATGTTTTCTATAAAGCACTTATCTATTTTGATTACATCTATAGGCATCTCTCTGATGTGATTAAGAGATGAATATCCTGTTCCAAAATCATCAAGTGCCACATCTACTCCAAGCTCCTTTATCTCTCCCAGAATACGTTTCATTCTGTCCATATCATTGATAGCAAGTCCCTCTGTAACCTCAAGACAAAGATTCTTAGGATTAACTCTTGTTTCTTCCAAAACATTCCTGATGCGCTTTACAATATCATTTTGAAGAAGCTGCACCACCGAAAGATTGACATTTATCTTGTAGGATGGATGACCCATGTCATTCCAGTATTTGCAGCGCTTAGCCGCATTAAGAAGTACATAATCACCAATAGGATTAATTAGACCAAGATACTCTGCCAATGGAATAAAATCATCTGGTGCAATAAAGCCTAATGCTTCTGAATTCCATCTCACCAGAGCTTCTGCTCCACGACAAACCTCCTGCTCTCCTGAAATATCCACAATCGGCTGATAATAAATCTCAAACTCCCTCATCTCATTCATTGTTGCATTGCGCATATTCTTCTCCAGATCCAGTCGCTTTGCGCTGGAGCCGTCATCTGTTGCGGAGAAAAACTCAAGTCTGTTTTTGCCTTTACGCTTTGCCGAATATAGAGCCATATCAGCTTTTCTAATAACATCATCTACTGTATTGGCATCTGACGGAAACATAGAAACCCCAATGCTGGTAGTACAATAATAGTCCTCTCCCTTAAGAAACCATGGCTTTGCAAATATTTCCTTAATATTGTTGCACACACCTTCAAGGGTTTGCCTGTAAGCCTCAGCAACAATAACGATAAACTCATCTCCCCCCATTCTGTAACAGGTATTCTCAATACCAGGAATCCTGAGAAGATTGTGGGAAATAGACTTAAGCAGAACGTCACCATACTGATGTCCCAGGCCGTCATTTATATGCTTAAAGTCATCCAGATCAATATATATTAGGGCACCATCCTTACCTGTAAGCTCAGCTCTGTGAATGTACTTTTCCAAGTCATGCTCACATTTCATACGATTAAACAGGCCGGTAAGGAAATCATTGTTTGCCTGCTGTTCTATCTTCTTCTGGTATTTCTTCTTGTCAGTTATATCATAGGTGGTGCATAGGGTAACCTCTCTTCCATCCACCCAATTAATTGCAGTCTTGTGAATATCGAACCATTTATCCTCTTTTGAAGAATACTTCTCCTCGAAGGAACGAGGTGCCATCAAAAGGTCCTCGTCAAAAATCATTTCCTCAATTGCATCCTCGTCTGATGTATTCTGGTACAGACTTCTGTAAATCTCATTCATATAGAGAATTTTTCTTCTCTCCATATCAGCCACATAAATTCCGCACCCCACATGCTCCAAAATCGCCTCCAGTGAAGCATAGGAGCTTGCCAGGGAGTTACTTGTGATACGCTTACCAAGAATACTTTGAACAATTCTCTTAACATCATTAAGGAACTCTATGTCGGCAACTGACCACTTGCGTTCCCTGTCATACTCATAAAAACAAAGGTACATTAATACCCTGTCATTAACCTCAACCGGTTGGAAAATTGCAGCTGAAACATTATTTGCCTCCATTATCTTCTCAAATGCCGGAGGAATAATTGAATCAGATGAAATCATATATGGCTTGCCAGTAAAGAAGGGAATCTTTTCCTTGGCAACATGCCTACACTTATCCATAAGCGATGAATAACCTCGGCCAGCATACTCACAGAGCATGTCCAAAGTCTTCCCATCAGCATTCTCCCTAATAAGACAGCCGCCACAAATATCCAGTGTAATACAGGCCCCCTTCAGTGCTGCATCAACTATCTTGTTAAAGCCCTCTGATGATTCTAAAAGCTTTACTATCTCTGTCATTGACTGAGCACGCTTTAGCTGTATCTCCATATTGTTCTCAGATTCAAAGCAGCTCTCCATTGCAGCCCTTGCAGATATCTCGCTTTTTTTTGTAAGAAGCAGCTGTTTTGTAAGTGCCTCAAGAAGTTCAATGGAACTGAAAAAACGCATCTCTGTGGTAGTGTAAATACCGTCCGGCAAGACCACATCTTCCGGCACCCTCTCCTCAATAACAGCAACCACTATCCAAATGACCTTGTCATCATCTGCAACTGCGGTGGTTACACCGCACATCTTAACATAATCAACGTCCAAAGGCTCCTCGATGACGTTTTCTACAGTCGAGGTCTCCATCTTACGAAAAAGGCTCATATAAGCAGATTTCGATACTATACTGTAAATATACTCCTTAACCTCTTTGGAGCCATATGCCTTTGTAATAACCCCTTCCCGCTTGCCCACACAAGCAAGATATACACCATTTGCCGAGCAAAAAGAATCCTGCAGCTTCTGTAGCTGAATAGGATCAATGTAGCCCTTTTCAATACTATCCTCTTCCTCAGCGCTATTCCTAAATAAAAAATTTGGAATTGCCATTTCTCTACCCCTCAAATTCAATAATTAACAGGAAAAAGTTACTCTTTGTCTGCATACATGTCTCCTGAAGTATCTTAAATCCCTTCCTGAGACGCAGCTGTTTCTTAACTAATCCCATCTCATTTGTATACATTACAATCGTACCCTTTCCCATAAATATATCGGCTACCTTGTCAAAGAAATTAGAGTAAAGTCTGTCTAACTCTTCCTTTGTTTTCTTTCCTCTGACAGGCATATTGGTTACGACCTCATCAAATTTGTAATCATGCTTGAAATCAAAGAAATCTCTGTGAATATAATTGATATTCTTCCCTGCAAGCATTGCATTCTCTCTCGCCTTAACAATTGCCTCCCCATAGATATCTGTTCCATACATCTCACGGGCCGGCACACATTTATCTCTCTCAATCATCATGGTTCCAACCCCACAGAAAGGATCCATTATCTGGGCATCCTCCTTAAGATAAGGCTGTGCAATTGTCATCATCAATGCTGCAGTGGATGGATGAATAGACGCTGATATAGCATTTTTTCTATAATCAAATCTGTGATCCTCCACCGTTGAAAGCTTAAGACAGGCAAAAAACTTTCCTTCCTTATTGGCAACAAGTCTAAGTTCCACCTCATAATCCCCGGCAGAATTAACCATTCGTCCTGCTGACAGGTGATCCAGGGCAGCACCAAGCTTTTTAGTGAAACGACTACGTTCCTCCAGCTCCATATTACCCTTGCAGTCAATTCTGTAATAGAATGGTCCTTCCTCCTTATGAAGAGAAGTTAGAATGTCATATATATCAGCTTCCCATAATGCTTTGGCTGCCTCTTCAGGTTCAGCCGAAATAAGCCCCTCTGTATGAATTGGAAAAACCATCTCCCTAAAGGTTCTTATTTCAAAAAGTCTGTTAATTCTTGAAGTATTTACAAGTACACCAAGAGGATGCAGTTTAGCAGTATCCTCTTTTTCCTCCACCTGTCTTCTGACAATCTCACGATGATTTCTGTTAGTAATCAGAACCACATCATGGTATTTGCCGTCTTCTGAAAAGCTGTGACGTGTTATCCCCTGGTACTTAATCAAAAGCTTACGAAGGGCTCTAAGCTCCTCCTCCGCGTGCTTTCTGGTTTCAGTAGTAAGCTCTGTATTGAGAATAGTATTCATTCTCTCCTGAAGCTTATCAACAAGCTTCTCCGCCTGCAGACTAAACAGGGCGTCCAAATACGAGCTCCTGACAAAAAGCATTGTCTCCTTCTCATAGGCCTCATACAATTTGCCAACTGCCTCATCCCATTCCAAATCTCCAATAAGCAGTGCTGCATTTCTTCTGGTCTTAGCATCCTCCTCATCTAATAGGGAAATCACAAATTCATGATGTTCTTCCAGCATTTTAGAAAGCTTCTTCTTAGCTGCCGGCTCCTTTATCATTGCCCTCAGGTTACTAAGATTAGTTCTTACATTCTCCTTCTTTAATAATTCTTCTACAGCGTTTTTCACGGTTTGTCTACTCCATTTTTCTCTATATAATCAATTAAATCTTTATGAAACTGCTCCCAACTATCCTCATGGTCAACAAAATACTTTGGACATGCCTTTCCTGTAACATCATAATGTCTGATAACATCCGCAGTTCTTAATTCATACCTTCCCATTAACCATGTAGTCAGCCTGATAAGGGAGTCATAGGTTTTACTGTTAAACTTACCAGTCTCATCCTCAATACAGCACTCAATAGAAATAGTGTCATTGTTACGGTCATTAGATGCATAGGATATCTCACTGCAGGGAATACACTGCACAATCTCCCCCTCTAAGCCTATTACAAAATGACTGCTTGCATAGGTCTTACCGCTTTGGGCAAGTCCCTGAAAATAATCCCTGTTCTGCTGAGCAGTTGTTCCGGGATTAGCTGTATAATGAACCACTATTCCATTGACTTTCTCCAATTGAAGTCCCGGACGGGAATATTTATTAACATCTAGCAATTGCACATCCAAGGTTGGCTGCTGGTCTATATATTTATGTAAAAGTATAGCGTCCTCTGTATTTTGCTTCTCTGTTGCCTTATCCGAACTAATCGACTTTACAAAAATCAAAACAATTATCAGTACTACCAGAACTACACCAATGCATATTCCTGCACGAATCAAAAGCTGTCGTGTACGCTCCTTTTTCCTACGTTCATATCTGGCTCTTATCTGTTCTTCGTTATATAACATTTTCAATCACCTTATCCACTAGTATACATATACTACTATATGATAACATACTTGTATTTTCTTGCATAGGAACAAAATTAGTACTTATGCCCACTTTTTCTAAAATACCCCTGTAATATAAAAGCGCCCCGTTTTATATAAACGAAGCGCTTAATATGTATCATATACTCCTAATTATATTACTAATTAAAGAATTGTGTTAATCCATCCCTCAGGAGCTTCAATCTCACCCATCTGGATACCTGTAAGTGTCTCATAAAGCTTCTTAGTAACAGGTCCCATCTCTTCCATTCCGCTTGGGAAGCAAATCTCCTCACCATGATTTACAATCTTGCCAACTGGAGAGATTACTGCTGCTGTTCCGCAAAGTCCACACTCAGCAAAATCATTAAGCTCATCAAATTTAACTGGTCTGTGCTCAACTGTAAGACCAAGATACTTCTCAGCAACAACCATAAGTGAACGACGAGTAATTGAAGGTAAAATACTGTCAGACTTAGGAGTAACTAATTTGCCATCCTTTGTAATGAAGATAAAGTTTGCTCCACCTGTCTCCTCCACATATGTTCTTGTTCCTGGATCAAGGTACATGTTCTCGTCATATCCCTGCTCATGAGCATCAACAATTGCATGTAAGCTCATTGCATAGTTAAGTCCTGCCTTAATATGACCTGTTCCATGAGGAGCTGCTCTATCGAAATCTGACACTCTGATAGTAAGTGGCTTAGCACCGCCCTTGAAGTATGGTCCAACAGGTGTTACAAAGATACGGAACTGATACTCCTCAGCTGGCTTAACACCAATTACAGGGTTAGTTCCCATCATGTATGGTCTGATATACAATGTTGCACCAGATCCAAAAGGTGGTACCCATGCAGCGTTGGCTTTAACTACTTCTTCTACTGCCTTAATAAATCTATCTTCTGGGAACGTAGGCATCTCAAGTCGCTTTGCTGAATCATTAAGTCTTGCAGCGTTGAGATCAGGTCTGAAACATACAATGTGTCCGTCCTCTGTTGTATATGCCTTAAGACCTTCAAAGATTGTCTGCGCATACTGGAATACTCCAGCACACTCACTGAGAACTACCTTGTCATCTGTTGTGAGTTCTCCATCGTCCCACTTTCCATCCTTATAATTAGCTACATAACGATAATCGGCTACCATATATCCAAATCCCAGGTTAGCCCAATCAAGATTCTTCTTTTCCATAATATCCCTTCCTTTCAACTAAACTCAATTCTAGTACACAAAAAAATGTTTGTCAATTAGGCGAAAGGCTTGATTTTATTATATTTCCGTAAAAAAATCTTTTCTATTACTCCATGTAATACAGGCTATTCCTGAGGGTAATTACTAAACTGATTTTTGCAATGGAATCACTCAATTTCCTTGTCAGAGTTATTGAAAATTATTCCAAGAAATATACCAAATCCAAGAAGAACAATTGGTGAAGTAATTGACTGAGGTCCATTTATTAAGGCCTGTGCCAGATAAGTTCCAGTTCCGGCCACAACAAATAAACCACTCTCTTTATTCTCTTTGATTAATCTAATTCCGTTTTTAAGCAGATAAATCATGGCTATCAAAAACAGAATTAGTCCAATTATTCCAGAAGTAATCAGCATATTCAAATATGTATTGTGCACATCTGCAATAACAATACCGCCCTTATTAATTCCTAATACTTCGCTAAGGGAAAGAGCAACCATATTATGACCATATCCAAACAGCTTATGTATAATATCTGATTCCTCAAACAGTTTTACGGCCTTGATCCATATGCTTCCTCTATTTGTTCCCCATTGTTCATTAAAAACAAACCAATGCAGCGGATGATTCTCTGGAAAGTTTTGCCATGTAGCCACAATAAATAATACAGCTGGAACAAGGCACATAAGGGATATGATACCGGCATATATGCGCTTGATCCATAGAGCATTCTTTTCCAGGAATTCATTTCCAAATCGAACCACAAGGTAAAATGCAATTAATAATACTGTCTCTAACGCAATTACTTTAATGTCTAATATCTTTTCTGAAACACCCCATATTCCTGTGTTGTTTCCAGGCAAAAAATTATACAATATAGAAATCATTGCGTTGGCAATCCACCAGCATAAGCATAAGCTCCAGGCCTCTTTCCAAAACTTTGGTTTTATACATGCATATGCAAACACAATCAAAAATGCAACCAGCATTCCAACATAAAAGCCATCAGCACAACAACAGATGCCACCAGCAAAACCAATGACCATTACTGTTCCGAATATGATTTTTTTACGTTTTTCCCTGCACAGAATAAACATACATATTACAATACTAAGTGTCAGGCATACAAAAGCTGCATTATAATTAATCTGCCCCAGAGTGCTGATATACCAGGGTTGATCCGTTTCTGATACCTGGCTCCAATATCCCAATGGGTCTATCCCCCATCTGTTGAGAATCTGTAATAGTGAAACTATTCCCGTAGATGCAATAAGACACCAGGTCATTGATGTTTTCCATTTTAAATTCTTTCTAATAATAATTGCGGTAAGTATTGCTATAATATAAAAAAGTAGTCCTGTTTTCTTATGCTGATTTCCAATAAAGCATTCATAACGATCGAAGCTGAAATACAGACTTACACACCAAGCCGCTATCATTGCAAATAGAAAAATTTCAACTTTATCAAATTTGTTTCTTATATAATATGTTATTGACATGAAAAAAATTAATATAAAATATACTAAGGTAGTCCTCATGTAAACCGTATATTTTATTTGTGTTATATTAAATAGACCATCCCCATACACCAACGGGAAAACCAATAATATAATAGAAATGTATAAAGAAGTAACCTCTTCCCTTATAACCTTCTCAACTTCATCCATAGCTTTTCTCCCCCAAAAAAATAGTTTGTCAATTACATCTCCTGTTTCTTGACACTAACAATTATATCACAATCTATATTTTTTCCAAATCAAAAGTACTATTTTTTTGTATTTCCCGCCAAAACAACCTATCCAAAATCACAGTAGGAATAACCGACACAAGATTAGCCAGTGGCTGTGCCTCCTGTATTCCGGCAATGCCCCTTAGCTTTGACAAAACTATTATTCCCATAATTAAAAAGAGACCGTTTCTTGTAGCCGACAGGAATGTTGCACCAAATCTCTTGCCGGTGCTTTGAAGAAGCATCTCTATAGTCATGCAATAGGGCAATACCAGCTGAGCCATACATTGTAGTCTGAGAGCTCTTGCACCTACATTTACCACTTCCATATCAGCTCTAATAAGATAGATAATCTCTTCCGCCCAAAATACAACTGTAAAATCTATCACAATCATTATGAGAGTAGAGATCAATATAGTTGTCTTGTATGCCTCTTTAACTCGACTAAATCTCCTGGCCCCATAATTAAAGGAACTGATAGGTTGAAATCCCTGTCCGATGCCCAACACAATTGAAAACACCAGAAAAGCTACTCTCGAAGCATTGCTCATTCCGGCAATTGCGGCATCTCCATATGGCTTTGCATTCATGTTTAGAACAACTGTAGCAAGAGCACTTAGTCCCTGTCGCAGCATGCTGGGAAAACCGGTAAGTATTACATTGAATAATATATGACTGACATGAACCAGCTTAATTGATATCTTAGATTGGGTTTTCCCTTTTACAAACATACTGATAAGTATAATAAAGCTAATCGTCTGACTAATAGCTGTAGATAAGCCTGCACCTGCTATTCCCATATCAAATACAAAAATGAACAGCGCATCTCCCACTATATTAAGTAATGCACCTGTCATCAGGCCAATCATGCCAAGCATTGCCCTTCCCTCATATCTCAAAATATTGTTCAGGGTAAAAGTGGATGTCACAAGGGGTGCCACTATCATTAAAAAGCTTATGTATATTCTGGCATAGGGCAATACGGTATCCGTACTTCCCAGAAAGTAACATAATGGATCCATAAAAATAAAACCAATTAGTGAAGCAGCTGCTCCAAATCCAAAAGAAAAGAAAAAGCCTGTAGAAGCCACCACAGATGCCTGTTCCACTTTCTTTTCACCAAGATTTCTGGCCAAAATGCTTCCACTTCCCTGGCCAAACATAAAGCCAATGGCCTGAAGAATGGTCATAAAACCAAAGAGTATTCCTACTGCCGCATTGGCGCTTGTACCAATAGTACCCACAAAAGCAGTATCTACCATATTGTAGATATTTGTAATCAGCATACTGATGATAGTAGGGATGGATAATGATACTATAAGCTTTAAGATTGGTGTTTCTGTCATTTTTCTATATTGATTAGTATTATTTTCCATACTTTTCTTTCATCTCTCCAATAAAATATAATGAGCCGAATACAAGATTAATTTCTTCCTTGGAGAACTCACTGATTGCTTCCTCCACAGAATTAACCCCATGGGCTTCAACTCCCCGAGCCCTGATATAGGTCGCCAGTTCCTCTGCCTGAAGTGCTCTTTCGCTGTCAGGAGTAACTGTTACAAAATCTCTGGCAAGTGGCAGTAAAAGCGCCACCATCTCCTCATAATCCTTATCCGCCATCACTCCCATGATAAAGTGAAACTTCTGCCCCGGGAACATCTGAACAAGACTATCCCTTAATGCTGTTACGCCATTACTGTTATGGGCTCCATCCAAAATTACTAAAGGCTTGTCACTAAGCCGCTCCATTCTTCCAGGCCAGACAGCAGTTCTAAGACCTTTTTCCACATTCCGGTTCTCTCCCAGAATGTGTCTTGATGCAAGCATTGCAGCAGCGCCGTTCTCCCACTGGTGTACTCCTGCCATATTAATGCCAAGCTTACTTACATACTCGATATCTTCCGGTGTTACAAAACAATAAGAAATGTTATTCTTCTCTAAGACCTTCTCAAACACCTCCCGGGCTTCCTTCTCCTGAGTTTCAATAACAGCATAGGTTCCGTGCTTAAGTATTCCAGCCTTTTCTGATGCAATCTCCCTAAGTGTATTTCCAAGAAAAGCAGTGTGATCGAATCCTATCCTGGTAATTACTGATACTTCCGGAATGCCTATTGCGTTTGTCGAATCAAGCCTTCCTCCCAGGCCAGTTTCCATTATTGCAATATCGCACTGCTGCTCTCTGAAATAAGTGACAGCCATTGCCAGGCAATAATCAAACATGGTAGGAGTAACACCAAAATCAATATTAAGCAGCATATTACCGAGTCTTACCACGTCCTCCCTGCTAATCCTTCGACTTCCAATTGCTATTCTCTCCTCAAAGTCTATTAGATGAGGGGATGTAAACACTCCCACCTTCATCCCTGCCTGAGTGAGAATAGAATTTAAAAAGGCACAGGTTGACCCCTTTCCGTTGGTTCCTGCCACATGAATAAATCTCATTCCCTCCTGTGGATTTCCTAATTTGTCCAGCATTATTCCTGCGATTTCCACCCCTGGGCGATTCTCAAATCTTCTTGAATTTTCAATTATATTAAGTACTTCTTCGTAATTTCTCATTCCTCTATTATATACCTTTTGTCAACCTAATCCCACTTAATTGCACCAGCCAAATAGCGGTCTAAAAAACGGTAGCAGATTACTCTGCTACCGTGGGTTATAACTATAACTTTATATCTAGACAACAATAATAATACCACCATCATTAGCATACATTGTGGATATTGCCATTGTATCTACAATCATGATTTTTCTGAAATTAGCCTTCTTTTCAATCATTTCCTTAACCATCTGGGCACGTTCAGGACAATTACACTGAGCTATTCCAAGTACTCGGTCTTCCTTATTGTCTGTTGCCTCAAGCACGTCATCAATCATTTTGATAAGAGCCTTCTTAACACCTCTTGCCTGTCCCAGCTGCTGAATCTCACCTTCAGGAGTTGATCCAAGGATTGGTTTTATATTAAGGGTGTTAGCCACAAAAGCCTTAATATTACTAAGACGTCCCGCCTTTCTAAGAGTGTCAATGTCCTCAAGCACAAAGAAGGTTGCAATCATATCTCTATACTCTTCAGCTTCCTTAACCATTTCCTCGAAGGACTTTCCTCCTGCTTCTTCTAACTCGTAGAGTTTATAACCTATGAGGGACTCACCAACTGATGCTGACTTAGAGTCAATTACATGAATCTTTTTATTATCTCCATGCTCCTCTGCATATAACTCTGCCGCAAGCACTGCACTGTTATAGGATCCACTTAATTTGCTTGAAAGAGTAATAACATAGACTCTCTCATAGTCACCCTCATAAGCCTTCATATATTCCTCCGGGGAAGGACATGCCGACTTTGGACTATTCTTGCTGGCTTTTACTTTCTCAATAAACTCAACACGATTAAAGTTACCGTCGTCAAGAATTGTCTCTCCATCCAGTTCAATGCTCAATGGCACATTTGTAAAACGACCTGACTTAGCCATCTCTTCTGTCAATTCTCCGCAACTGTCTAAAACTATCTTATACATACTCCCTTGCCTTTCCTAAATACAGTAAAAGTTCAAATTACTTTCACAAGTAGTATTTATTACTACGTCATCTTAACATTAAAACCAAATGTATGCAATAGAAATCATGTATTTTATTTTATTTTTATTATAATTTCTTCTTTATTCAGCAAAATATGCAGTTACAGCATCCTTTAATGCTTCCATATCCGCTGCCCCCATAAGCTCCCTTACTGAATGCATTGATAGAAGCGGAATTCCAATATCTATGGTCTTAATTGGCAGCATTGTTGATGCGATGGAGCCAAGTGTTGCACCTCCAACAGCATCTGAACGGTTAACAAATCTCTGATATGGAATATTGTTCTTATCACAAATCTGGCAGAGAATTCCAATCACTTCAGAATCAGTTGCATAGGACTGGGAACAGGCCTGCTTTATGCAAAAGCCCTGACCAAGTACCGGATGATTGAGTATATCCATCTTCTCTCTTCTGTTAGGATGAAGGGCATGTGCTACATCTACTGACAAAAGCATGGCATCATAAATACTTCTGTCAATCTCTTCCTCTGATAGGCCAAGATTACGAAGAATTCTTCTAAGCATTTCATGCAAAAAGATTGACGCTGCCCCCTGTTTGCTTGAGCTTCCTATCTCCTCGTGATCAAAAAGGGCAATCAGGTTGATACCGTTATCTCTTTTTCCATCAATAACAGCTGAAAGAAGTGCTGATACTGAGGTCTGATTGTCAAGTCTTGGTGCTGAAAGCAGGGTCTCATTTGGTCCTACATATAAAGGCTCCTCTATACAAAATGTATTAAGCTCAAAGTCAAGAATATCCTCTTTCTCAACTCCAAGGTCATCTGATAGAAAAGTCAGAAAATAATCAGTAGAGGTCTGCTCCTCAGGAATCATATCAAGAACAGGCATTAAATCTATCTGTCTATTTATTTCTACCCCTTTATTAACCTCCCTATTCATGTGAATAGAAAGGTTTGGGATAATCATAATTGGCTTCTTTGATCTGTATATTCTTATATCAGGCTTGAAGGCATCTTCACTTCTTACAACTACCCTTCCGGCCACACCAAGGGGTCTGTCAAACCATGTATTTAGAATTGGACCGCCGTACACCTCAACATTAACCTGCGCATATCCTTCTGTTGTAAAATCAGCATTGGGCTTTATTCTCATACATGGATAGTCTGTATGCGCCGCTGCAAGACGAAGCATTCCATTTCCCTCATACTGCTCACCTACACTAAAAGCAAAAAGAGTCGTTCCATGATGATTAATCATATATTTACCGCCTTTTTCAAGGTTCCACTGCTGATTATACTCCAGTGTCTCAAAACCCTCCCCTGCAAGACGCTCCATTGCAGCCTCAACACAGGCAAAGGGTGATACCGCTTTATTTAATAAGTCAATAAGATATTTCTCTTCCATTTATCTATATCCTCCATTTTGTTCATGTCAGTTTGCAAATATAATACCATAATTTGTGAAGATGTAGTATAATCTCAGTATGATTGCATTAAAACTAACAGATATAAAAGACTTTATGAATAAACTGCTTAAAAGCGAAACCTTTGATCACTTCCTGCTTCAGGAGGCTACCATTACAAGCGGTGCCACCTACCAGATTGACGGAAGAATCACCAAAGGCTTCTATACGGATGAGGAATCTGAGGAAATGGGTATTGTAGGATATGACATGCTACCATTTTCATATCTTCGTGGTAATTGTTTTGACTTAATCAAAGGAAAGAGAACACCTGCTGCATTTAAGTTTGTTTTTCTTCTCTCTCCTGAGAATCTCCGCAAAACAATTGCCTCTGCAGGAAGCCCATATACCGGCAATGATATTTCGGCAGCATTTATCAATCTGACCTATCAGAATCAGATTTTATCTATCACTACGGGTATCTCATACACAATCTTCTCCTTGGACAAATCCCTTGAGCAGTATTGGGACCAGGCTGTGTGCAAATTTCTAAAGCTTCATGAAATAGAATTTGAAGAATTCTAGTCACCAAATTCCAGTTTTCATAAACAAAAATATCAGGACCGCATCATTTGATGCGGTCCCTTTAAATCCACTAGCAGTTCTTTTTATTATTTCTTGTATGAAATGTTACAATAATATTTTCTGTCTCCATTTTCAAGAGTCACCAGATCATCTGAATTTTTAGTCTTTTTATATGTAACAATCTTTCCTGAAGCATATTTTATTTTTGCATCAGATGAATAAGTCATTTTGAATCCATCTCCTAAATACTTCTTAATATCAATTTTTGCACCCTTTACAACATCCGTAAACAGGATAGTCATGTTTTTATACTTTGATAAATCAAGCTTACTTATTCTTGTATTATAGATTCCAAGACTATTCAGTTTTTCATTCTTACTGATATTAAGTGACTTAACCTTTGTGTGACAAATATCCAGTATACTAAGCTTTATGTTTTTGCTAACATCAAGCTTTGAAATTCCGGTATTTGCAAGCTTTAGCCACATTAGTTCCTTCAAATTAGTAACACTTATAGATTTCAGGTTCTTATTTCCGCTTAAATCTATTCCACTTAGCTTCTTTAATGAATTAAGGCTTATTCCTGAAAGCTTTGCATTAATTGCTGAAAGATAGGTTAGCTGCTTGCAGTTTTTCAGATTAAGCTTGGTAACAGGAATATCTGATAAATTTAAACTAGTCAATTTCTTACATGAGGAAACATCTAATGTCTTTACCTTTGGACATTCATTTGCATAGATTCCGACCAGCTTAGAATTCTTTGGCAGCTTTACTGTCTGAAGTTTTGGCATTTTGACAAGTGCAAGACCCGTAAGTTTACTATTCTTAGATAAATCAAGCTTTGTCATTGGGCTGTAATATATCTCGAGTTCTTCAAGATTTTTTAGCTTTGGAATATCTGAAGTTGTAAGCTTCTTTCCTATCATTAGTATATATTTAATTTTACTATTTTTTGACAGGTCCACCTTCCCCATTGTGTTTGAAGAAAGACATAATCTCTCAAGTTTTGTAGTTTTACTTAAATTTATGCTTTTCATTTTTGCAGTATATAAGCTAACATCCTTTATGGCCTTATTCTTTGTTACATCAACCTTGGAAAGGGTTTTTGAAGAAACTCCAAAGGCCTCAAGTTTCGAAAGCTTTGAAATATTCAGAGAGGTCAGCTTTTGACCGTACACTACAAGTCGGGATAACTTCTCATTCTCAACCTTAAGAGTTTTTCCGTTATACTCCCATAATGAGAGCGATTCCAAGGAATCCAAAAGTTCGATACCCTTTAAATCCTTTACCTCACTGGCACTGACTCTGGTAATCTTAGCTGTATCAACTACGGCAGTGGTAATGCTCTCATCGTATATTTCTGCTGCTCTGAGAACTGCTTTTCTCATATTTGCATCAGGAAATGTTGTCTCATCAACATTTATCTCCTTTGCGTATACATTTTGTCCCAGCATACATAGGGAAAAAAACATAACTAGAGCCCAGAACAGGCTACGAATACTTTTTTTCATTTGAATACCTCCAATACAATAATATGGTACTATTTTACCATCTCATTTTATTTTGTCAATTATCCTCCTTTTTTTCTCACTATATTATCCTCTCTATATTATCGCTTTACTTTTATAAACCGTTATGCTACGCTTATTGTGTTGCTTTTGCAACAGTAATTTTTTGGAGGTACTTACAATGAATAAGGGTACAGTTAAGTGGTTTAATAACCAGAAGGGGTACGGATTTATCACTGGCGAGGACGGAAATGATGTATTCGTACACTATTCAGGACTTAACATGGAGGGATACAAATCTCTTAATGAAGGCGAAGCAGTAGAATTCGAGATTACTGACGGAGCAAATGGTCCACAGGCAACAAGCGTAACAGTAGTAAGATAATTGCTACTAGACTAATCTAGTTTCGACGTACCTTTTTCTTAGTAATATATATAACAGATATAACTTATTTTGAATGAGATATTAGATACATGATTAAGGGAGAACAGCTGCTTCGGCGGCTGTTTTTTTTACCAAAAAACAGCTACCGAAGTAGCTGTTTCATAGAATTAGGTATCATATATTACTAAATTACATATTACTCAATTACAGGTTATATATCTGGGTGTATTTCTCTGTGAAATACTTCATAAGTGGCTTAGCCGAAAGCTCCTTTCCACATACCTTTGCAATTACTTCCTTAGGAGTTCTTGTAGTACCGTATACATGAATGTTCTCGCTTAGCCATTTTGTAATCTCAAGGATTCTTCCCTCTGCAAGAATTGTATCGATATCGCCTAACTCTTCCTCTATTTTCTCAAGGAACATTCCATCATAAATGCTTCCCAGTAAGTATGATGGGAAATATCCAAAGCTTCCACCTGACCAGTGTGAATCCTGAAGAATACCTTCTGCATCGTTACGTGGTGTAATATGAAGATATTCTTCCATCTTACTATTCCACATTGCAGGAAGCTCATCTACAGATACATTATCACGGAAGATAGCCTTCTCCATCTCATATCTTAGAATCACATGAAGGCAGTAAGTAACCTCATCGGCCATTGTTCTTATATAACTGTTCTTAACGTGGTTTATCTCCCTTACAAACTCATCAAGACTAACATCTGCAAATTCAGGTATAAGCTCCTGTACCTGTCCGTAAATTGGAATCCAGAAGTTCTTATTTCTTCCCAAAATGTTCTCAAAGAATCTTGACTGGCTTTCATGCACACCCATATAACCACAGCTTCCAGCCACTGTTCCATCATAATCCGGATTAACATTCTGCTCAAAAATAGCATGTCCACCCTCATGAATGGCTGAAAACATAGGATCAATTGCATTATCCTCATGGAAGTGGTTAGTAATACGCACATCCTGTGATGAGAAGTTAGTAGTAAATGGATGCTCTGTCTCTCCTACTGCTCCTCTATTCCAGTCAAAGCCTATATAATCAAGCAGGAGCTTTTGTACCTTTCTCTGTGCGTCCACATCATAGGTTCTCTTGAACTTACTGTCGTCTGGCTCTCCTGCCTCAAGAATCCTGTCAAGAAGTGGTAAAAGCTCACTCTTAAGCTCATTGAAAATTCTGTCGATAGACTCTGAATCCATGCCCTCCTCATACTGGTTAAGAAGAGCATCGTAAATCTCCTTATCCGGATCTGTATATGCTGTAATCTTCTTAGTCAGCTCAATAAGATTATTAAGGTGTGGAGCAAAGATTGAATAGTCAGAAGCATTCTTAGCCTCCTTCCAGGCCTGTGAAGCTTCAGCCTGCTTCTGCACATATTCCGTATAAAGTGCTTCCGGAATACGAGAATCGCGATCAATGTCTCTCTTCATTCTCTTAACAATGAATTTCCACATATCATCAAGCTTTTCATATTCTTCCGGCTTATTAAGCTCATGGAGATATCCCTTAAGCTCATCAGAAGTAGAAAGCTTAAACTCTTCTGTTGAAAAATCTGTAAGTACGTCTGAATGTCTTGCAAATCCATTCTTAGGCATAACTGTTTCCATGTCCCAGAAAATTAATCCCAAAACATGATTAATCTGCTCTTTTTTCTTCAAATAGTCTTTAAGTTGTTCAAGTGCCTTACTCATTTCATAATCCCTCTTATTTTATTATATTATTTATATTATTTACATTATTGCCTTAAAATATTAGTTGATGCCTCTGTGAAGCATTGATGGATAAATCGCAAACAAAAGTCCGCCAACAATGACTGAAACAATAATATTTGCAACAAGAGCTCCTATCCATGAAGAGATCAAAAATCCTACTGCAAACACAATGACAAGAATAAAGATAACAAACATCTTAATCATTATCTGTATCATACTCTTGACAACATCCATACCCTTTACAGGCACTAATGCATTTATCATAAACCTCACTGTTGAAAGCATAAAATCCAAAGCCAAAATTGTCAAGAACCAAAGGATAAATATAACAGGGCTTTCTCCTGCAAAAATGGCTGATGCAAGCAGACCAGGCAGCAACGCCAAAGCAAGCTTTACAGTATCAGAAAGCATAAGATAAAACACCTTTTTGTAAGGATTATCAGGTGTTAGCATTAGCCATGTTGTTGTGCTTTCGCTGCTGTGCGGATCACCTAATGATTTAAAATACACTGCTACAATTACGGTAATCACAGAAGGAATAAAATTCCTTATATTAAATCCAAAATACAGGAATCCCTGTATTGCCACCATAATACATGTAAAGAAAAGCATTGAGTTAGATATAATTCCACCAAAAGCAAATCTTCTGTATATCAGGTATTCCTTGCCAAAGAAAGCACTGGCACCCCAGCCCTTTAATTCAAACTCTTTTCGCTCTCTCTTACTGTGTTTAACCTTCACAGGCTTAGAATTCTGTCTCTTCTCCAGCATCTCCTGACGGGTCATGGCCCCTGCTATTGCACTCTCATAATAGTCAACCTTAATGTGCCATACCACAAAAATCATTACAATAAAGCTAAGTAATGTCAGTCCAAAATATACAAAAAACATTAACACATTGTTCTCAAAAGCAGCACCAATCATGCCCTTGAACCATCCTACAATTGGAATCATTCTAAGCCAGTCTGCAGAATAAGCCCTGGCAATAGCACCAATGTCTCCTCCGGTCGTAGAATAGATATATGTGGCTGGTAACAGTGTAATTGCTGCAATAACAACTATAATAGGAATTGCCATATTCTTAAGCTTGTTATAAGAGCTTGCCACTGTATATGTAAATACTGAGAAAATTCTGGTCAAGAACAATAGCATTATCCACCCTATAAACAGTGCTGATATTGCCAATCCACCTAAGCCTACATTTATCACCAGATTAGGAATCTGTCCCAACATATAAAGGGAGGCCACAATAGCACCGGCAAGCTGGAAAACAAGTCTAAACATCATTACTGACTGTGGTCTCATCGGCGCTGGAAAAAGGAAGTTTACATCTGCCATCAGGAAGATATCTGAACCCTTTTTAGTTCCGGAATAAATTCCCCACATAACAAAGCAGATAAGCACCAGCATTACAACCAGCTCACAAAATGCCTCATTTGACAAATCACAATCTGCCTCAGGCCCTACCCTCAAAAATCCCAGGTCTAAAACGTCATCCTCATCATCAGAAGCCTTGCTGTCTGAATAATCAGCTGAACCGTCTGCTGAATCGTCTGCTGAATCATCTTCCAAATCTTCTCCGGCTTCGAAAAGAATTATCTCCGTATCCACTGCCTCAGTAGAGGTCTCTGCCTCCTTTTGCACATTTGCAATAGTAAATCCAACAACTCCGCCTATTAATCCCATTATGACAAACACAGCAACTATGCCAGCTACCACAATAAGAAAAGTATTTTTGAACATTTTCTTAAGGCAATTGACAAAAGAATGCCATGCGTAATATCCGATTAACCTCATTCACGCACCTCTCCTTCAGTAATTTCAAAGAAAATATCCTCAAGGCTCTTATTTCCATCACCAATGGAATCTCTGCTTACAACAGCAGCTACGCTTCCCTTTTTCATAATATATGTAGTATCCCACAGCTCCTCCACACTATCTATCATGTGTGTACTTACAAGAACTGAACATCCCTGCGCTTTAAGTTCAAGCAGAATATTCTTCAGCTCCTTGATAGCATGCGGATCAAGTCCTATCATAGGCTCATCAAAAAGAATAATTTTAGGCTTTGGTAATAATCCGCAGCAAATACTAAGCTTCTGCTGCATACCTTTTGAAAGCTCATCTCCAAATTTTGTTTTCTTATCAGCCAGGTCAAATCTCTCTAAAAGCTCATTCTTGTATTCCTTGTAATCCTTAAGCTTATATGCCCTTGCCACGAACTCTAAGTGTTCATCTATAGTAAGATTAGGATAAAATGCCGGTATCTCCGGAACATATCCGATTAATCTCTTAGCTTCAATTGATTTATTATCATATCCATCTATTTTAATCTGTCCCTGATACTTCAAAAAACCGATAATACACTTTATAATGGTACTCTTTCCTGCGCCATTAGGTCCAAGAAGAATTCCTATCTCCCCATCATTAATATCAAAAGTGATGTCATTGTTTGCAACCACCTTGTGGTACTGCTTTGTTACGTGAAAAACATTAAGCATAAAAAATAGACCTCCTTTGTTGTTGAGGTCTATTATATCATATTGCAAACTCAAGTTTCTTAAGTAAACCTTAAATTAACAGGCTTCTATCTCTTTTACTGTAAATTCGTTTCCCTGAAGCAGGTATGTGTGCTCACTACCACAGTGGGGACATATCTTGCCATGCTCCACGGTTCCATATTCCTGTTTGCAATCCTCGCAAAATGTTATTGCCGGAATCTGCTCCACAATAAGCCTGCAGTCCTTCATATGCTCTGACCTGTTCTTTACAGCCCATTTCCAGACATCATGAAGGTAGGACTCTATTACGGTGGAAACCTCACCGAGTTCCAATGTTACACTGGCAACCTCGGTAAGATTATTTGTCTCCACCACTTCTTCAACCATTTTAATAACATGAAATACAACGCCTAATTCGTGCATGCTTTCCCCTTCTGCCTGTTATTTCTTGCCCTTTAATTTGATCTTAATCGCCTGCTTAAGTCCGTTAGGAAGAACATATTTAAGCTTGTCCTCACTCTTACGCATAACGCTGGCCTTTGGAAGATCTCTCTCAAGGTGAATTGCATCGAACTCACACTTGGTTGTACAAACACCACAGCCTATACACTGGTTAGGATCAACAATTGTTGCACCACAGCCTAAGCAACGGGCTGTCTCCTTCTTAACCTGTTCTTCTGTAAAGATACCTGTTGCACTTCTGAAGGAATCCTTGCCAATTGAATCATTCTTGACTGCTTTCTGACGGCCAACATGATCATAGTCATTGATGCTGATATCCTCCTTATCAAGCTCCTTATAATAATTAGGATCTCGACCTATTGTAAGAGTACATCCCGGCTGTACAAATCTGTGGAGAGATACTGCTGCTTCTTTACCTGCTGCAATAGCATCAATGGCAAATCTTGGACCAGTGTACATATCTCCACCTACGAAGATATCGTCAACTGTTGTCTGATAAGTAACAGGATCTGCTACAGGAGCTGGTCCTCTAAACTCAACAGCCTCATCCTTGAGCAGGTCACCCCATACTGTTGCCTGACCTACAGAAAGAAGTACATTGCTACACTCAATTGTCATTGTATCATTCTCGTCATACTGTGGATCAAAGCGTCCCTCAGCATTCTTAACCTGAGTACACTTCTTAAATACAATACCTGTAACCTTTCCATTCTCAGTAAGGATTTCCTTTGGACCCCAGCCACCATGGAAAACAACATCCTCTGACTCAGCAATCTCGATTTCTTCCGGAAGGGCTGGCATAATATCTCTTGTCTCAAGGGATACCTGATATACCTTAGGAGATCCACATCTTACAGCAGTACGTGATACGTCAATAGCAACGTTACCACCACCAATAACCACTGTATCTCCTGAAAGTTTGTATGACTCATCATCGGTTGTAAGGTGAAGGAAATCAACACCGGTCATAACACCCTTAGCATCCTCACCTGGAACTCCTATTCCACGTCCGCCCTGACATCCAATAGCAATGTAGAAGCCCTTATAGCCCTGATCTCGAAGCTGCTGGATTGTAATATCCTTACCAACCTCTACACCAGTCTTAAACTCTACACCCATCTCAGCCAGCACGTCTATCTCAGCCTGAACAATATCCTTTTCAAGAACAAATGAAGGAATTCCATATACAAGCATTCCACCAAGCTTCTTGTTCTTCTCGAAAATCGTTGGTCTATATCCTCTCTCTGCAAGATAATATGCACAGGAAATACCTGCTGGACCACCACCGATGATAGCTATCTTCTCCTGGAATTCTCCGTCAAGCTTAGGAATAACCTTCTTTGGAATATAGCGAGTCTCGGCATTAAGATCCTGCATAGCAATAAACTTCTTAACTTCGTCAATTGATACTGCTTCATCTATTGTTCCACGGGTACATGCATCCTCACAACGCTTGTTACATACATAACCACAAATAGCCGGAAGCGGATTATTCTTCTTGATAAGGGCAAGGGCATCCTGATATCTTCCCTGTGCTGCCATCTTTAAATAACCCTGTACTGCAATATGGGCTGGACAAGCAGACTTACATGGAGCAGTTCCAGTCTCGTGAGTATTAATTCTGTTAACATCACGATAATTCTCTGTCCACATTTCAGGACCCCATTTCTTCTCTGAAGGAAGTGGCATCTTAGGATACTGCACCTGTGAACCATCCTTCTTACAAAGCTTCTGTCCTAATGTTACAGCACCTGCAGGACAATACTCTACGCAGCGTCCACAGGCTACACACTTTTCTTTTTCCACATGGGCAACATAAGCCGAACGTGACATATTTGGTGTGTTGAAAAGCTGTGATGTTCTAAGGGCGTAACATACATTTACATTACAGTTACAAATAGCAAATATCTTGTCCTCTCCATCAATATTGGTAATCTGATGAACAAATCCATTGTCCTCAGCTTTCTGGAAGATTTCAAGAGCTTCTTCCTTGCTGATGTATTTTCCACCTTTGTTAGTCTCTACGACATAATCAGCCATATCGCCTACTGCAATACACCAGCCTTCTGGATCATCTGCACAGCCTTCATCGTAAGTCTTACGTGAGCGACGGCAGGAGCATGGGCTTGAAGCATATTTACCTTCATACTTATCTAACCAGTGTGAAATATGCTCAACTGATGCCGAATTATTTGTCATCTCGATAGCCTTTTCAACAGGAATAACATGCATACCGATTCCGGCTCCACCAAGTGGAACCATTGGAGTAACCTTTTCAAGAGGCAGACGGCTCATTCTCTCAAAGAAACGTCCCATCTCCGGATGGTCTCTCAATATATCCGCGTTCATATTTGCAAACTCAGCAGCTCCAGGTACATACATTGGAAGAACCCACTGCTTCTCATGCTTTTCATTCTCGTAATTCCACTCAATTATACCGTTGAGTGACATCTCATCCAGTTCCTTAAGAAGCTGCTCATCTGTAAGATTAAGCTTCTTAGTAATCTTCTTCATGTCGGCAAATGTACGAGGCTTCCTCTTCTTCATAAGGCAACCTATCTCACACTGAAGATCTGTTACAAGGGGCTCTATTCCCCAGTACTCTGGCGACTCTTTGGTAAGCTTCTCTTTTCCAAGCATTACCTCTGCACGGTCAGTTACTACATATCCCAGCTTAAGAACAGCCTCTCTTACCGGCTTGTCATTTTTAACTGTATCTGGTACGAATCCTCCTAATGGATCTGACATAATTTATACTCTCCTTTGTTATTGCGTAAATTTGTTATTATACCTCTTTATACTCTTTAATCTCATTCCTAATCCAGTCTGCCCACTGGTCAAAGCCCTCACCTGTCTTTGCGGATACAAAGAACACCTTTGCATTTGGATTAAGCTTCTTTATACGTTCTTCAACAGCTTCCTTTGAAAAATCATCGAAAACTGATAAAGTATCACATTTGTTAATAAGAACCACATCACAAATTGAAAACATAAGTGGATATTTAAGCGGCTTATCATCCCCCTCCGGAACTGAGAGAATCATTGCATTCTTAGTACTTCCTGTATCAAACTCTGCCGGACATACAAGATTTCCAACATTCTCAAGTACTACAAAATCAAGATCCTTTGTGCCAAATTCTCTGATGCCCTGTCTGGTCATATCTGCATCAAGGTGGCACATTCCACCTGTATGAATCTGAATTGCCCTGACTCCAGTCTCAATTATAGCCTGAGCATCAACATCTGAATCAATGTCAGCCTCCATTATTCCAATCTTAAGTTGGTCCTTAAGCATTGAAATGGTTCTCTTAAGGGTCGTTGTCTTACCGGCTCCCGGCGAAGACATTAGATTTAGCAAAAAAGTCCCCTCACTCTTAAGCTCCGCTCTAAGCTTTGCTGCATCAGCATCATTATCTTCAAAAATGCTTCGCTTTACCTCAATCACTTTAAAATCCTTCATTGTTCACCTCTAAAATATGAATATCCCTTTATTGGTAAATTGGTATATCCAATTCATAAAACACACATCATTCTTTTGTCCAAATTCTAACATGAGTGCGAGGTAATGTCAATAAATATCGCACTTTCACAAGATTTGCCATTTCCTTGGTATCCGGTTCTTTTTCTGGTATGACCACATGTCAGTTATTATTTACATAATAGCTTCTCCAATATCCGTAGTATGTCTTTTTACCTACTTTTTTACATGCTCTGATTCTAATATAGTACTTCTTTTTGTTCTGAAGTTTCTTTAAAACTGCTGTTGTAGTACTGTTTTTGCTAATCTTTATCTTTGTTGCCTTTGAGAAATTCTTATTTGTACTATACTGAATTTCATATCCGGAAGCCTTTTTATTTCTTTGAAATTTCAGCTTTCTGGTTTTATTTGAGACCTTTGTTATACTTGTAACCTTTGGAGCCTCCAAAAAGGTAATGGCTTCAGCAGTGGAAGCCTTCGTTACCTCTTTGCTTCCGTCAACAGTATAAGCCACAACCTTGTACTCATACCTGGTTCCATTTTTCATTTTAGCCTCATCATAATGTACAAGTATTCCTGCATTCTTTAATGTAGCAATCCTTTTCCAGCTGCCCTTTTCAATTCGTTTATATATGTAATAGCCCTGGGCATTGGCAGCCTTCTTCCATTTAATAGTCACATAGCTTGAGGCAGAACTGACAGAGCTGATTTTTGGAGCCGCCAGCTTCACATCCTTTGCCGTCAGCTTGCTCCATTTTGCATATAATTTCAGGTTTCCCTTTGTATTGCCCGAAACGGATGTAATCTTTTTATTAAAACTGCTATCCTGGTACCAGCCGTCAAACCTCATTCCCCCCCTAACCGGAGAATACAGTTTAATGCTTTTTCCAGCAGTATATTTGACAGCATTTGCAGGATTTTGAACGCCCCCGTTTAAAACGTATTCTATACGGTAGGTCTCATTGGTGGTTCCACCAGATTCATTATCGGTAAATGCCTTAACCCTGACATTAGCATCATAAAGCTTTCCGCAATCATTCCAGTGAAGTCCTGACTTAATAAAACTCTCGCCTTCCTGTGCTGACGCCTTGGCAACCCAGGTTCCGGACCAGGCATAATTTCCTTCAATTGCAACACTTGATGTGTCACCCTTCTCAATTTCATGTGTAATCACAACAGAATACTTCTGTCCATGCTCCAGCACTACAGGCTCCTTCAATTTAATTGTATAAAAGCCCTCATAATAAGTCTTTCCTGTTACTGAGGATACAAGCTCTCCCGTATCCGGTTCCTTTTCACTTGATGGGTCCAGATATATATCCACCTTGTACTTGACCATGGAGTCGCAAAAACGCACTCCCACAGCCTTAAGTATTTCTGTTTCCGAGTTTGAGCAGGCAGTGAAAACATTGGCATACTGCAGCTTTTTTCTTCCATATACCACATAACTGTTGGCAAAGCTTCCGTCGTACTGATAATTATTATCGTAAAAGCCTGATTTCCCTTTGTACACAAAATCAAAGGCATATGCATTTGTAGAAATGGAAGGTTCTTCATAGGACAGCCAGAAGTATCCTGAATGTCCATCTGAATTCTTACCCCAGCTATTTCTTATTAGCCATGCTCCGTTTTTTGATGGCTTAACCTTTGTAAAATTGTCCTTTGAAAAGTTATCGTCCCATCCCACAACTATAACCGCGTGATTGGATTTATACTTTTGACCGGAATAATAACAGTTCTTTGTCTCATTATAATACTTGTAGCTGTCGCAATAATTGATTCCGACTCCTCCATGCTCCTTTATAAGCTTCTTTACTTCGTTTGGGTTTTTGCTGATATTAACCACATAAGCATTTTGTAAATGGGCATAGTCGTCATAACAGTATGAATCAGAAATTCCCGTTGACAGTGACTGCTTTGCCATTTCGTAGCTTACTTTATTCTCCTCAACAACCCCTTTCCAGGAAGCAAGTGTGTAGAGGGACTGTGCCATATCTCCACCCAGAGTCAGATAGTTATACTTACTGCTGTCCACATAGTTTTTATCCCCCTTAAGTCCTCCGAGAGGATCCTTTACTGAATTGTAATTGAAATAGGCCAAATGCAGTTCACTCAAATCCGGATTGCTTATTCCATCCCTTATCAAATCCAGCTCTGCAAGACCAATGCTGGTAAAAGCCCAACAGGTTCCATATGAGCCCTGATTACGCACAGCCGGAACATTCTTATTCCTGTAGCTGCTGGCAAGTCCCGTCACAAGCTGTCTTGAATCTGAGGTAGGGCCACTGTCTTTCGTGTTTGTACAGTCTCCGGTATTGTCGCAGTCTTCTGTAACAACAGAGGCCTCCCTGTTGTTTTCCTGAAGACAAACTCCATAGTTACCACATTCCTTATTTATTTCATCCAAAGCTTTTGTATTGGCATAGACTTTTGTGCCACCTAAGTCAGTAATAAGAATGCCTAAAACCATAAAAATAGGTAAAATCTTATTTTTTAACATATAAAAACCCCGCACTATGACTTTTTTCCTATATTATACACTATAATTCATAGTAAATATAGTAATAATCTCCTATTTCCCCCGATTAGGGGATTGTACCCACCACTTTAGAACTGAGAGTCTACCCAACCAGGGTAAAAAATAGCCCAGGCCTTGAGGTGAGATTACCGCACCTTACAGCCTGAGCTATTTTCTTTCACATTTCTTTCTGTGCCTTCCTGCAATCCGCAGTTGACTATTATACTAATTCTCTGATAAGAGCCTGAACAATGGCAGGATTTGCTTTGCCCTTTGTGGCACGCATTGTCTGTCCCATAAGGGCACCCATTGCCTTCTCTTTTCCGTTCTTAAAGTCAGCAACCGCCTGTGGATTGGCTGCAAGTACAGCTTCTACTGCTGCCCTGATCTCACCCTCGTCGTTTACTGTCTTAAGTCCGTTCTCCTCAATATACTTCTCTGGGTCCGCATCCTCTGTGAAAATCACTTCAAACACACGCTTTGCCACGTTTGAATTAATTGTTCCATCGTCAATAAGGTCCACCAGCTTGGCAAGATTAACAGGTGAAAAACTGATGTCCTCCGGCTCCATATCCTTTTCCTTGAGAAGTCGCATTGTCTCAACCATAAGCCAGTTAGACACCTTCTTAGGCTTGCCGCAAAGCTTTGTTGCTGCCTCAAAAATGTCTGCCATATGCTTAGACTCTGTAAGAATCTTGGCGTCATACTCCGGAATATCATATTCCTTTCTGTAACGTTCAAGCTTCTGTGGACGAAGCTCTGGCTGGCGCTTTTTGATTTCTGCAATCCACTCATCTGATACAACAATTGGAACCAGATCCGGTTCCGGGAAATAACGGTAATCCTGAGCATCCTCCTTGGAACGCATTGCATGGGAAGCTTCCTTGTTGTCATCCCATCGTCTTGTTTCCTGTACTACTTTTCTTCCCATCTCAAGAAGCTCTATCTGACGTTCCCTCTCTCCCTCAATTGCATGTGCAATAGCCTTAAAAGAGTTAAGGTTCTTCATCTCTGTACGTGTTCCAAACTTCTTAGAGCCAACCTCTCTTACAGAGATGTTGACATCGGCACGCATTGAGCCCTCATTAAGCTTACAGTCAGAAGCTCCCAGATACTGTATTGTCTGACGAAGTGTCTCAAGGTATGCAATTACCTCATCTGCTGAGCGCATATCCGGCTCTGATACTATCTCAATAAGAGGCACTCCGGAACGATTATAATCTACGATTGATACATCCTCCCACTCATCATGTACCAGCTTACCGGCATCCTCCTCCATATGAATTTCATGGATTCTGACTTTTTTCTTGCCAGCGGCTGTCTCAATCTCTACAGAACCATTTCTGCAGATTGGAAGGTAAAGCTGTGAAATCTGATAGTTCTGTGGGTTATCAGGGTAGAAATAATTCTTTCTGTCAAATTTGCTGTACTGTGTAATTGTACAGTTAGTTGCAAGTCCTACAGCCACAGCGTATTCTACTACCTGCTTATTAAGTACAGGAAGTGAACCAGGCTGTCCTGTACATACCGGACATGTATGGCTGTTTGGTGCTCCTCCGAACTCTGTTGAGCAGGAGCAGAAAATCTTGGTCTTAGTTGCAAGCTCTACATGGACCTCAAGTCCGATTACTGTTTCATATGCTTTCATATTGCTCCTCCTCTCTAAGCCATTGGGCTATGTTTGTATTCTCTAGTCTGTTCGTAACTGTATGCTGCTCTGATAATAGTCTTCTCCTGGAAGCAGTCACCCAGAAGCTGTGCTCCAATTGGAAGTCCATTCTTGTCCTGTCCACAAGGAATTGATATTCCCGGAAGTCCCGCAAGATTAACTGAAATTGTGTAGATGTCTCCAAGGTACATCTGAATTGGATCACTTAAGCTGTCTCCAAGCTTTGGAGCTGTAGTTGGAGCTGCAGGTGCAAGTATAACATCATACTTGGAAAAAGCATCGTCAAAGGCCTTCTTAATAAGTGCCTTAACCTTAAGTGCCTTAAGATAGTATGCATCATAGTATCCTGAAGAAAGAACAAAGGATCCAAGCATAATTCTTCTCTTAACCTCCGGACCAAAGCCCTCTGAACGTGACTTCTTGTACATATTGTGAAGGTCTGTATACTCCTCTGTTCTGTATCCATACTTAACACCGTCAAAACGTGCAAGGTTTGAAGAAGCCTCTGCACAGGCAATAACGTAGTATGCCGGAATTGCGTATTTTACAAGACCAAGGTCAAATTCCTCAACTATGGCGCCTTTTTCCTCAAGTGCCTTTGCTACACCAAGCACTGACTCCTTAACCTCAGGATCAAGCCCGTCACCAAAATAATCCTTTGGAATACCAATCTTAAGACCCTTTACATCATCAACAAGTCCTTCTGTGAACTTCGTATCCTGGCGCTCAACAGAGGTCGAATCCTTTTCATCATAGCTTGCGATTGTCTCAAGAATTGTTGCACAGTCTGTAACATCCTTGGCAATTGGTCCAATCTGATCAAGTGACGAACCATAGGCAATTAGACCATAACGTGATACTGTTCCATAGGTTGGTTTGATTCCTGTAACTCCGCAGAAGGAGCTAGGCTGTCTGATAGATCCACCTGTATCTGATCCAAGTGCAAATGGAACCTCCTCTGCAGCAACAACAGCACAGGAACCACCTGATGAACCACCTGGAACATGGACTGTATTCCATGGATTCTTTGTCTCGCCAAAAGCAGAAGTCTCTGTTGTACTTCCCATGGCAAACTCATCCATGTTAGTTTTTCCAATAACAACTGCTCCTGCTTCCTCAAGCTTCTTTACAGCCTCGGCTGAATATGTTGGGATGAAGTTGTAAAGAATTTTGGAAGAACAGGTTGTCTTCATTCCCTGTGTACACATGTTGTCCTTAATGGCAACCGGAACACCTGCAAGGGGTCCTGTAAGCTCTCCTGCATCAATCTTTGCCTGAATCTCCTGGGCTTTCTTAAGAGCGCCCGCCTCATCAACAGTTACAAAACCATTTACTCTTTCTTCTTTTGCCTTTATTGCCTCAAGTGCTGCCTGAGTTGCCTCCACTGCAGTCACTTCCTTTGCCTGTATTTTTCTGCCTAACTCAACGGCAGTCAAACTCATTAAACTCATATTATCCTCCTCTGCCGCTCTACTCACCAATAGTCTTTGGCACCTTAAATCCGCCGTCCTTCTTCACTGGTGCATTAGAAAGTGTAGCCTGGCTTCCATCTCCATTAGTAACCTTATCCTCACGGAATACGTTGTTCACTGGGAAAACATGGCTCATTGGCTCAATTCCTGTGGTGTCAAGCTCCCCAAGCTGATCAATGTAGTCAAGCATATCCGCCATATCCTTCTTGGCAGCCTCTGCCTCCTGTGGTGTAAGCTCAAGCTTGGCAAGAATTCCTACATACTCCATTGTCTCGTCAGAGATAAAATTATGCTCCACACCATTTTTGTCAACAACCTTAGTGGCAACAGCTACCGGCTCTTCTACCTCTTCCTCCTCAAAAGCCTCATCAAGGGCTGCGCTTCTAATCTTTGAGTAGAAGCATGCATCACAGATTCCCTGATTGTTTCTGTCGAAGCTGCGAAGAGTTCCCTCGTACTCCATTCCTGCTGAGGCCATAACTTTTCCTGAGTTAGGGTTGTTGGAATCATGCCATGCATCAACTCTGTTGGCCCCAACCTCTACCATGAAAAATCTTATAACCTCTCTAAGAGCCTCTGAAGTATATCCCTTGTTCCAAAAATCTTTTCCAATGCAATAGCCTATTGAAATGCACTCAGTATCATCATTAACCTTTACTGCTGCAATACTTCCGATTGGCTGCTCTAAATCATTTAGCTCTATTGCCCACTGATAATAATTGAGCTCATCATAGTGAGATACCCAGTCTTTAACTATTTTCTCAGAAATCTCAACACTTTCATGTGCAGGCCATGTAAGATACTTAGTAACCTCAGGGTCCTTTGCCCAATTGTAAAACATGTACTCTGCATCTTCTATTTCAAATCTTCTAAGAGTCAGGCGCTCTGTTGCCAATTCTCTTGTTCCAAGATGATTCATATTGTTCTCCTCTCTTTCGAAAATGCTTACGCCTTCTTATGGTTCAAGACGACTTAAGTCTCTTGGGAAAAGTGTTGCCTCACGCACATTGTCTTCCCCAATCAGCTGCATAGTAAGTCGCTCAAGACCAATTCCAAGTCCGCCGTGTGGTGGCATTCCATGCTTAAAGGCTGCCAAGTAATGCTCCATGCCTTCTGTCTCCATACCACGCTTTTCGATTTTATCCATTAACTTGTTGTAATCATGAATACGCTGTCCGCCAGTTGTAATCTCAAGACCTCTGAAAAGCAGGTCGAAGCTTAATGTATATGTCTCGTCAGCAGGATCATCCATCGCATAGAAAGGACGTTTCTTGGAAGGATAATGTGTTACAAATACAAAATCACTGTCATACTCTTCCTTGAAATACTGGCCAATAAGAAGCTCCTCCTCTGGCTCAAGATCAAATGGATTTCTAAACTGTCTGTTATATTTCTCAGAAACCCTCTGCTTTGCCTCATCAAATCTGATTCTTGGAATCTGGTCCACATTAGGAAGCTCCAGCTTAAGCAGTTCAAGCTCTCTTGCATAAGATGTCTTGAGAAGGTTCATAGTGTACTGTAAGAAACCAGTCTCCATAGCCATGATATCCTCAAAGCCATCAATATATCCCATCTCAAAATCAAGGGAAGTATATTCATTTAAATGTCTCTTGGTATTGTGCTTCTCTGCTCTGAATACAGGTGCAGTCTCAAATACTCTGTCAAATACTCCAACCATCATCTGCTTGTAGAACTGTGGGCTCTGCTGCAAAATGGCCGGTCTGTGAAAATACTCAAGCTTAAATAGGTTCGCTCCACCCTCGGCACTCTTGGCACCAAGCTTAGGTGTGTGAATCTCTGTGAAGCCCTGCTCATATAAGAAATCTCTGAAGCCTCTTGTTATGGCCTCCTGAATTCTGAAAACAGCACGTTCTCTTGGATTGCGAAGAGCAACTGCTCTGTTATTAAGCTTTGTCTCCAAAGAAGTATTGAGTTTCCACTTGTTAATCTGAAGTGGCATTGGCTCTGCCGGTTCAGAAAGCACTGTGACGGTATCAAGTCTAAGCTCGAAACCATTAGGTGATCTGTCCTCTGATTTGTAAGTTCCATTGACCTCGACTGTGTCTGCCTCCTTGAGACTTCGGATATCAAACTGTGATTTCCCCGGTTCATAGACACATTGTACAAGGCCCTCTCTCTGTCTCAGTACGATGAAGGCAACGTCACCCATATCTCTGATTGTATGGATTGCGCCACGTACCTTAATGTTTTTACCCTCGTAGTCTCCTGCTAAGATTTGTGAGATCTGAAGGTGTTCTTTGATTGGTGCTCCTGTTAAAAATTCCATATTCTGTACTCTCCTTTTTTCCACTCATGGTGGGATAATAGGTGCGGGACGGGAGCCAGTATTTCTGCCCTGCATTTTGTGAAGAAAAGGAGTCTGCACTGCTAATATCAAAAGTCCCAATGACTCCAGAAATCTCCAATTAAATACAAAAAACCCGAGACAAAAACTAAAAGCTTCTGTCTCGGGGCGAAAATCTAAATTCCCGCGGTACCACCCGCATTGAAAGATGACTAACGAAATCCATCTTCCCTCTCATATCCGTAACGTGGAAATACGTGTTGACCTACCTGCCCTTGGCGCTCAATCAACCTGCTCCAGAGTGTTCCCTTAGTCTGCTCTTCCAAACAGCGCTCTCAGTCGGTGACGCTGTATTCCTGTCGGCCTCTGCATTCCAGAGTCTCTTTCATCGCATTTGCTTTATCGTTGTAAAATGTTATATCACATCACTTTTTTATTTGCAATATAGCAATTAAAAAACTTAAAAAAATAAAGTATACCTAAAAATTATATTTTCCCAAACCTGCGGTTATGGACTAGACCAGGTCAAGCTTTGAAGCCACATAGATTCCCCAGCCGTATTTTTTTGCGTACTTACGGGAATCTGCTGTCAGTTTTTTACTTGTACTATATTCAAGCACATAGACCTTAACTCCAGCCTTTTTTAGCCGGTTCAGGTATTTTGTAAAGTAGACTCTCTCACTTTTCTTTGCTTTGTAGAATTTCTTCTTAGAAAAATCAATTCGCGTATAAACACACTCCTGATTAACAGCGTCGAAAAGCTTTTTCTTGGATTCCTTAAGGCGACGACTCACAAAACTATCCCCACCATTGATTATTATCTTAGAACCATTCTGCCTGATGCGGGTAAGAATCTTCACCAGCCCCTTGTATATCTTATCTGACTTAAACTGATAATACACATCACAGTTGTCAATAAACATTCCATCAATGCCTTTGGCCTTAAGCTTCTTAGCCTTGCTGACGCAGAAATCCTGCCATCTCTTATTGCTAACATCCATCCAATGCTCATCCGGCCAGTTCTCATAATCACCAATTGCCAGGTCCTTATACTTATCATAGTAGGATCTGAATTCTTCAAGAGAACCAACATTAAGATAGCTGTACACCTTCTTAACTCCGGCCTTCTTCAGCTTCTTAATCTGAGCCTTGGAAAAATACTCAGCATCAATAACCACCTGATTGTATTGGCCAAGCTTCTTGTAATCAAGCTTAGTCACTCCAATAAATACTCCATAATCCTTGCGGCTGGTCTTTGCAAAAACCTTGTCATTTTCTGGAAAAGAAAAGGAGCACACCATAAGCGCTACTGCCAGAAATAAGCTTATTTTCTTTACAAATTTACTCATACAACCTCCTTTTTTGCCGGTTTATTTTGTTACCTCTTGTTATGCTAACTCCTGTTATGCTAACTCTTGTTGTCTAAGGAGGAAGCTCGCCTTATGGCATCACCTCCAAAACGTTCACGAATAGAATCCATAGCCTTATCAAGCTTCTCCAGCTTCTCATAATCAGTTGTGTCAAAGAGATCAATCTGACGGCCACAGTCCTCCTGGGCAACCTTGGTAGATACACCCAGCAGACGTATCGGAGTTCCATCCCACTTTTCATCAAAAAGACGGCATACATTAGAATAAATCTCCTGGCTAATGTTAGTGGCAGCACCAAGGGTACACTGGTGAGAGGCTCGACTCAGATCATTATATCTAAACTGTACACATACTGTATCGGCCTTAACATCGTCTTTTCTTAGTCTGGCACACACCTTATCTGTTAGATTAAGCAGAATAGCCTTAGCAGTTGTTGCATCAGTCACATCAAAGGAAACTGTAGTAGAATTGCCATATCCCTTGTTGTCAGGCCGAACTGTCTCCACTGGGGAATCATCGATTCCATTAGCATTTCTCCAAAGGACCTCTCCATGCTTCTTCATAACCCCTGATATTATCTCAGGCTCCGTATGGGCCAGGTCCCCGATTGTGTTAATTCCAAGACTTCTAAGCTTTCGCTCTGCCGCTTTTCCCACGAAGAAAAGGTCACGAATAGGAAGTATCCACATTTTAGCCGGCACCTCCTCCGGGAAAAGTGTATGGGTCCTGTTGGGCTTCTCAAAATCGCTGGCCATCTTGGCTAGAAGCTTGTTGGAGGACACTCCCACATTAACTGTAAAGCCCAGCTCCCTATAGATTCGTTCTCTAATCCTGTTGGCACAATCAACAGGGTCACCAAAAAGACGTCTTGTTCCAGTCATGTCCATAAAGGCTTCGTCTACGGAAAACTGTTCAATAAGGTCTGTGTAATCATAAAGAATATTAATAAATGCCCTGGAAAATTCATGGTATCGTTCATGGTCAGGCTTAACAAGAATAAGCTCCGGGCATTTTCTAAGTGCATCCACAACAGGCTCCCCTGTTACAATATTGTACTTCTTGGCCGGTATGGACTTGGCAAGAATGACTCCATGGCGGGTTGCCACATCTCCTCCCACCGCAGAAGGCACAGTTCGAAGGTCAAGGGTCTCCCCCTCACTTAACCTCTGAACTGCAGACCAGGACAGGAAAGCACTGTTAACATCAATGTGAAAAATTACTCTATCTGCAGATATTTGTCCCACTCCTCTACATCGCCAGAACCTTGAACAATAATTGTATAGGTTCTCTCGTTAGTTCCATCAATTACAAATGTATATTCGTCTTCATTTTGAGCTATGAGATAAGCATATGAATCAATAAAAAACTCATATATGTCTCTGTACTGCTGCTCATCCAGCTCTACGTCAGGGTCCTCCCTAAGAAGATTGCCGTTGGCATCATAGGTCTTGTAGCCTTCCTCCACAAAGGAATTAATCTGGGCATCCTCTATTGTAAGCACAAGTCCGTTTGCCCTCATTTTTCTGATATCACGGTTTGTAGAATTCTCAGGAAGAATCTTAACATCATCCAATATCATCTGAAAAACGCCATTTTGAAACTTTACATCGTCAATATGTACCTCTGAAAATTCAAAGTTACAAAATTCATTTCTGGTTGTGTATTTCATTTTCATACCCCTTTCCTATCCCTTTTACAATATATTGTATCACTTATTGCATCACTTATTGCATCATTTATTGTACAAATTGCCTTGCACTTCTAAAGCCTTGTAGTCCACTGGGAGCAATCCCATACATCTGTGGCAAGTCCCTCATAGAAATCCGGCTCATGACATACCATAAGAATGCTTCCCTTGTAAGCTATGAGAGCTCTCTTAAGCTCCTCCTTTGCGTCCACATCCAGATGATTGGTAGGCTCGTCAAGAAGCAGAATATTGGTGTCCCGGTTGATAAGCTTGCAAAGACGAACCTTTGCCTGCTCTCCTCCACTTAACACCTTAACCAGACTCTCTATATGCTTAGTAGTAAGTCCGCATTTTGCCAGGGCACTACGTACCTCATACTGGGAAAAAGCCGGGAATTCTGACCAGATTTCCTCTATACAGGTGTTGGTGTTATCCTGGCTCATCTCCTGCTCGAAGTATCCAATCTCAAGATAATCCCCCAGCTCAACTGAACCGGATAAAGGCTTAATTAGTCCTAATATACTCTTAAGCAAAGTTGTCTTTCCGATTCCGTTGGCACCGGTAAGTACTATCTTCTGGCCCCTCTCCATCTCAAGATTAAGGGGTGAAGAAAGTGGATCATCATATCCAATCACCAGGTCCTTTGTCTGGAAGATATAACGACCGGGAACCCTTGCTTCCCTGAAATTAAACTCTGGCTTTGGCTTGTCTCTGTCAAGCTCGATTATATCCATCTTATCAAGCTTTTTCTGGCGGGACATGGCCATATTTCTTGTGGCAACACGGGCCTTATTTCTTGCAACAAAATCCTTAAGGTCCTTAATCTCCTGCTGCTGCTTGTTGTATGCAGCCTCAAGCTGGGCCTTTTTCATTGCATATACTTCCTGGAACTTATCGTAATCACCTACATAACGGTTAAGCTGTCTGTTGTCCATGTGATAGATAAGATTAATTACACTATTAAGGAATGGCACATCATGGGATATAAGAATAAAGGCATTCTCATAATCATTCAGGTATCTCTTAAGCCACTCTATGTGCTCCACATCAAGATAGTTGGTAGGCTCGTCAAGAAGAAGGATATCCGGCTTCTCGAGAAGAAGCTTGCCTAACAGGACCTTTGTTCTCTGGCCTCCACTTAGATCCGTAACGTCCTTGTCCAATCCTAAATCAAGAAGACCTAAGGCTCTGGCAACCTCGTCCACCTTGGCATCTATCATATAAAAATCGTGCATTGTCAGAAGGTCCTGGATTGTTCCGGCTTCCTCCATTAATCGATTCATCTCATCCTCGTCTACCTCTGCAAGCCTTGCATAAATGTCATTCATCTCCTGTTCCATCTCATAGAGGAAATCGAATGCAGAGGCAAGAACTGTTCCAATTGTCATGCCTTTTTCAAGAACAGTATGCTGGTCGAGATAACCAACCCTGACCTTCTTGGACCACTCTATCTTGCCCTCATCTGGCTGAAGTTTTCCAGTGATAATATTCATAAAAGTAGACTTACCCTCGCCATTTGCTCCAATAAGTCCAATATGCTCGCCCTTCAAAAGTCTAAAGGACACATCCTCAAATATAGCTCTGTCACCAAATCCGTGACTTAAATGCTCAACATTTAAAATACTCATTGCTAACCTTTCTGTTTTACATTCTAGTCTCAATGCAGAGACTTTTTCAACTTAATTAAGCATAACAACCACTCTGGTTCTTGTAAAGACTGACTGTCTACATTCTTCAAAAATTCTCAAAAAAAGTGGCAAGACTTTCATCCTGCCACCGCTTATTTCTATAGCAATTTCTATAGCAATTTGTATGAACAATTTCTATAACAAATTCTTAATATCCGTTAATGTCTCAATTGCTGCAAACAGCATTGGTCCAACCTCCTCATCGACAGGAGTCTGATCCGGCACATATACCGGCTTGCAGCCAGCCCTGTATGCACTGGTAATCCCATTAGGAGAATCCTCCACAGCAAAGCAGTCCTCCGGCTTCTCTCCCAGCTGTTCACATGCGTATGCGTAAATATCCGGTGCAGGCTTTCCATTCTCAACCATATCAGCACAGATGATTTTGTCAAAATATTCATAGAGTCCTATCTTCTTAAGATAGCGCTCTGCTCTGGACTTTTCGTTGGCAGTTGCCATGGCCACTGTTATTCCATTTTTCCTCAAATATGTAAGAATCTCTATAGCCCCGGGCTTAAGCTGAATTCCCTCCTGGGCCAGTGTCTCCTCCATTAGAATCTTGCGATAATCACGAATCTCAACATAATCGCATTCCTGACCAAACCACTCCTTAAACTGTGCCGATACATATGGCCTTCCCAGAGATCTCAATTCCAGTGCCTGCTCATCAGTCATCCTGTACCCAAAATGCGCTGCAGCCTTGGGCCAGTTTAGTCTGTAGAACTTCTCTGTATCAATCAATGTGCCATCCAAATCAAAGATGACTGCTTTTATATCACTCATATATCTCTCCTTAATATCTCTCCTTATACAAGGCCTTGATTCTGTAGGAACTTTAGGAAGCCTTCAAGGCCTCTTGTAACATCCCTGTAAGTCTCATCGAAATTGCCGGTGTACCATGGATCTGCTTCTGTCAAGTAAAATCTAAAAAAATTTTTGTTTCACGCATCAGATTTTACCCTCTTTTTCGAGGTATTCCAGGAATGCAGTGCATCCAGTGACTACATCCCTATAAGTTTGGTCGAATCGGGAATTATACCAAGGATCTTGACACTCCATTCCATCATATCCAGCATATTCAAGTAATAATGCTATCTTCTCACCCTTCTTGTGATTAGTCATTCTTTCCATATTTCGAATATTCATCTTATCCATACCGATAAGATAGTCATAATAATCATAGTCCGAAGCTTTTAATTGTACTGCTCTTTTTCCATCGCATCCAATTCCATGCTTTGCAAGTTCAGCTTTAGCAGGTGGATATACTGGATTACCCACACCATTCCAAATCTCTTCTGTACTAGTGGCAGCCGATGCAATTTCAAACTGCTCGGCTATACCACGCTTTGATACCATATCTTTTAAAACAAACTCAGCCATTGGTGATCTGCAAATATTCCCATGACATACGAAAAGCACCTTAACCATGTCTTTTATTACTCCAATTCATCAAGTATTTTTTTGAAGAAAACATCATCCACATTAAAGACTATCTCAATTTCAGATTCACTATAAACATCAATGTATTTCACAAATCTGCTAATAATCTCAACATCATAACCATTTCGAAGCAACATACTATTGGCTAATAAGTGTGTGTGTTCAGCTTCTTTATATGATGTTTTCATCGCATTCTGTTCTTCATATAATTGTTTCAGCTTATCCTCAAGTTGTTCTTTCTTTATATATACTTCCTCGACAAATGCTTGATATTGTTCAGCAGTAATCTTATCCTGCTTATATTGGTCATATTTCCGCATTTTCAACATAGGAATAGATTGTAACTCTTTCTGATAAGCTATAATATCGCCTTCTATTATATCGCAGGTTCTGCTTTTTTTCATTAGCTTTTGTGAACAATCCATTGCATATGCAGCAATTTGATTTATTGTTGTAGCTACTGTATCTTCCAAAGTTTCTTTATTCGCAAACACTTTATCACATTCTGAATTCAAGGATACAGTTTTCATGCTACAACTAACCGACTTATTATTAATCGATAATGTTCTCTTACAATATGGACACCTAAAAACATTTAATCTTCTTGCAATTTCTGAAGCATTTGTGATTTCTTCTGCATATGCAAATATTTTCCTTACAATCTGTGCTGCTTCTGGGTCAATGATTATTTTATGAATATCATTAGGATCTTTCATGTACCCGAAGTGAACCAATGCCTGAACAACATCACCATTCTTAGCTTTTATTTTTTGAGCTGCACATATCTTCTTAGAAAGATCTTCACTGTACATTGAATTAATAATATTCTTAAGTGCAACACTCATCCCCCCAGTCGATATGAATTTATTAGTGATATTGGGCATAATACCAAACGTACTATCGGTCTGATTGAACTTGTAGACAGAGATGCTATTCGAATGAGGCGGCTATACCCTATATCTTCTGACAATGTATGTAACAAAGACCCACGCGGTTCTCAGAATTACACAGAATACTTTGCAGGCGGCACGGTTCCATCATCAAGCTGTAACCATCATATTTCGCTTGAAGTATGTTCTGAAAGTGGTATGCCCGTTGCGTTATATTGCCCAGAGACAGAAACAAAAGTGTTTATTGTAGATGGTTCGAAGGGCACTCAGAATTCCAAGTATCTTGCAAATGAAGCTTTCATGAAAAAGACATGTACGTTACACAGAAAGCCACCTGTTGAGGAAGAACATGAAGAGGATGTTCCAGATGATACTGACCCTGGAATTCATCCTACTCCGGAAGTTCCAGATGCCCCTACTCCGGATAATCCTACCCCGGACAATCCTACCCCGGACAATCCTACCCCGGACAATCCTACTCCGGACAATCCTACTCCGGACAATCCTACTCCGGAGACGCCGGTTCCAACGGAACCAACTATGCTACCTAGGAACTACTTATACTATTCAAAATACCAGTTAGTATATAGTTTCTTCAGACCTTTATAACAAAGAGTCACTTTGTGACTCTTTGCGCGCCCGTGTGGGCACGCAAGTGGATCTTCTACTCCACACGGGTCGCATCCCCGCGGAGCGTTTTAATATATAGGAAGGAGAACTTTCCTATATATTAAAAAAGCAGGACACAATTTGTATCAGTGTCCTGCTTTTTCTCTTTATTCAAAGATTCTTATTCCCTGATTTGATAGACTTTGTATTAACGCAACAAGTTCTTTTTCTTTCTTTTGAATCTGCTCATTACATTTATCTACTTCGCTTATCATCGCAACCCCCTCATCAAGCCTTCCTGTCTTGGCAAGCTGCATAAGCTTTGCTCCATATCCATGGAACTTCTCATGATAAGCTTCAATTTCTTCCCACATTCTTTTTACTTCAGCATGAGTTGGTCTGAATGAATAATGTAGATGACCAAGTGTACATTTTCTAAAATCAGTCTGTAATACCAACATTTGTCCGCTCTCTACTATTGTACGGAATTTCTCAGCCCATTTTATATGCTCACCAACTGCCCGTTCTAAGTAGTTAACTACAATCTGATTATCAAGCATATAGAATGCATCAAGTCCCATTTCACTGATCACTGACATTGACTGATCGAGATACTCTTCAACCTTTACTGCTGGTTCAACTATATCATTAATTGCCTGACTAGATACCTCAAGAATCGAAATATTTTCTTTTAACATATTGCACTTCTCATCCACATTTTTCATCTGATTATCAAGCTCATTCATTGAACTGCTGATTTCTTCGCTGACAGCGGCAAGCGATGAAATGGAATCAGTAATGGTATCCATGCTCTTTCTGTTATCAGCAGTTATCTTATATACATCCTGAATTCGTTCGTTGATGTTATTCATCTCTTCTACATTCACATCCACACTGACAGAACTCTTTCTAGATGCATCAGCTATATTCTGAAGGAAATCACCCATGTTTGCTGTAAGGCTTTTGGTCTGGTCTGCAAGCTGTCTGATTTCCTCCGCTACTACAGCAAATCCTTTTCCAACTTCCCCTGCACGCGCAGCTTCTATTGATGCATTAAGAGCAAGAAGATTCGTCTGGTTAGAAATTGCATTTATTCCATCAATAACTTCATTCATATGTGCTACAACTTCCTGCAGATTATCAATCTCTGCTTTTACTTCTCTTGATGCTTTAATCGCAGAACCCGATATCTCATTTATATCATTAAGCTTTTGTTCGCAATTGTCTATTTCTACCATAACCTGAGTAGCCTCCTCAGATACCTCAATAATTGTCGATGTCAGATTCTCATGTGCTTTTGACATCTCTGATGCAATTGCTGAAGTAGATGCAGCAGATTCACTAATATCCTCCACTTCATTTGATAATGATTCATTAATTGTTGCAATTTTGTCAATATTCATCTTGACAGTGGCATCGATTACACTCATCTGTATTACTGAGTCAAGTGTATTAGTTGCAACTTGTTCAAATTCTTTTCTTCCTTCTACGAGTCTTTTATGAATATCATTTAGCTCTTTATTCTGTGGTTCATACTGCATGTCATCAAGCTTTGCCAGACTTGACAGCATGTTATTAATTTTGTTTTTATATCCACCCAAAATCATTTTTCTCGCCTCCGTGTATTGGTACTTTCGTCATATACATCATATTCCCTTTTGTAACATATTTCAATAATATTTTCAATTTTTTTCAATAACTCTTATTATGTTTAACTCATGAATATATTGGAATATTTTACTATAATTTTCTTGATAATATTTCATTAACGAAAGGGGAATAAAATGGACAACGAAAATATTAACAAAACTTATCCGCAAGATAATGCTTATTCACAGAATAATACCTATTCGCAGGATAATGCTTATTCACAGAATAATACCTATTCACAGGGTTCTTATTCAACACCTAATTATGCATCACAAAGCACTTACTATCAGTAGCCTGTACAGAATAAACCACTCAGCGCATTAGCAGTTACTTCTCTTGTACTTGGTATTCTTTCTCTTACACTTTGCTGTTGTGTTGGATGGCTTCCAGGTATAATAGGAGCCATACTTGGTATTGTAGCAATCGCAAAAGACCAGGGTGGAAAGGGACTTGCAGTTGGAGGTGTTATCACTTCTGTGTTAGGTCTTATCATCGGTATCCTCTTAACAGTATATGTCGTGTGATATTCCCAGTTTTCAAGGTAGCCTGCTCTAAGAAATTTCCAAAGCAGTTCGATGAAGCTTTCATCGTTAATCCGCTTACGAACGATTTTAATTAACACATGATGGTCAATGTTATCGAAACATCCTTTGATATCCCCTTCGACAAACCATTTTGTGCCTGTGTAGACCCTTTTAATCTGTCCTAAACAGGTGTGACAAAGGAATGCCAAACGCCAGAAGCAAATACTCTAGGATATGTATTAAATTGCTCTTTTTTATTTTCATATTCTGCCTTTCTGCCCAAAAACGCCGATAGATTTCGGGATTATGAAACTCAAATGAAAACTTTAACTTTCTAATGTATTACAATTTTCCTAATGTAGCTAAGTATTCCAAAAACCCCTCACAGCCGGCCAGCACATCATCATAAGTGGCATCAAAATCTCCGGTATACCAGGGATCCGCTTCTGTCAAGTAAAATCTAAAAAAATTATCTTTTTGACTCATCATATCTCACCTTCCTTTTCGAGGTATTCCAGGAAGGCTGTGCATCCTTTGACTACATCACGGTAGGTTTGGTCAAATCGAGAATTATACCATGGATCTTGGCACTCAGAACCAATCAGCCCTGCATACTCAAGCATCAGTGCTATTTTCTCGCCTTTCTTATGATTGGTCATTCTCTCCATGTTACGAATGTTCATATTATCCATACCAATAAGATAATCATAATAATCATAGTCTGAAGCCTTAAGCTGAACTGCTCTTTTTCCTTCACAACTAATACCATGCTTCGCAAGTTCAGCCTTTGCAGGTGGATATACAGGATTTCCCACGCCATTCCAAATCTCTTCTGTACTAGTGGCAGCCGATGCAATTTCAAACTGCTCGGCTATACCACGCTTTGATACCATATCTTTTAATACAAATTCAGCCATTGGTGATCTACAGATGTTGCCGTGACAAATGAAGTTCTGTTCTGGCTTCTTTTATCCTCTCATATAACTGTCAAGAAAAAAGTTGAAAGAATTAGTAACTTGCAATACGAAGCTTGCTACCGTCTATAGTAGTCACTTCAAATTCTTTGCCCCCCAAGGTTGTTCTACTAATTCCGAATGTTCCTCCCAGCCACTAGCGACTACATAATCATAAGCCCTTTTTACATCATCCACGGTGATAAATCCAACGACACGATCCGATGGCTCTCCTCGAAACAGACTAAAGCCGATATAGGTTAGGTTCTCTGCTTCTGTAACCTCATTCGGTATCGGTACAATGCCTGCAAAAATAGCGTCTCCATTCTCTTCCCGCGCATCAACGGTTCCATACCAGCCTAACGTATTCTCAAACCATTCAATTGTCTTGTCGATATCCCGTGCATAATAAACCGGTCCATTCTCTAATACTACATATCCTCTTGCTTCGTATTCCGCTCTCATAAAGCACCTCCATTTGATTTGTGTCTTCATCATAAAGGAAATACGCCTTCATGTCTTGACCGTTTCTGCGCAACGTTGTCAACTATCAGATTGCCTCGTAGCTGGAAAAAACAAGAATCCCACCATCTGGAGTCGTCACAGAGCATTCTCTTGCTCCCCATGGAGTCTGCCTAATCTCAGTCACTTTCTCCCAGCCATTTTGCAAAATCGTTTCCCGCAGATTATCAACACTGTCCACCGTCAAATAACCAATGATTCTTTTTAATGGTTCGCCGTAGATAAGCGAGAATCCAAGGAAGGAATTCATCCTCTCACTTGCAACAGGATCTGCAATAGGCATGGCACAGCCAAAGGTACCCGCACCATCGTCGTCTCTTGCATCAACGTTGGCAATCCACCCCATTACGTTTCGGAACCACTCAACCACTTTGTCCATCTCGAGCGTGTGGTAAACCGGGCCATTCTCCAATACCCGATATCCTTTACTCACATTTTCACCAACCACGTTGTTATTCACAAACCTAACACACTCGACAGCCGTGTAGTCTCCGCCGGTTTTTCGCAATTGCTGTGGGGAAATACCATGAAAACGACGGAAGGCTCTTGAAAAGCACTCCTGCGATTCATAACCATATTTATAAGAAATGTCGAGAATTTTTTCTTCGGTATGTAATATATCCTCTGCAGCTAAAGACAATCTGCGTTTTCTGACATAATCCATCACAGACATTCCAGTCATCGAACAAAAAAGCTCTGCCAAGGTTCTCTCTGACAGATAAGAAACCTCAGCTATTTCAGTCATATTTATCGAGCAATTCAAATGTTCTTCCATATAGTGGACTGCCCGCTGTAAACATTCAAGATTTTTCATGGTAATCCCCCTGTAGCATCAATCGCAAAGAAAGTGTCAGTCAAAATTCAGTTTTGATTGAAGCATTTCGTGTCTGCATTAGCCTGAACTGTGCTAAACCAATTATCATAAGTATTAAGTGGTCTAGCATTTCACTTCCGTTGATTTCCTTTTCTTCCTTCATATTTGAATAAACACAAAATCCTTTTGTGCCGCTCCTTTATTTCCTTAAATATGATGCTGATGAATTTATCTGTCCAAATGCGGGTACCCAGCCGTCAATCGCTGAACATCTTCTCATTGGATCCAAATCCGGGTCAACATGACAATTGTTTGGGCCTGCATAATGTAAATCCTCCCAAGAATCAAATATTGGCCTCTATGAACCAGGAATAATACCCTCTTAAAACCAAGTTCTCGCATCGCAAATGCTGATGCATAAGTTTTTGCTTCACTCCATTTGGAATTTTTACCATCCTAACCGCTTATCTGACGGCAGTCATAATTTTCCCTATGCCTCCAATATAGTTCTCAGGTAATCTCGCAATTGAGTAATATCCTCTCGCTCCAATACTACCGAAAAATAATTTGCTGTTAATAAACCATCTTTAGACAAATACACAATCCAATCAATAGAAACATCATTCAACTCATCATCCGATTTTTCATAATTGACATCCGGATTCTCATCTGTAATCTTATGTTCTGAATAGAATTCAAAATGGAAACCTGGCTTATTAAAATAGAACAAGCCTTTGGTCTGCTGCACCTTATCCTCTAATAAATCTGTGAGATTCTTTTCCAGATTTTCAATTTCACTGGCAAGTAATATCTTCGCATCATTCATTGAATAATCAATACATCCCTGGAATCTAAATGCAAAGTCAACATTACACCAAGTATCGTAACTGTTTTCAGAATTTGTTTTTTGATATCCCTTGATATTAAGATATACTTCCATTCCATCAAGATTTAAATTCAGTGCCATAATGCCCCCCTCTTTAATTCATAGTTGTTTTTTTATTCTTTAACCTGTAACTAAAAAAAATAAGCGTGTTTCATCCACATTAATATTCTTTACTCAAGAGAAACTCCGCAACATGCATACTCTTAATACCTTCGTAATTACCTCCGGCAAATTCGTCAGTTCGAAGAACATATTTCGGATAGTTATCTTTGATTTCAAGCAGGCGCTCATACTCGCTTCGCTCGGTTTTCTCAGATTGTATTTCCTGAGTAACCTGCACATACAGTTTTTCACCTTGGCGCTGCGCTACAAAATCAACCTCACCTTCTGCTGTCTTGCCTATATTAACCTCATATCCTCTAATCTCCCAAAATGAATTAAAACACACAGAAATGCTCTCATCTTCCAAATATACTTACGCTTGAACTGTTTCCTCATAGCTTTCAACAATTTCATCCATCATTTTCATAATTGTTTTTTCTGTCTCTGTTCCAAAAAACTCTTTTTTGTATACCATACATAATGCGCTATTTTCCCAATAGCCACCACATCTGTCTATTCCATAAAGATATACAATATTATCGCCATAGTTCATTTTGGCTTTACAAAAACACTTTCCGTTTAATGGCATACTTTCATATGCCCTGCTGATTCTTCCTGTATTTTTGAATTCTTCCACTGCACTGTATATTGTTTGATCGTTAATAATTGCAAAGTACAATATATCCTGGCTGTCCTCTCCATTTGGTGCATATGGACAATACATATTCACTTCACCCGCACCAGAATTATCGTTAATAAATGCATCGTTAATCCTAATCGAAACCCTGTACGCTACATCATTTCCATCCTTATCACATGCATAATCAGTACTTACCACCTCATGATTTCCTGAAGCCAGATTAAGTGCTGGCACATTGGTATTATTACCGGATGGCTGGGTTGTATTGTTACTTAAATCATCTACCATATCCATAATCTGATTTGCAGCATTCATAACTTTATTTAATGAACTAAAAAAACCCATTTCTTATCCTCACTTATAATTTATTATCACCCTGGCCTTATTACCAGGGTATGTTTCTAATACTTGTTCCTACTAAAGCCTAGAAGTTACTTCCATTCCAGCCCCAGTCATTTACACCATGATATGTTACATACACTTTATCCCCTGGAATAGACAATTCATCAGCAAGTATCTCGCATATTTTTGCTGTCATTTTATCATATGCATCAGACGAAGCATTCCCAAAAAGACTAACTGAAACATATGCACCCTTTTCAAGCTTTTGTCCTGCCATAAACAAATCATAATTGTCCTCAAAACCTATCATCAGGTATGTCTCTGATTTATTTAGAATTGAAATAGACTGTCCAAGTCTTGTTTTAATTGCTTCCTTCTTTTCCGGTGATACTGTTCCTGTAATCTTTGAATCGATAAATGGCATAATTATTCCCTCCTTAAATTCTTTCATTTACTATTTATTTATTTTAACAGTCATCCCCAATCTAGTAAATTGTTTTTCATCTAATTACTTTCTCCAAAACCATTATTGTATTGACTTTGTGGCATAAAAAAAGACAGCTTAATACCACTGTCCTTCAATATGTTCATCGTCCAGTCATAACGACTACTTATTCTTCTCCCAAAGCCCAAAACAATATTTTTCAAATGCTATTCGTTGCTGCAACAAGTCTGACTGCTTTTCCAAAAGAGAGGAAATAGTCTTTTCATCTTTTGAAAGATTTTTCATCTGCTCAAGAGACTGATACATACTCTCATACTGGTCTATCTGACGTTTGTATTCCGAGCGGGTTGCAGTATCAAGCTCTGCAGCCTCAAAAGCCGAAAGAGTTTGTGTGTGAAGCTGTGTTAATTCCTTTAAAGTTTTTTCCAAATTAGTATATGACATAATTATTCTCCTTATCTCTAAAGAGCATTATACTATACTATCCATAAAAAATCTTATTTCTCCAAACATTCAGGTATGCATTCTTCCAATTCTTCCTTGGGTATTGAGCAAAACACTTTAACCAATACTGCATCCAGCTGTGTCCCTGCTGCTCTTTTTATTATTTCAATTGCTTCTTCATGGGATTTTGCCGGCTTATATGCCCTTTTCATGGTAATAGCAGAGTATGTATCCGCAATGGCAATAATACGGGCCGCCATAGGTATTTCCTCCTCGGTCAAACCATAATACCCCTTGCCATCTATTCTTTCATGATGATATTCAATCCATGGAATGATAGATTCAAACGATTTCAATGGCTTTAGAATCTCCCCTCCTGTCCGGGGATGAGTACGCATAATCTTCCATTCTTCCTGGTTCAGCATTCCCGGTTTATTAAGTACACTTTCCGGAACTCCTAGCTTTCCCACATCATGCAACAAGGCTGCATATTCTAAGCTGACATCGTTAATACCCTTTCGAAGCTCAGAGGGAATGTATTTGAAGAAAAGCATGGTCAGATTCTGAACATAGCGGCTGTGACCATTCAGGTTAGAATCTCGTGCTTCTATAACCTCAATCAATACCTCTGCCACCTCTATACTTCGTTTCTTTGCTGTCTCTATCAAATGAAACATTAAAGTAAGCACAATTGCCACAAATACACTTCCGCCAAGTAGAATAGAAGCCATCAAAATATCAGGATGACCAAACACAACTATTCCAATATATCCACATAGGAAGAATACCAACAGCACAGCACCCACAAGCTTCCAGATTTTCTCTGACAGCTTAATATCCGATAGAACATCCTTGGAATGATACATAAAACTAACATATCTATATATATTGGAAGTCATTATAATGATGCCCACAAAAATCATCAAATGGATAATAGCCTTCATTCTACTACTTTCCCCCTACTTTTATACTAAGTTCATTCAATGACGCCTTACCTAAATTATATCTTGTTATCATATCGCATTCAAGGGGGATAATAGTACTTTTAGCTCATTGAAGTATCCTTTTTACATAGACTTTTTCAAGGCTTCTTACCTCTTTAATGTTTTTGCATTTGTTCCTCCTTTACCGACAACCTGTCGGTTGTTATATAAAAATATAGTAACTATCCACTCCGGACAGTTACTATATTTTTTCCTTAAGCTTTAATCTTTTAGAACATTGGAAGCATAGCATCAGTCAAACTTCCTTTTTCCATATGCATACTACTCTCATCTATGCATGTACTATGTCGGTATGCTCTGATATTTCTCTGCTAATTGTACACAAATCATCCACGGATAAATCGTGAATATCGGCATGTCCTGTTATCCTTCCAAAGGTTCTCAGCTCATTTGCAGAGCATGACAGATAATTCTCAATTCTCTTTGCTGCTGTATCAATATGTAATCTTTGGCGAAGCTTTTCATCCTGAGTTGCCATTCCTACAGGACACATTCCCGTACCACAAATGCGATACTGCTGGCAGGCTGCAGCCACCATTGCCGCAGATGCAATTGCCACTGCATCAGCTCCCATAGCTATTGCTTTTGCAAAATCTGATGACACCCTGAGACCTCCTGTGATTACCAGGTCAATATCTGAATTGATTGAATCCAGATATTTTCTTGCTCTATGTAATGCATAGATTGTTGGAACACTGGTAGAATCACGAATAATTGCCGGAGAAGCTCCAGTTGCACCTCCACGCCCATCTATTGTGATAAAGTCCGGCTCAGCAAAAACGCAGAATTCCAAATCCTTCTCTATTCTTCCTGCCGCAATCTTAATTCCTATTGGCCTTCCTTCACTTCTCCAACGGAGCTCACATACCAGGTCTTTTAGATCCTGAGGCTTTGTTATCTCCTCAAACTTAGAAGGGCTGATAACATCTACACCTACCTCTTTACCTCTGACCTTTGCAATCTCAGGAGTAACCTTACCCCCTGGCAGGTGGCCGCCCATTCCAGGCTTTGTGCCCTGACCTATCTTAATCTCTATTGCATCTGAGGTCTTAAGGTTTTCATCTGTAACACTGTATTTATTTGGCACATACTCAAAAATATACTTATATGCATTTGCCTTTTCTTCTGGAAGTATTCCACCTTCACCACTACACATGGCAGTTCCAACTGCTGCTGTGCCCTTTGCCATTGCAATCTTGGTCTCTCTTGATAATGCTCCAAAAGACATATGCGAAATATACACAGGCATATCAAGCTCCATTGGTTTTTGGGCATGCTTTCCAATCACTGTCTTAAGTGAAACCTCTGCATGCTCATCAAGTGGCATAGGATTAAGCTGAGCCCCCAGCACAAGTATATCATCCCAGTTTGGCATTGGCATCTGTGTTCCCATTGCCTCTATTGCAGACTTTCCAGTAACAGCCATTTCATGAATCTCCTTCATATAGCGGTAATTACTGTCCGTCTTTCTAGTCTCCTTTGGATAACTCAAATCCTGAGTTTGCGCTTCTTCAACAGGAGCCGCCTTCTCTGCCTCCACTGGTTCAAACTTTTCTACAGGCTGCTTACAGATTGGACATTCTGTAAGCTCAGCAAAAGGCTTACCCTCCTTTTCCTCATCGTAAACATACCCGCATACACTACACCTATATACCATATTGCATACCTCCTATCTCTCCAATAAGTCCATTATAAAATAGTTTTGACTAACTGTCGAGAAAATGTAGCATTTTGGTTAAATTGTCTGACTATTCACAGTCTGATAATCGGTCTTCAAGGACTGGCCCTGCCTGAGTAGTAAACCGCTTGAAACAATTGCTGTTAGTATCTCTGTACAAGGTGCCGCCATCCACACCCCTGTCATTCCAAATACTGCCGGAAGAATCAGCGTAAAGCCCAGCAACAGTACAATACCACGAAGGGCCGAAATGATTGCAGAAGACTTAGCATCTCCACAGCTTGTAAAATACATGGAATTAATCACATCATATCCCATCACAAGAAATGTTATTCCATATATCTTAAATCCGCCTCCTACCATGTCCGCAACCTGGCTACTGCATCCGAAAGCTTCTGCATATCCTCTTCCTGCCAGGAAAAAGCTTGTGGCAGTCACAAGTCCAAGAACAATCAGAATTCCATTTGTCAACCTTCTAATATCACTTGCAGTTTCCTTTTCATCTGCTCCCCAGCAAAAACTTACAAGGGGCATTATGCCCTGACCAAATCCAATGCATATCATGCTGTATCCATACACCACATACCCAAGTATTGTAAAGGCTGCAACACCTTCTGCTCCCACATATTTCATCAGTACATAGTTGAATGCAAACATTGATACTGCACTGGCAATCTCGCCGATAAACTCAGAGGAGCCGTTAAGCATTGTCTCCCGGTTAATCTCCCTGTCGAATTTAAAGCCTGTGAACTTAATTCCAGCCTTATTACTCATGAAATAAACTGACATAATTGCAGCTGTAACAATCTGAACTATAAGGGTAGCTATGGCACTTCCTCTTATTCCTAATCCAAAAACTGCAACCAGTAAATAGTCCAAAAGCATATTCAGCAAACAAGCAGCAATATTTACAGCCATGCAAAGCTGTGGCTTTCCATCCGCCCGGATAAACATTCCCAAAATAGTTTTGGCCACCATAAGGGGATAAGCAAAAAGCATTATCATATAGTATTCTGTAAAATAATCCGCCAGAGCACCCTCTGCTCTTAACACCTTAAGTATCGGTCCAAAAAGCGCAAACACCACCAGCGATACTACTAAGCAAACCCCAAATGACGTTACCATAGTCTGGGAGAAAACCTCGGAAGCTTTTCTGTTCTGCCTGCCGCCCAGAAGTCTTCCACATATTACGGAGCCTCCCACACCAACGCAAAGCCCAATTCCAAGAAATAAGTAAAGTATTGGCAGCCCCAGATTAATTGCCGCCAAAGCATTTTCCCCCACATAATTTCCTGTAAAATAACCATCAGTTATGGTGATAATCGTTTCCAAAAGCATTGCAATAACACTTGGAATCGAGAATCCCATTATCATCCCTAGTTTGTTTTCCTTAATCTTCTTAATATCCATTCTTTCATCTCTCCTTTTCTCAATACAATTATAGAGATGAAAGCTTATATATTCTTCTGAATTCGTGCTATTTATTTTGCCGGCCTCTACTTCTTTCCTGTTACTATATGAAAGCCATCTTCCTCCGGAAACTCAACCCCTTTTTCAAAGTCCTCAATTGGCATGATAGCATAATAAGTTATTCCGGACTTTTCATCCTGCTCACATTTTTGCCACTTCATTTTCACTTTATAAAGGACTTTTGTTTCCTTATGCTTTACCAGATCTAGGTAACCTTGGCAGTACATGAGTTTTCCATCTTTTTCAAATCCACAATCAGTTACTTCTTCAGATTCGAATTTCCTCTCACTTGGAAATTCCGCCAATTGCTTTATCATTTCATCAGACATTTCAAAGGTGAATAATTTCCTTATATCATCCTGACTGCCTTTCTCATTTTCCAAATAATGTAAAATATAAATATTCAAATCACTCTGGCTACTGTCAAGCACACTCTCAAATTCTTCCTGGCCTTGCTCCTGAACCTCTTTTTCAACCTTTTTGAAGGCTTCTATATCAGTTACATTTATTCCTGCCCTGTTTACATTGCCGCAGAAGGAATGTAAGTTCAAAATATCCTTATCAAATACTCTGCTTAAGGTTATGCAATATACCCCTGTGTAGTTTTCGTCTGTTCCCTTCACTGAATCGTACAGCCACAAATAGTACTCATCCTGGTCTGTAATTACTTTATATCCTCCACTTGCATATCTGTGGGAGCTGTTTCCATACTGGCTCGTTTCTCCACCTTTGCTGGTACCACTGCCCGACGAAGAATACTCAACAGACTGAACCTTGCCCTTAAATGCGCTAAAGAGCCTGTCAATCTGACTGTCAATTGTCTCGGTAAAATCGCTGTTATAGACCACATCATCTATTGCATTTGGTGCCATAATTGCCTTAATAGCTTCTTTGTCCTTCTTCTCTATAGCCTCAAGAACTATATCCAGCTTTTCCTTAACTATCTCACTTGCCCCACCTTTTAAGAATTTCATTTTTTCGCTGGTTCTGCATCCTGAAAAGCATCCCAACAATAATCCAAAGCATAATAATACTAATATAAATTTTTTCATAACTAATCTCCCTTTTCTTAAATTTTTCCCTTTAATTTTTCCCTTTAATTATTTACTTAAATAGCCTTTATCCTGGCCACATCCTCATGGGGATTAACCTTTGCCAATCCCATTTCTGTAATCCTTGCAGAAAAAGGCGAAAAGCTTTCCTGCATTACTTCAAAAGCCCTCCTCATCTGCTCCCTGTCCAGAGTCTTTCCCAAAGTAACATGTGGAAGCCAGGATAAGGGCTGATAATACCTGCTGACTGTTGTCTCAGGGATATTCTTATAGACTCCATACACCTGCTCCGAAAGGTCAAGCAGATACTTATTCATAACAGGAGTCGCATACATCACATAGGGAAGAAGCTGCCCTACTGACGCAAATCTAATCTCCCCTGACTGAAACTTCCCTTCTAAAGAAGAAAATGCCGGAAGCAAAACCTCTACACCTCTGGCTTCAACTGAAGATATTGTCATGTGAGGTGGAACTCTGTTATCCGTCATAAAGGTGTTTCCTGTCCTGGCAGCAATCTTATTAATATACCCCTGCAATATGCGATTGGTCCTGTCATCAAAATACACTGAGGTCAAATACATGGCTTATCCCCTATTCTTCTTAGGTCTTATCTTGCCTGTCATATTCTCAACCACCAGCTTGAAAACAGTTGTTGCAGGCATTACTGCTTTGTTAAATGGAAAGTCCTCCTCATGATAATGTCTCATTAGAATCATCAGAGCCTCATACTTTTCTTCCTCTGGAAGAATCTCAATATGTCCCTGTCCTATGACACTCTCGAAGGACATAGTACAGTTGCCAATCTCTTCTTCAGTAAAAAGTTCCTTCTCACATTCCATCTCAAAGCTTGCTCTATTATCCTTCTTTATCAGATCATATTTTGTGCCTTCGTTTGCACCATGGAAATAGAGCTCCACCTTTTGCCCTTCAATCTTTTCACCAAAGTTCAGGGGCAAAATATATGGGTATCCATCGTTATTAAGAGCTATTCTGCAAACATCACATTTCTTGATTATCTTAATTAATTCTTCAAATTCTTTTACTTCTCGGTCTTTTCTTCTCATAGCTATCTCCCTTTTTTAATTATGATATAGCATTATAACACAACTGGGACAGAGAAAAAGTCCTCTGTCCCAGTAAATTTTACGTATTATCATCATTGTTAAGTAACATCACACCAGATTGCTAAGTCTAGGCAAATTGTGAATAGGCATCTGCCTTTGTAACACCGTCCACACAAATGTAAACATCCATATACTGTCGCCCATTCTCAAATCTTATATGCTCAAAGCAGCTCAAAAGATTTTCCTGCTGTCTTTCCTTGAAATTATTAGCTTCAAGATATTTCATAATATGTTTGTAGGCATTTGGAATTCTCTCAAATGGCTGAATAAACGGATCTGTAATTGTAATTACTGCATAATCACACTCTACATTTTCAGCATACTCTACCCCTGGACAATCCGTCTTAAAATCATCTGGAATTACATAAGCAGCTGCATATCCGTGCATGCCGAATCTGTTCTGCTGCTCCTGTGTAACAAATGGAAAATCCCATCCAATCAGCACTGCATCCGGCTTTACCGCCTTGAGCCCACTCCTTTGAGCCCATCTCTCCATGTACTCATTAACATCATCCTCAGGATTAGGTGAAATCATCACATAACGTGCCATCTTAAAGGCAGCCACCTTCTTGATAAATACCTCTGAATAGATATCATCTTTTTCGGCCATGTTCTCTTTAACCAGAGCATCCAGATTACATGAGAAAAATGAACTTATCTCCACCAGCTTAGCCAACTCAGGAACCACCTCATCAGACTCCCATCTTGAAACAGTCTGTCTTGTTACGCTCATGCTCTCTGCCAACTGTTCCTGTGTCATTTTCTTTTGCTTTCGTAGAAAGCAGATATTTGTTCCTAAACTCATACCCTTGTCTCCTATTCAATCTATACTATTTCCTAGCGGCCTCTAGATTAATAATAGTATGTCATATGTCATGTTACTTTTCTACCAACCATAATGTGCTTTTTATCAGAAAAATGTAACACAACATGTTACAGAGACTTTTGTATTAATTATTCTTGTCCTTCTTCTTTTTATCCTTATCGCTTTTCTTATCGTTCTTCTTGTCGTCCTGCTTCTTCTTCTCTTCTTCTTTTTTCTTTTCTTCTTCCTTCTTCTTAGCTTCCTCTTCCTTCTTCTTCTGTTCATCCTTCTCTGCCTGGGACAGACGCTCTGTACCTGGAAGCTCATATGCTAAAACAGGATAATTTTTCTTAATATTCTCATATATTATCTTGGCACTGGAATATGGAAGATTTACACAGCCATGTGAGCCACGAGTCTTGTAGATTGAACCACCAAAGGAGTCTCTCCAGGTTGCATCATGCATTCCAATATTGCCGTTGAATGGCATCCAGAAGCTTACCGGTGTCTCATAATCTTCTCCTCTCAGAGTAGCATTTTTCTCGCAGTAAGTAACTCCAAAGGCTCCTGCTGGTGTGCCATTGCCCTTTGACACATTGCCTGATACGAAATCACTTTCGAGAATACATTTCCCCTCTTTGTATAGGAAAAGTCTCTGGGCTGTAAGGTTAATCTCAATATAAGAATCACCGTAGTCGTTCTCTCCATGACTATTTGCAGTCATTAAATAAACCGGCTCACGGGTTATCTGCTGTCCAGTAGTCAAATCCTCTATTATCTGAGCTGTTTCCCCTTCATTATCAATCTTCCAGCCATAATGACTGTTTGAAATGGTAACTGTCTTGCCATATGAGGTCATAAGCTTCTTAGGACTATAGCAGGTATTATACTTTTTGCCCAGGGACTTAACATACTCTGAGACCATATCTCTGCTGATAACCACATTGCCCTCATCATCTTTGACAAACCAGTTGCAGAAAATACTTCCATCAAGTACTTCTTCATTATCACCTATAGTGTATATAATGGTGCTCTTGCCATAAGCATTCATCTTCTCAATCTGTGAAAGGAGCTTCTCATCATCATCCTTAACTCTTGGTTCCACATAGCCACCTTCCTCAGCAATGTTATATACCGGCTGAAGACCACAGATGTTTTCCTTAATCTTATCAGCAAAAGTTAACCCGTCTATCTTTGTTCCAGGAACAGAGTTTACTAATACAAAGCCTTCTCCAGCCTCATATTTAAAGGTTGCGTCTACTGCTTCTGCCTGATTATCCTTCTTAAAGCAGTTAAGCTTATGTACAAGCTTCTCAAGCTTTTTTTCATCATAGGAAACAATGGCACTACTCTCTAATTCAGTGCCGGATCTCATTTTTAATATCCACTCAAAGCCGTTCTGTTTCTTAAGCATTTTCTTAACCGAATCATCCCATTGAAGCTGTAAATCAAAATCAGATCCGGCAATTGTCTCTCTCTGTCCATCCCTTGATACGATTTCAAGGCGATATCCTTTAACTTCATTCTCCCATAGTTCTTTAACATCATCCTCTGAGCAGTTTGACACATCTGTTCCGTTAAGAGTAGTGTTTACGTGGAAATGGAACATGTAATATATGGAAACCCCTGCATAAATTGCTAAAAGAACTAGTATTTCGATTATTATTAATCTAATAATTTTTTTCCTAGTATTCAACTTACAGTCCTCTTTTCTTTTGTTTCTCAAAGTATTATAATTAGCATTTTTTCAATTGTCAATTTGCACAAATGAATATTTAACCAATAATAAAATTATTAAGATTTTCATAAGATTTCTACACAGAAACATTTATCTATTGTTACACCAATTTCATAGTGCTATAATGCAAATAATGTATTAATTAGGTTTTATTTAAGGTGAGAAGATATGAAAACGTTTAGAAAAGGTTTACTTCCTTTCCTGGAGAAGTGGAAGCATCTATGGCTTCTTCTATATTTTGTTTTTTATTTAATTTGGTTTGCATATCTCGAAGCTACAGTCACTACTCAGTTTCATGTTATTCATCTTACTATAGATGATTACATTCCATTTTGTGAGTATTTTGTTATTCCATATTTCCTGTGGTTTGCATATGTAGCTTGGGGAGTAATTCATACAGCATTACATAACAGAGAAGATTATTACAAGCTTTGTGTTGTTCTATTTACAGGTATGACTGTGTTCCTTGTTGTTTCTACAGTTTATCCAAATGGACATACACTTCGCCCACATTACTTTACACACCATAATTTCTGTACAACATTAGTAAACTATCTGTACTCTACAGATACTCCTACTAATTTGTTTCCAAGCATTCATGTGTATAATTCGCTTGCAGTACATTTTATGGTAATGAACAGCAGGGATTTCAAACACAAGAAGACCGTAAGGCTTACCTCCCTCTTCTTATGTGTAAGTATTATTATGTCAACTGTTTTTCTTAAGCAGCACTCAATGTTTGATGTTATTACTGCTCTTGTTCTTGGATCTGCCATGTATGAATTCGTATATGTCCACAATTGGGCCGTTGGAAGGAATGCTGTTCCACGACAGATTCATGGAATTTAATAATTTATGAACTATATTCCAAAAGGACCCGGCATCTTAGCCAGGTCCTTTTTCCATTCAACTTTTCTATTCTAATGCTCTAGGTTACAATTCTAACATTCATCCATGCAAGCAGATCTTCATACACTTCTTCTTTTCCAATCTCGTTAAGAATCTCGTGTCTGAAGCCCTCATAGAGCTTATAGGTTATATCCACTTTGCCTGAATTCTGAAACATGTAGTAGACTTCCTTAACTCCTTCGCCTAATCTTCCTACTGGGTCATCATCTCCTGATACCATAAAAATAGGCAGCTTATTAGGTACCTTGTCTACATTCTCCTGCATACAGTCATATCTAACAGCCTCAAGCAGCCCCTGATATCCATTCAGTGTAAAAATAAAGGAAGATCTTTCATCTGCATAATATTCTCTGACATTTTCCTCATTCCTGGAAAGCCAGCTATTGGCATAATCCTTACCTGAAGTATCAAACTTCTTATATGGCTTGTCATAGGTCATATTGGCAATAAATTGGCTACGATGTCTCCAGCCCCTGAAAAACTTCACAAAATGGATTAATCTAAGTCCCATCTTGCTCTTCTTATCTGGCTCAAAACCAGTTCCACTTAGAATTACTCCTCTTAAATTGTCATTGTATATGGTGAGATATTTCCTAAGCATATAAGATCCCATACTGTGGCCAAGCATAAAATAAGGCACCTTTGGATTCTCAGACTGAATCATTTTCCTGAGCGTATGCATATCCTCCACCAAAGTTCCACTTGGATTATGCTCTGCAAAAAATCCCCAGTCCTCCTTGGACACAACGGACTGACCATGGCCCAAATGATCATGGCCTACAACCATGTATCCATTGCTGGTTAAATACTCCGCAAATGGAGCATATCTCTCAATGTACTCTACCATTCCATGGGAGATCTGAAGAATAGCCTTATACTCCCCCGAGTCAGGTATCCACTTTACTCCATGAATGTTTGTTTTCTTATCATACGATAAGAAACTAAACTCTTTGGTTATCATATATATTCTCCTCTTATTATTCTGCTAATTATTCTGCTTCTTTCTTTATTGTACCTCTTATGTTATTTGCCTTATCAAATAACGGATTCGCTTTGTTGACCACTTCCTCTATATTTTTGCGGCATGACATCAGTTCTTCTGTAATATATCCCATCTGCATTCTGTTACGTTCTTCAGCTTTAACTATCTCCTCCTCAGAATTACGAATACCGATTACTTTATTTCTGATATCGTCCATACGTTCCGGAAGCTTTGGCGAATCTATTCTGTCAATATCTGCAACTAACTCATGATTCTGTTTCATAAGCTTTCCTGTAGCTATGTTGCTCTCCTTAATGAGATTGATAAGATGATGAATCTGATCTTCTATTTTAGCAGACCAGCGTTCCTGCTCATTAAGTATACTCTCCATCTCTGCAATCGCACTGTTATAGTTGTAAGAATATGATCTGATTTCCTCAGCCACTCTGACAAACTGCATGCCCTGCTCCCCCATTCTTCCCGCTTCAATTGCTGCATTAAGGGAAAGCACTGTCATCTGCTTACAGCAGTCACTCATCTTGGCTAAGGTACTGCGGCTCTTTCCGGAATTATCCCTGATGATATTAGGAATCTCTGATATTTCCTTGGATGGAGTAGTAAAATGCTTATTCTGCTCTACCACTGCCTGCGTATTTGCCGCCTGATTCTGAATTCTTTGAATCATGGATTCATGAACCCCATCAAGGGTCCTGAGATTCTTAACCAGTTCCTCAAGCTGAAAAATCAAAGAAGCCTCTGTCTCTACATTCTGCTGAGCCAGATTGGAAATACTATCGATATTGGCAGAGGACTGCTCTGCGTCCTGCCCTAATCTGTCAAAGGCATCCCCTATTTCCTTGACATCTGCGTCAAAGATTTGTCTTGCCTCCTCCATTTGTTCAAATAAATTCTGGCTTTCCTCCAGATTCTCCTTCATTTCTCGAATCTCATCTGCACTTAGACGGTTTTTGCTCCCAAACACTTAGTTATCTCCTCCAAATTAGTCTATATTTAATATTTTACTACTTGTAGTATTGAATTTCAAACTGTAGATTTTCTGAATCCCTAAAGCAGTTAATTGAAGGCGCATACACCATGGAAATTACAATATTATTGTCTCTTCCTGCCAATGCGGCCTCAACCTGAGCATTTCCAAACTTCTCTCTCAGATACTCCAAAAATCCATCAATATTTCTAAAGCATATGGCAGAAGCAGGAACTCCGTCAGAAGACTTAAGACTTAATCTTAACACATTCTGGTTTTTACCTATTATCCACATTCTGCTTATCTCTACATTCTTATCTGCGAATACAGGCTTTGGGTTAGCCTTTCCAAAAGGAGCCAGAAGCTCAAACTCTCTCACCAGCTCCATTGTAACGTAGGATAATGGCATTGGAACATCTATCCTGACCTTTTCCTGCAGATCTGCTTCTGTCAGAGTACAGTTTGCATTAATCTGATTTCTAAACCTGTCCACATTCTCCTGTGGCAGTGAAAGACCTGCCGCCATAGGGTGTCCGCCAAATCTTGTGAAAAGCTCCTTGCATTTGCACATCTCGTCATACATTGAATACTCTTCAATAGACCTGCCTGAGCCCTTAACACCTTCCTCACCATCTGTAAGAATAAATGTTGGCTTATTGTAAGTCTCTCTTATTCGTCCCGCAATAATTCCGGCAATACTCTCATGAACCTGGGGCATATAGATTACAATTACCCGGTCCTTCTCATAGCCCATATCCTCATATATCTGCTTAGCAAGCTCAACCCCTTCATTTGTCATATCCTTGCGCTCCTCATTAAGAGTCACAAGCTCTGATGCAATCCTGCCGGCCTCATCCATGCTGTTTGTCAGAAAAAGCTTCAGGGCTCTTTTTGCTGTATCAAGTCTTCCGCTTGCGTTTATGCATGGTCCAAGAACAAATCCAAAATGATAGCTTTCAATCTGATCCGGCATTAATCCACACTGACTAATCAAAGCTTTCATTCCGATGTTGCTGGTGAATCTGATTCTCTTTAGACCTTCCTTTACAAGAATTCTGTTCTCGTCTGTAAGGTCCATAATATCACCTACTGTGGCAAAAGCCACATTCTCCAAAAGCTCATAGGTCTCTTCCACCAGCTTACCCATTTTCTCATAGAGAACCTGCATACACTTCCATGCCACTGCTGCACCACAAAGGTTCTTGTTGGGATACCTGCATTCCTTCTGATGGGGATTAACAATTGCATCTGCCCGGCTTCTCAGATATTTCCTTGTGCCCTCCACATCCTCATAGGGAATCTCATGATGATCTGTCACCAGCACTGTCATGCCAAGCTCCTTTGCTCTGGCAATCTCACTAATTGCAGCAATTCCATTATCGCAGGTAATTATAGTATCCACCTGGTCCTCTGCAGCCTTCTCTATAAGCTGCATGTTAAGTCCATATCCATCCTTTATTCGATCCGGAATAACTGTGCTGACATTTCCTCCACAGTAATCCAGGCAGGTCTTTAATATGTATGTGGACATAACTCCATCTATGTCATAGTCACCTATTATTCTTATTTTTTTCCCTTGGGTAATTTTGTCAGCAAGAATATCTGTTAATGCCTCAACATCCTTTAACAAATGGGGATTATAGAGATCTTCCATACCTCCCTTAATAAATCTTCTGATATCCTCCTCCTCAATAATATCTCTATTGCGAATTATTCTTGCTGTCACCTGGTCAATTCCAAACTTCTGACCTATCTCCTTAAACTCTGCCTTTTTATTATAAACTGTCCATTGTGCCATAATATACCTTCTTAAGTACAAGACCCTGAGGAGGAGCAGTATAACCTGCCTGCTCACGGTCCTTCTTTTCTATAATTTCTGTCATTGATTCAGGCGTTCGTCTTCCATCCCCCACCTCTATCAGGGTTCCTGTAAGAATTCTTACCATGTTCATAAGAAAACCATTACCTGTATAGCTGATTCTTATCTCATCGGAAAGCTCCTCAATATCTATGGAATATATGGTTCTTACGGTTGACTTTTTCATTCGCTTATTACCACAGAAGGACTTAAAGTCATGCTCTCCCTCCAGCAGCTTTGCCGCCTTACGCATTCTCTCAACATCCAGTTGTGGTCCATAATCATATACATATTTTCGCTCAAAGACATTAGATGCAATTCCTGTATGTATTCTATATACATATGTCTTCTTTACTGCTGAAAATCTGCTGTGAAAACGCTCAGGAACCTGCTCTATTTCTGTTATTGCAATATCCTTGGGAAGATGACTGTTGAGCCACAAAAACACCTGCTCCTTATCATACTCATCCTCAATATGAAAATTAGCCACCTGCCCAATTGCATGGACACCTGCATCTGTTCTTCCAGAGCCCATTATCTCCACAGGATGATTAACAAGGGTTGAAAGTACATGCTCTATCTTACCCTGAATGGTGTCCTCTGTACACTTTTGCACCTGCCATCCACTATATCTTGTTCCATCGTATTGTATTGTAATCTTATAATTTTTCATATTAATAAAATAACATACTCAGGATAGTTCCGCAATTCTGCTAACAGCTACATATATATCTGATATTGCATACCAGGTCTTATAGCCCACCACACCTGTCACTGGTAATCCAAATACAGACTGGAACTTTCTCACTGCTTCCTCGGTTTTTTTCCCGTAGATTCCATCTGGATTAATCCTTGGAATCGCCGGATAATTTTGCGAAATTCTGTTAATCTGTTCCTGAAGCTGTCTAACCTTACTTCCCGTGGACCCAATTCTCAGATCATATCCCGGCCATGAAGCAGGAATTCCTGAAATAGCGTCTGCCGTATTTATATACATATTACTTCCGTAATAGTATCTTAGGATTTCAATAGCTGAATAACCCTGATCTCCTAATTGCTTTGAGCCCCACTGTGAGAGCCATCTTGGGCAGCTTACTCTCTGACCATCGCAATACTGGGTAAGAATTGGCTGTCTGACATTTGGGCGGGATAAATAGTTCTCGAACATTTCATTTACAACATTTGCTATACTGGTAAATGTATTACGTCCATAGACAAATTTCTGGTCAAAGGCTGTTGAGGAGGTTATTGTAAAGTTCTTCCCCTTTCCTCGGTACCACTCTGTATATACTCTGTTGAGGGTAAAGGACATGATAGCCAAAACATTTGCACGTATGGTTGCGTCCGGCCAGGTTGCATATATCTCGCTGGAGGCAACATTTTTGATGTAGTCCTTATACTTTATATAGTAATCCATGGCTGTGCTGTCATTAGGAACACCGTCATGTACTACCACATATTCCGGAATCACTACTCTGCTTAGTACAATCTCCCCTGTTTCACTTACTGATTTTATCTCATCCTCTGGAATTTTCTCTGGAAAATTTCCATATAAAGTATTAGCCGGAATATTTATCTCATCAATTGGATTACCTGGAGTATCCACTTCATTCATATCAACCTCCTGCAAAGAGGTCTGATCTGACATAACTGATATTCCGTTTATTGTGACCTCTCTATAGCCCTCAGCTCTGACCTGTACAGTGTATTCTGCATAAGGCTGCATTTCTGAAGGTTCCATGGAGTATTCAAGGGGAGGCGTCGAAAGTGTTACACTCTCTACATTTCCCGAATTGTCAGACTCAAGCTGTTCAATTGTGCTTGTGGGATCTCCTGTATAAGAAATAAACACCTTTGCGCCATCGATTGGCCCGCCGGTGTTTTTATCTCTTACTCGTATATTTAGATTTCCTTCATCTATTGCTTCCTGCTGTAAATAGTGCAAATTTTTCATATGATACCTCGTTTATTCACTTGTAATATCATATGCAGCTTATCAATAAAATTGATTTTTATTTTTCTCCTATAATCTCAGATGCTCTTGCAAGGGCATCGTCAATATGAGGACAGAAATTGTTGCGTCCTATTTTCTCAACCACTCCAGCCTTCTCAAGGGACTTCATTGGCTGTTCATTCACATGAGAGAATACCACTTCAACATTATTTTCCCTGCATTTATCAAGGAGAAGGATAAGTGAATGAAGGGCTGTTGCATCAATTGCCGGAACACCTCTCATTCTAATAACAAGACACTTTGTAAAATCCTTTGGTGTAATCTCTGCAATCTGGTCTGCTGCTCCAAAGAACATTGGACCACTTATCTCGTATACGCGAACACTCTCAGGTACACTTCTTAAATCAATTGCATCCGGATCATCATCATTGTCGTAATATACCCAGCCTTTTACTGCAGCTTCATCACTCATTCTCTTTACAAAGAGAACACATGCCATTATCATTCCTGCCTCAATTGCTACTACAAGGTCAAACACTACTGTAAGGACAAATGTCACTAAAAGTACTGCAATGTCACTCTTTGGAGCTGCCTTGCACAGACGGACAAAGGTTCTCCAGCCACACATGTTATATGCAACCATGAAAAGAATAGCTGCAATTGTTGGCATTGGAATTAATGCTGCGTATGGCATAAGCACAACTAATACTAATAAAAGTACTACTGAATGAACCATACCGGCAATTGGAGTACGACCTCCGTTTTTAATGTTGGCCGCTGTTCTTGCAATGGCACCTGTTGCTGGAATACCACCAAAGAGAACTGAACCAATATTACCCACACCCTGAGCAACAAGCTCCATATTAGAACGGTGCTTTGAGTTAATCATTGAATCTGCTACTACACATGAGAGAAGGGATTCAATTGCCGCAAGAATAGCAATTGTAAATCCATCTGACAGCTCTGCACGAATTGTCTCAAAGGTAATATGTGGAACATGAAGTGTTGGTACAGAACTGCTGATTGTATACAGATCACCAATTGTATTAACCTTCATATTAAGGAATTTAACCATAAGAATTCCTACTATTACTGCTATAAGGGAGCCTGGAATCTTCTCACTGATAAATGGCCATACAATTAAGATTGCAAGACACACTGCTCCAACAATAAGTGCCTGTACGTTAATTGTACCAAAATATGTAGCTACAGCCTTAATCTTATCAATTGTTTCAATAGGTTTTACATCTGCCCCGTATGTCAGTCCGAAGAAGTCTTTTAACTGTCCAATTACGATTGTAACTGCAATACCTGCTGTAAATCCTGTGGTAATTGTATAAGGAATAAATCTGATCAGGTTACCAAGTCGCAATACTCCCATTAATATCATGAGAATACCGGCAATAAGTGTTGCCGTAATCAGACCATCCATTCCATTTCTAGCAACAATTCCTGCTACTATTGTTGCAAAGGCTGCTGTAGGTCCAGCAATCTGAACTCGGCTACCGCCAAGAAATGAAATAAGAAATCCTGCAATAATTGCAGTGTAGATTCCCTGCTCAGGAGATACACCTGAAGCAAGTGCCAGCGCAATAGAAAGAGGTAAAGCGATGATTGCAACAATGATTCCGGATACAACATCTTTTGCAAACTGCTTTCCATTATAACCTTTCATTACACTAAATAGCTTTGGTTTCAATTTGTCTTTGTTCATTACTTTTTCCTCTTGTATGTTATATTCATAATCCTATGGATTAAGTAGCATTATTTATCTAATGGATCAGTATATCTGACACCAGGTTTCTTAGGATGTCCACTTTCCTGCTCCACCATATGGTTTATTTTTTCCAGCAAAATCTGTCTGCTCAATTCTTTTGCATTATATATGACATGAGTTTCATTGTCACTAGTCTGGCTTACTGATATTACACCTTCAAGGTCTGCAATTGACTTCCTGATATCTGTAGCAATGCCTGTAAGAAAAAGCTCCTTAACGCCATTGAAAGCAACTACCCCACATGCCCTATCTAAAGTAAGCTCCTGTCCATCAGGAGTGGTCACTATTCCTCCTGCTTCCTTAACTATCAGGCTTCCAGCAGCAAAATCCCATGGACAAAGCCTTAGCTCCACAAAATAGTCTGCTCTTCCTGCTGCCACTGCACACAAATCCAAAGCAGCTGAGCCACTTCTTCTAATATCCAGCGCTCCTTCAAGGTATCCCTTAATCAGCTCCAGAGTCCGCTCTCTTAACTCTTCATAATATGGTGCAGTTCCCATAAGCACAATAGAATTTGACATTGGATTCCTTGATACGCTTATTGGTTTGCCATTGAGATAAGCACCCTTTCCTTCCTGAGCTGTAAACATTTCATCAAGATATGGATTATACACTACTCCAATATACTGCAGTCCATCCTTAGTCAGCCCTACTGAAATACAGCTTGTCTTATAATCCTTAATAAAATTCGTTGTTCCGTCTATGGGATCCACAATAAAGGCAAAGCCCTTCTCAATGGAAGAATGAACATCCTCCTCTTCTCCCACCAAAACTGCTTCCGGAAGAATCTCCCTAAGACGCATAAACAGCTCTTCCTGAACCTTTTTATCATATAAGGTTACAAAGTTTGCATGCCCCTCCTTGGAGTCAATTATGCTTTCACTTCTCTCTGCCGACAAAATAATCTTACTACATTCTCTGACTGCGTCTGCAATCTGCTCTACCAGTTTATCCATTCTGCCCCCTCATATTATCAAGAACCATCTTTACAGTATTAGAGGAGCAGGTTTTTCCTGCCCCTCTTTGCGATATTATATCATAATTTTTTGATACTACAATATTTTATCTGTTATTTATTATTTCTTAATGATTGTTGCGATATGACTCTTCTGACTTTCATAACCACTATTGTTGAATGCAACTAAATAGTAAGAGTATTTTTCCCCTGCTACTACATCCTTATCAATAAAAGAAGTGGTATTCTTTGAATCAATTGTCTCAAGAAGCAAGAACTCTTCTTTGCCAGTTCTTCTATACAGCTTATATCCAGAGGCTTTACTGATAGCCTTCCAGCTAATGTATATATCACTGCCCTTATTTTTGAGGGTATAGATAGAAGGCTTACTTAATGACTTATACTTAAAGCTCCATACCCTTGAAGCAACCTTTCCCGTATATGCGATAGCCTTGATAACTGTTCCTTCCTTCAGTTTCGAAACTGGAATCGGCTCGGTATATTTTGTGGATTTGTTTGTTGGCAGCTTTCCATTCAAGGTATAATAAATCTTACAACTGTCAGAGTTGGCCGATAATGTAACCGATGAACTGGTTTCCTTATATTTAATTACATCAGCAAAAAAGCTATGGGATTTCTTATAGTTCTTACTACACTTTGGAACCTTTTTTCTAAAAGTAACCTCTGGAGTATGATCCTGATCTTTTATTTTACTGTTGGAAACGAACAGGTATCTTTCATCAATAAGGTTTTGATCTGCCCAGGTTGTATCCACTACATACCAGGTCTTTCCAACTTTTACATTGTTCCATGCGTGAGTTGGGCTTGGCACTGTTATTGCCTCATATCCCAGTCCACAGGCAATCAGACCATACAGCTTTGCATAGCCGGCACAAACTGTTTTCTGCTCCTTAAGTGCAGAAACAATTCCCTGATCCCACAAAAGCTTTTCATATTTGCTCAGTGCAGCATAATCGTACTTGATTTTATCACATATTAAAAGAGCTGCTGTTCTTAGTCTGTTGTATCCAGCCTTAGAGTTCTCCTTAATCTCATCCATCCATTTTTCCAGTTTAACCCTAAGTAAATCTGTTTCTTTTTTTCTTGCTGATGCCTTGGCATATTTTGGAAAAATTGTACAGGCAACCGACCTGCTTCCAATATAGGCTTCATTGGAGATAAAGTAGTACTGAGGATTAGATAATACAAAGGCATACCATACAAAAAATGTCTCATTGGAATTCTTTGTTCCTGTAAAATACTTAGTAACATATCTTCCATCCTTCTTTGAAAAATTGGAACCACCATCCATCATTTTACGGAAATATGAATCCATCTGCTTCCACATTTTCTTGCCGCCACTACTCATCTTGTTGTAATAGTATTTTGAAGAATATTTGCTCCAGTCATAGCCTTCAATTGCAGTTGTAAGCTGAAGCCTGTCTGAGGCAGCTTTATTATCACTGCTTTGAGCAAGGGCTTCATCGTGATAATATTCTGTTGCTGTAATCTGTGATTCATCAACTGAAATAACCTTTACCGCAATGTCATCAGTTGTCCTTCCCTGTGTTTTACTCTCCCCACGAACCTCATTGCTCATTGGAAAAGCTGTAAGCATCATGCAAAATACAAGAAATAAACATATTTTTCTTTTCATAATCTTTTTTCTTTTCATAATCTTTTTTCTTTTCATAATCTTTCTCCTTAATTATCTATTAATCTATCAGAGACATAAATTCCTCTTCACCAACAGGTTTAGAATAATAATATCCCTGAAAATAGTCACATCCTAATTCACCAAGCATCTTTGCCTGTTCTTTAGTCTCAACGCCCTCTGCCACAATCTTAAAATCAAGATCCTTTATCATGGCAACGTTATGCTTAAATGCTATCATAGCCTTCTCATCTTCCATTGCAGACCATACAATAGACTTATCAATTTTTATTTCATCAAAAGGATAAGCAATCAGGGTTGATGTATTTGAAAAACCGGTTCCATAATCATCCATGGAGAACTTAAATCCCCTGTCAATAAGCTGATTCATGTTATTAATCAGAATCTCTCTTGATGTAACTGCTGCTGTCTCAGTTATTTCGAGACTAATCTTTGAAGAATCAAGCTGATACTTATCCATAATATTCTTTATTTTCTCATGTAATCTCTGCTGCATGCATTCTACAACTGAAAGATTGAAATGAATATTCTCTATTCCTTTTTCCTCCAGATTATTTTCCTTATAGAATTTACAGACCTTTTCAAATACAATTTCTCCGATACGGACAATCATTCCATTTTTCTCTGCAATCGGAATAAATTCCTCCGGACTTACAAAGCCTATATCCGAATCCTTGAATCTGACCAGGGCCTCTGCTGTAGTGTACTTGCCCTTTTCTACAGAATAAATAGGCTGATAGTGTACACAAAAGCCATCTTCCTTAATGGCTTTACCAAGCATATAGATAATCTGAGTTTCCCTCTTGCCCTTTGCAAGAAGCTCCTTGTCTCCGTGCACTATCCTGCTTCCGCCAATCTCCTTAGCATGTTTAAAGGAATATTCCAGCAGATCAATTGCATCCTCCATGTTGGACACCACTTCAGGATATGAGAATATACACATATTTACCGCAAGCGTTATCTCCATACCAGAGCACTCAAAAACACCGCTGAATCTGTCAGAAATTCTGTCTATTATATCATCCCACTCTATGCTTTGATCACTGCTCATAATGACAAACTGACTTCCCGACATGTGGAATACATTTTTTCTTCCAGCCACGCTCTTGAAAAATGAAGCTATTTCACGCATGACTGTATTGCCAGCTATAACTCCCAGATTCTCATTAATGTATTTGATACCACCTATCTCAATTCCAAGTATAACAAATTTCTTTTTCGTTGCTGTATATACATTAAATACCTCAATAAAAGCTTTATTGTTAAATATATGAAGTATCCTGTCCATATAATTCTCTGGATTTTCAAGGGACAAATACAGTACTAATACTGAAACTGAAATCATAAACTGAATGATTAACAGCCCCTCGAACATCATTTGAATTGCTATAGATAGTAATATGGAAATCGTAAAAAAGATTATGGTATTGAATTTGGCCTTCCCAATCTTCTTCAATCCAACTATAGAATATATAAGGGCACTAATCATATAATAAAATGCACAAATATACATCAGAATAAATGCCTTGCCATGGCAATACTTACCCTGCTCATCCAAATAGAAGATATATCCGGTTACATCTGAAGAAAATACTAAAATGAATAACACCACATATGGAAGAAATATTCTTATCTTGTAAAGTAGTGACATTCTTTTTTGTGTGGTAAGACAAATTATATATAGCAGATATACAACTGCAGTTCCACTAAAGGAAGCAAGATAAACCTCATTAATAAAATATTGAAACCATATTGGAACATTTTCAGAACAAGAAATTGCATATATTGAAATTAAATCAGAAATATTAGAAACAAGGGCACAAACAATCAGCCCCAAAAACAGAATGTTTTGTTGCGATTTGATTGTATTCTTGTAAATGAAATAAAACAAGATTACCAGTGTAATCATTAAAGCTGAAATATCAAACTGAGTCGTATATATCATTTGCCCCCCTATACCACTCCTACGTAGCACTATAGTACCACACATCTAATAAAATTTCAATCAAATATAATTTTTACTCAAAGATAAAGCTTACAAAATCCTGAACTCTGTCCAGATGTTCTCCATTTGCCACTCCAACAAAATACAGCTTTTCTTCTGTTGGATAATACTTCTTTGCAAAGTCAGTGCCGGTAATGTCAATAGCTGCAGCATATGTTTCCTTTTTATATTCATCCTCGTAGTCCAGATATATTATTCGGTCTTTTAACTCACTAAATCTTTCCTTTGGAAGAATTATTTCAAAATCTGCATAAGCACCAACCTGAGAATAGCGCTCATAGGCCTCCTGATCCATTAGCATAAAATCAACTGCCTCAGAGGCAAGCATGGTTCTAATTACTGTATCAACATTTCCATCACCATTTTCACCATAATATTGTGGGTTAATGGCTACAGTCTGTTTACCCTCGCCTCCAAGGTATTCCAGCAGATCCTTGGATAAATCATTGGTATTGTCTTCCTCCTTGACAACATTAACAGTAATAATATTAATAAGCACATCAGCTCTTCTAACTGTCATATCAAGAATAATGTTAACTGCAAAGATTATTACGATCAACAGAATGACGGTGGGAACCAAATAATATGACTTAAAATAACTAAGCTTCTGCTTTTTGTCCATCTGCTTCCATTTCTGTTTCTCATTTTTAATTGATTCTTTAAATGTCATTCCGTCGACCATAACTTTCCTCCTTAAAATGGAAATTCATATTCTCCTCTAAACTTGATTCGAATTTCCTTCAGATTAATTCCATCTGCTCCAATATATAATTTAATATACTGTCTTCTAACAAGAATTGCACCTAAATCTCCTGTTTCTGCTACTTCCTTTCCATTACTTCCTCTAAAGCTGGCTGTATACTTTAGCTCACCATTAAGAAATACTGTAATTGGAAGCTGTGCCAGATCATCAAGATCAGACTGGGCAACTATTGTGGCATCAAAATAGCCCTTCTTATCAGTCTCAATTCCAAATAGAATACTCTTTCCATTACCCATCTCGTAATCAGAAAGATCAATTGTAATATCACCATCATTTTCATCCTGATAATACACAATATCGCTTACATCATCCTCATCTTCCCTTGATGCTTTAATTTCATCAAGCTCCTCCTGGGAAATAAGATTGAGCTCATAAAGCATTGCAGGTGACTTAAGAATGAAATTCAAAATATTCTTAGCATTTCGCTGAAGCTCACACCTAAAGATTTCTCCGGCATTTAATCTGGATAATACATCATCAAGCTCCATATTAGTTGCGTCTTCACACACCATAAAAATATCATTCTGAGCCATTACCATAGGTGCATGCACAAATGGATTTGAAGACTCACCTTCATAATTGGCCTCTGCCCACCAGTCAGACATTACTATTCCATCAAAACCCCACTCATTTCTAAGAATTGTTGTATTCAAATCATAGCTTCCGGCTGTCCATAATCCATTAATTGGACCATATGAAGTCATAACCGATCTGGCATTTGCCTCCTTAACACATATCTCAAAACACTTAAGATATATCTCTCTTAAAGCTCTCTCTGATACAATTCCATCTGCAAATCTTCTCTTAGTCTCCTGATTATTGGCACAAAAATGCTTAATGGTTCCTGTACACATGGAGGCATCTAAGCCCCTTATCTGTGCAGCACCCATTTTTCCGGTAAGCAATGGGTCTTCAGAGATATACTCAAAATTACGTCCATTAAGAGGATGTCTGTGAATATTTATTCCAGGTCCCAGTAATGCATCAATTCTGTTTCGCCTCAACTCAAGACCTGTCATCCTGTACAGTTCTTCCACCAGTTCAAGATCAAAGGTTGCTCCAAGCATAGTTCCATTAGGAAGTGAAAAAGCCTTTGTTCCCACATCCATTCTTATTCCTGAAGGTCCGTCTGAGCAACAGGCTGTCGGAATTCCAAATCGTCTAAGAGACTCTGTTACACCTCCAAAAGCAGCGGCCGTTCCGGGAGTAACCTTAGGGCTGCACATTCCCTCTCCTCTGAAGAGGCAGATTAAGTCCTCATCTGAGAGCTGTGCCACAAAATCATCCATTGGTGCTCTCTCATAGAATACATCTGCAAGTCTTATTCCCTGATCTCCTGTATAAGGAATCTCCTTTGGAAAATCAATTCTTCTGTCTCTCCAGTCTACAGTTCTGGTTGGAACCGGCTCAAAATAGACTCCGTATTCATCTATACTTCCATCCTTAGGCATTGGCTTAATTCTTTTGTAATCTTCAGTTGGTGCATATGCCTCCTGAAGTCTCTCAATAATCCTAAAGTCTTCATTAAACTCACCAATCTTTTGGGCACTTCTGACATCTGTTCCCACATAGAATTCATACAGTCCCTCTTCAAGAACATAGCAGGATTTATTGCCAGTTGCACCACTGTCATCATACGAAGCGTAAGTATACTTTGGAATAGTCAGCTCTAAAATCTGACTTTCTCCAGGTGCAAGCTCTTTGGTCTTTGCAAAACCAATAAGGGAACGCAATGGCTTTCCAAGCTCCCCCTGTGGTGGATTAACATAAACCTGAACCACCTCACGTCCCTTAAACATTCCTGTATTTCTTACCGTAGCAGAAATCTGTACATTGTTCTCATTATAACCTTCCAGAACAGACTCAACAGTGAACTCAGTATAAGATAAACCAAATCCGAAAGGATAGAGAACGTTCTTCTTGGCAAAGGTCTCGAAATAACGATAACCTACATAAATGTCCTCTGCATAAAAATTCTTCTTTTCATCTCCGAAATAAGGGGCAGAAGGATAATCTGAAATGTCCACAGCAATTGTATCTGTAAGCTTTCCTGATGGAGTAACTCTTCCAGTAAGGACATCAGCAACTCCATTACCGCCTTCCTGTCCTCCCTGCCATACATACATTACTGCTGCAGGATTAATCTCATTAACCCACTTCATGTCAATAATATTTCCAACATTAAGTAAGACTACAGTTCTCTCAAACCTTGCAGAAACCTTCTCTATCATAGTACGCTCTGCGTCTGTAAGAAGAAAACTTCCCTGGTCATTGTGATTGTCCTGATCCTCTCCTGCAGTTCGTCCAACTATTACAATTGCAACATCCGAATCCTATGCCGCCTCTAAAAGACCATCTGTCACCGGCATCTCTTCCTGACACCATGGAACTCTTCCCCAACCCAGTCCACTGTCAAAGGGATGATCTGTAATCCAGTCCTCGTAAATCTTTAGAACCTTCTCATTAAGCTCTATATTCTTCTCCTGCTTAAGCGCATCAAGAATTCCTACAACATATCTGGTGTTAACAAGACCTCCTGAGCCTAATCCACTCTTATAGTAGGTATGTGCTATTCTTCCAAATACCGCCACCTTATCATTTTTTCTAAGTGGCAATGCCTCCTTATCATTCTTCAGCAAAACACATCCATCTGCAGCAACCTGTCTTGCAAGAGCTGCGTATTTATCCATATCAAGACTATACTGTCCCATATTTCCTCCTATATCTCCAATGAAAATCGCTTTAATAACCATTCACTGCACAGGTTTATCCATTGTGCAGCATCTTTGTTTATCTCACTCTTTCTACCAGCTGTTGACTGATCAGACATAGCCAGACCATGCTCTCCCTCTTCAAAAATGTGTATCTCAAAAGGAATTCCCTGATTTGCCAAAGCAGTAGCATACATTGTTGAATGTGCAACAGGAACCAGATTATCCTCTGATGTAGCCCAGATAAAGGTAGGTGGTACATCCTTATCCACCTTGCGTGCCGGGCTTAATTCCAAAAGTTTATCATCATTCTTCCAATTACTTCCTAACAATGCTGTATTGCCCTTGTCAAACAGCTCTTCTGCTCCCTCATCTCCTGAAACAGAATCCTTCATATACTGATAATCAGTTAATGGATATCCAAGAATACATGCTGCAGGCTTTAAAAGGCTCTTGTCCACCTTAAGATTTTCTGTAATTATTGGCTTACTCCAATGTGTGGAATACATTGCGCAGTTGTGTCCTCCTGCTGAAAATCCGCAGATTGCAATCCTGTCAGTATCCACACGCCATTCCCCGGCATGCTGATGAATACACACAAATGCTCTGGCAATGTCAAGCATTGGCGCAGGATGAATGCACTCCTTTCTCTCTGGAATTGGTGCCTTTTGAGCAAATGCATGTGCTCCATAAATTGAATACCTGAGAACAAAAGCCTGATATCCCATTCTTGCAAAAGCAAGTGCCACAGGCTCTGCTTCCCTGTCTGAACAACATAGATATGCACCTCCAGGACAAATTAAAACGGCAGGCCTTCTGGCCTCTCCGATTGTCTCTGACGATGAATCAAGAATATATGTAGTTAAGGTAACGTCATCTCTACCTTCTATCAGTTTGATTACTTCTGATTTCATATTGCCCCCTGTTATTTTATTTTTTAAAACCACTCCTAATATACCCTCAGTGATCCTAAAAGTTACGATTTTTAATATACTATATCATAAAATAGTGCAATTTGCATAGTTCTGTGGTACTGTATTACATATAATAACTGCTATAATACACATAATAGATGCTTTTTTTCATATAATTAGGTACAATATTATAAAAGATATAAGAGAGGTAATAAATATGCATGCATTTCAGCCAATTCCAATTAATTCTGTAGAGTTTAATCCTTTTGATAAAATAGGAAAGGAATGGGCTCTTATTTCAGCAGGAACAAAGCAAGATTATAATACAATGACTGTTAGCTGGGGTGGCCTGGGTGTACTCTGGGGCAAGAATGTTGTAAACATTTTTATTAGAGATTCCAGATATACAAAAGAATTTCTGGACAAGGGAGAATTTTTCACTGTTTCCTTCCTATCAGAAGATTATAGAGATGCCCTGAATTACTGTGGTTCACATAGCGGTCGTGATGTAGATAAGTTTAAGGAGGCTAATCTGACTCCTGCCTTCAGACATGGAATTCCATACCCTGATGAAGCCAACTTTGTACTTGTATGTAAAATAATGGCCAAGGTTCCAATTACTGAGGATAACTTTGAGATTCCTGAAATCAAGAAGAAATGGTATCAGGATAATGATATGCATACCATGTATGTAGGTGAAATTATTGATCTAATGGCAAGATAAGCCTTGCTGCTTAAGACAATATGAGAAATTGTAAGAAATTGTGAGAATCTAGAATCTATTAGAATCTACTTGAGGCACCTGCCTTCCCCATAAGGATAGGCAGATGCCTCTTTTTCTGTAATGACGTTATTCAATTGTTATCGACATCCGGTACTAATTGATTCAATTGCCACTGCTCCGCCTCTTACTACAGAAATATGACGATACTGAGACTTCAGTAAAGCAATAAGTTCATTGTTACGATGCTCTGTAAGCTTGCTTTCAAGAATAAGACTGTCCCTGCTCTTATCTACAACATCAATCTTGAAAACCTGGGCCGTCTGGAAAATGTCAGCCATATCCTCTCTGCTTAACTGCTCAAGCTTAACATACAGAATTTCCTTCATGTGAAGTGACACATCAGTAAGGTCAACTACCTTAATAACCTCTACCATTCTGTTAAGCTGTTTCTTTATCTGCTCAAAAGTAATGTCATCACTTGTTACACAGATTGTCATTCTCGACATAGTCTCATCTTCTGTAATTCCAACTGTGAGAGACTGAAGGTTGTAGGACTTTGCTGAAAAGAGCCCTGATACCTTGGCCAGAACACCAACCTGATTCTCTACATACAGAGCAATCCATCTGTTTTTCATCTCTGACATACCTGCTCCCTCCTACTTTAATATCATCTCGCTCATTGGATTACCGCTCTTAACCATTGGAAGAACGATTTCGTCTGTTGCGATCATAAACTCAATAATTACAGGAAGGCCCTTATGCTTCTTTGCCTCTGCAAAAGCTGCATCAATATCCTCCTCTTTTTCCACACGAATTCCAATTCCACCGTAGCTTTCCACAAGCTTTACAAAATCAGGTGTATAAGGTGGGCATGAAGGATTAGGTCCCTTACATTCAGCCGGACAGGTAACCCTTCTTCTAAGGCAGGTAGCTGAGTATCTCTTGCCATAGAATAACTGCTGCATCTGTCTAACCATTCCCAGATAGTAGTTATTAAGAACACAAATAGTAACGCCTGCCCCCTGAACTACCGCCGTTGCAAGCTCCTGTATATTCATCTGAAGGCCACCGTCTCCAGAGATGCACACAACCTCCTTGTCCGGATTTGCAATTTTGGCTCCAATGGCTGCCGGAAGACCAAAGCCCATGGTTCCGAGTCCGCCTGAGGTTAGGAGCTTACTGTTGCTATCCAGCTCAAGATACTGAGTAGCCCACATCTGATGCTGGCCTACATCTGTTACATATATAGCTTCAGGATAATTGGAATTGATATGCTCCATTATCATCTGAGGGCTCATTCCCCTGTCTCTTCTCATCTCAAGAGGATTTTCCTGATTCCATTCCTCAATCTGCTTTCTCCAGGAAGCAGTCTTCTTTGGTTCAGCCCACTCAAGAAGCTTTTCAAGAGCAAGTCCTGCATCTGCAACCACTGGAACATCAACAACTACATTTCTGGAAATAGATGAGGTATCTACATCAATATGTACTATTCTGGCATTAGGTGCAAATTCATTAAGATCACCTGTTATTCTGTCGTTGAATCTTGTTCCTATTGAGAAAAGTAGATCACATTCGCTGACAGCCTTATTAGCTGCATACTTTCCATGCATTCCACAGTTACCTACATATAAGTCCTCTGTTGTAGGAATTGCGCCTTTTCCCATAATTGTTGTAACAACCGGAACCTCCATCTTTCTGGCAAATTCAAGAAGCTTGTCATTGGCTCCTGAAATGTTAATTCCACCACCTGCAAGAATAAGAGGTTTCTTAGCACTCTTTAAGAGCTTGTAGGCCCTCTTTAACTGACCTACATGAACTGAATCATTTATCTTGTATCCTCTAATATCAATCTTATCTGGATAATCAGAAGGACCACTGGCTGTCTGAATATCCTTAGGTATGTCGATAAGAACAGGACCTGGCTTACCGGTTCTGGCAATATAGAAGGCCATTTTGATAATCTTACCCAGTTCCTTTCTGTCTCGAACAGTAACACTATACTTGGTGATATTGCGGGTCATGCCAACAATATCCACCTCTTGAAAAGCGTCATTTCCAATAAGACTAAGTGGTACCTGACCGGTAAAGCATACAAGTGGTACATTGTCATAATGAGCATCTGCAAGCCCTGTTACAATATTTGTTGCACCAGGTCCACTTGTTACAAGACATACTCCCACCTTACCTGTTGACTTGGCATAGCCTTCTGCCTCATGAATAAGTCCCTGCTCGTGTCTAGGGAGTACAAGATTAATAGAATCTGTCTTATATAATTCATCAAACAAATCTGTTACAGTTCCACCAGGGTAACCAAACAGTGTATCAACGCCCTCTTCCTCCAAGGCTTTAACAAATAGTTTTCTTCCTGTTATATCCATAATTTCCAATTCCTCTGTCCTATTTTTTCTTCTCGTATCTATAGAAAAAGAACTCTAAATCAAAATATGTCTGTTCCTCGCTATCACCGGTAATCTCCCACTCCGGCTTCTCATCAAGATTAGGGAAATATGCATCAGCGTCATATTCATAATTTATCTTGGTAATATGGGCCACATCGCATTCATCCACCATCTGATTATAAATCTTCTCTCCACCGATAATATAAATATCCTCACTTGGATAATTCTTAAGCTCCTCGTGAAGCTCATCCATGGAATGAACCACAATGGCATCCTTCACCTTGTAATCAGGATTTCGTGTGAGGACAATATTTGTTCTGTTCTTAAGTGGTAACCCATTAGGAAAGCTCTCTAAAGTCTTACGTCCCATTACCACCACCTTACCGGTAGTAGTCTCTCTGAAAAACTTCTGATCCATTGGAATTCTCACCAGTAACTGGTTGTTTTTACCTATAGCCCAATTATTATCTACTGCTGCAATTAAATTCATATTGCCTCCTTCTATATAGCAATAGGGATATTCTTAATCTGCTCCCCTGTTACATAATCTGTAATTTTAATGTCGTCAGTTGTAAACTGATAGAAATCCTTAATCTCCGGGTTAAGCCAGAATTTTGGTGCCGGATACTGCTCTCTTGTGATAAGCTCCTGCACAATTGGTACATGACGGTCATAAATATGTGCATCTGCAATTACATGAACAAGCTCTCCAACATTCATGTCGCATACCTGAGCCAGCATATGGACAAGCACTGCATACTGACACACATTCCAGTTATTTGCAGCAAGCACGTCCTGAGATCTTTGATTAAGCACTGCATTGAGAGTTAATCTGTCCTCACCCTTCTTCTGGGTCACATTAAAAGTCATACTATATGCGCATGGATATAGATTCATCTCATGCAAATCCTGATGTACATATATATTGGTCATAATTCTTCTAGAAAAAGGATTATTCTTAAGGTCGTAAATGACTCGGTCCACCTGATCCATCATTCCTTCTTTATACTGGTGCTTGACTCCAAGCTGGTATCCATAGGCTTTTCCAATAGAACCTTCCTCGTCAGCCCACTCATCCCAGACATTGCTCTTAAGGTCATGAATGTTATTGGACTTTTTCTGCCAGATCCAAAGCAGTTCATCTGTAGCACTCTTGATATAAGTCTTGCGAAGCGTAATTGCAGGAAATTCCTTAGACAAATCATATCTATTTACCACTCCAAACTTCTTAATGGTATAGGCACTTGTTCCGTCCTCCCAATGTGGTCTGACAAGCTCTCCCTCTGTACTTGTTCCGTTTTCAAGAATATCCTTGCACATGTTGACAAATAACTGATCAGCGTAGCTCATGATTCACTCCTCTTCTTACGATTATTATTTTACTATATAATCTAACATTTTACATTTAATAAGTAAACCATATTTCATTTTCAGATTTATTATTGTATACTTCAACTAGCATTTTAGTTAGAAAGGTTCATGTTATGATAATAGAATTAGCCCCTATGGAGGGTCTTACAGGATATATAAACAGAAACGCACTTGCCCACAATTTTGGCGGAATTGATACATTTTATACACCTTTTATACCTGCTGCCAAGAAAATGAGTAAGAAAATTAAGGCGGACCTGGATCCCGAGAATAACAAGGGTATAACCCTTATTCCTCAGATTATGTCTAATCGTGTAGATGAGGTTCTGTATCTTGGTGAACAGCTTAAGGAATATGGTTATAACACACTTAACGTTAACCTTGGATGTCCTTCCGGTACTGTCACCTCCAAGAAAAGAGGTTCAGGCTTCCTTACAGTTCCGGATGAGCTGGACCGTTTTCTTGATGAGCTCTACAGCAAGGCAGATATTACGGTAACACTTAAGACAAGAATTGGCTTTGAGACAGATGATGAATGGCCACGTCTGCTTGAGATATACAGCAAATATCCTATTCCAGAGCTGATTATCCACCCACGTGTAAGAAAGGATTTTTACAAAAACACTCCTCGGCTTGAGGCTTTTCAGATGGCATTGGATAAAATTGACACAAAGATTACCACCCTTAGCTACAATGGAGATATTGTCGATTTGGACAGCTTCCACCGGGTACAGGAAAGATTTCAAGACCTTGATACCTTTATGATAGGACGAGGACTTTTCGCCAATCCGGGACTTGCGGCAGCCATCAAGGCTGACAGTGCCATGCCTTTTGACAAAGAGGACTACCGAAGAAGAATCATGAGCTTCCATGATGAGGTCTTTGAACAGTATAAGGAGATAATGAGCGGCGACAGGGATGTGCTGTTTCGAATGAAAGAAATCTGGACCTACCTTCGCAATAACTTTGAAGACTCTGATAAGCTTTGGAAGAAAATCAGGAAAGCTCAGAATCTTGCTGAATACAAGCTTGTAGTCAATTCCTTAAGATAATTAATACAGGGTCTGGTATTTCTGCCAGGCCCTGTCTTTTTTCTTTGCTTCTACTTATTTTATTCAACTGTCTTAAGAGCAATATCCATAGGAATCCTTTTTACTTTTCTATATTCAAGAATTGCTACAATAGCATATGCACCTATACACATTAATATCATTTTTCCAATAATTGCCGGTCCCACATTAATTGGCAGCCAGCCTGGCATCATTGAACAAATCATAGTTTTGTAGATTGCTATCAGTGAAAAATCAACAGATTTTTTGAAATTATAAAAAACTATTTTGAAAAACTTTCCATTGAGATTTGACTGTTTTTCTCTATTATATTATTTTTCCATTTGGTCAAGAACAGTAGCCATTACATCAAGTGCTGCCTGAATTGGCTCTGTTTTTTCAAGATCAACGCCTACCTTCTTAAGAAGTTCAACTGGTGCCTCTGAGCAGCCTCCTGATAAGAACTCCTTGTACTTCTTTACTACTGGCTGGCCCTTCTCAAGAATATCATGAGCAATTGCTACTGCTGCTGAGAAGCTTGTTGCATACTGATATACATAGAAGTTGTAATAAAAATGAGGGATACGTGCCCACTCATATGCAATTTCAGGATCAGATATCATATCCTCACCATAGTACTTCTTATTAATGCTAAGGTACAGCTCGCTAAGATTGTCTGCGTTAAGCCCCTCTCCGTTCTCTACCATTTTATTTGACTCCATCTCAAACTCTGCAAACTGAGTCTGTCTGAAAAGTGTTCCCTTGAACATATCAAGGTAATGATTTAAGAGATATAATCTCTCCTTCTCATCCTCTGTCTTGCCAAGTAAGTACTCAAGAAGAAGTACCTCATTACATGTAGATGCAACCTCTGCCACGAATATTCTGTACTGTGAATAAATATATGGCTGATTCTCATTTGAATAATAAGAATGCATAGCATGTCCCATCTCATGAATAAGTGTAAATACATTGTCCAGAGAACCATTAAAGTTCATTAATACATATGGATGTGTTCCATAAGCGCCCGCTGAATAAGCGCCACTTACCTTGCCCTGGTTCTCATATACATCTACCCAACGATTCTCAAAGCCTTCCTTAACCTTGGCTACGTACTCCTGACCAAGTGGTGCAAGTGCCTCAAGGCAAATCTCCTTGGCCTCTTCAAATGTATACTTCTTGGCAACATCTGAAATCATTGGTGTGTAAATATCGTACATATGAAGCTGGTCAACTCCCAGATATTTCTTGCGAAGAGATACATACCTGTGAAGCTTATCCAGATTCTTGTTTACTGTCTCTACAAGATTCTTATATACGATTGGAGACACATTGTTCTCATCAACTGAAGCCTCAAGTGTTGAATCGTATTTTCTAACCTTTGCATTAAAAATCAGCTGCTTAACCTGTCCATTGTAAAGGCTTGCGTATGTGTTAAGAAACTGCTTGTAGGTTCCATAGAACTTCTGAAAGGCTTCCTTTCTAACCTCACGATCAGCACTCTCAAGACATGGAATAAATCTTCCATGAGTAAGTCTAAGCTTGTCTCCATTTTCATCTGTTATCTCTGGAAATGTAATATCTGCATTGTTAAGTACATTAAATGTATCTGTTCCAACCTGCGACATCTCAAGAGTCTGTGCAATTACCTTCTCCATTTCAGGTGAAAGTCTGTGAGCCTTAAGTCTCTGAATCTCAGCAACCTGCTTTCTATAAAGCTCAAGTTCCGGTATCTCCTGGTAGTACTTCTCTAACACAGCTTCGTCAATTGCAATAATCTCTGGTGAGATAAATGACTCTGCACTCATTAAGTCTGCATAAAGAGACATAATCCTGGCAACCTGTGCCTGATGAGCTGTATCAGAAGTATCCTGATCGTACTGTCTCTGTGCATAGTTAAATGCAAGCTCCAGCTTCTCATCAACTGATGCAGAAAGCTCTAACAGCTCAAACAGTGTTTTTGCACTCTCTCCTACCTTTCCTTCAAAAGCTTCAAGTTTTGGGAGCATTTCTCGAATCCAATCGAGCTCCTTCTCCCATGCAGCATCAGATTCATACATATCTAAAAGATTCCATGTGTCTTCAATTTTGACTTCACTTCTCTTAGGTAACTCCTTTGCCATAACATAATCCTCCTATTGGTATAAAATAAGAAAAACCCCCAAACCTTCGATTTACGAAAACCTGAGAGCTAATCACCAGAGCGATAGACGGGGCTCGAACCCGCGGTCTCGACCTTGGCAAGGTCGCGCGTTACCAACTACGCCACTATCGCATTTACATATTTATTTACGTCGGCTCATCGACTTGATTATGATACCAAAATCCACAAATTATGTCAACCACTTTTTAGATTTTTTTCTATTTTATTTTTGTTTTTTGAAGGAGGATGCACTATCCTAAGACTACGGTCTTATATAATTGCCCATCCCCCTCTGTCTTATATCATTATACTCAACTTTCCCAGCATATATTTCCAAATAAAGCCTGAATAAATGAGGCTTGAGAGCCAATCCATTCACTTACTTTACATTTGATTACAGATGTGATATCTGCCGATAAGTTGGAAATGTGCTCCACAAATAAAGCCATAAGGCTTTGAAGAGCATTTGTTAAATCCATGTCCTGAATATCATCACAGAACATGTAAAACAATTCGCCATATGTTTTCTGGTCATTTTGATTCCTGCGAATCCACTCCAGAATAATATATCTGGTGAATACAATGGTTGTATGGCTTACCATTGCACCATAATTATGGCTCTGAAATTCAGTGCCTAATTTCAAGAAAGATTTAGATGATTTAAAGAAACACTCAATAGACCATCTATTTCCATAAATACGTACGATTTCTGAATTACTTAATGAAGTGTCCGTGCTTAGAATATATAAGCACTCACTCTTCTTGTTTCGATTACGTACAAATACAATCTTTACAGGGATTCCTGTTTTGGTTGTAACAATCAGGGAACCAAAGATGTTTCTGGCTCCATCAAAACATACAAATTTTTTTAATTCCTGAAGTTTGTATTGTTTACCATTATACGTATAGCGTTGTTTTAACTGCTTTACCATGCCGATAACGTCAAGACCTGTATTTAGAATTGCTCCAATCATTGGCTCGGTAGTAAACCATGTATCCATGAGGACATACTGTGCTTTTATACCTGC
>JAXJPW010000048.1:0-8588 GCA_036311465.1 Agathobacter sp.
AACCCGGGGAGCAATCCCCGGGATATATAAGCGGTTATGAAAGTGCTGGTTTTTGACTGCCGAAAAGTGCTGGAAATTAACTGCCGAAAAATGTATGTTTTTGCTTGCTTTTTACACATTGGAATATATCTCATAATTCTATGGTCCTGAATCACTGCAAGGCAGGGAAAATCAATACTTGAAAAGGCATTATAGCTCTTGGTTCTTACCTTTTTGGCTCTCGTTCCGGCAATAACCTTGCCATCAAATACCAGCTGCACTCCCTGTGATGCATCATCAGAGGCATATAAAAAACTGTCGTACAGATTAGTTTTGGCATCAGTAATATCCAGATTGATTGGTTTCTGAGAACCTGTTATCACTATAGGTTTAGCTGAATTCTGAATCATATATGATAATGCCGCCGCTGTATATGCCATAGTGTCTGTTCCATGGGCAATCACAAAGCCGTCATACTTTTCATAGTTCTCCCAAATCGTGTGAACTATCATCCTCCAGTTATCCGGTCTGACATTTGAGCTATCCAGATTAAAGGGAGTTACTGCCGTAACCTTACAGAAATCTGCTATTCCGTGCACATAGCTTAATAGCTCCTGTGGCGTAATCTGAGGTGTAAGTCCACTGTCTGTCTTCTTAGATGCAATTGTTCCGCCTGTGGCGATAAATAAGATATTCTTCATTTTCTTCACAGCTTCTTTCTTATTCTTTCCCCGATTAGAATCATTATCCCTAAAGCCTCCCCAGCATTTTTGATAATTCATCCATGTCTTTTTGAATTAATGGAGACATACTATCCTTATATTGGCTAAGGTCGATACTCTGAATTTCTTCATCAATTAATTCACACAATTCCGGACGATAAAGCACCACTTCGTGAAGTGCTGCAAGGCACTGTCTTACTACTGTAGGCTTTTTGTCATGAAGTAAGGCAAACAATGAAGGTAAGGTTTTTTCCATTTTTCCTTCTGTATCCCACCTGGCCTGGGCACAGCACAGGATAAATCCCCTTGTTCTTACATAAGAGCTTTCTGCTCTTATCATACTGAGGAAATCCTCATAGCAGGAATAATATTCATCACTTAATGCTGAGGCTGCGCCGATTTGTTTTGACAACTCATATGCCTTTTTATCGTCTTTATCCTGTAATCTGTGAATAAGATTTTTATACACCATAGGGATATACTGTATGCCATCCTCATTACATAAATCGCCTTTTTGTATAAACCCCAGCTTGCTGTATATCTCTTTTGCATATATAGAGGAATGAACGGTTATTTCCTTTGCCCTGCTATTATCTGCCACCTCATTCCATAGCAGTCTTCCGATTCCCTTGTTCTGATGCTGTCCATCTACAAAGAAAAGTGCAATGTGGCTTCCTTCATTTCTTGTAGCAATAATACCCACAAGCTCATTATCCTCAAAGGCTCCATAGGCATCCAGCATATCCAGGTATTCCTTTGAATGTATTGCATCCCAAAATGCCTGCTTTCCTGCTTTCGGATAATTGACAGCTTCATATTGGCAAAACACATCCCATATGAGCGTAAGTGATTTTTCTATTTTGTCTCTGTCTAATGCCTTTATCATTTTGCCCCTCCTTAAGCTTTTACTATGGATTGTCCTTCTCTGACAATAGTTCTACCCACATAACCTCAAAGCCTGCATTTGTTGCAACCTTCTGAGATGCAAGGTTTGAAAAGCTTGTGCCATAGTATGGAGTTATTCCCATTTCCATAATATCATGCTTCAGTATTGACACAAGTGTAGATCCAATATGCCTGCCCTCAGCCTTTTGACTTACATTTATTCCAATCTGCCAAAGCAAAGGACTGTCTGCACTGGCTCCCGCCATTCCAACAATTTCACCATCCATGACTGCTGCCACTGCAAGCATATCCGGAGTCGCCTCATCAAAACAGAATGCCTCATCAAATCTACGCCTTCCCTCCTGTTTCACAAATTTTGTAAAATGATTTTTGTGATCTATTATGTCATCATAGCTACAGCAATAATCTATCGCCAGCTGTCTAAATAGTCTTTCCTTCATAATTCCATATACTCATTCTTAAGTATTCTATATTCTCTTCTGGTTTTCATTTTTCCGTCATGCCATTCATAGTCAATATGTTCAGCCTCCTTTATCAGACCACATTTCTGCATTACTTTTTCTGAACCTATATTTTCCGCCAGGCATCCTGTTGATACTCTATATACATTATTCTCAGAAAATGCAAACTCGAGAACCCTTTTGAGGGCTTCTGTCATATAGCCTTTTCCCCAAAACTTAGGATATATAAAATATCCTGCATGAACTATTTTTCCTACAGGGGTATCATCCAATACCGTATAACCAACACTTCCAACCTGCTTATGTGAATCCTTTAATTCAATATGTAAAAAGTAGAATTTTCTACCAGGATTATCAATATCCTTCATGACCACTTGAAAATCCTCATATGCCTCTTCCCTGGAGTGCAGTTGTATATCCTGCAGGTAGTACATTGTCTGTGAATCTGATTTAAGATTATAATATTCCATGAAGTCCTTCTCACAATAATCTCTCAGAATCAGGCGTTCCGTCTTCATGGAAAGTCTTTGTGTCTTCATCTTGTTCTACTCCCTTAACCTATTGAAGGTATCCCAGTTCAGTTGGAAGATTATTCATTAGGTTTGTTCTTGTCTTGTTTTCTCTAAGGTTATCTACTATTTTCACATCTGGATTCGGGTATATAACAAAGCTGTCCATTTCTCCCAATTCCTGGCGCACTTCAAATGCAAGTTGTTCATTATCCATTGAAAACTGCGCATCTATATCCGGGCGATTTCCTCGTGCATCAAGCCTTATCCATTTGTCCAATTCCCTAATATATACTCCATTAAGTCCATGGTATACCAAAATCGGCATAGTTTCATCATCTAATATAAGCTTTTGATAGCACAGACCAGCCGGAATAGATTTACAGCGCAATATTGCAGCTAACAGGTGAGACTTTGCAAAGCAGATTCCATGCCCCGCCTCCAGCACCTCTGAAGCCGCACAGGTAAGTAAATCCTCACCTATATCTGCTGAATGAGCGACATTATCCCTGACAAATTCATAGGCATGTTTAATAAATTCCAGCTCACTGTCTGCCTTTTCAAATAATGAATCAGCCAACTTCTGAATGGACTCATTATCATAATCAATTACATTATCCGATTTTAGATACTCCTCAATATTATTGTTATATGGTACTATCTCCATTTTGTCCCCTTCCTATTTGATTACAAACTCAATAATTCATATTCTTTTACCACTTTCCTGTTGAGTCGTTCTGCTTCTATAGCAAAGCCATTGTCCCTGTCATTAATGGTATATTTTGATGACATCTTAAGATAAGCAACACTTACAAACACAAAGGCACACAAAAATAGTGCTGAAAAAATCCCAACATACTTCCATTTTAGCTTTTCATCTTCAGTATGAATCTTTTTCTCAAATTTGTAAAACTGAATTGAAAATCCAAAAAAAATGCATAAATATAACATACCCATAACCAATAGCAACACTGACAGTATATCCTGTACAACACTTCCATTGTTATGTGAATTTATCAAAAACTGTGGAAAAATTGTGCAGCAAAAAAGAACGATAAGGGGAATGATGCGCCCTCTATACACACGCTTCATCATATCAAGCCTTGATTCGTCATCGCAAAAAATCTCATCATCGGTGTCTGACTCATCAGACCCTTTGCGAAAATAGCTATATCCTGCAAAATCAAACAAATATTCCCAACCACAGTCCGAAAACATTTGCACATATTCTGCCTTATTCCTAATCCCCTCCTGATTATAATCGAGTCTATATGTTACATTTTCAGGTTCACATTCTTCGAAATAGTATAATCCGTGAAAAATAACTTTAGTAAATTTCCAGCCCATTTTATGCATAGAGCTTAGACTTCCCAGTTTTGTAATCAAATACTTTTTTCTCTTATCTTCTTCTCCCTGAAAACATATTAGACCATCCTTTTCCATTTTTGAAAGACTGCCGTACATAGTTCCTGGAGTAAGAACAATATCTCCACCTGTTATTTCTTTTACCTTCTGAACAATACCATATCCATGATTTGGCTCCCTAAGACATAAAAGAATATAAAATCCTGTTTCCGTCATTGGAACATATACTTTTATCCTAATACCTCTTTAGCTCTTTAATCGGATTACTTTAGTCGCTATTTTTTCTTTGAATCTTACATCATGCTCTACAATTAGCATTGTGGGTTTATAATACTCTATCAGGTTTTCTATCTGCATTCTTGTAAATACATCTACGTAGTTTAATGGCTCGTCCCAAATATACAAATGCGCTGGCACAAGGAGACTAGTTGCAATTAATACTTTCTTTTTCTGTCCCTCCGAATATTGTTCCATCGGTTTTGAAAACTGATTTCTTTCAAAATCCAGTTGCCTGAGAAGTGACAGCAAAAGTGTATAGTCAACACCTTTATTTTCTGAATACTCCTTAAGCTTTCCCTTTAATCCGGAGGTGTCCTGATCAATGTATGAGATAGTAAGATTTTCTGGCACCTCGAAAATCCCATCCATACTATAATTAAACGCATTTGTGCCTGCATTTTTATCTAAGATTGCATGAATAAGACTTGTCTTTCCGCACCCATTCTCGCCATCAATAACCACGCGCTCACCATTACTAATATCAAATGTTATGTCTGAGAAAACATTTACGTTGGAATCCTTATATTTCAAAGACCAGTTTCTTGCTGACATTAGTCTTTTTTTATGATAGTTAAGCGGCATAATCTTGAGATTGTCTACATTTTCAATATCATTTAGCAAATCTTCTTTGTCTTCTATTTCTCTTGTGATTCGCCTTTCATATGCTCTAACTCTTTTCTGCATCTTTTTGGTTTTTGCTCCGATAAATGCTCTTGTATTAATAAATCTGTCATGTTCTTTAATTGGGTCAAAGCCTATTTTGGTGCTCTCATTTTTCACTGCCCATCTATTAGCTCTATCCGCTGATTGCTTTAGTTTATTAATCTCCTTAATATGCTTTTCATTCTCCGCCTTAGCATTAGCATCTGACTTTTCTTTATTATCCCACCAGCTGGAAAAATTTCCTGCCTGAATCTCTATGGTTGCTCGATTAAGAACCAGTACATGATCAATACACGCATCCAATACATCTCTATCATGCGACACAAGAATAAAACCATTCTTTGTTGCAAGATATTTTTTTACTAATTCCCTTGCCTGTTTATCCAAATGATTCGTAGGTTCGTCTATCAGTAAAAATTCATTTTCACTAGAAAACAACACTGCCAACATAACCTTAGTTCGTTCACCAAAGCTTAAGGTTCCAAAGGGTCTGTATAAAAGCTCTGCATCTATTTCAAGTGCCGGCATTTCACACATCACTCTCCAGATCTCTACACCAGGCTTCCACAACTCTACTAACTCGTCTGCTGTTTTACTCATATCTTCTTTTGATACTGCATATGGAAAATAATCAAAGTTCACATTCCCACTTATACTTCCAGAATATTCATATTTTCCAAGAAGCAGATTAAGGAATGTGGTTTTTCCCTTTCCATTTCTTCCAACAAAGCCTAGTTTCCAATCAGTATCAATAGAAAATGATGTATTCTCAAAAACATTATCAAAAGCACCTTCATACGCAAAGGTAAGTTTGCTTACATTTATTTGTGCCAAATTAACCTCCTTTGCCTGCGCTCCTTCCTGCAATCTGCCGGAGACTTCTATCTCTGCCGGGGGGGATTGTAACCTCTACTGAAACGAATATGTCTCTACTCACTGCATATAGAAGTGGTTTTCTTCCCAAACTGAGATAAAAAACAGGCCTACTTTGCATACGCAAAATAGACCCGAAAAATAAACCCTATTATATAGAAAAAGGGAACAAACGGATAAAATAATCTAATTTAAGCGTACACAATAAGCCCATGTCTTGCACAGGTCTTTACAAAATATGCGTTTACTCAAATCAAACTATCTAATCTTCATTTCCTCTCCTTTACACTCTATGTGCTCTTTCTTTTTCTTTATTTAGCAATATAACACACATAGTACTTACTGTAAATATGCAAAATCATTATCATTCGCCCACGTGATATTGATTTACCCGGCATGGTTCATTCTTTCTCTATAAAATTTCATTCTTTATGTGCTGTAATAATTGTATAGCTATATGCATTTACGGTAATGACACAATGGTCCACCTGTACCTGCCCCATAGTATTACAGATTTCTATTCATATAAAATTCTTTGTACTCCTTTTTATAATCGAACGCCATATTCCTTATTCCTCAAAATCCTTTTCTTCATAAGGCTTGTTCCAGGAACCTATCTCTATTAGGTTTCCTTCCGGGTCTGCAATATAGCAGGTTTTCTGTCCCCAAGGTTCAATTTCAGGTTCAAGTACAGGTGTGGCACCATTTTCCACAGCATGCTTGTATGCCTCATCCACCTCTTCAAAAGTATCAACATATAATGCCATTTCAAAATGTCCATTCAGGCCCCTGATATACTCATATCTCCGGCTTGTCATCTTCTCGAAATCCTTCCGTCCGTATAGTAGAAAAAGAGTTCCGTCTTTCACAAGGTAAACATTGGAAGTATTCTCTTCTTCCTTGATTTCAAATCCCAAAACGTCCCTATAAAAGCGAATCATCTTGGCCATATCTTCAACAAAAAATCCAAAACCGTCTAATCTCATTTTCCTAATCCTCCATAGATTTTTATTATTTCTTCCGCATTCCTGCGAATAATGATAACATATGTTCGTGATCCAGGCTATGTGTTTTTTCAAATGCCACGCATGCTGCCATATAGCTTTTGCCACTGCCTACGGAGCCCCAAAGCAGAAGCCCTAAGCCATTTTTCTTCATTTCATTCCAGTTAGCCACATAGTTCTTAGCAACTTGCATCTTGGAATTACGACCATTATCATTTTCAAATGTCCATTCATGCTGGATACGACTTGGAAAACAACGGTCTCTTTTAATCTGTTCCTCCTGCTGTCTCTGTCGTTCCTCTATCTGCTTCTGCAACTCTCTCTGGCACTTACACATTCTGCCATGAACTGTGATTCCCATTACAGGAACATCAAATTTCACTTCTACAGCTTCATTACATACAGCGCAATGGAGCAAACCATCATTTCCTAAATAAGTATTTTTCTTTTCCATAATTAAAAACTCTCCCCTTCATCATATGTATAAGTAGTTTCATCAAGTGTTTTGTTATAGTAGTTAGTAGGCCCTTTATGTACTGTCAGTGGTGCCTTTTTTGCACCTACAGTAGTGCCATTTGTGACCTCCCCAGTAGTTCCTTTTTGCTCCCCTGGAAGAATAACAAATAAGTGATTTGGTTTATTAAAGCCTCCGCTTCTCTTCTTCAACAAGCCTTCATTTACAAGTTCTTTAATCAAACGCTTTATCTGTGTTTCTGATAAATTCAGACGCTTACTTAGTTGATCGATAGGATAGATAACATATACATTTCCAAATTCATCCGTCATATCATTTTTCTGTGACAGACTTGCTCTATTTAACAGTTCTGCATATAGAATCAAATGCTTTCTTCAGGACATGTTTTCTTATTACGATAGATTTCCTCCACAGAACGATTTCTCTCAGAATGTCCATTGCATTCATTTCTATAATTCTGTCCATTAACAAAGTCCTGATAATTATCGTGATAAAATTTGAGCTCAACTTCCTCAAAACTCTCATCATTTTCTGGAGTCTCAGCGGAAGTACGTCTCCCTCCATAACAATCCCAATACACATTCTGTAATGCCAACTCTCCATCTATATGCTCACTATGTGAAATATCAAATTGCCTATCATTATGCTTAGGATTGTAGGAGCCGTGCTTTCCACTTCGACCATTGTGTCTTGTCGCTTTCATCGCGCACTCCTTTCACTGTAAAATTTTTCTGTTAATCTTGCTTCACAACCAATGGGTTCGCAGGCCCCTCTGCGAACGGAACAGGCATTGCCTCCGCCAGATAGTACCCAGTACGAAGTGACGTGCACATCACTTCTCCTCTCAGCACCTGAGAGGCCTGGGCCAGGGCCGTCTTCGCTCCGCTACGGTCCGCGCAAAGCCGAAGTCCACTGGACTTCGTGCGCCCCTGGATGGGCAAAATCCACTCACTACAACTTGCTTTTCCCGGGAAGCAAGTTATAGTGCAATTCCTTTTGTGCCTGTTTGAACTGTATTTGGTAACATCTCCACCTAATGCCTTCACGCAGCACAAAAGTTTTTACTATTAAGTACTTGGAGCATAGAAATCGTGATTACAGATTCTAAGCAAAATTTCTTCAACTCTTTACAAAACGCATATGGGAAGAAAATTTACTTTTGTCGCACTTTTTCCAAAACTTTTTCAACCTTACATAGGGAATATGGGAACAAAAGCTCTTAATCTTCCTTCCTATAATGTCAAGCCCTAAATCATTGATTTTATGGGCTTTTCTTTAAATATTTACCTCTTAAAACAGAGCTAACAGTGCATGACAGTCATAGTATCTTGTACTGAATAGCTGAAAAAGAG
>JAXJPW010000049.1:0-35278 GCA_036311465.1 Agathobacter sp.
AGTGTGGGAAGCTCTGATAAATCCATCTTGATAAATGAAGGCATAAATGGAACAGAAAAATCAAAAAACATCAGAATAAATGCTACTGCTTTTAAATTAGTCTAAAGTTATTTTACGGAAGTAATAATATTCTTAATAATCTTTACAACAGTCTCCATAGCCTCAACAGAAATATGCTCATAAGGACCATGGAAACCATATCCTCCTGTTCCAAGGTTTGGACAAGGAAGTCCCATAAAGGAAAGACGGGCACCATCAGTACCTCCACGAACTGGGCGGGAGATTGGCTCGAGTCCTACTGAAGCAATAGCATCTTTTGCTAAATCAATAATATGCATATTATCTTCTATAACAGAAAGCATATTCTCATATTGATAATTTATTTCAAGAGTAGCTGTATTTGCACCATATTTCTGGTTAATCTCAACTTCAATTGTGCGAAGAAGATTAAGGCGAGACTCGAAAATATCCTTGTCATGGTCTCTGACAATATAGTTAAGTCTTGCTGAAGCTACATCACCGGATAAATCCATTAAATGGAAGAAGCCTTCGCGGCCCTCTGTGTGAGCAGGGGTCTCATTTTCAGGAAGACGGGATGCAATCTCTGTAGCAATAAGTCCAGCATTAACCATAATATCCTTTGCTTCACCTGGATGAACATTAACCCCCTTAATGTTGAATACAGCACTAGCAGCATTAAAGTTCTCGTATGCAACTTCACCCTCGTAATCGCCATCAACTGTATAAGCAAATTTAGCCTTAAAGTAATCTAAATCAAAAAGATCGGCACCAGCACCAACTTCTTCATCAGGAGTAAAACCAATCCATATATCGCCATGTGGAATCTTTTCATCTATTATCTGCTCAATAGCAGTCATAATTTCAGAAAGGCCAGCCTTGTCATCAGCTCCAAGAAGGGTAGTACCATCTGTGGTAATAAGAGTGCGCCCCTTAAGCGATTTAAGGGTTGGGAAATCTGAAACCTTAAGAATAGAGTTGTTGCCTTTGAGAAGAACATCCTCACCATTATAGTCAGGAATAATCTGTGGCTTAACATTTTCACCGCAAAAATCAGGAGCAGTGTCAATATGTGCGATAAATCCAATAGGTGTTACATTTTCCATACCGGCAGTAGCAGGCAGTAAGCCATATACATAACAGTGATCAGTAAGAATAACCTTTTCCAGGCCTAATTCCTTCAGTTCAGTCTCAAGAACACGTCCAAGCTCAAACTGACGATCACTACTTGGAATATTTGAATTTTCCTCGTCAGAGGTAGTCCAATAAGAGACGTATTTTAATAATCTTTCTTCAACTTTCATATAGTAATAATTCCTTTCAAAAATAATAATAAAAAAAAATGAAAAAAGTTGTTGCATTTCATGTATCTATACTATATAATAAATCTTGCGTTTAGGAAAGACGTAAATAAGAAATGCACCTCTAGCTCATTTGGTAGAGCACCTGACTCTTAATCAGGGTGTGCAGGGTTCGAGCCCCTGGAGGTGCACTAAAGAAGCACTGTTTTCGCAATGTAGTTTGCGGGGACGGTGTTTTTGTTTTGTAAAAAAGCACAAAATGTCTGTTCGGTCTTGTATTTTTCAAAAAACGTGTCTATAATACATATAGGAAAAAGGTCACAGAAACACAGGGAAATATGGATGGTGGTCTCAATGACACAGTTAATAAATAAAAGAGACTATGAGATTCTTGCTGACGTATATATGCGGGAAGGACAGGAAGCGATGATACACCATGACAAGGATACAGCAATAGATTGTATGGACAAGGCATTAAGGCTTCTGAAAAAAGGAAAGTCTCACGAGAAATATGTAAAAAATTTAAATACAATGGGGGTTGTATATGCACAGCTGGAAAATGAGGATAAAGCCTTTGAGTGCTATCTGGAGGCGTTAGCAAACGCTGAGGTTTTAAAAAGCAGCTATTTGAAAGCTCTGTGCTACATAAATGTTGGTTCCTGCTATCAGAAGATGGACAGACACATTGAGGCAATAAAGTATTTCATGGATGCAGAGAAAATGTTATCAAATCCTGATGTTAAGAAGCAGGAAAAGTACCAGATGTGGACAACAGTAAACTACCTGAATCTTAGAGATGCCTATGGAAAAATAGGAGATGAAACGGAACCCCCCTTCTTTTTCGAAAGTGATTCATTAGTATTTGTTTAGGAAAATTGAATAAAATCTTATGTATATGAACAATAATATACATAGTAGAAATAAAAAAGGCTCATTTCACAGGAAATGGGCCTTAATTAATCTAAAACCTGACAATATTCTATCTGGAGGCAATCAATTTGCAGATTGGATTACCCATAGAAGAGAATTTCTCTTCATATTCTGTCATTACATTGCCTTGACAGAGCTCTGCATTGTTATGAAGATCTCTTGTTGATGCATCTAAGTGCCATATGTCTGAAGCCTCGATTTCTTCAAGAGAGAAGGTAAAGAGATCCTGATTATCTGTCTTAAACTCAATACGTCCATCCTTTGCAAGAAACTGATCGTAACGAGCAAGAAACTCTGAAGAAGTAAGTCTTCGGCGGGCATGTCTGTCTTTAGGCCATGGGTCAGAGAAGTTCAGATATATTCTATCTACTTCACCTTGACCAAAAATCTCTGGAAGAGTAGCTGCATCAATACAGAGGAAATGAACATTTGGCAATGGATTTTCATCCATTTTTTGAACTGCACGAAGCAGCACACTTGTGTAACGTTCAATTCCAATATAGTTGATATCAGGATTAAGAGCGGCAAGGTCCATAATAAAGCGCCCCTTTCCCATACCAACTTCTATATGAATAGGATTAGTATTACCTAAGAAGTCTGACCATTTCCCCTTAAGTGGGACTGGATCCTGAATGCAAAATTCACTTTTTGAAACGGCTTCTTCCGCTCCTGGTATATTACGAAGTCTCATGAATCCTCCTTTGTGCTATTTTTGTTCTCACATATTATAACACCTTTTGTAAAAATGAAAATGCCTTGCGAGAAGTAATTTGACAGTTTATACTATTATAGTAAAAAATGGATAAATATTTTCATAGGAGAAAATAATGATTAATACAAATCGTGCTAAAGGAAGACTGGCAGCAGTTCTTCTGGCAGCAGTAACTATACTGGGAGCAGTTAATGTATCACCTGTGGAGGTAAGTGCCAAGAATAAAGGTAAGGATCACTGGCCTAAGAAAGTTTCTATTGATTCTCCATGTGCTATAGCTATGGAAATTAACACCGGAACAATTCTCTACGAGAAAAATGCTGACGAGAAGCATTATCCGGCCAGTATTACCAAGATACTTACCACTTTATTGGCTATTGAGAACTCTAACATGGATGATGAGGTTGTCTTTTCAGAAGATGCTGTATTCAAAAATGAGGGAGATACATCTCATATCTTCAGAGATGTAGGGGAAAAAATGACAATGGAGCAGACCTTGTATGCTGTCATGCTTGAGTCTGCTAATGAATGTGCTTATCAGGCCGCAGAATATGTTGGACAGAGTAAAGGTGGAGACTATAGAACCTTTATCGATATGATGAACGAAAAGGCTAAGGAATTAGGATGCAAAAATACGCATTTTAACAATAGTAATGGTCTTCCTGACAAAGAGCACTATACTTCAGCATACGATATGGCGCTTATAAGCAGCGCAGCCTATAAGAACGAAGAATTCAGAACCATTACGGGAACCAAGACATATACTATTCCTCCAACCAATAAGCATAAGGATCCCACCTATTTGAGTAACCACCATTGCGTATTGCACTATCATGATACTGGAAAGTATATTAATCCCTATTGTACAGGTGGTAAGACAGGATTTACAAAGGTAGCAAACAGTACCCTTGTAACCTTTGCTGAGAAGGACGGAATGTCAATTGTAGTAGTAATAATGAATGCAAATTCTCCAAGTCACTACATTGATACCAATAAGCTTATTAATTTCTGCTTCAATAATTTTAAAGTATATAATATTGCTGAAAATGAGAAGAGCATTCAGGTGAGTTCCACAAAGAATGTAGGAATTCTCAATACAAGCAAGCCATTTGTTACATTGGATGAATCTGCTTATATTATTTTGCCTAATTCTGTGGACTTCTCGGAAGCATCCTTTGAACGTGATGAAGATCCGGAAGCTGGAACGGTGGTATCGCTAAAATACACGTACTCAGGTCGAGAGGTAGGAAGTGTTGCCATTGTAACCTCGGGAGCTAAGGTGACAATTGATTACTTTGACAAACAGCAGTACAAGGATGACGGAATAAAGGTAGTAAGAGTAAAGCCAATATATGCAGTTGGGGGAGTAATTCTCTTTATCCTGTTGATAGTGGCAATAATCTATCTTAAGAAGTTCTATGATGATTTTTACATTATAAAGCACAAGAGAAAAGTTAACCGACAGCAGAGAGAACGTTTTAGAGCGGTAAGAGAGAGACGTAGACGCCCTCGTAAAAAGGATAGAATGTTCAAATAAAGACAGAAAACAACTAAAAAGACAATTTAAACGACAAAAATAAGAAAAACCGACAAACTATTGATGAAATAGTATGTCGGTTTTTGAATTATGGACATAGTAAAATTACAGTTAAGTTGTCAGACTATTTAATAAAGTGACAAGCTGATTGCGACAATTTGTATATATAAGTATTCCATTAAAGGTTTCAACCATAGTAATATACTTACCATTAAAGGAATCCGTGGTCTGAATAAGATGCATTATATATGAATGTAGATGAGGAGCCGCATTGAGGAAAACTGCTGTTGTATTCTCCATTTCATCCACTGAGATATTAGCCTCATGAAAAACATCAGAGAGCTTCTGTTCCTGCTCAAACTGCCCCACTGTTTTATTTACAATAAAATAACCATTCTCATCCTTTGGCATATCCAGTGCCTTGATTGCACGCTGAACCTGTTTGGTCAATGCGTCAGATGCAGGATAAAGGGATTCAAAGTAGTTCATAAAATCAGCCGCAGTTTTGAAATGGGTATTGCTTCCATGCTCCAAAACGTTTGTAATAAGTATTCTTTTGATAATTCCCTCGCAGGTAGCTCGGGAAGGATTGCCTTTTTTGGTTGTTTGATTATTCATATTCCCTCCTAACGACATAAACGACGTGCAATAAGTGTCATATATAAATAATACGACAAAAACATACCAAATACAAGACATGAACGACATGTTGACGTACAAATGTACTAGATTTATAATATATATACCACTAAGAATAAGTTGGAGCGGAAAAAATTTATGAATTATAAGAATAGTGAAGCTACGGAAAGGGTGCATGACCGAGTATTGGCATGCATTGAGAAAAATGGCGGAATCGTCAAGAAAGAGCAGCTATCTGACATGGGGGTTGACTACCGACGAGTTCTGGACATGGTTGAGACAGGTCAGTTAATTAGGATTAAAAATGGCTATTACACTGACCGAATAGATCGTTTTGGGGAAGACGAGCTAATTGCGAAGCTTTTTCCAGATGCCCGACTGTGTATGGAGAGTGCTTTATATGCATATGGCTATCTGAAGGATAAACCATATGGATGGAGACTGGCGGTAGACAAAAATACTTCCAAGTCCAGATTTAAGATGGATTTTCCTAAGGTGGTTCCTTATTATACGGAGCCTGAGGTACTTGAGGTAGGTTCAACTACCATGGAGATTAACGGAATTACTTTTCAGATATATGAGAAGGAGCGTGTAATCTGCGATTGCTTGAAGTACGAGACCAAAATGAATAGAGAGGATTATAAGCAGGCACTTCAATCATATATCAAAGATGAGGACAAGGATATTGCTGCTCTTATGGAATATGCCAAAGAGCGTAAAGTAGTTAAAAAAGTTCAAAGTATGATAGGAGTATGGCTATAGGATGAAGGTTGGGGTTAATCTTGCAGTGGAGCTTAAAGAGGAAAGCTTAAAGCGGGGTGCAAATTTTTCAGATTTACTCATGGACTACATGATGGAGGATATACTTGATAAGGTATATTCAGGAAAATATGGCGACAAAATGTGGCTTATCACTAATGCTTTGGGGGAAGCAAAGTGTGACGGACACATTGGGTTTTATTTTTCAAATGAAAAAGGTGATTTGTCCCAGGAGATAATGGAGAGAATACTTGAGGACATTTGCAAAAGCCAGGAAGTAAGCTGGATTTATAATCTCAGACAAGAGGAACAGGTTTTTACAGCAGAAATGATAGGTGAATATCGTGAAATGCAGGTACCACTTGCAATCTCGGTGTATAATAATACAGATATGACTATTAAGCCAAGAAAGAAGGAATGGGAGCGTATTTTAAAGCCCACCAGAACTATTGAGTATTGGGAGTATTCTCCAGAAAGCCGAATGGGAGAATGTCTGTATGAGATTATGAACAAATTAGAGCTAATCAATGATATGGAGGCATATTATCTGGTTAACGATACTTTGAAGCATCATTCTGTAAGCACAAGACAGATTGTTGAGGAGATTAATGATTATTCAAGCAACAACCAAAAGGCTTTAAAGGAAAAGAGAATTGAGATAATTAAAGGATATAAAGAATACAGCTATATGAAAAAGCGCTGGAACCAATACTGTAAACACCATAATCTGGAGGCAGAAGGCTGGGAGGAAGTTCTGGAGAGAATTGTAAGCTTTGCGGAGCCGGTGTGGAAGGCAATCTGTAGAAATGAGGTTTTCTTCGACGACTGGATGCCAGAGCTTGGAAGGTTCCTGGGATAAATGGCGTTTTTCCAAATACATTGCTGGCAAAACTAGAAAAGAAAAGCAGATGATAGATAAGAAATTACAAAAACTTTCAAAATCAAATATATATCCATTTCATATGCCAGGTCACAAAAGGCAAAGTCTTGACCTGGGAGACCCATATTCAATTGATATTACAGAGATAGATGGATTTGATAACCTTCACAGCCCTGAAGGGATAATTAGAGATGCTCAGGAAAGAGCAGCTCAGCTTTATGGTGCAAAGAAAAGCTATTTTCTGGTTAATGGAAGTACCTGCGGACTTCTTGCAGCAATAAGTGCAGCAGTACCAAAAGGGAAAAAGATTCTTGTGGCGAGAAATTGCCATAAGGCAGTATACCACAGCATCTTTTTAAGGGAGCTTGTTCCAATATATATGTATCCAACCATACTGGAAGAGGGGATACAGGGAGCCATTACACTTGAGACTGTACGGGAAAAGCTGGAAAACAACCCAGAGGTGGCAGCAGTAATTATTACATCTCCAACCTATGATGGGGTTGTGTCAGATGTAAGGGCAATAGCAGAGCTGGTACACAGCTACGGTGCCAAACTAATTGTAGACCAGGCCCATGGAGCCCATTTCGGATTTGAGGAGAGACTTCCTGAAAGTGCTACAGTACAGGGCGCTGATGCAGTGATAGTGAGTCTTCATAAGACATTGCCCTGCTTTACACAAACAGCCCTGCTTAATATATGTGGAGACTTGTTTGATACAAAAAGAGTAGAGAAATTTCTGGCAGTATATGAAACAAGTTCACCTTCATATGTGTTTTTGGCAGGAATAGACAAGTGCATTCGGTATATTAGTGAAGAAAAAAATAATATTTTTCCAAAATATTTCAACTATCTTGAAGAATTCTATGGTAAGCTTGAAGGGTTGGAAAAGCTTAAAGTAATTAGCAGCAGACCAGATATAGACTCCACAAAGATACTGGTGTTTACAGATGGCTGCAGCATAGATGGACCAAAGCTGTACAACATACTTTTGGAAAAATATGAGATTCAGCTTGAGATGTGTGCCAGCAACTATATATTGGCACTTTCAAGTGTTATGGATACAAGAGAAGGTCTCAACAGACTAGCAAATGCACTGCTAGAGATAGACTCTGAGATAAAGTATGATATGCAACAGGGTGGAAAAGCACCAATACAGCTTAATTGCGGAAAGATATATACAGAAATGGAACGTGCCCTTGAGATTCATCAGGCAGATGAACTTCCAATTAATGAGGTAGAGCCGGAGCAGGCAGCAAACCAGATAAGTGGAGACTACATTTTCCTATATCCACCTGGGATACCTATAGTTGTTCCAGGGGAGATAATTACAGAAGAGCTTATTGAGACTTTTAGACAGATACAGGGCCAGGGATTAAAGCTTCATGGTCTTACTGAAGAGGGCTTGATAAAGATTGTCAATCCTTCGTGACTATATTATACTTAAAGGATAATGCACATGGGTAAGATTTTTTGTGTAATAGGCAAGAGTGCCACTGGAAAAGACACAGTATACGAGAGATTGCTACAGGACAACGAGCTTCCTGTTAATAGATTAATACCATATACAACCCGACCTATAAGAGAGGGCGAGACTGAAGGTGAGACATACCATTTTTGTACAGAGGAAATGGTGAAGTCCCTTGAGGAGCAGGGAAAGATTATCGAGCTCCGTGCTTATAACACAGTGTATGGAGTATGGAAGTATTTTACTGTAGATGATGACCAGATTGATTTGGAAAAGCACAATTATATGCTGATTGGAACAATTGAGATGTATGTTCAAATCAGGGATTACTACGGAGAGGACAAGGTTCTTCCTATCTACATAGAGGTAGAGGATGGAGAGCGGCTTATTCGTGCAATCTCAAGAGAGAAAACACAGTCTGTTCCAAAATATGAAGAAATGTGTCGCAGATTTCTGGCAGATCAGAAGGATTTTTCTGAGGAAAAAATAAAAGAAGCCAGAATAGAGAAAAGATTTGAAAATATTGAGCTGGAAGACACAATTGAAATTATCAAACGCTATATACAAAGCATGGTATAGAAAGTGTGATATCGTAAGTGCGATAATAGGAAGTGTGGGATATAAAGTGTGGGATATAAAGTGTGGGATAGAAAGTGTGGGTTAGAAAGGATGGTACAGCATGGGGGTTAAGGTCAATGATATTAGCCATGTAACACAGGTGCCTGATACAGCCAGAACTGTAGCCGGGGATGGATCCTTCAAGTTTACATTGGCAAGCGCAATTACAGATGCGGAGCTTCAGGCTAAGGTGGATGCACTGATGGAGGACATTACTGCTCAGGGCAACCGAATTGCCCAGCATATGGATATCCGTGATATGAAGAGATACAGGACTTTAATCAAGGATTTTCTTAATGAAGTGGTGTATCGTTCACACAAGTTTTCCAGAGAGAACTTTCTGGATAGAAAAGGTCGTCACAGAGTATATGGAATAATCAAACTTATTGACGAGAATCTGGATGAGCTGGCATCGGAGCTTGTGTCAGATGAGAAGGACCATATATCAATATTAAGTAAGATAGGTGAGATAGAGGGATTATTACTTGATATTTTCACCTAGGGAGAGATAAATGTCAGGTTTTGCAGATATAGTAGGCCACGAGCAAATAATTGAACATCTTCAGAATGCCATATCCATGAAGAAGATTTCCCACGCCTATATAATTAATGGGCCGGAGAATTCTGGGAAAATGATGCTGGCAGAGGCTTTTGCACTGGCCCTTCAGTGTGAAGCAGGCAGGCCAGAGGGCTGTGGACAGTGTCATTCCTGTAAGCAGGCAATAAACCGAAACAATCCTGATATAATTTATGTTTCCCATGAGAAACCCAATACACTCGGGGTAAAGGACATAAGAAGTCAGCTTGTAAATGATATGGAGATTAAACCATACAGCAGTAAATATAAGATTTACATTGTGGATGAAGCTGAGAAAATGAATCAGGAAGCGCAGAATGCTTTGCTAAAGACTATTGAAGAACCACCTGCATATGGAATCATCATGTTGTTGACAACCAATGCAGATATGTTTTTACAGACAATACGTTCAAGATGTATTACCCTGAATATTAAGACAGTTAAGGATGACATTATCAAGGATTTTCTAATGCACAAGCACCAGCAGACCGATTATCAGGCGGATGTGTGTGTGGCATTTGCTCAGGGAAATGTTGGAAGAGCGATACAGCTGGCGTCTTCTGGTGATTTTATTGAAATGAAAAAATCCGTTATTCATATTATAACCAAGATGGAAAACGTTGATTTATATGATTTAGCTGATTCCGTAAAAGAAATCAGTGAATACAAGGATAACCTGTCAGATTACTTTGATTTGATGGAGATATGGTACAGAGATGTGCTGTATATTAAAGCCACAAGCGATGTTAATGGCCTGATTTTCAAGGACCAGGTCTTAGATATAAAAAAACAGGCAGTAGCACATTCCTATAAAGGAATAGAGACAATAATTCAATCAATTGAAAATGCCAAAAGCAGACTTAAGGCAAACGTTAACTTCGAATTGACATTAGAATTATTACTACTGACCATTAAGGAGAATTAAAATGACAAGAATAGTAGGAATTCGTTTCCACAGGGCAGGAAAGATATATTACTTTGATCCACTTGATATGGAGCTTGAGATGGCAATGCACGTTATTGTTGAGACAGCAAGAGGTGTAGAAATGGGAACTGTACTTATCCCTCCTAAGGAAGTGGAGGATGATCAGGTGGTTCAGCCTCTGAAGCCTGTAATAAGAGTGGCAACAGATGAGGACGAGAAGACAATTGAGAAAAACAAAGAGCGTGAGAAGGAAGCCTTTGCTATCTGTAAGGAAAAGATTATTAAGCATGGACTTGAGATGAAGCTGGTCAATGCTGAATATACATTTGACAATAATAAGCTGCTTTTCTACTTTACAGCAGATGGACGTATAGATTTCCGTGAGCTGGTAAAGGATCTTGCAGCAGTGTTTAGAACAAGAATTGAGCTTCGACAGATTGGTGTAAGAGATGAGACAAAGCTCATTGGTGGAATGGGAATCTGTGGACGAGAGCTTTGCTGTAAATCATATTTGTCTGATTTTATTCCAGTATCCATTAAGATGGCAAAGGAGCAGAATCTTTCCCTTAACCCAACTAAGATTTCCGGAGTCTGTGGAAGACTTATGTGCTGTCTGAAGAATGAGCAGGAGACATACGAATACCTTAACAGTCGTCTCCCTTCTATTGGAGACATTGTTAATACACCAGATGGACAGCGTGGAGAGGTTACAGGAATCAGCGTACTTCGACAGCTGGTTAAGGTGGTTGTAGATAATGGAAGCGAGAAGGAATTAAGAGAATATGCAATTGATGATCTTAAGTTCCAGACACGCACAAAGCGTGATATCCAGGTTACAGAGGAGGAAATGAAGGAGCTTGCAGCCCTTGAAGAAGAGGGAACTGTAGAGCCACAGCCTTCTACTGAGCAAAAAGCAAAGAATCAGGTACCAAAGAGAAATATTAAAAAGAATAACAGGAACAATAGAAACGATAAGAACGACCGAAACGACAAAAATAACAGAAACGACAATCGAGAAAAGTCGAATGGTCGAGATAAGACAGAATATCGCGAAAAAAACGACAACAGAGACAGAAACAACAGTCGTAATGTAAATGGAGATAATACAGAAAAAGGCGAGAAACGCGATAATAGGAAGAACAAATTTAATCGCAACAGAAATCGAAACAGAAATAAAGGAAATAGAAATGGAAACAAACAGCAGTCTGATAAAGAGTAATGAAAGACTGGATGACCTTTATAGAAAGGGTTATAAAATAATTCAAAATCCAGAGCGGTTTTGTTTTGGAATAGACGCAATACTTTTGTCCGATTATGCAAAGGTTAGAAAGGGTGAAAGAGCTGTAGATCTTGGAACCGGAACTGGTATTATTCCTATACTACTGGAAGCTAAGACACAGGGAGATCACTTTAGTGGGCTGGAGATTCAGGAAGAAAGTGCCGAGATGGCCCAAAGAAGTGTAAAGCTTAACGGCCTGGATGACAGAGTTAGTATTGTAACAGGGGATATTAAGGAAGCGTCAAAGATTTTTGGAGAGAATTCCATTGATGTTGTAACGACTAATCCGCCTTATATGATTGGGCAGCATGGAATTCAGAATCCTGATGATGCAAAAGCCATAGCAAGACACGAGGTCCTTTGTGATCTGGACGATATTCTTAGGGAGAGTGCCAGAATGCTTAAGACAAAGGGTAGATTTTATATGGTACATCGCCCCTTCAGACTTGCAGAGATTTTTTCCAAAATGGTAGCATACCATATTGAGCCAAAGAGGATGCGCCTGGTATATCCATATGTGGATAAGGAGCCTAATATGGTACTTATAGAAGGCATGCTTGGAGGGAAGAGCCGTCTTACAGTGGAAAAGCCGCTTATAGTATATGATAAGCCTAATGTATATTCCAAAGAAATATATGAAATATACGGCATGAATCAAGTATAAGAAAAATGCCGTAAGACAGTTACCGACAACCTTCAAAATATTAGAATAATAGAGATGGAGACAGAAAATGTTTAATGATATTCATTTAGGTCCAATTACGTTACATATGTATGGACTTATGATAGCTATTGGATTCGGAGCAGCTTTGATTGTCGCTTCTTACAGAGGGAAAAAAAGAGGTCTTGATGACGAAATATTTAATGGAATATTTGTATGTGCAGTAGTTGGAGGTCTTTTAGGAAGCAGAACACTTTACTATATTGTTGAGTTACCTAATATAATTAAAACCCCTTCAATCCTTTGGGATTTTAGTGTTGGATATGTAGTATACGGTGGAATAATCGGTGGTATATTGGCAAGCTATATATACTGTCGATTTAAAAAAGTAGTATTTCTGGATTACTTTGATATGGTTATGCCAGAGGTTGCAATGGCACAGGGCTTTGGAAGGCTGGGCTGCTTTTTCGCAGGCTGTTGCTATGGAAAAGAAACAGATGCCTGGTATGGTATTACTTTTACACATTCCAACATGGCACCAAATGGGGTAAAGCTTATTCCAACACAGCTTATTTCATCAGCAGGTGACTTTATTTTTGCAGGACTTCTTATGTATTATGCTTCTAAAAAGCCATTAAGAGGACGAGTGGCAGCAATGTATCTGGTATTCTATGGAATTGGGAGATTTGCAATTGAATTTCTTAGAAATGACCATAGAGGAACGGTTGGACCTTTATCAACATCCCAGTTCATCTCAATTGGAATTGTAGCTTTGGGAATTGGAATTTATGCGTTGACTGGAAAGCTTAAGGAAAAAGAGGAGACAGCATAGGAGGAAATATGTCAGGAACACTTTATTTATGTGCGACTCCAATTGGAAATCTTGAAGATATAACCTTTAGAGTACTAAGAACTCTGAAGGAGGTTGACTTAATAGCAGCTGAAGATACACGTAATTCAATAAAACTTCTTAATCATTTTGAGATTAAGACTCCCATGACCAGTTATCATGAGTATAACAAGATTGATAAAGCATATCAGCTTGTGGATAAGCTTAAGGCTGGTCAGAACATTGCCTTGATAACTGACGCAGGAACTCCCGGAATATCAGATCCAGGAGAGGATATTGTCAGAATCTGCTATGAGGAAGGCGTACCGGTAACCTCGTTACCTGGACCGGCTGCGTGCATTACTGCACTTACAATGTCGGGAAGGCCTACAAGGCGATTTGCCTTTGAGGCATTTTTGCCAAGGGATAAGAAGGAAAGAGCAGCAGTTATTGAGGAGCTTAAAAACGAGACAAGAACCATTATTATTTATGAAGCGCCTCATCACCTTGTGAAGACTGTTACTGAACTTATGGAAGCTTTGGGAGACAGAGAGCTTACAGTATGTAAAGAGCTTACCAAGAAGCATGAAAATAAGATGCAGACCACTTTTTCAGAACTGTTAGAGTATTCCAGGGAGACACCTCCCCGTGGAGAGTATGTTATGGTTATCTGCGGAAAAGATAGAAGCGAGATAATTAGAGAACAGCAACAGAGCTGGGAGGCTATGAGTATAGAAGAACACATGGACTACTACGAATCCCAGGGCATTGACCACAAGGATGCAATGAAGCGTGTGGCCAAGGACCGGGGAGTCAGCAAGAGAGATATATATCAGGCCTTGTTATAGTAGTCATCAAAATACTTGTTAATAATGTCAAAAGGGGCTGGACCTATTTCCAGCAGAGCTTTATGGAATTTAATCGCATTGAAGGAATCGCCGTATTTCTTTTGTGCGATTTTTTTAATATTAAGAAATTCAAGGTAGCCTACATAGTATTTAAGATAATTTGCAGGGCTGCTGGTTATATAATCCTGAATTTGCTGAATAGTTTCGAGGTCTGAAATACCATACTGGGACCAGAAATCAAGAAGCTTATTAGTATCCCAGCCTAAATAGTGGATGCCGATATCAGAGGAGGCATACAGACTGAGGGTAATTGCCTGATTTTTCTGGAAAAAGGTGGCAGTATCTTTCTCCAAACCTGCATAATGATAGGCCTGCATTTCCACATAGGTTGCCCAACCCTCAGTGTAGCCTTCATAATTTAGAATGCTTCTAATAGGTGAAAGACCATAATTATAGCTCATAACAGTCTGATAGAGATGTCCGGGATAACCTTCATGGGCCAGTGTGGTGAAAAGGGACAAGGCATCATAATCTGAAGCTGAGTTAACATAGATAGAATTATCCTTATAGGAATCATAGGGGGCAGTAATATAAAAGGCAGGAGCCAGGGAGTCTGACAAAGAGGAATCCACCGGACATAAGGAGCAGTTAGTCTCGCAGGCCTTTGGAAAACTGTCAGTAATTGCCTCCTGAAGAGCCGAAAGCATCTGTTTTTGATTCTTAAAGGGAAGCTTCACACTATCTAAGTCAGAGTAAGTCAGAGAATCAGAGGAAAGACTGGAAAGAACCGCCAGATCCTCCTGACGCTGCTTTTCTATCTGTTTATATATTTCGTTAACGGACCTGGTGGTACCAATACTACTCTGAGCAAGAACTGAGAAATAGTTCTTTCCCTCAGGAAGGTTGCAGATACCACCTGTATTATGTCCGGTACCAAGCAGGCTGGTGAGCCCCTGGATAAGTTTGTTGTAGGCAGGAATAACATGGTTAGTAAAAAGCTTGAGATTTGTGGAAGTATATTTCTTTTTTTCAGAGGAAGTAAGGGAAGGAAGCTTATCAAGGCGCCTGGTAAAGGAGGAGATAAGAATGTTATCGTCAGTTTGAGAGATAAATTCCTTACACTCATTAATAATCTTAAGGCAGAATTTATCGCACATAAAAAGACCCTTCTCAGACTTCTCTTTTTCAAATTCAAGGACCTGATTATAGTAGGAATCTATGTCTGAAAGTAGTAAAAAATATTCCTCTATATCAGAAATGGAGCGGAATTTGTATTCAGAAAGCAGTATTGGCAACTGTGCATGGACACCGTTGGAAGGGGACAGCATTTCATCATATAGAGAGTACTTACTCAGAGCAATCTGATTAACAAGGTAGTCTTTAAGCACATCATAGTCCAGCTTCTGCTTGTCGGATAGGGAATCACGATTAATTTTCATGAGTTTATTGTAAGTTTCAGAAAGCTGGGACTCAGTAGAGTCCCGGGCCTTCTTTGAGAAATCTCCCAGAGTAACCCTATAATCTGATATGCCATAGGCTGAAGCATCAACAAGAGTATAGTGAAGGTTTAAGGTGTTAGAGGAAAGCTCCTCGCAAAAAAGGGAATTAGTGAAAGCATCAAAGCTAGCACAAGAATTTGAAAAACATCCAGATAGAATAAAAAAGGAAGATAATATCAGAGCCAGGATTTTTCTCATAAATGTCTCCAGAAGATTTCATTTATTCAATAATATGAGGCGTATAACTTTTCTTATTACTTGAAGAGCATATTTTTTTACTCTATAATTAGTGTATTAAGAAAGGGGCGAGTGAATTGGGAAATATTGAGACGTTTTTACAATGGGTCAAAGAATCAGATAATATCGTGTTCTTTGGTGGTGCAGGGGTATCTACAGAGAGTGGAATTCCTGATTTTAGAAGTGTTGATGGATTGTATAACCAGAAATATGATTATCCGCCGGAAACTATATTAAGTCATTCCTTCTATAGAAGTAAGACTAGTGAGTTCTACAGATTCTATAGGGATAAAATGCTGTGTCTGGACGCAGAACCAAATATAACACACATAAAGCTTGCTGAGCTTGAGGCAGCAGGAAAGCTTAAGGGAGTTGTAACCCAAAACATAGACGGGCTTCATCAGAAGGCGGGAAGCAGGAAAGTAATGGAGCTTCACGGAAGTGTACTGAGAAATTACTGTGAGAGATGTTATCAGTTTGTGAGTGCAGAGGATATTCTTAATTCCAAAGATGTTCCTATATGCCCAAAGTGCGGCGGTCCTGTAAAGCCGGATGTTGTACTATATGAGGAGGGGCTTGATCAGAGGACAATTGAGGAGGCAGTAGACTGCATTAGCAATGCAGATATGCTTATAGTAGGGGGAACTTCTCTGGCAGTATACCCTGCAGCCGGTCTGGTAGATTATTATAGAGGAAACAGGCTTGTATTAATAAATAAGTCTGCAACCCCTATGGATACTAAAGCGGATTTGTTGATTCAGGATAGCTTGGGAAGCGTCTTTGGCAGAATAGAATTATAGAGATATTGAGGAATAGTGATGGATAAGTATGCAGTAGGCGATATTGTAAAGTTAAAGAAACCACATCCATGTGGAAGCAGTGAATGGGAAATCCTGAGAGTAGGAGCAGATTTTCGCTTAAAATGTATGGGATGTGGACATCAGGTAATGGTTCCACGTAAGCTGGTAGAAAAGAATGACCGTGGCTTGACCAAGAAAAATATATAAAAACATGTAAAAATACATAAATATCAAATTTAGTAAAATTAATTCAAAAAAATACTTGAAATGTGGACAGAATCATGCTATCATCTATCTTCGTGATATATTAATTTCCTTGCTCGAGGTATGTCCTTGAGCCAGAGACCAAAAGGAGGTAGAATTCGCATGAACAAATATGAATTAGCACTCGTTGTTAGTGCAAAGATCGAAGATGATGCGAGAGCAGCAGTTGTTGAGAAAGCAAAAGAGTATATTACTCGTGCAGGCGGCGCTGTTACAGAAGTTGAGGAGTGGGGCAAGAAGAAACTTGCTTACGACATTCAGCATATGTCAGAAGGCTTCTATTACTTCATTCAGTTCGATGCAGCTCCAGAAGTTCCAGCTGTAGCTGAGCAGGACATTCGTATCATGGACAATGTTCTTCGTTTCTTATGCGTTAGAAAAGACGAGGCGTAATATAAGAAAACAGGAGATTGTATTATGAATAAAGTAATACTTTTGGGAAGACTTACTAGAGACGCAGAAATTCGTTATTCACAGGGGGAAAGCTCAACAGCAATCGCAAGATTTTCAATTGCAGTTGATCGACGTTTCAACAGAACTGATGAACAGACAGCGGATTTCATTAATTGCGTAGCTTTTGGAAAGACAGCAGAATTTTTAGAGCGATTCGGTCGTAAGGGAACAAAGTTCGCAGTAGAGGGCCGCATCCAGACTGGCAGTTATACAAACAAGGACGGACAGAGAGTATATACTACTGACGTAGTTGTTGAGCAGATAGAGTTTGCAGAGAGCAAGAATGCTAATGGAAATTCAGATGGAGGATTTAATCCAAGTGAGCGTCCTTCACCAAGCCAGGCCGGAGATGGTTTTATGAACATTCCTGACGGAATCGATGAAGAATTACCATTTAACTAACAGGAGGTAAAATCATGGCTTTTAATAAGGCAGCTGATGGTTCTTCAATGAAGAGAAGACCAATGCGTAGAAGAAAAAAAGTTTGTGTATTCTGTGGTAAAGATAATGTTATCGATTACAAGGATACAAACAAGTTAAAAAGATATATCTCTGAGAGAGGAAAAATCCTTCCACGTCGTATCACAGGAAACTGTGCTAAGCATCAGAGAGCTCTTACAGTAGCAATCAAGAGAGCACGTCACGTAGCTCTTATGCCATACGTACAGGATTAATATCTGAAATAAGGCACTTTCTAATCAGTTGATTAGAAGGTGCTTTTTTAGATAAGAAAGAAGCCACTAAAATGTCAGCTTGTGGTAGAATATAGGTAATGAGCAAATAACACAACTAATACAGGGAGGTAAATTATGGGATTTTGGATATTTATGTCCATTTTTAACTTGTTTGTTCCAATACTAATGCTATTAATTGGATATATGATGAAAAAGCATCCACCAAAGGATATTAATGGAATAATAGGATATAGAACTGCAAGATCTACTAAGAGTAAGGAAGCATGGGATTTTGCCCAGAATTATTGTGGCTCATTATGGCTTAAAGTAAGTATCCCAATGATAGTTATTGCAATAATTGTTGATGCTCTAACATACGGAAGAACTATGAATGTAGTTGGAAATGTAGGGTTTGTATTTGAAATGCTTCAGTGCCTTTTCCTGGTGATGACAATAATTCCAGTGGAGAAGCAGCTAAAGAAGAAATATGGTTAGAAATATTTGGAAAATAATTTAGATAGAAGAGAGTAATAAAATGAATTTAGTAATAAGAGATATGATAGAAGGTGACAGGGAGCAGGTTTTAGAATTGATGAGAATCTTTTATGATTCACCGGCAGTTTTTCATACTTCATCTGATGAGGTCTTAAAGAGGGATATAGAAGACTGCATAAGTGATATGCCATATGTGTCAGGCTATGTATTTGAGATGGACAAAGAAGTGGCGGGATATGCCATGACCTCTATTAGCTATACAACAGAATATGGTGGTATATGTATATGGCTTGAGGATTTGTATATTAAGCCTGAATACAGAGGTAATGGAATACCAGCAGAGTTTTTCAAACATATTGAGGCAAAGCATCCAGAAGCAGTACGTTTCAAGCTGGAGGTAGAGCAGGAAAATGAAAGAGCTATAGCAGCTTACAAAAAGAGCGGATACGGAATCTCGCCATATTTTGAAATGACAAAAGAAATGATAGAGGACTAAGAAAAATAGAATTTTTTGAAAAAATTGCAAAATCACTTGACCTTCCACCTTATGGAAGCTTTATATTATCAATAAATCAAGACGATTTGAGGGAAAAACATGAAGATTAATCAAGTTGAAGAACTGGTTGGGATAAGCAAGAAGAATATTCGTTTCTATGAAGATCAGGGACTAATAAGTCCAGAACGAAATTCATCAAATGGTTATCGTGAGTATTCCTTAAAGGATGTGGACCAATTGAATAAGATTAAACTCCTAAGACGTCTGGGAGTGCCAATCGAACAAATCCGACAGATACAGAATGGGGAGCTACATTTTGATAAATGTATGGAGAATCATGCAGTCCATTTATCACATCAACAGCATGAGTTGGAGATAACTAAGGAAATATGCAGTAGACTTAGCCAGGAAATTGATTGTCTGCAAGAGTTGGAACCTTCAAAGTATTTTGATGAGATGCAAAAGCTGGAGGAAGGAGGAATTCGATTTATGGATGTAAATAATACAGACATAAAGAAAAAAAGCTCAACTGCTGCTATTATAATCGGATTAGCAATGATAGCATTAATGATTGCAGTAGTTGGTCTTATAGTATGGGGATTTTTTCACGAGAATATGCCGACATGGGTACTTATAATAATGTGTGCCGGACCATTATTGGTGATAATTGGCGTAGCATATGCATTAACACAAAGAATAAAAGAGATTAAAGGAGGAGAAGCAGATGAAGCTCGTAAGTATTGATCATATTCCAGGAAAGGAAATAGAAGCATTAGGAATCGTAAAGGGTACAATTGTACAGTCTAAGAACATTGGAAGAGATTTCATGGCAGGAATGAAGAATCTTGTAGGTGGAGAGATTGTAGGATACACAGAGATGTTAAATGAGGCAAGACAGCTTGCAACCAAGAGAATGGTAGATGAGGCAGAGGCTATGGGAGCTGATGCAATTGTTGGAGTGAGATATGGTTCTTCTGCAGTAATGCAGGGTGCGGCTGAGATTATAGCATATGGAACAGCTGTAAAGTTTGTTGAGAAATAAGTCTAATTTCAGAAAAATAAGATAAGTAATTAAGCGGTGTCTGTATATAGATACCGCTTTTAAATTGATAAAAAAGCAGAAAATCCATTAAGAAATATCAAGCCATATTAAAAAAATATGGGTTGAAATACAGATAAAGAAGTATGATAATAACCATTATGGAAAATAAGAAAACAAAAGATTACAGGTTAGGAATAATTTATATTATTGCCTCGGCATTCTGTTTTGCCCTTATGAATTTGTTTATTCGAAAGGCGGGAGATGTTCCAACATTACAGAAATGCTGTTTCAGAAATTTTTTTGCACTAATTGTAGCGGTTGTTTCGTTAGTTAAGACAAAAACACCATTCAAAATAGGAAAGGGGAATACAAAATATCTGATAATCAGATCAGCAACAGGTTGTCTGGGAATGGTATGCAACTTTTATGCCATTGATCATCTTCCAATATCAGATGCATCTATGCTTAATAAGCTGTCACCATTCTTTGCAATAGTTTTTTCAATGGTGGTTCTTAATGAAATAGCAAGCAAGTTTGAGTGGTTTTGTGTAATCCTTGCGTTTAGCGGGGCTTTGTTTGTTGTTAAACCTACATTTAGTTTTGAAGTGATACCGGCATTAGCTGGAGTGATAGGAGGACTCGGCGCAGGACTGGCATATACTTATGTAAGAAAGCTTGGAATTCGAGGAGAGAAGAGTATGATAATTGTTGCATTCTTCTCCGGATTTACAACAATAGCACTACTGCCAAATCTAATAATGAATTATTCTCCTATGAGTTTAGAGCAGTGGGTATTTCTTGCCCTTACAGGTTTTTCTGCAGCTGGTGGGCAGATATGTATTACAAATGCATATTCGAAGGCACCTGCAAAAGAAATTTCTGTATATGATTTCTCTATAGTAATATTCACAGCTATACTTGGATTTGTATTTTTGGACCAGATACCAGATTATTTAAGTGTAATAGGATATGTAATTATTATTGGAACAGCTGTAATAAAATGGTATGTAACTGTGCATAAAGAAGCTTCAAAGGCGTGACAAAACATATTATAGAGCCATGGGTTTAAAAAAATTGAAAAATGAATTAAGATAATTTCCACAATACCTATTGACATAGTAGGAAATAAATAGTATTATACTTCCAGAGGAAAATCATACTAATATACTATGGATTAATAAAATAGGAATGTGAGGAATATTATGGCAAAGAAAACTTATTCAGAAAGAAATTTTAAATTTGAGACAAAACAGTTACATGTAGGACAGGAAAGTCCTGATCCAGTAACAGATGCAAGAGCAGTACCAATTTATTTGACATCATCTTACGTGTTTCATAACAGCGAGCATGCAGCAGACAGATTTGGATTAAGAGATGCTGGAAATATCTATGGAAGACTAACAAATCCAACACAGAGTGTATTTGAAGAGAGAATAGCAGCTCTTGAGGGTGGAGTAGCAGCTCTTGCAGTTGGTTCAGGTGCAGCAGCATTGGCGTATACTTTTCAGACTGTAGCCCATGCTGGAGACCACATTGTTGCAGCTAAGAATGTATATGGTGGAACATATAATTTGCTTGCACATACTCTTCCAGATTACGGAATAGACGCAACTTTTGTTGATCCTTTCGACTATGAGGGAATTAAGACGGCAATTAAGCCAAATACAAAGGCTATTCAGATCGAGACTCTTGGAAATCCTAATTCAGAGGTGGTTGACATTGCAAAGATTGCAGGAATTGCCCATGAAGCAGGAATTCCACTTATTGTAGATAATACATTTGCTACACCTTATCTTGTAAGACCTATCGAATATGGTGCAGATATTGTTATCCACTCAGCTACAAAGTTTATTGGTGGACATGGTACAACAATTGGTGGTGTAATTGTGGATAGCGGTAACTTTGACTGGACAACAAATGATAAGTGGCCATGGCTTGTAGAGCCAAATATATCTTATCATGGAGTAAGCTTCGCTAAGGATTGCGCTCCAGCAGCTTTTGCTACATATATAAGAGCAATTCTTCTTCGTGATACAGGAGCAACATTATCTCCAATTCATGCATTCATATTCCTTCAGGGATTAGAGACTCTCTCGCTTAGAGTAGAGCGACATGTGGAAAATGCCCTTAAGGTTGCGAAATATCTTGAGAATCATCCTCAGGTTGAAAAGGTAAATCATCCATCTGTTTCCAAGGATGCAACACAGCAGGAACTTTACGCAAAGTACTTCCCAAATGGTGGTGGTTCAATCTTTACATTTGAAATCAAGGGAGATGCTAAGAAAGCACAGGAGTTTATTGATAACCTTGAGTTATTCTCTTTGCTGGCCAATGTAGCAGACGTTAAGTCTCTGGCTATTCATCCTGCATCAACAACACACTCTGAGTGCAACGAGGAGGAACTTTTAGATCAGGGAATAAAGCCAAATACAATTCGTTTGTCAATTGGAACTGAGAATATTGATGATATTATTGAAGACTTAGACGAGGCATTTAAGGCATTGTCATAGTAAGAAAAATGGGAATTATGTATACTTTTTCCGCTGCAAACAGCGGAAAAGTAACAAAAATAATAGAAATGTATGCCATGCATTTATAAATAATCAAGACTAAATTGCTCTGGATATTATCTCCGATAATTCCTGAGGCTTAAAAGGTTTCTTGATATAATCCACTGCTCCAAGAGCAGTGGATTTTTCTATGTCTTCCTGTTCTGCGGAAGCTGTAAGCATGATTACTGGAATACTTGAAATGGCTGAATTGGATTTGATTTCTGACAAAGTGTCAAATCCATTGAATTCAGGCATCTCAATATCAAGAAGCACTAAATCAATTGGGTTCGATTCCATTAATGTAATACCATCCTTACCGTTAGAACTGGTCAGGATATTATACCCTTGTTGTTTTAGCATGAATTCTGCCATTCTAAGATTCATTGCGTCATCGTCAATTACTAATATTGTTTGCATATATCCTCCCTAACTATACAGTCATTCTCTTTGCCGCTTCCATAGCCAATGGGCTTCGAACAGATTCTTCCTGCTCAAAAGTAATTTGTGCACAAAGAGGGCTTCCTTTCATTTTTTCAGCAGTAAATACAAGTCCATTATTGCGTCTGTCAAGATATCTTGAATCTATCTGGTCAGGGTCGCCAAGAAGAACAACCTTTGTGTTTTCACCTGCTCTGGATACTATCTCAAGAGCCTGATGCACCGTAAGATTCTGGGCTTCATCTACTATAAGATAAGTATCTGGAAGTGTTCTTCCTCTAAGATATCCTACAGCAGCAATTTTTACAATACCATGGGACATAACATATTCAATCTGATGCTCAGCGGTCTCAAGATCCTTATCCTTGCCGGTGCCGGCAAAAATAGTTTTCATATTGTCCATAAAAGGGGCAACAAGTGGATCCATTTTCTCCTCAAGAGTACCTGGAAGAAAACCTAAATCATTATCAGAAATAGTATTTGAGCGAGTTATCATTATCTGATCATATATTCTCTCCATTCTTCCCTGAGAATATGTATCGTTTAGGCCACAGGCTATAGCAAGAAGGGTTTTACCTGTTCCTGCCGGACCTTTAACTACTACAAGAGGGAGCTTGCTGGCAGGTGCCAGAAGGGCGTGCATTAGCATCTTCTGAGTAAGATTTTTACCTCTGATTCCACCAAAGCCACGAAGAGGTTTTTCATCTATAAGACAGATATATCCGTCTCTATAGTAAGCCATCGCAGTCTTAAGTTCATCCTCAATTGCAGTAACGTGAAGGAATTCATTTTCTACAAAATCATTTTCATTCAGGTTAATTTCACTTAGCACATCTTCGTCAACCAAAAGTTCTTTTTCGTCATATAGTTGATTGATCCGGGCACATGAAAGAGAAATATCACGTTTTCCGGAATATACGTTGTCAATCTCAACGGTCTCGTTTTTGTAGCCCTGAACCTCGCAGCCACAAAGGGTTGCATTGATTCGCATACTTAAGTCGTTGGTAATTAGTATGACAGGAGTCTTCTTTACGGTTTTGCTATAAGCAAGAACTGTGCTGATAATGCGGTTGTCTGCAATATTCAGCGAATACTCGGCTGGCATATCTTCATATTCCATATCAGGAATTACCATTAGAATACCATCGTTATAGAGCTCTACGCCCTTTTTGAGGTTACCCTTGGTTCTAATATCATCCAGGATTCGCACTGTTTCACGAGTGTTGTAGCCTCTATCTCCAGGATCAGTCTTATGCTTATCAAGCTCCTGAAGAGTAGTTCCGGTGATAGCCACAATGTTGTCTGCAAAACCAAAAATCGCATTAGGTGACTGCATCAAAATGTTGCTATCAAGTACATAGATTTTTTTAGCCATAGACAATTTTTCCTTTCATAAAACAAATGCTTATATACTAATGATAAACAATATGGAATCATAAAAAAAGACTTGAAAAATAGTAAAAAAAAGGAGTTACATCTGCAACTCCTTTTTCATGGTTAAAGACTATTTAATCTTTGTTTTAAGTGTCTTAGACCAGCTTGAATAAAGCTTTGTTGTCTTTTTACCAGTCTTAACTGTCTTGTATGCACGGATTCTTACATATAAAGTAGTCTTAGACTTAAGACCTTTTACTGTTTTGCTGCCAGAAAGCTTTGAAACAGTTATTGTTTTGCATTTCTTAAAGGTTTTGCTAGAAGAATACTGAATCTGGAAACCACTTATCTGTGATGGCTTCTTCCAGTTTAACTTAAATGCTTTCTTAAGAGCTGTTACCTTAACCTTGCCTGGTGTAGCAGGAACAATGCTAAATGATTTTATAAGCTTGCCCTGGTAATTGCCCTTGAAAGTAATTGTAACCTTGCCTATTCCAACATTTTTGTTAGAAGAGTACTTAAGAGTATAGTACTTTGAAGAAATTGTTTTGTTCTTATAATCTTTTACAGTAACCTTAGGCTTAATTGTCTTACCATTGTAAGTCTTCATGCTTTCAACGGAAACCTTGCCAATGCGGTTGATTACAACCTTATCCTTCATGTCCTTACACTTAGTACAAACCTTAGCAGTATATCCATTCTGCTTTGTGTTTGCAGGAACAACAACATTCTTATAAGAATGATTACATTTTACCTCTTCCTCATCTGAAGGTCCGTCTGGGTCAGAAGGGTCACTAGGATCAGAAGGGTCACTAGGATCACTTGGCTTATTATCTGAACCACTATTTACTTCAACAATTGAGAAGTTTGAAAGTGTTATTTCAGATGGCTTAGTAGTGTCATCAATTTTACCCATTGAAACATAGAAGTCAGTTGCCAGATCTTCTGTTTTCATAGTTACATCAAATTCAACGTGGTTTGTTTTGTTTGCAACTAAATTAGCTGTTGTATCTCCGTACCAGACATAGGTTGTGCTCTGAAGTCCTGCAAGAATTGAACGGTCAACTGTTGACTTGGCATCAAAGCTGATACGGTATGTCTTTCCCTCTTTAAGTGGTAACTTTGTGTGCTTAAGCTGTACATGCCAGTTCTCGTTACCTACATTCTTAATATCATAAATAATCTTATTTCCTTCAATTGAGCTTGTTGCATCAGCAGTAGCTCCGTCAGAGCCCCAGTTAGCAATAGTTTCTGACCAACCATCCATGCCGCTAGAGAAATCAGCGTTTGTAAGAAGGTTAGCAGCTGGATCATTTGATTCAACAAGACTAATGTCATCGATAACTACTCTATGCTGCTTTGTGATTCTGTCTCCGACTTTTCCAAGACAAATGCTAAGGAAAGCCTCTGGATCTGTATCTTCTGTCATCTGGAAAGTCTTTGAGAAATTCTGGAATTTAGAAGTAAGGCTTACTGTGTTTTCGCCTGAATATACAGCCCATCCTTTGTTTTCACCACCCTGCATAATTACGCGGATGTCTCTGTCAAAGTTTGATTTAGCTGAGAATTTTAATGTATACCATTTTCCCTTCTCAAGAGTTACATTGTTCTGTTTAACCTGGATTTTCCAATCCTGATCTGAAGTATCATTAATTGTTACATCAAGTTTGTCCTCTGTAAGACTATCTACTACATAGCTTGCATCAGCAGAGCTGTCGCAGTACCACTCATAGCCTGTAAACTTATCGTCGAAGGAACCATTTGCTATTAACGCATCCTCAGCAAGCTTAACATTGTCAAGAAATACTGTACCAACACCACCAAGCTCGAATACAATGTTTTGGTTTGTGAATTTAGCATCGGCAGGAATTCTAAAGTTGAATTTCTGATTAGTTCCATCAAGTGTAGCTGTGAAATCGCGGCCACCGAGAGTAACTTTGATTTCTTTTCCCTTGGCACCTTCAGCTGTGAAGCTAAGTGCATATGGCTTGCCAGATGTAAATGCAAGGTCGTCCTGTGATACCTTAACAGAATTTAAAGCAGCTCCAACAGGACTATCTACTTTAAGACGACGGCCATCTGCAAAACCAGTTACAGAAACAGTTGCATCATCGCTCTTTGTAATATCCCAGTAGCCAAGATGTTTGTCACCTTCCTGGAATCCACCGTTATATACATAGTTTCCATTTGCAAGAACTGTCTTAACCTCTTTTTCATTAGGATCTGCATCCTTAATCTTCTTTACTGATACGTTATCAATATAAATATCTGCTGTTGAACCAGCTTTTCCCATATTGAACTCAAGACGTCCGTTAGCATCTGAATCAGAGGTCATCTTGAAGTCATATGTAAATGTCTGAACATCCTTTGTAAGAGATACCTTTGTTGAAGGCATGTACTCGCTGTATCCATGATCTGGAGCCTTAATTGCTGTAAACATTGTTCTGTCAGCAGAAGCGCTTGCATCGAACTGCACCTGGTATGTAGCTCCCTTTTCAAAAGGAAGGTCAGCCTGTACAAGCTGTACACTATAATCAACAGTTCCATCTGAAGTAGTAAGAATATTCATCTTATCATTCTTAATAGAAGCAGTTGCTTCTCCGCCTAAGGCTGTAAGGAACTTCCAGTTTGTGTCATCAGTAAGATCTTCAGCTTCTGAGAAATCTCCATTATTAATGTAGTTTCCCTTAGCATCAGGATCTCTGAGCTCAACATTGTTCTCAGGACGAGTAACATTCTCATCATAGCTGTCCTTCTGATATACCTTAACGTAATCAACTACATATGGATTATTCTCAAAGCTTGTAGTATCATCTGGATTTCCTACCCAGCTTCCACCAACTGCTAAGTTAAGAATAATGTAGAAAGGCTGATCAAATGGAGCCGGATATGAAAGTGTTCCCTGACCAACTGTTGTTGAGTACCAGTTATTAGCTGTGTGATAAAGCTTTCCATCAATATACCATTTAATTAAGCCTGGCTCCCATTCGCAGGAGAAGGTATGGAACTGATCAGAAAAATTATCATCTCCTGTAAGGCTGTAGGTTCCCTGACATTCCTGATGAGGATTACCATAATGGATTGTACCGTAGGCCTTCTGTGTATCCTGTCCCATAACTTCCATACAGTCAATCTCACCACATCTTGGCCACTGACCGTATACATTTTCATCTGTTGCCATAAGCCAGAATGCTGGAAGATATCCCATTCCCTTAGGCACCTTAGCTCTTACCTCGAAAAGTCCGTATGTAAAGTCTTTCTTATTCTGAGTGTTGATTCGACCAGAAGTATAAGATACACTTCCGTCTTCGTTTGTTTTCTTAACCGGGTTAATATAGAGGTTACCATCTTTAACGCTGATGTTCTCCTCTGAATCAACATAAGCCTGAAGCTCGTTATTAACCCAACCTGGATCGTGGAGCTCTACATTCCAATCCTTTCTGTTCAATGTGTCTCCATTGAAGTCATCTTCCCATTTAAGCTCATAGCCTTCGTAGCTAATGTCTGTTTTTACATCCTTTGCTTCAGCCCGAACACTAACAGGCAAAGAAGTAAATGTCATTGCTGCTGCAAGAGCAATGGAAAGAACCCTCTTGTTCATCTTCATATATATTTTTCTCCTTTCAAAGTAGGTATTTTTTATATACAATAATAATTAAAAGGAGAATATCAAAATAATTCTGTTTTTGTTAAAATAATGATGTGGGTAGTAATGATATGCATGAATATGTTATTTATAACATCATTATGGTTTTTTTATGGGGAATATTTTTATAATATGGTACAAGTTAAAAGTATAGGGAGGAAACAGAAATGGAAAGTAATCTCAGTTTTTTGAATGAAAAAGGTAGTTTCTATTTAAAGAACGCGGACAAATACAAAGCATTGTATTTTCCAATTGCAAGCGAGTTGGGGCTAAAGAGTGTTGTTACTCCAGATCTTGCAGGAGACAGTAAGACAGACCAGAATACATTCCTGCTTGAGCCAGAAAGCGTTGAGAATCTACATAATAATAGAGCTGGAAGAAATTTCTGGTGTGGACTTGAGGATGGAAGCATCTGGTCTGCAGTAGGAAGATCGGCTGAGGCAGAAGCACAGAAGTTATTGCCAGATGCTGAGACCAGTGATGTGTGTGCCGGTTTTATGTGGCACATAGTAACAAGAAAGTCTAAGAAGTATTCATTATCAGCTAAGACATTATCCTTTGTTCCTTATAATAAGAACTTTGAGATAATGCAGGTTGATATTACAAACGATGGTGATAAGCCAGTTACAATTAATCCGGTTGCAGCTATTCCATTATATGGAAGAAGTGCTGACAATATCAGAGATCATAGACATGTAACATCCCTGTTGCATAGAATTAGTACGACAGAGGACGGAGTATTTGTTAAGCCAACCTTATCCTTTGATGAGAGAGGCCACCGCAAGAATGAAATAACATATTTTGTTACAGGTATAAGTGAGTATGAAAACCTCATGGAAGTAAAGCCAGAAAGCTTTTTCTCAACAGTAGAAGAATTTATTGGTGAAGAGGGAACTCATACAAATCCTGAGGCTGTTGCAAAGGCTTGGGACGGCCTTCCGGCAGGAACAAAGAGAGAGGGACTTGAGGCTATGGGTGGTCTTAAGTTTCCAAAGGTTACAATTGAGCCAAATAAGACAGCATCATATACAATTTTCATGGGACTCTCAGAAGAAGAGGTTGATATGGCTGACATTATTGACTGCTTCTCAAAGCGTGAAAAGGTATATGCAGCAGTAAAGGAAACAGAGAAATACTGGCAGGAAAAGGTTAATCTCTGGTTCCACACAGGTAACAAGGAATTTGATAACTATATGAGATGGGTTTCCTTCCAGCCATTCCTCAGAAGAGTGTATGGATGCTCTTTCCTTCCACATCATGATTATGGAAAGGGAGGAAGAGGATGGAGAGATTTATGGCAGGATTGCCTGGCTCTTCTGATTATGGACCCTTCTGATGTTCGTCAGATGATTCTTGATAACTTCGGTGGAGTAAGAATCGATGGAACAAATGCAACAATCATTGGTTCTAAGCAGGGAGAATTCATCGCTGATAGAAATAATATTACACGAGTATGGATGGATCATGGAATGTGGCCTTTCCTTACAACAAGCCTTTATATAGAGCAGACAGGAGATCTTGCAATTCTTAACGAGTCACAGACTTACTTTAAGGACCGTCAGACAGAAAGAGGAACTGCGACGGATGAGAGATGGAATCCTGACCAGGGCAACAAGCAGCTTACAGAGGTAAAGGATGTTTATAAGGGAACAGTACTCGAGCATCTTCTTCTTCAGCATATTTGTGCATTATATGAGACAGGTGAGCATGGAAAGATTTTACTTCGTGGTGCTGACTGGAATGATGCCATTGATATGGCCACAAAGAGGGGCGAAAGTGTTGCCTTCTCATGTGCCTATGCAGGAAATCTTAAGAATCTTGCAATGTATATCAGAAAGCTTGTTAAGCTTAATAACAATAAGGAAATCCAGTTATTCGAAGAATTAGTTGAGTTTCTTCAGATGTTAAATGGTTCAGATCAAAATACATTCACTCATTTTGAGAAGAGAATCCGCCATGAAATCAGTGGAAAGAAGCTTTTGGTTGATGGAGAGTGGCTTGCACAGCTCCTTGAAGAGAAGGCTGAAGATATGATGAACCTTATCCGTAAGGATGAATGGGTAACTGATGGAAAAGGCAATGGATGGTTTAACAGCTACTATGATGACAATGGAAGAATGGTTGAAGGCCTTGTAAATGATCAGGTTAGAATGATGCTTACAGGTCAGGTATTCTCTATTATGAGTGGAACAGCCAGCCATGAGCAGGTTGCAGCAATATGTAAGAGTGCAGATGAGTATCTCTACAGAAAAGAGGTTGGAGGCTACAGACTTAACACAGACTTCCAGGAAGAAAAATATGACATGGGAAGAATGTTTGGTTTTGCCTATGGACAGAAGGAAAATGGAGCAGTATTCTCGCACATGACAGTTATGTATGCAAATGCTCTTTACACAAGAGGATTTGTAAGAGAGGGCTATAAAGCACTTCAGACATTGGCTGATACAGCACTTGATTTCAATACAAGTAAGATTTATCCAGGAATCCCAGAGTACTTTGATGCCAAGGGACGAGGACTTTATCATTACCTTACAGGAGCTGCAAGCTGGTATGCACTTACAATGGTAACAGAAGTGTTCGGTGTTAAGGGCGCAGACGGCAATCTTAAGGTGGAGCCAAAGCTTGTAAAGGAGCAGTTTGACGAAGACGGCAAAGCTTCTATCGAAATCGATTTCGCTGGAAAGAAATTTGAGGTTGTTTACAGAAATCCAGATAAGAAAGATTTTGGAGAATATGCAGTTAAAAATGTCACAGTAAATGACGAAAAAGTTGGTGATGTAGAAAGTAACTATGCTATAATACAAAAGGGTTATCTTGAGACGCTGACGATAGGTACCCACAAAATTGTAGTTGATTTAGATTAAAAAGGAAGGGGTAAATAACAAAATGAATTACGGATATTTTGATGATAAAGCGCGTGAATACGTGATTACAAGACCTGATACGCCAGCACCTTGGGCTAACTACCTTGGCTCTCCAGAGTATGGCGCATTAATTTCAAACAATGCTGGAGGATATAGTTTTGCAAAGTCAGGAGCTAACGGAAGAGTCCTTAGATACATCTTCAATGGCTTCGACAGACCAGGTCGTTATATGTATATCAGAGACGATGAGTCAAAAGACTATTGGTCTGCATCATGGCAACCTGTAGGCAAAAACTTAAACGATTACGTTAGTGAGTGCCACCACGGAACTGCTTATACAACAATGATTGCAAAGTATGCAAACATTGAATCTGAGGCACTTTTCTATGTACCACTTGACGCTACACATGAAGTGTGGTGCCTTAAGGTGACTAACAATGATACAAAAGAACGTAAATTAACATTAACAGGATATGCAGAGTTTACTAACAATAGTAACTATGAGCAGGATCAGGTAAATCTTCAGTATTCTTTATTTATCACAAGAACAATGTTCAGAGATAACAGAGTAGCACAGCAGATTCATGGTAACCTCAGTGCAATTGAAGAGGGTGAAGAAGTTGATAACAAGGAAGTTGAGGAGAGATTCCTGGCTCTTGCAGGTGCACCAGTAGATTCTTACTGTGGTGATAGAAACGCATTCCTTGGAAGATATCGTGATTACGGTAACCCAATTGGAGTAGAGGAAGGAAAGCTTTCCGGAGACCTTTGCTACAATGAGTACGGCTGTGGAGCAGTAGCTACAAAGATTACACTTGCTCCTGGTGAGTCTAAGACAGTAGCATTTGTTCTTGGATTAGAGGCTGGAAAGAAGGCAGAGGCCATAATCGACAGATATGCTGATCCTGCTAAGACATGTGCGGAGGAAAAAGCAGCCCTTATTAAGTTCTGGCATGCAAGATTCGAGGCATTCCAGATTAAGACACCTTGCAAAGAGTTTGACACAATGATTAATACATGGAATGCATACAACTGTTTCATGACATTTACATGGTCAAGAGCAGCTTCATTCATCTATTGTGGACTTAGAAATGGATATGGATACAGAGATACAGTTCAGGATATCCAGGGAATTATTCACCTTGCACCAGAAATGGCAGCAGAGAAGATTCGTTTCATGCTTTCTGCTCAGGTAGATAATGGTGGTGGACTTCCACTTGTTAAGTTTACACATAATGCAGGACATGAGGATACACCGGATGATGCTTCTTATGTTAAGGAGACAGGACATCCAGCATACAGAGCTGACGATGCAATGTGGCTTTTCCCAACAATATACAAATATGTAGCTGAATCAGGTAATCTTGCATTTCTTGATGAAGTAATTCCATTTGCTAACAAGGATGAGGGAACAGTTTATGAGCATCTTAAGAGAGCAATTGATTTCTCTATGAATCATCTTGGACCACACGGAATGCCAGCCGGTTTATATGCTGACTGGAACGATTGTCTTCGTCTTGGTGCTAATGGAGAATCTTCATTCGTTGCATTACAGTTCTATTATGCAATGACAATCTTAAGAGAGTTTGCACAGTTCAAGAAGGATGATGAATATGTTGCATACCTTGATGAGAGCCAGAAGAAGCTTGGTGACACAATCCAGAAATACTGCTGGAATGAAGATAGATTTATTCGTGGATATACAGAGGCTGGTGAGACAATCGGTGAGAGAACAGCACCAGAGGCAAATATGTGGCTTAACCCACAGAGTTGGTCTGTAATCAGTGGTTTTGCCAGTGAAGAGCAGGCAAATCTTGCCCTTGATAATGTTCATGAAAAGCTTAATACAAAGTATGGTGCTATTCTTATGGATCCACCATATCATGCACATGCATTTGATGGCGCACTTGCAGTTATCTACAATGCAGGAGTTAAGGAAAATGCAGGAATCTTCTCTCAGTCACAGGGATGGATTATTCTTGCTGAAGCACTTATGGGACATGGAGAGAGAGCTTTTGAATACTACATCGAGAACTCTCCTGCAAAGCAGAATGAGGATGCAGATACAAGAAAGCTTGAGCCATACTGCTATGGACAGTTTACAGAAGGAAAGGATAGTCCTCACTTTGGAAGAAGCCATGTACACTGGCTCACAGGAACTGCTTCAACAATTATGGTAGGATCTGTAGAGGGTATTCTTGGAATGAGACCAAACCTTGAGGGACTTAAGATAGCTCCATCTATTCCAAAGGATTGGGATGGACTTGAGATAGAGAAGGTCTTCAGAGGTAAGAAGCTTCACATTACAGTTAAGAATCCAGAACACAAAGAGTCCGGATGTACAGAGCTTGTTGTAAATGGAACAAAGCTTGAGGGTAATTTTGTACCAGAGTCAGCAATGACAGAAGAGACAGATATTGTACTTACAATGTAAATAATAAACTTTCTTTTTCATATTTAAAACGGAGTCACCTTTTTGGGTGGCTCCGTTTTTGGTATAAAGATTTGGTATATATTTTGGAATAAAATAACGTATAAAGTCTATGTTATAGAATAGGTGGAGACATCTTCTCCCATTCTGATCTGAAGTGCTTGGTACGAAATTTGTGAGGAGTCATTCCGATTTTTTTCTGGAAGACCTGGATAAAATGACTCTGAGAAGAAAAGGATAAATAATTTGCAATATCTACAATGTTGTAATCAGAATACTGCAGAAGGTTCTTGGCCTTTTCTATCTTCAAATCAGTAATATACTGGCTAAGGGGAAGTCCCATTTCTTTGTGAAATAGCTTTGAAAGATAGCTTTCAGACAGATTAAGAAATTCAGCTAATTCACGAATTGTGATTCTGTAATGTATGTGGCTGTATATATAATCAATGCAGAGAACAATTGGCTTGGAAAGAATCTGACTGCTTCGGATTTTATGCATTTCTGTGCACATTTCAATACACATACTGTCATGGAGCTTGGAAATCTCCTGAATAGTCTGGCATGAATCCATCTTCAAAATGTAAAAATCACTTAGATTGTAGGCCTTTTCCTGTTCCATCCCTCCATGAACGCAGTAACGGGTTATCATGGCCGCAGTTACTACGAAATGATATCTGATATTTTGTAGGGGATTTTTGGAAAGCTTACCCATTCCTAAAGGGTTGGTAAAGGCATTTTCATTACAGTTTTCTTTAACAAAATCAATATCACCGTTAGCAATCGCATCATAAAAGGTGAGCTCGTTCTCAAGCTTTCTATGTTCTTCAAGCATTTCATGGCTTACAAACTCACTTCGGTACCAGTCTTTTGATAAATCCATAGTTTTTCCTCTCAATACAATAATAATATCAAAATGTCAATTAAATGAATAACATGAAAATGATATTTTGTCAAACGATATTATATAAGATAATCCATTTCGAAAATATAATAAGCTTACAATATTTAAGGGAGGAAACAAATTATGAAGAAGAAATTAGTTTCTATGATGTTAGTTTCTGCTATGGCTGTAACAGCATTTGCTGCTTGTGGCGATTCAGCAAAACAGGGTGGTGATTCACAGAAGCCTGCAGATTCAGCAGTAACAGGAGATTCAGCAACATCTGAGTCAGAGCACAAAAATGAGATTTCAGGTGATGCATCAGCAGCTGACGCATTTGTAGTATGGGGTTGGAATGATGATATCAAGAAGCTTCTTGATGGACCATTCGCAGCAGACAACGCAGACGATCACAAGAGAATTGTTTTCGTTAACACAGGTGGAGCTGATTATTATCAGACACAGATCGATGCATTACTTCAGACACCAGACAATGAGATGTATCCAGACTTAATGGGTCTTGAGATTGACTACGTACAGAAGTATGTTCAGGCTGAAGGTGCTCTTGCAACAATGTCAGATCTTGGAATTACAGATGAGGATCTTGCAGATCAGTACGATTTCAACAGAGCTGTTTGTAGCTCAGACGGATCAGGAAAGGCTGAGGCAATGAAGGCTTCATTCTGGCAGTGTACACCAGGTGCATGGGTATTAAGAGCAGACCTTTGCGAGAAGTACTTAGGAACAACAGATCCAGTTAAGTTACAGGAAATGTTTGCAACATGGGAAAAGGTTGAAGAGACAGCAGCTAAGATTAACGATGCTTCTAAGGGAAAATGTAAGATCCTTTCAGGATGGGATGATCTTAACCGTGTATTCATGAACAACCGTAAGTCTGGTTGGTATGATTCTAACGACAAGATCGTAGTTGACGATCAGGTTAAGGCTTACCTTGAGGAAGCTAAGAAGTTCTATGACAACAACTGGACATTTAACACAACACAGTGGCAGGCTGACTGGGATGCTATGAAGGCTGGAGACGGAGTTAACTCTGAGGCAGCTCTTGCATACACAGGATGTCCATGGTTCCAGTACTGGTGCTTACCAGCTGATTCATGGAAGGGTCAGACAATTACAATCGCTGGACCACAG
>JAXJPW010000050.1:0-77685 GCA_036311465.1 Agathobacter sp.
AAGTTAAATAATCCATAATGTCCTGTACAGTGTTGATGTTCTCAAGATCCTCTGAAGGAATCTCTACTCCATACTCTTCCTCAACTGCCATGATAAGCTCGAAAAGATCAAGTGAATCTGCCTCAAGATCATCCTTAAAGCTTGTTCCAGCATTGATTGAAGCTGCATCTACGTCTAACTGTTCTGCGATGATTTCTGTGATTTTCTCTAACATTTTTCTTTTCTCCTTTATACATTTGTTGTATTCTTTTTATTTTGATAGTCAAACTATTTGACAGGCAAAGTATATTTCTTATTCCATTTTTTGTCAATAGCTTTTTTTTGCAGCTGATAATTCAGTCAAAAAAATAATGAGACAAATCACCGGATTTATCCCATTATCTTAAGGCTTTTATTAACTTATTAATTTTTCTATAAATTCTGTTTCTGTAATATTTTAAATAGCCCATCTGACTAACAACCGCTTCGTGAAGCCCTCGCTCTTCAAGTTTTTTTCTAAACCCATCAAGCTCCTTAGGTCTCTTTCTGCTGACAGAATACATTGGATTATTGCCAATAGCTCTCTCTAATTCAGCCTCTTCAAGCCTAAATCTTGTCTCTTCTATACAATCTAGTAGTTTCTGTCCTTTTGAGGTTTTAACTAGAAGCAACGACACTCCCAGCTCATTATAATTTTCATCCTTTCTATTGATTCCCCAATAGTCCCCTAATGTTATATCTGCCTGATGCTCTTCTCCCTTACAGGGACAATTAAAGCAAGCCTCTTTTGAAAAAATTCCAAAGGCGTATCCATAATCTGAGCCATAAAACGACTCATCATATTGCCTTCCATTTTGAAAAGAAATCCTTATATGTGGTGGCGTCCAGCCATAAGTCTTGTATCTAACTGAAAATTCAATTGCCTTGGACTTATACTTCTTCTCCAGCCTTTGTATATACATCCTCTGTACCTCTGGAAAAGTAGGTCCCTGACATATTAAATCCACTAGGTATAGCAGCTCCATATTTATATTATTTTTCTCGCAATATTTTCTTACTGAGGCAACCTCGCAGCCTAAACCGATAAACAGTACAAGTCTTCCCAGCATGAGAAAATGACCTACCGCTTCGTTTACAGTTAATTCTTTTCCATCAATTTCAAGCTTTTTATTAACATGAATATATTTTGAACCAATTATTGAATCAATTTCTTCAACACTGTCAATCACACAATAATTTGCACTATAAAGATCCTCGCTGTACTTAACCCCAAATACAATTCCCCCGCTACTAATTACGCTCTCACATAATTCTCTGGCAGCACCACCAGAGGAGGATTTACGAAGATTATTTTCGTCTCTTAAATATCCCTGATACGCTTTTAAAGGAAATCCCATTTTAGCCCAACTCTCTTTTGCTTTTTGTTCTTATTTTTCTTGAATGTATTAGAACTACAGTTACTCTAAATATAAAAACAGCCACCTCTGTTATGCTTGTAAGCCCACAAATAGCATATAGATTAAACTGTCCAATAACATATAGTATTACTAATCCAGTTATCTGAATAAACATTCCTACCACATTGGAAATATTAGTATATTTAACTAATCCAAGGGGCGACATAATAGGAAATGCAATAATATATGTTGGCAAAATAACCCAGATAATTGGCAAAAGCAATCTAAGTATTTTTCCTGCCTCTCTATATTCTGCACCAAATAGCAGCACGCATATTGGCTCTGCAAATATCCCTAAAAAAATAACCCCAGCAGTAATAATCGGCATAAAAATCATCAGTATCTTCCTGACCAGCTTATAGTTCTTATTCTCAAGCATATATGGATATAAGCTGTCTGCAATCGGGTATGAGCCAGTCTTGGCTAACGCAACTATTTTGTCGCAGGAGGTATAATATCCCACAATTGGCGCCGTGCCATATACCCTACCAAATATAATAACATTTAAGGCCTGATAGAAGATTGATGCAAACCTTGATACAAAAAACGGCAGACTCTCCTTGAAGAAGCCTGATATATTTCTAAGAGATGGCCTAACCAATTTTATCCCATAATTTTTACCAAGGTCATAAATTGTAAAAACTAAAGCAGTTACATTGCCAACTAACATTGAGGCTGGTACAAACAAAACATCACTGGCGCTTCTTACTAACCCAAAAATCAAAAGGGTAAAGACTAGTCTAATTAATATTGTTCTAAGAGATATAGTCTTCATATTCTCTATTCCACGGTAATAGTAGTCTGGAAGCAAAGAAGCTGCAAAATACGCAAGTGAATAAATAAGCACCAGCTTCAGTACCATGTCATCAAAAAAGCTCAACCTGTACAGCATAATGAAAATACAGCATACTAAGCAAAAAAGCACTAGCTTAATAGCCGTAACTGCCGCAATTACCTCTGATGCAAAGTAGGTATCCTCACGTCTCTCACTTATCCTCTGTGTCGCAGATAAAATAAAGCCAAAATCCAGAACAATCTGAATATACGCCATATACCCAATCGCAATTCCCACCTGTCCATATATTGACGGTCCAAGCACTCTAGTCAGGTATGCAACTGTAGCAAAATTGAGAATATATGTAGAAGCTGTCATCATATACAGAAACATTGTATTTTGTGCAAGCCTTCTGTTTTTGTTCTTCATCTCTGTATCTGCCATCTATCTCTCCAACTCCCTAACTATCCATTCCTGTGAATCATTTCGTAAGGCTTCAACCTTACTATACTTCTCCGAGTAATCTATCTCCTCGTATGAAGTGTATTCCATATTAATTCGGTTAAGCAAATCAACTTGGGAAAGTAGATTTTCCGTTCTTACTGGATTCTCCGAATTAACACATGCCACAAAATTCTGCTTCATATTAATCGATAAGGCTGCTCCATGAAACGAATCCGTAATAACCACCTGTGCATTCATAATAAGAGCGATAAAATCACCTATTGATGCACCTAATATTTTGCGTTCTACAGCCTCAGAAAAATAGGAACTAAACTGAACCGCCCAAACTGGCAACCCCATTCCCTTTCCATAGCCTCTCACCAGATTAATGCATTTCTCTGTGCTTTTGTCCTTCGACACAAAATATGTCAAAATATATTTTTCCTCTGTTTTGTAATATTTTGACTCTTTCGCAATAGAGTCAATCCATTCCTCTCTGGATAGTAAAAATGTAGGATCTGCAAGTACTTTAATTTCTTTTCTGCAAACCGGCTGCAGACATTCCTTTGCAAAATTTTCACGCACACTCACTGCATCAAAGCCATTTAGCACCTGTGCCAGTCTTTTCTTATCCTCTATTTCAAGTGGCTTGCTTCCAAGACTTGATGCAATAGATATTCTTTTATCAGCCTTGCCAAACTCCAGTAAAAAGGCTTTTTCCAGCCCATTGGTTATTTCAGGATTCCAAACTTGATCACTACCAACAGCCAGTACATCATATTTTAATTCCTGCATTTCTTCTACATAACTAAATTCTCTATCTGTAATCGAATAGTACTTATGCATGTTTTTCTTAAATCCCTTTTTGTAATATCTAACCTTCCCAAAAAGAATTGACTTAAGAAAAGAAGTTATATATCCGCAATTTCTTCCACCCTCTTTATAAGCATATTTCAACTTACTATCCTCATATGGATTTGAATATGCTATTAACTCCGCGTCATAGCCTCTGTTTTTTAAAAATCTAAGTGTCGAAAAGGCCTGAAGCCAAACCCCATAATTATATGATTTATAATATGTAACCAATCCAATTTTCTTCATAAAACACCTACCCTATCAGAGTCCCCCAAAAGCCAAATACAAATACTTCTGTCAAATATTCTTTAAGGTTCACCATTGAATTTAGTAGATGCAGATTTAAATATATACCAATAAATCCCGCACCAAGCATAGCAATATATGAGAAAATAGTAACATTTTTCCTGTGTTCGAAGCACTTAAAGAATTTGAAGCACACCCAACTAAAGCATATTATTAGTGGTGTCACAAATCTAATATAAGTATGTGCCGACATTGTGAAGGACACTAATGTAAGAGCTACTAAGTAAAATACAAATATATCACTTCGCTTCATCTTTCTGTTCTTATCCTTACGATTGAGCATAAAGAAAACAAATATTACCAGTGCTACAATAGCGTAATAATATAAGGCCTCCACCTTGTAATAGATTGATTTACTTACAGTAGATGCCCATCCAGCATCATTTACGTTCCATTTAAAATACATATTTCCTCTTTGAATAAAATAAACAAATGAGTATGTAATAAAATTTGATGGTCTGGCCAAAATCATTTTAGCAAGAATTTCAAATATTCTTGGAAGTAAGGCAGCTGACAATCCAATAATAACAATTATTTTCTTGTTTTTAATCAAAAGCGCCAATCGTACTGCAATGAAAATCAGCATCGAAAAATGCATGAATACTGGCAGTATGTAAAGAAGATATGTCCAGAAATTCTTGCGCTCCTGAATCAACTCTCTGTACACAGCAAGCGTAAATACAATAACTGCCATTGGCCATCTGATACCGTTTACAATACTACAGAAATTAATGGCAGATATTGCTGCAAATAAAAACACTCCAAAGGTTCCATCTGCCAATCCAATTCTGATTTTATAATCCTCCAGAATATAGAAAACTATAAAATAGAATACAAACACACTAATTGCAGGTAAAAGCTGTGGAATTCCTATTTGGGCTATGATGAAGAAATATATATCTACTAAAAACAAATTCTCATAATGAAGGTTAATACATTCAAAAAAAGATTTGTCTGCATAATCCTTTAGCATTGCCAAATAACGCACCAAATCAGGATTAGAAGCCGGATCCCTAAAACAAAAGCCTGCCGCCGCCCAAATTATAGCCATTCCGACGCTAAGCTGAATTATCTTTTGCTGCTTTTTGTTTGTGATATAGCATATAGTAAATGGTAAAACCATCACGCCAGGCATCAATATTGAAAATAAAACTAACACAATACTTGTTGTCAAACTTGTCAAAACCAATTACTCCTCTCAACTTAACCTCGTATTATCCTATATAGAAAAACTGATAATCGAGGCGACATTGCTGCCAATACAGAAAAGCCTTTTGCTCCAAAGGAACTTCTGCCTCTAAGATAAGCAGCTAAAGAAAATCTAATATTTTTCTTCAGTACATTGTCATATTTTCTATTATATTTATCCATCTTGCTCAATGCTGTCAGACTGTCAAACATCAGATACCGCTTGGCATCTTCAACTAATTCAGGATGCGCCCCCTTCATATAGTCCAACCTTATGAGAGATGCTTCTATTCTGTCTAATTCCTTATCACTAAAGGCTCCATGTGTTATTCCCTGCTGATTTACTCTATAGTAATATGAAGTCTCAGCTGTGAAATAAACATGCGAACACCTGTCAATTATTCGATATGTTACAAATTCATCCTCATATAATTTTCCAACAGGAAACTGCTGCTTTTCAAATAACACTCTACGAAAAAGCTTATTGCAAACTGAATTACTAATTCCCCTGGCTGTAAGCATGGATTTCATTGCAGCATGATTAGCAATTACTCTGGTTTCTTCATAGCCACATTGGAAAAGGCTTTCTTTCTTCTCATTAATCTTATTTATTCTGGCCACAGCAACATCAACCTTTTCTTGGCTTATTCCTTTGTATAACTCTTCATAAAAATTAATATCTACATAGTCATCAGAATCAATAAAACCAACATATTCAGCCTCTGCGTATTTCAGCCCAACATTTCTTGCATCAGATAATCCGCCATTTTCTTTATTTATCAGCTTTACCCTCTGATCTTTTTTCTCGTACTGGCGACATATTTCTCCACTTCCATCAGTACTACCATCATTTACTATTATAATCTCAATCTCATTAAGACTTTGATTTATCAACGAGTCTAAACACTGGTTAATATATTGTTTCACATTATATACTGGAACAATAATTGACACTAAGGGTTTCATATTATTCTCCATTCTTATTCTCTGTTCATATTCTTTCGCTTCTCAACAAACGAACCAAACGAACCAATAGGCCGGCAAGGATTACCTGCACAAACTGTATTGTCCGGCAAGGCTTTTGTTACAACACTTCCAGCCCCAACTATCACATTATTACCTATCGTAACATTATAAAGAATTCTTGTATTTTCCCCTATAAAAACATTATTCCCAATATTTATCGAGCCCTGCTTTTCCTGAAAAGTATAGTCAAGCTCTGGGATATTGTTCAACATCTTATGTACAACATCATGCGTAATGAAAATTACGTCACTTGCAATTCTAACATTGTCTCCTATGAAAATCTCCTTAGCATTATATGGAAGTCTAAAGCTTTGAATCATAACTTGCTCACCTATAGCCCCAAAAATCCCTTTTCTTCTATACCAATCAGCTCTTTTTACTCCATCTCTATACATAGCAGACCTTAATTGTATTAGAATTCTGTTCATACTACCCTCTTTTAATACCAATCTCGTTATATTTCATCATATATACTCCAGTATCATAACCTTTTTCGATTACGCTCTCATTAGGCTTTCCCTGAAGATTATTGCATATCATTTCCATGTTATTAACTCCACACTCAAAAGCGTGAGGATAGCCTCCTCCAAATCGTGGATTAACCTCTGAAATATAATATTTTCCGTCAATATCAAATATATCAATATCTATCTGGCCTCTATAGCCGGCTTCACAAACAAATTTCTTAATAAGTTCAATTAATCTATCGTCTATAAATGCTACTGACTTGTCTGTCTCACCTGCTCGCATTCTAAGCTTTCTCTTAGTAAAAACTGATACTACTTCTCCAGATATCATATCTATATAAACATCTGCACCAATCTCCTGACCCTGAAGAAATTCCTGAATCATGAGACTATCATTATATTTCAGCATCACCTCTAAAATTTCCTGATTGTGGATTTCAGAGATTTCAACGCTTGCGCTGCCCTTTACAGGCTTAACAAATACCGGAAAGCTTATTTCACCCGCCTCTAAATCCTTATAGAACAGCTCTCTGTCTATATATGTTTTGGCACAATAATAATTATGCTGCCTGAGCCATTTATACATCTCATATTTGTCCAAAGACATCTCGCAAAGCTCGTAGCTTGATCCAATCACCTTAGTTCCAGCTTCCTCAAACCGCTTGTTTTCCTTGGCTAATAAAGATAATTCAGGATCTATCAGCGAAAGAACTCCGTCTATCTCTTCCTTTCTGCATATATCAAGAATAACATCAATATATCCAGGATTCTTCATCGGAGGAACAATATAGTATTTATCTGCCTCATATATTGCCGGTGCAATATCACTCATATCTGTTGCTACGACTTTACCTCGTCCCGCCAGAGTTTTCTTAAAGTATTCAACTATTTTATTTCTAGTCCCCACACTTAATAACAGTATGTTCATAAACTCACCATTTCCTCAAATCATCAAAAAACAGAGGTGTTCCCCCAGTATGAATAAATAATATATTATTCCCGGATAGCTGTTTCTCTCTTATATATTCAGCCATTCCATACATCGCTTTTCCTGTATATGTAGTATCAAGAGGCATTCCATATTGGCACATCATATACTTAATCATTTGATTAATCTCTGTATTATCAGCTCCATATCCAGCCCCCACATATTTATCTATAAAATGCGTATTTCTTTCAATCTCCTTAAGACTAACCTCTGGCAGATACTCTCTTATGCTATCAATAATAATACTCCTGCCCCTTGGATTATTCCTGGCAATACTAATCCCAATTATTTCTCTATCATCACCATTAATAATTTGTCCACTGACCAGCCCTGCCTGAGTAGTTCCTGTACCAGATGCAAAAAAGATATAATCAAACTTCTTATTATTGGCCTCCTCGTACTTCTTAATCTCAGAATAACAGCTTACATAGGCGCTTGTTCCAATATTGCCATGGCCACCACCTACAATAAAATATGGTTTTCTGCCCTTTTGACGCAAATCAGACAGCAAATTATCTATTGTCTGTTTCACCTCTTCAACAGGTACAATTGTAAGTCTTGCCCCAAACAAATCCATCAGGCGACTATTGTTTGTGTTTTCTGTAACAGAATCAGGCCCTACAATATAACACTCCATACCTCTTGCCTTAGCCATATTAGCAACAACCCGACAGTGATTAGAATGACTGCCTCCATATGTTACTACGCAGTCATAATCCCCTTTATCAATTTCCCGAAAGAAAAGAATAGCTTTTCTCGCCTTATTCCCGCCAAAGGAATATGGAATCAGATCTTCTCTTAATACATATATATTATTGTCAAATTCTTCTCCAAGAAATTGAATATTAGCCTCTGTACAAAGGGAAAAATTTATCATTTTTTATTTCCTCTTTTCTATTTACAAGCAAATCATATATTTCTTTGTTGTGTATTCTCTTGATGGCATAATACTCCCAAACACCATCCTCACCAATAAAATTTCTTTTAAACCGCTCAACTCCACCGCCTGGAATTCCACCACCCATATCGAATAGCTTCCTTCCATGTTGCTGACAATATTTTGCCGTCTCATATGTTAGAAGACAATTCGCCTGAAGCTTGGCATGCTGTGGCTCACAGGAGCTTCCAAGGAAGAGATAATGAGCAATCTCTTGACCCATTATTACTAATACAGAAGTGATTATCTGGTTCTTAAGCACCCCGTTAATAAGAAATACTTCATCCTTATATATATTGAAAAAAGCTTCAATTTCCTTAATTGAAAATCTATAATAATCGCTTGTCTTATGCTTCTCCTCTGTATTGCTATATAACTTCATAAAGTCTGGAATAGTTTTACCCTCGAAGTCAAACTCAGCCTTAACCCCAGCCTCAAGTGCCTTCCTTATTCCTCTTCTAGCATTTCTGTTGTAGTCCTCATTATAGAAATCTCTAGTCAAATCATTACAATAAAAATTTCCGTAATATTCGGCGCCAAGAATTTCTCTAACTAATATTGAATACTCATCCCATGGATCTAGCTTTGCAAATTCAGCAATAATATTATTCCTGCCACAATACTTCGAAAAGTCCTCCATATACTCCTTCAGAAGGGACTCTGCCATTCCCGGTTCAACACTCACAACGTATGGTCCGCCAGCTCCTCTATATGAAGCTATGTCAAAATATTCTGTTTCCCTTACAATACCCGCTCTTCGCTTATAGAATTTGTATTCTATCTTGCCCTTTTCGCACGAATAAGCATATTCAATTAGCTCCCCCTGCTCTTTATGACCTATTGCCTCAAGCCATCTTCCTTCTCTGTACCCACTAATCATTTTTCAACGTACTTCTCCTCATATTTCATAGAAGCTACTGTTCCAATCATTATTTTCATATCCAGCCACAAACTAAAATTCTGCACGTACTCAACATCAATTACAATTCTCTCATCCCATGTTGCAGAGTTTCTTTTCTTAATCTGTGCCAGCCCTGTAATCCCAGGTCTCATATCAAATCGTTGCTTAGCAAAATCGCTATAGCCTTCATAACCTTCATATGGGTGATATGTAACTGGAGGTCTTGGTCCAACAATGGACATGTCCCCCTTCAGAATATTAAATATCTGTGGAATCTCATCCAGGCTAGTCCTGCGAAGAAATTTCCCCACTTTTGTGATTCTCGAATCAGATTCCTCCTTAATAAAAAGACCATCGCCTTTATTTTCAGAATTGCACACCATGGTTCTAAATTTAACTATCTTAAACACTTTTCCCTTTTTCCCAATTCTCTCTTGCAGAAAAAAAGGATTGCCCTTTGAATCAAGGCAAATCGCAATGGAAATAACTATCATAAAGGGTAATAAAATAATCCCCATCACAATACACACAATACAATCAAAACAAACTTTTATAAAAAGCTGAATATTTCTCATATTTCCCCCAATATCTCAATTATTCAAAACAAGCCCTGATTAACTGAATAATCGTATTCTGTTCTTCTCCTGTCATATTAATATCGCTAGGAAGGCATAAGCCTCTTTCAAAAATGTCCCTTCCCACATCTATTGAAGAATTTATGCTTAATCCTTCTCTTGTAATAAAATCCCGTTCTCCATATATTGGCTGCATGTGCATAGGCTTCCAGATTGGACGTCCCTCAGCATTAATGCTTGCCAAAGCTTCAAGTATTTCAGTAGGACAAGTCTTGCCCTGCTCCGGCTCATATACTGCCTGTGTCTCCCCACGTCTTTGTATACACATTGCAGCTTCATCAATCAGCATACAGCTTAACCAATAATTAGGCTCCATCTCTTCACTTATAAATGGATTCATACTAATTGGCAAATCCTTTAATCCCTCATAATATCTCCGGAAAATAGCTTTTTTCCCAGCAATATGCTCCTCCAAATGTTCATACTGTCCCCTGACTACTCCTGCAATTATATTGCTCATTCTATAATTATAGCCAAGCTCCTGGTGCTGATACCAAGGGGCATCTTCTCTGGCCTGGGTTGACCATTTCCGTACCTTGTCTGCCGCCTCACTACTATCCACCAACAAGGCACCACCAGAGCTTCCAGTAATAATTTTATTGCCGTTGAAGCTCACAACTGCATATTTTCCAAAGGTTCCTGTCTGCCTGCCCCTATACAAAGCTCCCAATGATTCTGCTGCATCTTCGATTAGTATTGCCCCATGTGCATCACAAATAGCTTTAATCTGATATAGCTTAGCAGGTGTTCCATATAGATTTGCAACAACCACAAGCTTAACCTCTGGATATATCTCAAAGGCCTTTTCCAAGGCAACCGGATCCATATTCCAGGTATCATATTCTGTGTCAATAAATACAGGCTCTCCGCCCTCGTAGGCTACAGGATTAACTGTGGCATCAAATGTCATGTCAGTACAAAAAACCTTTTGTCCCTCCAAGGTTCCCCTATTAGCCTCAGGGCGACCATATATCTCTTCTCCCGCAAGTCTTATTGCCATATGTAATGATGCCGTTCCAGAAGAAAGAGCCACAACATTTTCTACCCCAATTTTCTCAGCTGTAATCCGCTCTACTTCATATACATTTTCACCTGCTGTCGTAATCCAATTTAATTCAAATGCACGATTAACATATTTCTGTTCTTCCCCATGCATCTTAGGACTTGCCAGCCATACTTTATTCTCAAATAGTTCAATCCCGTTATGTGTAATATCCCTAAAATACATTAATCCAACCCCTTTATTTCATGCAAAAAGTTCCTATGCAAAAACATAGAAACTTTCTTACAGATTATTTACACCTGGTAATCCATGCAGGTTCTTGTGGCAGTATATGGTCTAACCTTTCCGTCTGCTACAGCCACATGCTCAGGATGAACTGCATATCCTTTAAGTGCCTCCTCACTCTCAAATGTAGAATCCAGCATTAGGTCAGCATTTGAGCTTGCAAGGCCTTCAATATTCACCTTGATATCAACCATTCCTGGAATCTTTCCAGCAAGGCCTTCAAGTCCCTCCTTGATTCCCTTCTTTATATTCATCTTCTCCTGCTCAGAATATTCTTCCTTCAGCGTCCATAAAATAACGTGCTTAACCATATCTCAACTTCCTTCCGATTTTTATACCTATATATAGTATAAAGAATCTAGGACTTTCATACAAGTTTTGATTACATTATTCTAGGTCTATTATCACAAATTCTGACTTTGTTCCCGTCTTAATTGGCAGATTCCAGTCCGAGATACCTGAGGTCACAATAAAATTCGTATTGTTCCTTTTCTCCATCCCATATATTCTGTCGTCCGGACCAATTCGGCTGCTGATATATGCCATTGGAAAAAGCCAGCCCCCATGGGTATGCCCTGTTAATACAAGATCTGCAGAAGTCTTTGATTCTGCCTCAAAATCATTAGGCTGATGATCCAGAACAATACTGTATTTCGATAAATCTGCCCATGTCATAAGTGTGGCTATATCTGCCCTGCTTCTGCTCTTGTCCTGTCGTCCAATAAGCTGATATTTTTCTCCTATAGGAACTATTTCATCCTCCAGAATTGTCACACCATTTTTCTCCAGTTCTTCCACCAGGTCAGTTGCAGTAAAGTCCCTGTAGGTGAAGTATCCTCTGTCATGGTTGCCAAAGACAAAATATACTCCATACTTTGTCTTCAGCTCCCCAAGGGCTGCACAGGCTTTCTCCATATCCACTCTCTTACTGTCATCATCCACAAAATCCCCTACAATAACCAACAAATCCGGCTCTGTCTCCTGAATTGTCTTTACATGCTTTGCAAAGCCTTCACCATCAAAGGTTGCGCTGATATGTGCATCCGCAATCATTGCAATTCTAAGCTTTTCTCCTACTTTTTCACCTTCATTTACTGCTTCGATTGTATAGTCTGTCTCCATCACATTATGTGCCACATAGTAGCCCCCTGTAATGTAAGCAAGAAAGAAAAGAATAGCCCCAATTCCCTGCCAATACACCTTCCAGGTCTTCTTAGTTATCTTTTTAATAATGTAGCCAATTAAATCTGCAATAAGCCATATTATAAACAAATGAAGAATTATCACTATGGTTGTAAAGGTTGAAAAATATGCAAGAATCCCCATGCCGATAACAGGCACAAAAGCAGCCAGCCATGCTAATAGTTTGCTTTTTTTCTCAATTCTTCTACAAATTGAAAACTTGTGAAATCTTGTTACAAAATATATAGCCGCAACCAGTGCGACAACCCCTAATCCAATAAAAATTACTGCAAAATTCAATATTCATCTCCCGTTTTTTATTTTTATTATTATGCTTTTACACGGTAAATCTTAACATAATCTATCTCAAAAGGCTGTGCTTCAAAGGTTTCATCATCTGGATATCCAACCCATTCTCCTCCTACTGCCAGATTGAGAATTACATGAAATGGCTGATTAAATGGCGCAGGGTATGGCTTTTTCTCCTCTCCTGGCCATGCACTAAACCAGTTTGTTGCCTCATGGTAGAGATGCCCGTCCACATACCATTTTATGGACTCAGGCTGCCACTCACAGGAAAAGAGATGAAAATCTTCGTCAAAGCCACCTTTTTCAAGTTCAAAGTGTCCCTGACACTGCTCATGTGGCTCTCCGTAATGAATGGTTCCATGTACTGTAGAAAGCTGATCTCCTATAACCTCCATACAGTCAATTTCTCCGCATTTTGGCCACTGTCCGTAAAACTCTTCCTCCATTGGCATCATCCAAAAGGCTGGAAGATATCCTTTTCCGGCAGGCACCTTTGCTTTTGCCTCAATCAGACCGTACATAAAATCATGCTTGCCCTGTGTATTAACCCGACCAGAAGTATAGTGATACGAACCATCAGCCCGCTTTGTCTGAACCGGCATAAGGATAAGCTTACTGTCCAAAACCCTGATATTTTCCTCAGAATCTACGTATTCCTGAAGCTCCTTATTCACCCATCCCGGCTCATGAAGCTCAACATTCCAGTCCTGGCGGTTTAGCTCATTTCCCTCGAAATCCTCCTGCCAGATTAATTCATAGTTGTCGTATGTTAAGTCATTTAGCTTTTTATTCATTTCGTTCCTCCGATAATTCTTTTTCAATAATACCTAAGCATAATTAAAAATACTATGTCGAATTACATATTTGGAAAACAAAAATCATGTACATAATAATATTATTATATTCAAAAATGGGAGCGTTTTCTCACTCCCATTTATTTTTTTAATTATTTTTGTTAATTTATTCTTGAAAAATATTTATGTTATTTCATTCCTGCCAGTTATGCTTAAATTGCATCAAGTGCCTGAGCAAGATCTGCAATAAGATCCTCTTTGCCTTCAAGACCACAGGAAATTCTAATAAGTCCGGCAGGTACTCCGGCTTCCTTAAGCTGTTCCTCTGTCATCTGTCTGTGTGTTGATGTTGCTGGATTAAGACAACATGTTCTTGCATCTGCTACATGAGTCTCGATTGCGGCAAGTTTAAGATTCTTCATGAATTTTTCAGCTGCCTCTCTTCCGCCTTTAAGCTCAAAAGAAACAACACCACATCCACCATTTGGAAGATACTTCTGAGCACGCTCATAATATTTGTCTGTCTTAAGTCCTGGATAATTTACAACCTCAACCTTTTCATGGGCTGCTAAAAACTCTGCAACTGCCTGTCCATTCTCCACATGCTTAGGCATTCTTACGTGAAGTGACTCAAGACCAAGATTAAGATAAAATGCGTGCTGTGGTGACTGGATACAGCCTAAATCTCTCATAAGCTGAACTGTTGCCTTTGTGATAAATGCCCCCTCTTTTCCAAATTTCTCGGCATATGTTACTCCATGGTATGAGTCATCCGGAGTGCAAAGTCCAGGATACTTGTCCGCATTGGCCATCCAGTCAAATTTACCTCCGTCAATGATTGCTCCACCAACTGCTGCACCATGTCCATCCATATACTTAGTTGTTGAGTGAGTAACAATATCAGCTCCCCACTCAATTGGGCGGCAGTTTACCGGTGTTGGGAATGTATTATCAACGATAAGAGGTACATTGTGAGCATGTGCTGCCTTAGCAAACTTCTCAATATCGAGAACAGTAAGTGCAGGGTTTGCAATAGTCTCACCAAATACGGCTCTTGTATTATCCTTAAATGCTGCATTAAGCTCTTCCTCTGTGCAGTCAGGAGATACGAAAGTAGCCTCTATTCCCATTTTTGCCATAGTAACAGCAATAAGATTAAATGTTCCACCATAGATTGATGAAGAAGCTACAATATGGCTTCCAGCTTCACAAATATTGAAAAGTGCAAAGAAGTTAGCAGCCTGTCCTGAAGAAGTAAGCATAGCAGCTGTACCACCTTCGAGAGCTGCAATCTTAGCTGCAACCATATCATTAGTTGGATTCTGAAGTCTTGTATAAAAGTATCCAGATGCCTCTAAGTCAAAAAGCTTGCCCATCTCTTCACTGGTCTCATATTTGAAAGTTGTAGACTGAATGATTGGAATCTGTCTTGGCTCACCATTTCCAGGTGTGTAACCAGCCTGAACACATCTTGTATCAATATTATAATTGCTCATTTCTATTCTCCTTTTCCTATTCCTTTTACTAATACATAAATTATATTATTCCTAACAGAATTATCCTAATTACGTAAAATGATAATATAAAAAAATACCAAGTGCAACCTGTAGCACTAAAATAAGGGGCATTCCTATTACAAAATACCAGTGCTTTGTCTTATGTCTAAACAAATACATTCCAGCCCAGGTTCCTATGCTTCCTCCAAGAATGCTCATAAGGAACAGGCTCTTCTCTGGAATTCGCCACTTTCCTTTAATGGCCCTGGACTTGTCTGAGGCCATCACGGCAACTCCCGCCAGATTCATCACTGCCAGATATATAAGGAAAATCGTACCTAAATTCTCTAACATAATTAATCATAAACCCTTGTATTAATATCTACAAGGTCATCTCCTTTGTATAATAATTTCATCGTAAAGAAGGGACTGTCATTAGCCAGTAGCTCAAGAAAAGCCCTATCCCCTTCCCAAATATTTAAGCTTGTAATCCTGTCTTTGTCAATCCACTTAAGCTCACCTTCCGGACATTCTACAAGCTCACCTTCAAATCCTGTGGCTGTAAAAAGATACATGTACTCTGTTCCCCATTGGTCAGACACAAAGGTTACTATCCCACGCAATCTGTATTCTGTCAGCGTAAGTCCCGTTTCTTCCAGTGTCTCCCTGACAACACATTCTTCAGGGCTTTCACCTTCCTCAAACTTTCCACCTACGCCAATCCATTTATTCTTATTCTCATCTGCTTCCTTTTTATTTCTAAGCAGCATAAGATACTTTCCATCCTTTTCAATATAACAAAGTGTAGTATTTTTCATTCTATACTCTCCATACTCTCCGTTATTCACTGTCTCTTTAGGAAATAGCAAAAGAACCACTGCCTTTCGACAATAGTTCTCTCCACTCACTAAACTACAGTTTCAAAAATCATTACCCTGTTTCGACTGTCCATCTGTGGAAACAGATCCATGCAGTCTACCTCATCAAGAAAAATCAGTTCCGGTATACCTGACAAAAATCCAATATACTCGTCCTGCGCATAATAATAAAACAGTCTTATTCTTCTAGGTGTCCTGTGATACGAGTCAAGAATATTCCCCATAACGCCTCTAAGTATTCCCAAATCAAAGGGATTAAAGAAAAAGCATGCACTAATATCCGGCGACAGTACACACTGCTCTGCCTTTCCATGGAAAAAGCTTACCTGATTTCCCTGAGCATAATTTATTTTGTTCTGGCAGGCCTTTATATAAAATTCTTCCACCAGCTCTATTCCAATAGTCTTACACCCCAAACAATGATTTAGATAAATAGGTACTCGTCCCATTCCACAGCCATAGTCCAGCACAATATCCTCTTTTTCAAGGTATCCACTCTCAATTATTCTGTCTAATACGGCATAAGAGGTTGGTTCATATGGATATCTGTGAGTATCCGAGTAATCATCATTTCTTCCGGTAGTCTCTATATTAAGTTCTTTGTCCTTGACATAATCTCTAAATTCGTCACTCATATTATTTTAATAGTATCCTGGTTCATCATCCATAATAAGGGCTGCAACAAAATAAATAAGTAATCCACTACCCATTCCTAAAACAAGTAATGCTGTAACAAGTCGTACAATTGTTGGATCCATGTTTAGGTAATTAGCAATTCCTCCACATACTCCACATATTTTCCTATCTGTTCTACTTTTGTATAATTTTTTATTCATAGCCTTCTTCCTTTCTTTTAAATAATGCTTAGTTGTCTAATATTCCCCATAATATTGGCATGGGTAATATCTGTGCTTCTATCCTTAAAAGCGGGATATAATAATCCCGTTATAGGAGTTCCAGTGTTCTGTTCTTCATCAGTTGGTGCAATTGACACAATCAGATACTTATATACTTCCTCTGACTCATCAAGACGCTCCTTGTCTGCCGCCTTAACCGGCACATCATACACGCCGTAATATACATATATTGCATATGGCTGTCCATAATTATAGTGTTCCCCAATAATCTCATAGAGATTAAGCATAAGTGCATCATTCTTAAGTTCGCAGTCCCTGATTGCATATAAGAGCTGCCAGATTGAATCAGGCTTCATTCCCGGGATCTCATATTCGACAAGCTCCCTGTTGGTATCTGCAAAGGGAATAGCTTTGGCCATGTCCAGACATCTCTGCCTCTCAGCACCCTTTAGATTTAAGAAATTAGTATTAAAGGTTCCATCCACAAAGCCTTCCTCATCCATATATGCCCCTGCAATTCTAACAAGATTGCAGCGCTGGGGTGTAAGTCTTCTTGTAAGCTCCAACATATCTTCTCTATTTATCATAATGACTCCTATATATTCATTAAGTCCCTAACCATGACTGATTAGGGACGTCCTATTATGCTAATATGGTGCACAGCTACTAAACACCATCTATCCCTCCAGATATGAACGCAGCTTGCCAAGTGTGTCGATATTAAGTTCTATAACAGCTTCTACTATCATATATTCGATTACCTCTCTTGCAATTTCCTCCTCAAAGCGGCTCTTCATGCTCTTAGGATATTTATGTACAAGAAAATGTACTCGATAGTCGTTATCATGCCTTGAAAGAAAAACACTTACATAAATCCCATTAATTACTGCTGTGAGTATCTCATCATCCGTAACAGGAATATCAATACCATAATTCTTTGATTTATAAAAATATCCTTCCTCTTCTTTTTCGAATTTACTATCTGTAATCTCTGCAATAGTATAATTCTTAACATGACAGGCCAAAGAATTAATGAAATCAAATACTAATTCTTTCTCCTTAATATGCTCAAGCATTTGGTTTGGTGAATACTTCATGTGTTACCATCCTTAGATAATCTCATACTGCATAAGCTCATATTTAAGCTTACTTCCCACTACTATTTCTGCCGGCAAGAGTGCTCTTGCTACCAGCTTAAGATCCTGGAGTTCAATATCTGTTCTCTTAAGATTTGCATAATCACCATCTATACTTACAACTTCGTAAAACCAGGTCTCCATAATATCTCCTATCTTAACTCAAATTATTAGTTACCAGTTATTATTTTAGCAAGCTCGATAACCTTTTCTTTTGTCAGTTCTGCTCCTGCAGTAGCTTTTAACATTGGAGCAAGGGAACCGCCACCATTTTCCTCTGCAGCTTCTTCCATCTGTTTGTCACGCTCTTTAATCCACTCATTCTGAATAATCTTGAGTGCTTCAAACTCTGTTTCGCCCATATAATCTGAAAGCATATCCCAAATCAGGTTAAGCTCATCATCCCACAGCTCATAAATCTGTGATGCATACATATTCATCTCAGTCTGAGTAACGCCATCTGCATTTGACTTTTCAACAAGTTCAGCTTCCTTACGCTCTATTTCTTCGATATCTGCTTCTATATCATATCCATCTCCAGTAGTTGGAGTCTGAGTCTCTGATGGTTCCTGACTATCATACTCTGTATCATGCTCTGTATTACTCATTGTTTCTGTCTCAGTGTTTGCTGCCACTTGGCTCTGTGACTCTGTGTTCTGAATATTCTCTGTATTCTGAGAATTATTTGTTCTACTATTAGATTCACATCCACATGTAAAAATCATTAAACTTAAAGCTAAGGCAATATATTTCTTTTTCATATTAACTCTCCCGTAGAAATTACTATATCATTATATTGTTTTATCTGTTATTATTCCATATATAAATATATTTAAGGAGTTGGAAAATGAATAAGGAAACCTTGAAACATTTAGCTTTCACAATTGTAGATACTATTTTTATCATCGTTGCAATAATTCTATTCTTTTTTTGCGAAAAAACTGCTGAATATATCATGACTGTTTGTTTTGGACTTATTTTCTTTGCTTCACTTTGGCGTCAAATAATGTTCTTCGCTTATTTCAGTAAAGAACAGGAGAAAGAAAACAATAAAAAATAATAATCTACTTTGAATCCGGCCAGATTAATTTCTGACCGGATTTTTCTTATTGAATTTTTCTTATTGAATTTTTCTTATCGGATTTTCCAACTATTCCATCAATTAGCCTACTGGTGCGATGAGAACTCTACCAGTTCCACGATATACATTAACAAGACCTTCACCTGATGCTGCTGATCCAATTAATGTAGCTGTTGTACGCTCTACAGTAAACTGAAGTGTGCTTGACCATGCAATAGCCATATTTCCATCAATCTTAAGAGTATCATTCTCAAGGTCAACTATAATAAGCTCATCTCTTGGAACAGGACTCTCTAATACTGCAACACCTGCACCTGAAAGGGCTGTGTTAAAAAGACCCTCTCCACCAAGAACTGCTGAAGAAACATTGCTTCTGGCTGTTACTGACATATTAACTGTATTGTCACAAGCTAAGAAAAGTCCATCCTCGATTACCATGCTTCCGTTCCAGTTAGCCAGATCCTCAAGTAAGATATGCTTGTATGTTGGCTCTAATACAACTGTTCCCTCACCAAAGTACTGTGGCTTAACGGTAGACTCGCCTGTTACCTTGCTTCCTACTAACTTCTTCATGAAGTCTCCAGCACCCTGAATATTTGTCTGTGCTGTAACATTTCCAAGCATAAGCTGCATTGCACCAGCCTGAAGAATTACACCGTTTCCATTAAGGTTTGCAATTACCTGTCTCTTACGAACATTCATCTTAGATGCAAAGTATGCCATCTCAGCTGTTCCATGGTTTACAGATATATCCTTGTTATACTCAAGTACTGAGAAACATCCTTTCTGATCTACGATGCTTCTAGCCTCTGTCTGTGCATATAAATTTGTTCTGATCATTTTTATTCTCCTTTTTTATTTACTAAACTTTTTTATAAAGCAATCATATTATATTGTCTTATTTATTAAAATACATTTTTTTGCGAAATACAATGCTTTATTTTACTTGTAAGTTTGCCTTAATGTTATCTTAAGAATTTCTTTTAAAGTTGGACAAAATTAGGACACATTTATCCTGTATGATGAATCTATAATCAAAAAGGAGCTGTTAAGTCGTCGAGGGGTTTATTCACTACTTTGTCAGTTCCGACTAACAACTATCTGGCTTAAGCAGCCAGTTCATATATTTTTCCTTTTGTTAAGTTTTCATATTTTATCAAAAAAATTCCGGTTCTTTGAGAATCGGAATTTTTTTGCATAAAAAAGCATTGTCTTCTTATTTTCTTAGATTATCTACTAGAATAACAAAAAATCCTATGATAAAATGTTTCTATAATGTTTATTCATTGAAAGGGTGCATAATATGAAATTACTTAAAAAAGGGGTCAAGTTTATTCTTGGACCTGTCTTTATTATTCTAGTTGGCATGCCGCTCCTTGGAAATAACGGTTTTGCGTTTTACTTATTGGGAACTGCTTTTCTCCTCTTTCTTTGGTTTATCCCATGGGAGATCGCCGAGAGAAGACAATCTGTTCCTGACAAAGTGTATCGCAAAGTTGTCTTAGAGAATACGGCTTCTGCCAATTCTGAATTAGAAGATTTACATTTTGTTTCCGATACAGGTTTTCAGCCGGATTTTGTTGTGAATTATTCACCAATTGTTCCTTCTGCAAACTTTTGTTCAGATTCTTATGTATCTGGAAAATATAATGGTGTCTATTTTGAAAAAGCCCATGTTAATGATTTTGATGGCAATTCAGAGTATTCTGGCACGCTTTATGTAATCCACCTTGATGTAGAAGATGATATCGAACCAGCATTAGGCTTGAAAAATTCTATGTATAGAATTAATCAGGATAATGTCTGCGTATATATTTCGGATTCCGATAATACAAATTCCAATCAAAAGGTAATGGAAATAATAGATGGACTCAAATAGTTTTACCACTAAATTATCCATAAAAAAAGAACAGGTCAAGCCTGTTCTTTTTTTATGTTATTAATATACCTTATAGAATGAAGTTACGGTTACTGATGTTTTGTCAACCCCTGATCCATAGCAGCTTACATCAACGCTATATTTTTTCTTAGCACTAACATATGCGTATGTACTCTTTGCTTCAATTAATTCTCCGTTTTTGTAGAACTTAACATCTACACGGCAGATAATACTCTTTTTAATCTTGTTCTTAAGATTTACCTTAACACCTGAAGAAGTGCGCTTTGTGCTGTATGTATAATGCTTATTCTTCTTTAACTTAACTGTCTTATGTGTTTCTGGAATAAGCTTCTCAATAGTAACTGTAGATTTTGAGAGTACTGGTGCTGGATCATTTCCATAATAATATACGCCATAAATAGAAGACTTTCCATTTAAGAGATAATCATTGTCATAAATTCTTCCAGATGACTGCTCTTTTCCTGTATTATCTCTAAGGATATACTTAACAGTAGCTGATGATAAGTCTATTCCACTCTTATTTGTTATCTTGAAGAAAACTCTGTGATTTGTCACACTACGGCTAACGTATGATACCTTAACCTTCTTTGGATCTCCGATAGTGACATAAATCTTATTAGTCTGTCCACCCTTAAACTTTACAGTTACAGTAGCTTTTCCAGGCTTCTTGCCTACAAGATAAAATTTAGTAGATGTCTTGCCTGTAACTTTAACAATTTTACTATTGCTAGATGTTACCTTTGAAAATTTGCCAAGTAATGCTTCATAGCCTATCTTCTGTCCCTTAAAGAACTGTACGCTCTCTGACTTAGTCTTAGCTTCTACCTGCTCTGTAAATGGTGTAGCCATCTGCAATGTTGATGCAACTGTGCAAATCGAAAATACGATTGCTAATGCCAATGCGAGTTTTTTGATTTTTTTCATTTCTTTTCTTTTCTCCTTTTTCTTTCATTATCCTCTTCTCCGTAAATAGAGATAGAATTTGTTTTTGGGATTTCCCAGGTCCCATTTATAAAAAATAACTAAACTCTGTAATATGCAAAAATAGGTTTTTTTCAATTGAATATAGCCCAAATTGCTTACTACGGACACTACTATACACTGTTTCGGTCACACCGCGGTCACACTGATACATTTTTATAAACAAAATATAAATTATTTTATATTTTGTTTATACACATTCATTTTTCAACTGTGCAAGATACAAAAAAAATCGTCAGGCAACCTAAACGGTTTTTTGTATTTTATTAAAAAAGGGGCTATAAATCTGCCCCTTTCTCTAACTTATTTATTAATAATTAAATGTTAAGCATATCGCTAAATACCTTGAGAGCGCCCTCTGTCTCGTGAGCAAGTACCTTCTTGGCAAGTACCTTTCCAAGCTGTACCCCCTCCTGGTCGAAGCTGTTGATGTTCCATACAAATCCCTGGAACATTACCTTGTTCTCAAAGTGTGCAAGAAGTGCACCAAGTGTCTCTGGTGTAAGCTTGTCTCCAATAATAATGCTTGAAGGACGTCCGCCCTTGAAGCTCTTATTGTTATCAGCATCTTCCTTACCACATGCGAATGCAACAATCTGAGCAGCAACGTTAGCGCAAAGTTTCTGCTGGCTTGTGCTTCCCTGAATGTCAACATCTGTTCCTATCTGGCTGTTCTTGAAGCCGATGAACTGAAGTGGTGTAATATCAGTTCCCTGATGCAATAACTGGTAGAATGAATGCTGTCCGTTTGTTCCTGGCTCACCAAAGATTGTTGGTCCAGTTACATAATTAACAGCCTCTCCAAAACGGTTAACAGACTTTCCGTTTGACTCCATGTCTAACTGCTGAAGATGAGCAGGGAAACGGCTTAATGCCTGTGAATATGGAAGAACAGCTGTTGCTGGGTATCCAAGAACATTACGCTCATAAACACCGATAAGTGCGTCAAGCATTGCTGGGTTCTTGCGAAGATCAGTATTCATTGCAAGCTTATCTTCCTCAGCTGCTCCGTCAAGGAAACGGGCAAATACATCTGGTCCGAATGCAAGTGAAAGAACTGCTCCACCTACTGCTGATGTAGATGAGAAACGTCCTCCAATATAATCATCCATAAAGAATGCTGCAAGATAATCATCACTCTTTGCAAGTGGTGATGTCTCACTTGTAACGGCAATCATATGTTTAGAAGCATCAAGACCTGCCTTTGCAAGGGCATCCTTAACAAAAGACTCATTTGTTAATGTCTCTAATGTTGTTCCTGACTTTGATACAAGTACGAAAATAGAATGTGCAACATCAATTGAATTTAATACTGCTGCTGCATCATCCGGATCTACGTTACTGATAAACTTAGCTTCCATCTTGAAAGTGTTATTTACCTTAGCCCAGTTCTCTAATGCAAGATACATAGCACGTGGTCCTAAGTCACTTCCACCGATTCCGATCTGTACTACTGTTGTAAACTTCTCTCCAGCTGCGTTAGTAATCTCACCAGCGTGTACTTTATTTGCAAAATCAGCAATCTTATTCTGCTGCTCTACATAAAATGTTCTCTTGTCCACACCATCTGCTGTTACAGCATTACCTAACTGTCCACGTGTTAACTGGTGAAGAACAAGTCTCTTCTCTCCTGTGTTAACAACCTCTCCGTTGTATAATGCTTCATACTTCTCAGTAAGCTGAGCTTCCTTTGCCAATCCTTCTAATGCTGAAAGAACAGACTCATCAACCTGTTTTGCTGCATAGTTATATACAAGTCCTGCTCCCATTGGAACATTGTAATTCTTTACACGCTCAGCTCCGTTCTCGCCTGACATAACCTGAGCAAGATTAACTGGCTGAACAGATTTGATATCGTTGTAAGACTTCAGAGTATCAAAATTATTCCATGCTACCATTTCTAGATCCTCCATCTAATAATATGCTTTTAATTTTTCCATGCTATTATAGACCAATATAGTCAAAAACCGCAACTAAAATAAGTCCTTTTCTTCGAAAATGATCTGATATTTCGTAGTTCCAATAATTAATGCCATCCCATCTAGTACTCTTTGCAACTGCAACTCCGATGCAAGACCATGCAGACAATTCCAAAAATGATTCTCTGGTTGTCTTTTGTCATTAATTAAATAAATCATTTCCTGTGCCTCCTCAATACCTTATTATTTCAAATTCCTAATATATTATATCGGACAGGTGTCCTTTTTCAATAAGTATCTGCCAAAAATAGTTAACAAAAAAATGCATCTCAAAATGCCATTTTTGTCTAACATTTTGGATGCATTCTTTTGCTTTTCTATTTGTAAAAGCCATCTGTAAAATTGGAAAATCGTACGCCATATTGTTTTACAGATTCTCTTTACAGATCCTCTTCTGTATAAAATGTACCTGTCATGGAAGCATTAATCTCTGCAATTTCTCTTGTTCCATTAATGTAGTCTGCATATATGTCCCACAGATCCATTCCGCTGTCTTCTATTCCGTCATCATCCGGAATCCACTTTCTAATCAGCTCAATTCGCTGTTCCTTAGTTGTATTTGCAATTAAATACTCGTCCATTATTCTACTCATCCCTTCATTGCTTTCTTATGTCTCTCAAGACGTGGAATAATAATCTCATTAAGTATATATGTAAAGATTGCTGCTACAGGAACTGCCATAAGAATTCCTACTATTCCAAACATCTTTCCGCCTACAACAATCGCAATAAAAATCCAGACTGCTGGTACTCCGAAGCCTCCACCGAAAAGCTTTGGCTTAAGAACTGATGCATCAAGTAGCTGAATAAGCGTTGTGAAAATAAGGAAAATCAAGGCATCAATTGGGCTTGTCAGTATCAAAATCATTGCTCCTACAATTCCACCGACAATTGGTCCGAAAGTTGGAAACAGGTTTGTAACACCAACAACTACTGACACAAGTACTATATTTTCCATATTAAATACAAACATACATATTGTATTAATCATAGCAATAATAATTCCATCTATGATATCAAAAATCAAAAATCTGCTAAGGATTGTATGGCATCTGTCCCAGAATTCATTGTGGTTCTTGTAAGTTGAATCTTTAAGAACAAGCTTTCTGATACGGTTAATTCCTCCGATAATGTTATCCTTATCAAGAAGGAAGTAGATTGCAATTACAACACCCATACCAATATTTACAAGGCTAATTCCTACGCTGTAGAAGGTAACAGCAATAGTATCTGCATTCTTGGTTACATATTCTACCAGATTACCAATTATTTCTTCTCCAGCCTGAGTAATATTAGTCAGGTCAATCTGATACTCCCGCGCCAGCGCGCTTATTTTCTCAAGGTATCCCTGTAGAACAGTGCCATATGTCTCAATATTCTCTATTATTCCTGTCACACTCTTTACTATCGATGGAATTAATGTAACCAATAACAAGGCAATTATTACCAACACTACGATAAGTGCCAATACCACTGAAATAACATGCCTTGGCTTTTCCTTTTTCATTTTCCTTAATGGCTTTCGCTCAAAATAATTGACTAATGGGTTAATCAGATATGCAAAAATGATTCCCCATGTTACCGGGCTGACATATCCCCAGAATTTATTTAAAGCACCTAAATGTGTTAAACCTACAAACAACAATACTGCCGTGCAGGCTGCTACAGTATAAGCACACCAGGGTTTTTCCAATATTCTGCTTATCTTCTCTTTCATAATACACTCCTGTTATTACTTATATTGCCAAGCATTGGCTCTTTGTAACACTATACCACTTAAAGTGCGCTATTTCTAGGGCTTTAAGAATATCTTAAGCTATTTTTTACAGAGTTCGCTTAAGAGTTTCCATAACACTTAACATTTGATATTTTAATAAAAATGCTGCATCTACATATTCATCATACCCATACTTAACTGTATTCAGTAATGGTAAAATGTATTTCTCCGTCTCATCTATGTATTCGGCCATTTTCTTCTTATTAAACCCGGTTGCCATAGTTGATATATTGTTACAGCGGTCAAGCAGCTTAACTATTGATGCAAGTCGGTTTTTCCCAATCTCTGTATAATATACGGCCTTTGACTCTTCCTTGGAAAGCCCATCAACTATATTAAAGCTCATTAGGCTTACGGCTTCTAATACCTCTGGAGGCATCTCGAGATCAGCTGGTGTTGCATCGCAATCTTCTAACACATCGTGCAAAAGACAGGTGGCAATCAGATCATCTTCTCCTATTCCAAGCGCAAAAGCATGGCAGGCAAGCATTAGCGGATGAATAATATAGGGAATTTTCTCACCTGAATTAGATTTTCTAAATTGACCTTCATGATACTTCTTCATTATCCTGATTGCCTTTAGTGTCAGCTCATATTGTCTCTCCTGTGCATGCTTCTGAACTCTGTTTAGCATATGATCCACAGAAAACATTGCATCATGAAGCTCCCATCTTCCCGGTTCAACTGTATCCTCTCTGATAACCCTAAGATTTTTAAGCTTTGCCGACCCTGATACCAGGGCTTTTCTTTTCTTCATGACCTTTGCCTTATTACTCATTTGTGCTCCTTTTTTCGTATATTTTAGGTTTACAAATTTAAGTTCAATATGAGTATACAACAAAATTATTATTTTTTGACCTTTTCTTTCCAAGGAAAATTAATTCCCAAAACTATCTTTGTTAATGTATCTACCGGCTTAGTAGACAAAATGCAGGTTATTGCAACTGCAATGAGCAGCCAGACTATCATGAAAACTCTTTTGCCCAGTGTGACCAGTAGCCAGTCATTTACTCCACCGCATACCAGGGCAAAAATAATGATTCTATGGAACAAATATACATTCATTGTTCTTGAACCCCATACGCTTATCAGCGGCAGCTTTCTGTTAGGCATAATTGCAATAACAGCAAACATTGTACAAAAGATCACTATATACGCCAGCCCCTGATGATACCACTCCAAACCGTTTCCCATATTGGAATATGCTTTTGCAAAGGTCATCAAAGGTCTATAATCAACTGCAAATTCTGGATTTAAATACAAGAATCCTGCGAGAACTACCAGATATATAACACTAATAGCCTTTATCCAGAATTTTTCCAATACGCTGCACATCTGTTTCGAATCTAACATATACCCCAGCAAAAAGAAAGGCAGTTGTCCAAAAAGCTGAGCCAGAAACATTGGTGAAAATAGTGTACTGTCATATCCCTTAAAGCAGGAAAACACTATAGAAAAAATAAATAAATATAGTACAGAGGTTCCACGTGTAATATATACAATCAGGGTGAAAATAATCATGGCAAGCATAAACCACGCAACTCCCTCTGTGGTTAACAGTCTCAGGTTATTGCTGGTTCCAACCATAATGTGACCTAACCAGTTAAACAGATTTAGTAATAGGAAAAATCTGAAAAACATTGCAAGTCTTCCCACATTTAGCTTATCCTCCCTACCAAAGTTTTTCTGCATAAGACCCGAAATAAATAGAAATACCGGTATCTGAAAACAGTAAATAAAGAAATTTAAAGAATTGAACACTGTCCACTGTGGTTTGTATTTGTAGCAGGCAATTATGTGCCCCATAACCACCGCCAACATGGCAACAAACTTTGCATTATCCCATTTATATACTCTACTACTCATTTTATTCCTCTTTTCCCGACTCTTATATTAACACTGCTATTAACATTTCTATTGACTTATCCAGGGTTATTCCCTAACTGTATGTCTTTCTTCATAAATCCTTAAAACCATTTATTATGAGAAACTCTACCATATTTAATTAAACTAAACAACACCCTATTTTCTATCGATTATCCACCTTCTCAGGATTCATATCATGGTGAATCATTCTGTCCCATGCCACCTCTTCCCATTTTGTCCCTGGCTTTCCATAATTGCAGTATGGGTCAATGGATATTCCTCCACGTGGAAGAAACTTTCCTGTCACCTCAATATATTTAGGATCCATAAGCTTAATCAGGTCTTTCATTATCTTGTTAACACAGTCCTCATGAAAATCACCATGATTTCTGTAGGAAAACAGATAAAGCTTAAGGGATTTGCTCTCTACCATAAGCTCTCCCGGTACATATGAGATATAAATTGTGGCAAAATCGGGCTGTCCTGTAATAGGGCACAGACTTGTAAATTCAGGACAGTTAAACTTTACAAAATAGTCGTTATCAGGGTGCTTGTTAGTAAAGGTCTCCAATAAGGATGGGTCATACTCTGTCTTGTAATCAGTTCCCTGGCTTCCAAGCTTTGTAAGGTTTTCTTTCTCTCTCATAAATTATTATTCCTCCCTTGGTGATATCTTACGTGCAATATATATAAATGGTGTGTCAAGGACAGCTACTACTGCCTTGAATAAATATGTAGTAAGCAAAATGCTAATAAATACATTTGTTGGGTATGTTCCCCAAAAGGCCAGTGTTGTAAAGATTACTGTATCGATAGCCTGGCTGATTAAGGTGCTTCCATTATTTCTAAGCCAAAGCATTTTCTCACTGTCCCCTGTCTTTTTCCATATTAAGTGGTACAAAAATACATCAATGTTCTGGCTGCATACAAAGCCCAGGAGGCTTGCTATTGTTATTCTTGGCACAAGACCAAATACCACCATAAGACTTGGATTTATATAATCATTTCCGTTTGGTGTAAACTGAAGGATAAGCTGTGTTCCCACTAACCACAGAAGCATTACGGAAAAGCTCATCATTACGGCTTTCCCTGCTGCCTTTTTACCATACTTCTCTGAGAGTATATCGGTTACTAAAAATGTAGAGGCATATAATACATTTCCAGCTGTTGTGGATACTCCGAAAAGGTCTACACATTTGCATACTGCAATATTTCCCAGAAGTGTTCCAAATACTGCAAAAGCAAATAGTCCGCTCTTACCGAAAAGCTTGTAAAGTAAAAGAACGCTTCCTAAATAGATTAATACGGTTGCTACAAAAATTAGTTCATTCATTTCAAAATCTCCTTGTATTGAATTGGGTCAACTAATCCGTTCAACTCAAAAGCCCTGATACGGTCTCTGCAGGTTCCACAGGTTCCGCAGGCTTTTTCATCTCCTTCGTAACAACTCCAGGTCTTGTGGAATGGAACTCCTATTTTCATTCCCATTGCAACAACCTGCGCCTTTGTCTTATTGATAAATGGCGCAACTATCTTGAGGGCGTTACCACTTCCCAGATAGATTGCATCTGAAATAGCCTTATTGAATTCCCTGCTGGTATCCGGATAGGCATTTCCGGCAGCATCATCAGAGTGAGCACCGTAGTATATTTCCTTACAGTCATAGCTTAATGCAATGGATGCGGCTGATGATAGGAAAAGACCATTTCTATAAGGCACATATGTGTTAACCGGTTGGCCATTAGTTTTCTTTAGCTGGTCTGCATATTCCTCATGGGGAATATCCTCTGTGGCACCTTCAAGAAGTGTGCATTTGCTGTTTTTAAATATTTCACCAAGATCAAGTGTTATCCTCTTCACTCCGTAGTATTCTGCCACCTGTTCTGAAGCCTCCAGCTCCTTTTTATGCTTCTGGCCGTAATAAATAGAAAGAGCGATTACCTGATCAGCTCCATACTTTTCTACTGCAAGTCCAAGACAAACCGAGCTGTCTAAGCCGCCACTAAATAAAACCAATGCTTTCATTATCATTCCTCCAGATAAATAGAGTTAAAAAAAAGCTCTGCAAAACGCAGAGCTACAATAACAACATATAAGAACACATGATATGCTTATTTATAGTCCTGGTTTTGTTTAACGACAGGATGGTACAAACGAACTGTCGGCGTAAAACGCATTGGATAGTATAGCAACATCATATATTTTTTGCAACTTATTTTAAAAAAACTATTCTTTTTTGTTGAAAATGGCAAATAAGGACTATACACAAAACACCAAAACTGTTACCATAGAACTATAAACGGGTTTTTATTTAATTAATTATAATTAGTTTTTGGGGGCAGAATTATGAAAGAAAAAACTATGAAAAGTAAACTTCCTCTGGTGAAGTTTATGCTACTAATCAATCTTGGTTCTATTATTATTGTGGGTATAGTTCTTACTATTACAAATATTGTTTTGGTTAATGAACGTACCAATGGGGATTATAAGCAAATCGCAACCTCTACCAGCGTCAACGTTGCCTGTATGCTTGAGTCCTTAAACGATGAAGATTTCACTTACGAAAACGAAATTCTTAAAAAAGGAAATATAGAGATTACTGATGCTGCCTTTTTAGAAGCTCAGGACGTTGATCCAAATATCAAGCATACTATTTTCTGGGGAGAAGAAAGAATACTCTCAGATTTTAAGGATGAGAGCGGAAAATCTGTTGTGCATACTACACTTACAGATAAAACTATTCTTGAAGAATTAAAAACTAACGGAACATATACTGCAAACAATGTATCTCTTTATGGTTCAAAATATACCGTATGCTACTATCCAATAAAAAACAACGGCACTACTGTTGGTTACGTCTTTACCGGTGTTAACCAGGATGAGGCTAATGGTCTGATCTTTCGTGATGTAATTATTGCTAATCTAATTACACTTATTCTTGCACTTGGAATGTTCCTGCTTGACCGCAGACTGGTTTACCGTAAGTCAGAAGTATTTAACAATGAGCTTACAATGGTTTCAGAAACAGCTAATGACAAGCGTTCGTCTGTAACATATTTTGGAAACGAGACCAATAATAATATGGATCAGATTAATCTGGCAATTACCCAGATGTCTCAGGCTGTCACACAACAGGCCAGCCATACTGAAGAGATTATGGGCACCATGGAAAACTTTGGTGATAACCTTGAGGTCATTATGAAGCATGTTAATGATACTTCAGATATTACCTCTGACAGTACTAAATTAATCGATGAGTTAAAGGAAGAGCTTGTGGCTCTTGAGAATGCCTCAAAGGATAACAGCTTACAGATTGTCAATATAAATAACCAGATTGAAGAAGACAATCAGGCTGTTGAGGACATTGGTCAGATTGTAAATGTAATTAATGACATTGCATTCCAAATTACAATACTTAGCTTTAATGCTTCCGTAGAGGCTGCTCGTGCCGGTGAAGCCGGAAAAGGCTTTGCAGTTGTTGCAGACAGTATTAAGGAATTAAGTGATAAGACTCAGTCAAGTGTTAATGACATTACAAAGATTATCGAAACAGTAAATGAAAAGATGATTTCTACCGGACATGCCTCAAAAGAGCTTATGGATAAGAATAATAAAATGGTTGAGCAGCTTGTAGCAACCAAAGACCGAATGAATTCTGTTACAGAAGCCTTTGAGCGCATTGCCAATAATATTGATGAGATACACGAAGAATCTGCATCAATTCTTGTAGCCAAGAATCAGGTAGTTGAGACCGTATCTTCTCTCGCTGCAGCTTCTCAGGAAAACGCTGCAATGAGCGAAGAAATTGCTTCAACCTCCAACATTGTTATTAATACTACCGAAGAGCTTATGTCAGAAATCAATAAGCTTCAGCTGATTACAGAAACAATTGACCAGATTAAAGTAGATTTTAGCTAAATATTATTTATACAGCTACTACTTATACATTACAGGGGGATGTGTTGCATCCCCCTTTTCTATTGCATATATTCTGAAGGAAAAATTATCATATTCAAAGTCCTGAAGTATATATGGATGCTCCTCATAAAAATACACCTGACGTTTATGCTTTGTCAGACAAGGATATTTCCCTGAATATCCCCTTTTCTTATATTCTCTCTCCACCTGCTCCCTGAGTTGGCTCATCCTTTCCAAATCCCTTGAACTGTAAGGTCTTGGTGCATATTGAAGAGATGCCTTATCAATCTGCTGATTCAAATACTCATAGAGTTTTTCATCTTTTGTAAGCTGTTTTGCATAACGCCTGAGGCGGCGCTCCGTAAGACGGTCTGCCAACAGTGCCTTCTCATATCGTCTGGCAATTCCAGCCAGCCTTCTGTCACCGATTTTTCTGGCAATTCTCATGGCGCAGTCTATTCCCTCCTGAGAAAAGGGATAATAATCTTCAAAGGATTCATCGATTGGAGTCCAGTAAGAAAATGGCCCAAATTCTGACATTGGAATAAGCTCCAGTTCCTCCTGATTGCAGATATCCTCTCCCATAAAAGAATATTTATCGTTCATGGTTCCAATAATATATACAATTCTTCTCCAGGGCTCCTGTCCTTCTATCCAGAAATGGCCTATTCTGTGATACTGATAGGTTTCCACATGCTTTTCCACAGAATCATACCAGATTGTAAGAACATGTCCTGTCTTCTGTCGAAATACTATACCTTTTTTCCCATCATTGTCAGTAAGGGAGAAGTCAATTATTCCATCCCTTGTCTTATCCCACTCTCCCTGAACTGTACAATTGGAAAACTGCAAAAAACATTCCACCATGTCGCTTAGCATGTATGGAATGTATACTTTGCAGTTATTTTCACTGTGGTCCACATATACTTCTGTGGACTCACAGTTTATTAAATTCTGAAGGTCTTCCTCAAGATTAAAATCTATCTTCAAATGATATAGCTCCTTTTAGATATTTGATGTTGACTTATCTAAAACATTATATCCTTTGTTTTTTGCAAATTGCAATTACTATTCCACCAAGCAGAACAATTATTGAGGTTCCCAGCAAAATAAGTGCATAATTTGTGTCAGTTGACTGTTGAGTCCCTGCTGAATCTTGAGAAAATCCAGCAGGAGGTTCTCCCTGTTGTTGTCCTCGTGGGCCACCCTGGGGACCTCCTTCAGGTGGATTGCCTGACGGACCTCCCTCTGGGCCGCCCTGCGGACCGCCCTCTGGTGGATTGCCTGACTGGTCTCCCGGGTCTCCCTCTGGTGAATTACCGGACTGTTCTGACTGCTGTCCGTCCTCCGTCTGGCTATTCTGGGAATTATCCTGGCTCTGTTCGTTTGACTTATCCCTGTTCATATTATGTGGGCCGCCACCTCCGTTGGCCATAGTTCCCATGTCTGAGAGTGTAATATTCTCTGCGCTTACCTGCCTAGTATCACCCTTTAGCTGATTGCTGACTGCTTCACTTCTGAGCTTAACAAACTCTGTTAAGGTCTCTACACCTTTTTCAAATTCCTCGGATGTACAGAATTTGGTAGGATCTTTTTCCACATATTCGCGAATTAGATCAGCAGTGTCTGAAATAAGCTGCTGACATTTATCACTTGCGAACCAGCTGTTCAAAAATTCCTGGAATAACTCATGGTATTTGCTTGTATATTCCTCATTTGAGAATATCCATCCAACCATTGGTCTGTCGTCTGCATTTCCACCTGATACCGGACTGTCAATTGATTCATTTACTGCACTGGTGGCGTTATTGCCCTGGAAGGTTCCAAAGGCCAGATTGTAATCCCATGGAATCATTGCCAGCTGTCCATTATTTTCGTACAGATAATAGTTGTGTATCATGCTTCCTGTATAGCTGTCACCGTTGCACACGAAATTATGAACTACAAAATATCTTAGAACCTGTTCCATATCCAGAGTTTCCTCCAGATTAGTATACTCTGAAAGATTCTTAAGTGATGAAATTAGTCGCTTTTTATCTGACTTAGTAATGTCTGACTTGGCACTTTCAAAAATATTTGAATAGCTGTCTACATCATCATCTATGTACTTAAGGCAAACATCCTCGCTACCATTGCCAAATGACATTCTATCACCAGGCTGGTCGGTTTTTTGTCCCTTATCTGAGGTTGACTTATCGTCGTTACTCTCTATATTTTCTCCGCCAGTATTATCAGTTGTATCTTTTGGAGCTTCTGCATTATCTGCACCTGTGTTATCGGCATCCTCATTCTTCTGGGTTGGCTTAATTCCACCCTTTTTTACGCCCTCGTTGTTCATACTCTCAGGCTTATACAAAACGCCCTCTTCTGATGCATAATTTCTCTGCTGAAAAGCGTTCTCAACGCCTTCCACCGCAAGATAAAGTCCCCAGTCCTCCCCGTTTACTGTTATATAGGTAAAACTGCAAAGGGAAGAATTGACTCCAAAATCCCTCATCATCTGATATACCAGATAATCCTTCATCATGGTATTATCCTGAATCAGATTATTAAGGCAAAGCTTATCTAATCCATAATAGTTTTTGCCAGTCTCATACTTGTCAAATTCCAGCTTAAAGCTGTACCTCTGGCTGTTGAGACTCTTAACGTTTCTTAGAGAAGTATTGCCTTTTCCACGTATTGCAATATTGCTAAACTTCTCTCCATCTATAACTAATGAACATGCTGTGTATTGCTCACTTTCGCAGGTTTCGATAAAGCTGTCCCAGTCATCCATCACAATATCAATCTGATGAACCCTGCCTGTGTCCAAAAGCCTGTCTTCATATCCCAGAACCTGCTGAGTGGTACTGCTGCCCGGCTTGTATAAGGTCAAAACCAGCAACGTTATAATTAGGGTTATGGCAATAACAGAGAGACATATCTTGTCTATGTGCTTGCTTTTTAGCATATAATCATCTCCTTAACCCATGTAATCTCCATTGTAGCTTACAAGAATTGCGCTGTTTACACCATCAATTAAAGAAATCTCATTGACAAACTCTGTATCCTCGCTCTTAAGTCTGACCTCTGTGTTTACCTCAATAAGATTAGGCTGAACTGACTTTGACTTAACAAGGCAACGCTCTACCTTTGTCTTAAGAAAATCCATGACCGCCTTCTCAGATGACTGATTCTGGCAGGAAAGCACAAGGATGTATGGGTTATTGTGTGGCTTCTTGTTTACAAATACAAGAAGTATTACTCCGATAACAACACTGCCGATTACAGCTAATGGAATCATACCTGCTGCCAGAATAATACCTACTGCAATTGACCAGAAAAGAAATGCTATATCAAGGGGCTCCTTAATTGCTGTTCTGAATCGAACTATTGACAAGGCACCAACCATACCAAGAGAAAGAACTACATTGGAGGTTACTGCAAGAATTACCTGTGAAGTAATCAGCGTCAGTGCAATTAGTGTAACTCCAAAGGATGAGGAGTACATCACTCCCTGATAGGTCTTTTTATATACATAAAAAATAAATAATCCCAGACCAAATGCTAATGCCAATGTTAATACAATATCTATTGGACTTACTGCTGTTACGTTTTCCAAAAAGCTTGATTTAAAAATATCTTTGAATGTCATTTTTTTCTCCTTACTATTTCTACTTTTCCATCTGATTATTAGCCATATATTCGGCACTGTGCATATTTTGAAAATGCCGATGAGCGTCGGCTCTGAATATTAACCGCGTCTTTAATAATGTCCGGCAGATATTCATCACATTTTACTTCCAATATAATGGGGGCCTCCCCTGCCGGAAGTGTTGACACCTCAGCATTAAGGAAATCCGTGCTATACATTCCGGTTCGAATATTGTAATCAATAGTTACACGTACATTTCCTGCCGGATACACAAAGGGTTCCCTGGTGTAATCCACTATGGTTTTGGGCTTTAATCCCTGATACTGCATTTTCCTGTATAGCTCCTGACAAAGGGGTCTGCTCATATCCTTCATCCATTCCAGCTTTCCCTCCAGCAAAAGTTTTGCTTCGTCATAGGAAATAGGACAGCTTTCCTTGGCACACAAACCATTTATCTTGCTTTTTTTCTCTAAAGAAATCTGAGAGATATCCTTGTTGTATAAGCGTATTCGATATTTCTCCCTACAGTTTACTCCGTCTATTTTCTCCCGAAGCGCCTTGTCAGTGGGGGTATCAAAGTAGATGCTTCTCACCAGATACTGGCCATTTACAGCATTAACATCTGTCTGCATCACAGCTGACAACCGACTTCTCAGCACCAGCAGATCACAGTAGTTTATCTCATGCTTCCATTCATGACGGTATTTCATGTATATCTCCTTTCGTTTATTGTTTCCAGACAACAATTTAGCTTGTTTCTATGTAAAAAATATGTAAAAGATGTGTCAATTTTGTGACCATAAAAAAACTCAATGATATTACAAAATATTTATAATACCATTGAGTAATCTTACTATATATAATATTCTACTACTTCTTCTCTCTTCATATGAAGTGCTTCATAGACCTTATCTCTCGCCTCCAGGAAGTCCACAGAAGTTCTGTCTCTTTGTGTTGAAGGTAGCTGAACCCGTGCTACCCTCTTAATCCTTCCGGGATTTGTCTCAAATATTGCAATTCTGTCAGCCAGATACACTGCCTCTTCAATATCATGGGTTACAAAAAGAATTGTCTTTTTCTCTTCTGAGGCAATACGCTTCAGATCCTCCTGAAGCTTCATTCTTGTAATTGGATCAAGGGCTCCAAAGGGCTCATCCATAAAAATAATCTGAGGGTCCACTGCCAGTGCCCTTGCAATTGCCACTCGCTGCTGCATTCCTCCTGAAAGCTGATCCGGTCTCTTTTTGGCTTCAGAAGAAAGGCCAACCATATCAAGGTATTTGAGAGCAATAGCTTCTCTCTCCGCCTTTGGAACCTTCTTGGCCGCAAGGCCTAACTCTACATTTTTCTGAACATTTTTCCAAGGTAAAAGTCCATAATTCTGAAAGATTGTCACATATTCAATGGAAGGCTTCTCAACCTTCTGACCGTCAATTTCCACTTCTCCTGAAAAAGGCTTCTGGAAACCTGCAATTATATTTAGCAGTGTTGACTTTCCGCATCCGGAAGGTCCAATAAAGCAGATAAATTCTCCCTTTTCTATTTCAAAATTAATATTGTTCAAAACAATCTGATCCTTGTTTCCATGCTTGTAATTAACATATAAATTCTTAATATCAATATAACTCATTATGCTCCTCCCAGTCCGTACTTTTCCTTTGCAAGCTTCTCTAAAAACCTCATAAGGAAATCCAAAATGAAGCCTATCACACCAATTGTCAGCATTATTGCAAGAAGTGCGTCAAAACGAATACAGTTCTTGCTGTCCATTATCAGAAATCCCAAGCCAGACTGGGCTCCCACCATCTCACCTGATACAAGAAAAATCCATGCTGTACCAAGGGCTAAGCGAAGGCTGTTAGCCACCTGGGCAAAGATAGCCGGAAACACAATTCTGAAAATTGTCTTATTCCTTGATAATCCAAAGTTCCTTGCCACTTTGATATATATTGGATTTATATTCTGTGTTGCTGATGCAGTAGATAAGAATATTGGAAAAAATGCTGCTATAAAAATAATCACTATTGCTGGCAGATTACCTATTCCAAACCACAGCACAATAAATGGAAGAAATGCTACAGGTGCAATCGGTCTGATTACCTGAACTATTGGATTTACAAAATCAAAGGCTTTCTCATAGGTTCCCAAAATTAGTCCAAGAATAATTGCAATAACTGCTGCTGTAACGTATCCAATTACAAATCGATAAAGGCTTATTCCAATGTGACCTACAAGTGTTACCCTCGAAAGACTTCCCGGAAGCCCTTCCTTTATTAACTGTACAAGCGCTTTTATTACCTGAACAGGTGTAGGTACCAGAGCAGTATTGACTGAAAATGCTGTGCAAAGTATCTGCCATACTACTGCTAATACAATGAATGATATTATTCCTTTAATTCCCTTTTTTGACATCTACTTTTCCTCCTTGCTGTCTCCACTTATATATACAAATTCCTCAAATGAAGGCGGATTAGCATTAATCTGGTAATCTTTCACCTTCTGATACAATACCTTATAGTCCTCCTCTTTTAACTCAAGGTCGTCGTAGGATATGCATTTTAGCGACTCATCAAGTACCGGTTCCTTTTGTCCCAGATACTGAACTGCTATTCTCTTTGCCTCCCTGCTATCCAGATTTTGTCCACCTTCTCTGTAATATTTTAAGAATTCATCCACAGAAGCCTTGTGGGATTCCAGGTATTTTCCGTTAAAAACCAGCGCACAGCATATGGAGTTCTCCCAAAGGGTCTCTGAGGTGTAAAGGGTCTTGCCAAAGCCCTGAAGGACTGCCTGGGTTCCAAAGGGTTCAGCTACGCAATAGCCATCAATGGCTCCACTGGCAAGAGATGCAGGCATCTCTGGTGGGGATAGCATTATTACATTCAAGTCCCTAAATCCCATTCCGGCTGTTGCAAGCATATCCTGCAGCAAAATATTGTGGGAAGACTGGTTGGAAGGAATTGCGAAGGTCTTACCACGAAGGTCTTCCACTGAGTTAATATTATTGGATACCACCACAATATTTCCGTCCTTATGCCCTAAAGCGACTGCTTTAAGATTTATTCCCTGACTTACTGCTCCCATGGCAAGCTCCGCTAATACGGAGGCCGCCTGTATCTTTCCTGAATTGAGGGCATCCATTAAATCTGTCCAATTGCTAAACTTCTGAAGCTTTACGGTTATGTTACTGTCTGGCGACTTATCTATAAGCTCCTTTGCCTCGAACACTGCAAGCGCATGAGTAATTGGAAGATAGCCCATAATAATTATTTCTTTTCCATTTTCATCATATTCTGCTGTATCTGCCTGCTGGCAGCCTGCCAGATTGCCCAGCGCAAGGCAGATTACTAAAAGCAGAATAACCTTTTTATTTATCACATTTTTCATAATTTATCCTATATTTATTCTTATATCTGTTCTTTCTTCTATTCCAACTATTCCCGGTTTATATTCCCAACGCTTCACGCTTTTTCTTCATGTCATATACTATTTTCTCCCCTAATGACACTGGATCAACATCAACTATCATTGAAGATTTCAGTGTGCTCTTAGTGCTTTCCTTGAGAAACTCAATTACCTTTGGAGAACCAAAAATTGGTGCCTCAACACAGTGATATGAACTGATTCCATTAAGTCTGAAGCCTAAGGCTGCATCTATTCCCTTTTCATTTGACCATTCTGGTGAGGAAAAGGCATATGGCATCTCGTACATCTCCCTGCCAAGCTCCGCTGCTACTCCTGCAAAAATTCCTGATGATCTTGTGTTATCGATACATTCCCCTACATGCCATACCGGTGGCATATTGTCCTGCTCTAAGAACTCTCGAAGTCCGTCTCCACACTTTCCGTATGCAAATTCTGAGGCCTGGCAATAACCCATCTTCATTAGTGGGAATGATGCACATCCGTTGGTGATAATAAGTACATTGTTCTTCAGGAGAACATCACATACGTCGAGAATTGCCTTCTCATATGGAATCTTAGGATTGTTGCAGCCTACCATGTTGACGATTCCAAGAATTTTTCCTTCTTTAACCGCTTGTGCAAGAGGCTTAAGACTTCCGTAATGCTTATGTAGATATTCAAGAGAAAATCCTACCTCTGCCTCAACTTCGTACTTTGGAATAGACACCGGAATTCCTTTTCTCGCCTCAAAGCTCTCTATGGCGCGCTCCACAATCTGAGCTGCGATCTTCTGTGTATCCTCAATATTTGAATGGTGATGATCGTATCCGATATGCTCTGCGCCGGGAAGTCGGGCAGAATCACTTGTTGTTACCACTGTTGTCTTGTAGCAGCGGGCCACATCCATCATTGACGGATAAACCTCCTGAACATCTGCCACCCACAGGTCAAGGGCACCTGTTCCTAAGACAAGTTCTGCACTCACTGCATTTGAAAGAGGAATTACTCCTTCATATCTGTACATTGCAGAAAGACCGGAACAACATATTCCATAGAACTGAATTCCCTTAGCCCCCTTTTCTTTGGCCAGCTTCTGATATTTCTCACTCTGTCCCATTTTTACAATCTCCCTAACCAGAACTGGCAGGTGACCATGAACTGCTATGTTGACATATCCCTTTTTCAAAGCTCCTACGTTTACTTTAGAGGTCACTCTGTCACCTACCCCAAGAAGTGCATCTGTGGCAATAGATGTGGATACTACTCCTGAAAATGTAAAGGCAAGACCACAGCGAAGAAACTGCTTCATAATGCTCTCCCAATCTCCATCTGTAGCACAGCCTGTCTTGTGGTATGCTTCAAATACTTCATGGTATGCACTGATTGGGAGAATATCCATCTCCTTCCACAGCTTCTGACGCTCAGGTGTAGCACATGCTTTAATAGTCTGATATTCGTCTGGTTCTGTTCTTGATAAGTCGTCTAAGAGCACATTACAAAGGTCAATCGTAATATTCTTAATCTGACGATGCTTTGTCTTGATTCCGTATGCTTCTGCCATCTGAAGAATTTTGTATTCCCCGACAATTGGAATATCCAGCTTGCCCTCTGCTGCCCACTTGAGCATGAGTATAACCTCTCTAGCATGCATTCCATGCTGGGCAACTCCGGCGGCTGCACCACGAAGAAGATTTCTTGCAACTATAAGGTCTGCATCTGCACCACATACTCCCTTTGGTGACTTAGGTGTTATTCTACAAGGTCCCATATTACAGATTTTGCAACAGGTTCCACATAATCCGAAATTACACTGTGGCTTCTGGGCATCAAATCTGTCAAAGGTTGTATCTACCCCAAGCTGTGCTGCTCTAAGAAGCATTTCCTTCACTGCCGGATCCGGAACATTTTCTATCTGCTGCTCCTTTGTTGGAAAAGTCTTTCTGTATTCATTAACTGCCTGCATATAATCATCCACATAATTCTCATCATGTGTATGGGTATGGGTATATTCGTTGCCATACTCATCAACATGTGTATGCTCATGTCCGCTTACAGGCACCAGCACCTTAGGTATTCCATGCTTGTCAAAACCAATAATCGCTCTGTGGTTGTGAGGCTTCTGCTCAGGCTCCTGTGTCATTGTCCTGTGGTCTGCTTCTGAAAGATTGTGTGTAGTATGTTCGCTCATAACTTTCTCCCTTTATTCCTTTATCTCGTTAACGCTTTTAATTCCTTTTATTCCTACGTGATAACTATGCTTTACATATATTACTAATTCCTACTATTTTTGTCAAGATTAATTTTTGCTTTATAATCGGCCTTTGGATAATTAGATAAAAAAACAGGATTAATCAGATATTAACTGGTTAATCCTGTTTCATTTTGAGTCAATCAAAAGCTTGATATATTCTTCTCAATAATCTCTATGCCCTTATCAAACTTGTCCTCATCCAGATTCGAATAATTAATGATAAACATACTCTTTCTAATATTATCTGCTGTGAAATAATAATCTGACAGTGCACGTATTTTTAGTCCACAGGCTTCAAGTCTTTCTTCTATCTCCCTGTCGCTATACTCAGTATCCAGCTTCATAAGAAAATGTAATCCCGAGTCATTGTCCATAATCTCACAGCACCTTGCCAGACTGCTGCCTTGTATCTTCTCTATCATTCTCTGGCGCTTTTTCTTATAATACAGGCGCATTCTGTTTATATGCTTCTCAAAGTAACCCTGCTGAATAAATGCTGCAAGGGTGTACTGCTCGAAGTTGGAAACCGTGCATGAATAGAAGGATAGGGTCTGGTAAAACCTGTTTACCAAATGCACCGGCAGCACCATATAGCTTATTCGAATGGTAGGTGACAGTGACTTGGAGAAAGTATTCATGTAGATTACCTTCTCACTGTTATCAATTGAGAACAGAGTAGGAATGGGCTTTCCCTCCATTCTAAATTCACTGTCATAGTCATCCTCGATTATATATCTTCCCTCTTTTTCTGTTGCCCATCCAAGTATCTCATACCTTCTGCTGGCGGGCATGGTTATTCCCGTTGGGAAATGATGATTAGGACAGATATGTGCCACCTCCGCATCGACCTTCTTCAAGCCTTCTACCGTAACACCAGCTTCATCCATCTCAAGAAATCTACAGTCTATGTCTCTCTGCTTATATATCTTTGTAAGCTTCTGGTAGCCTGGATTCTCAATAGCATAAATCTTGTCATTGCCCAGTAGCTGTGTTATCAGACCATACAAATACTCAGTTCCTGCTCCCACCAGAATTTGATTTGGATCTACTTCCATTCCACGAAAAGAACTTAGATGATTGGCTATGGCCTCCCTCAGTTCTCGCACTCCGCATACTGGAGACCTTTGCATCAGTTCATCTTTTTTGTCCGCCATTACCATTCTGGACAACTTGGTCCAAACTGAAAACGGAAAGTTCTCTGTACTTATTCCATTATTGGAAAAATCGTATTTGTATAACTTTTCTTCTGGAATGCTAATATCATAGCTTATGGCTTTTTGGTTATTAATACCTCTTGAAAGCCCCTCGATTTGAGCTACATAGTAGCCTTTCTTGGGAATTGTATACACATACCCTTCACTAATGAGCTGCTCGTAGGCATTCTGAATAGTGATTATACTTATTCCATTATTATTGGCAAAGGCACGCTTTGAAGGAAGCTTCTCCCCGGACTGGATTTTTCCACTTAATATATCATTTTTAATACACTTATATACATATTCATAGATTGGTCCATGAACATTATCGAAATCATATGTAAGCATAGGTCATCCTCTTTCTATAATACATCATACGTCGTTTTGCCCCGTTTTTCAACGCAAAACGAATAACAGGAAATATTATAAAAGAATAAGGAAAATCGCTCAGACTGTGGTCTGAGCGATTTTGTAATATGAAATATCTTGTTCTCTATTTGTACTTAATTGAAAATGAAATAGACTTGTTGCCTTTAGTAAAGCTTGCGTAGGCATATTTCTTTTTCGTCTTCTTGCTTGTTATTATCTTGTTATTCTTGTATGTCAGAGAGTACTCTTTATCTGCAGAGAACTTGTATCCTTTGCAGAATGCTGGAACCACAATACTGCTGCCCTTCTTTACTCCTTCAATGTCTATCCAACAATAGTCTCTTGTTATCTTAGAAGGGAATGTTATTTTCTGGCCATAAGTATATGTCAAACCATACATTTCTTTTTGGTTTTTCATGTTCAATGACTTAATCTTACTTCCGGCAATATTAATATAATTTAACTTCTTGCAATTACTAATATCAAGGGATTTGATTAGTGTATTTGCCACATCTACTGAATACATTTTTGTATTCTTTTTCAAATTCAAGCTGGAAATCTTTGTATTGTATACTTCAATAGCCATAAGCTTTTTCATCTTAGAGGTGTCAAGCTTTGTAACACCTGTATAACCAAGATTTATCCAAGTAAGATTTTGATTATTTTTAAAACTAACAGATTTAACTTTTTTATTTCCATTAACCGCAAAGCTTTCTAACTTCTTATTTTTTGATATATCAATTTTGCTGATATTACAGTCTCTAACTACCAGATACGTAAGGTTTGTAAGCTTTGTCACATTAACAGAAGTAAGCTTCTTAGCCCCCTGAATATGTACTTTAGTAAGCTCCTTTGAACTTCCAAGATTCACACTTGTCATGCTATTAGTATATAATGACAAATCTTGGAGTTTACTACATTTAGAAACATCAACCTTCTTAGCTCCAGTCTTTGAACTTATTCTAATATCTTTCAATTTTTTCAGCTTTGAAACGTCAACAGTTGATGCAACCTTATCATACATTCCCAGACTAACTAACTTTGGAAGTGAAGCGAAGTCATTAGGTGATAATACGTACTTCTTTGACGTAATATTAACATTAGTAAGATTAGTATTCTTGCTAAGATTTATTTTGCCACCAGTATAATTGTTAAGATATAAGCTTTCCAGATTAGGAAGAAGTTCAATTCCCTTAAGGTTAGCTACTGCGCCTGAGCTGCTGGTATCATATGCCGAAACAGACTTAATTAATTCTGCATCTATCTGTATGACGTCAGTGCCCTCATCATGCTTAGTGCCCCAGTCTTCTGGTTCTGCAATATTCCATGCGGTTACAACAGCCTCTCTAAATACTTTGTCAGGAAATGTTGTTTCATCAACAGTAATAAGCTTCTCGGCAAATACATTTTGCCTTAGTCCTACCACTGATAGAGTTACTGCCAGTACAAATACCAGCTTTTTCATAAAGTGTTTCATATTTTTTCTACCTCCCAAATGCAGTTGCACAAAGGTTCCCCACTCTGCGCAACTAAACTTATATATATAAATGCTATAAATCTAAAATACTCTCATGTGCAACATTAGTCAATTAGTACTATTCAACAAAAAAGGTCTGAGATATTTTATCCCAGACCTCTTGCTTCTATTGGTACTATTCAAGAATATATGCCTTACCTTCTCTCCTTCAGGAACCCCTTCATCATGAAACCGCAGAAATACGGGAAAGAATATACACCATTGTTATAGTCAATATTATAATCTCCGAATCTAATTCCTGCTCGAATATCACGATATTCCTTATCCTCAATCATTGTAACCAAGGCCTTGGATCTATTGTCCGGATTAACCTCTATTGGAATAAGCTCGGTTCTTGTCTTAGCCATAAAATCAACCTCAAGGGTTGAATTATCCTTTTTATAATAGCAAAGCTGAAGCCCTTGCTTCAAAAAGGAATCTGCAATAATGTTTTCCGCTACCGCTGCTCTGTAATCTGGCTCATCTTTATTTATCTTCTTATTATACTTATCAGCGGTTGCATAATCTTCCCCCTTTTCAGGAAGTAAACCAGCCACCATGAGTCCTGTGTCAGGATAATAGAGCTTGTATTTCTTCTCCGCCAGATTGCCCCTCAGTGGAAGCTTGGGATACATAAGGCAATTGCTTTTCACAACCACTCCGGCATCCAGCAGCCATCTTATGCAACCTTCATACTCTCTTGCTCTTGCATTCTTGTCGATAAGTGTAAACTGAAACTTCTTATTTGCCTTGGCCAGCTGCTGGGGCACACTATTATGGACCTTAAGTAGCTTATCCAGATCAAGGTCCGCAACATGCTTACACATATGGTCCTGGTTCTCCTTATTGATTCGCTCCAGAATCTCCAGGGACTTTTTCAAATCTCCGGACTCCACATATGCTTTCACAGCCTCTGGCATGCCCCCTATCTGACAGTAATTCTCAAACATGGTTTTATAGACACTCATTTCCATCTGGCTAAATGGAATGGCGGAAATCATATGCTCTAATATCTTAGAGATATTCTCCTCTTGATAGCCCTTAGCCCACAGAAATTCCTCGAAATCCATGGAAAACATCTCATAATCTGTCCTGTTTCGAACTACTCCAGCAGAATTTACTTTGTAAGCAAGACTGGTCATGGAAGTAATTGCTATAACATCATATCTTCCGTCTATTCGAAAATATTTAAGTGTTGCTGCAACCTCTGGATATTCCTGCAGTTCATCAAAAACAATTAGGGTTTCCCCTTCTTCAAATCTTGCCAAAGGATTGGCCAGCATAATGTTCCTGGTTACAGTATCCACATCACTTCCATTGCTGACTATTGCACTGTATTCATGCTGCTTTCCAAAATCAATATGGATAACATTCTTGTACTCTTCCCTTGCAAAATGCAAAACAGACTCGGTCTTGCCGATTTGTCTTGCCCCCTTGATGATTAGCGGTCTGTGAGCGGCTTCTCCTTTCCACTTGACCAGGAAATCATCTATCTTTCTCCTAAAATACATAAAACCTACCCCCTATTAAAACATTATCACATTTCAATAGGGTCTTCAATAAAATCAGCCACTTTTATTAGGATTATTTTCCTATATACTCCAGAATTGGCTCTATGTATTTCTGGTCAGAAATGTCATAGGAATCCGAAAGATATTTTGCCATTTCCTTTTCACTTTCTGTTGCATCCTTTTTCTTCTTCAGCATAGATGCAAAGGCCTTCATGGCCAGCCTTGATGGAAGCTTCATCTTGGAATAATTCAGTCCTCCCGGGCAGTAGAAGACTTTAATGAACTTCTTCTGCTCTTCTGTTGTCATTTTTTCAAGCGCTTCATCAACCTCAGGATTATCCTTTGGACTGGCACCTACACAAAATATTGCAAGCTTTTTGGACTTCCAGTTCTCTGCCTTTTCAAAAAACCACTTGGAATTAACTACCTGACCGGCCATAGACCAGCCTCCATATACGATTGTGTCATATTCCTCGAAGAAAGGGTCCTTCTTTTTCTTAGCCTCCTCATATGTGATTAGCTGAGCTCCTGTTTTGTCTCCAAGCCACTGGGCATATCTCTTTGTAAAACCTGTCTGTGATGTATATACAACTAATTTACTCATAATTTCTCTACATTCCTTTCCATCATAATAATTGTCTTAATTGTCGTCCATATCTGTTCTTCCGAAATTCCTTCAAAGAGCAGGTTAATCTTTTGCTGACTATCCTCATGGTTTTGGTTGCAAAATTCAAAGCATTTGTCTGTAAGAACGATTCTCTGCTTTCTCTTATCCTTCTCATCCGGAATCAGCTTCACAAAGTTCCTGCTTTCCAGCTTAAGAAGAATCTGCTTCACATTCTGATGTGAACTGCCCATAATCTCTGCCAGCTCTTTAAGGGTTGGACTTTCCTTACATAGATTAATGCAAATAATTGCAAAAAACTGCTTCCAGGTTATCTCTTTGAAAAACCTGTCTGCCGAAGCCTGATAACGGTTATTAAAAGCACTTAGAAGCCCTATTAAAAATTGCTGGGGGGCCATATTTCCAAATTCAACCAGGTCACTATTCATTACTTCTTCGTATAACATTGCTTTTTCCCTGCTTTCCCTCTAATTAGAATTTTATAAAAGGTAATATATTACTTGTTTTGATAAATGTAACATGTTACCTAATTAATGTCAACTTTATTTTTCATTATATTTTTCATTATACTTTTCTAATCTCCCACTACTCCTTGTGGACTGGCACAAAAAAGGCTATATTTATAGTATTCAATTTAATTATGTGGAGGAATAAAATGTTAGAAAATATCCTTGATGGTAAAAAGGGGCTGTTTGAGACTGGAATGCAGTCCGTTCTTCGCGGACAGGAAAACCGCTATCGTAGAGTTATTCTTAAAGACGGAAACGTCTTACAAAATGTTAGATCTGAAGTAAATGGTGTTTGTGCCACTGTTTACAAAAATGGTGTACGAGGCTTTGCCTCTATGGCAGAGTATTCTTCTGATGCTGCGGACAAGGTACTTAAGGCAGCCACAGAAAATGCCTTTTATCTGGATAAATACACTTCAAATAAGAAAGCTGCTCTTTCTGAATATCGCAATGGAATGATTCTTCCTAAGACTTGTATTCTTGATATTGAGCAAAGTAAAATTGTTGAACTCTGTAAGATGATTGATGATTACATTGTTAAAACCTATCCAAAGCTTACTACCAGAAGAGTCATATACTCAGAAGATACTATGGAAAAGGTTATTCTTACTTCTGATGCCTGTGATGGACATGTGCACTATCCACGTTTTGGTATATATGTAACCATGGGTATGGAATCTGAAAATGGTGATCCTCTGGAGCTTTCAGAGATTTTCTGTCACTATGGAAATATTGAGGACAACTTCTGTGGAATGGATGAAATCAAGCGCAAATTGGAAAAGCTGTACAAATATCTCTGTGATAAAACCAAGGCTGTTTTCCCTGAGGCCGGTAATAAGACAGTTATTCTAGGCTCAGAAGTTGCCGGAATGATTGCTCACGAGGCTATCGGACATACTGTTGAAGCTGATCTTGTACTTGGTGGTTCAGTTGCTGCAAATGGTCTTAACCAGAAAGTTGCCTCTGAGTTGATTTCTATTGTTGACTACGCAAACGAAATGAATGGGGAAAGGGTTCTTCATCCGGTTTATCTCGACGATGAGGGTATTGAGGCCACAGATGCAGTTCTTGTCAAAGACGGAATTCTTACCGGCTTTATGCACAACAGGGAGACTGCAGATCACTTTGGTGTTAAGCCATGTGGAAACGCAAGAGGCTACGAATTCTCTGATGAGTCTCTGATTCGTATGCGAAATACTACTGTTCTCCCTGGAAAAGATAAGCTGGAGGACATGATTGCTTCTGTGGATGATGGTTACTATCTTATTTCAACAGGAAATGGACAGGCAGATTTAACAGGTGAGTTTACCTTTGGTATCAATATGGGATATGAAATCAAAAATGGAAAGCTTGGTCGCGCAATCCTTGACACTACAGTTTCAGGTGTTGCTTTTGATATGCTTAAGACCTGCGATATGGTATCTGACAATATAACCTGGTGTTCTGGTACCTGTGGAAAGAAACAGGCTATGGCTGTTTCTATGGGTGGTCCTGAAATCAAGTGCCAAATCAATATCGGAGGTAGATAATAATGGGAAATATTAGAGAAATATCAGACAAACTCAAAAAATATATCGATTCAAAGGAAGGTGTAAAGGCTCAGTATTCTGTAACAGAGTCTGAGACCAGAGAGATTACTATGGAGAACGGAGAATTCTCGCTCTTTCGTACACTCTATGATAATGATGTAGCAGTTAAGGTAATAAAAGATAACAAAATTGGAAATGCTTCCTCCAATAAAACTGACGAGAAGGAATTGATTAGTACTGTGGATAGCGCCTTGTCAGCTGCTGAAGCTGGTGAAGCAGACCCGGCTTATGATATTGCACCTGGAATGGAGCCTGCAGTATTCCACAAAGGACCACAGGAGCCGGACATTGATAAGCTTATGTTTCGTGCCAAAGAATTCTCTGATGAAATTTCCAATAATCATCCTGACATTCTTGTTATGCAGCTTATTTTCAAGTATGTTAAGAAGCATTCCTTCTATCGCAATACAAACGGCAGTGAAGACGAAGTAAACTCAGGCTATTATGTAGTTTCAGCAGAGTTTTCCGGAAATGACGGAGAGAAATCTTCCAGCCTATTTGGCAGTGGAGTTGCACTTGATAATCTTGATAAACCATTTATTGAGATTGGCAGCATTAAAAAGGAGCTTGAGGATGCGGCTGCTTCTATTAATCCTGAACCAGTTGTGGGTAAATTTGAAGGGCCGGTTATCTTTACTCCAGGTGGAATGACCCAGATGTTAATGTATGCCTTAGGTGTTTTAGCTGGAAATGATGTAATCCTTAGCAAAGAATCAAAGTGGATAGATAAGATTGATCAACAGGTAGCCTCCCCAATTCTCACTCTGGGAATTAAACCAGGTGATAAAAGAATCGTTGGTACATCTGTTCGTACACAGGACGGCTTCAGAGCAGAGGACTTTAACATTATTGAGAATGGTATCTTAAAAAGCTATATGGCTAACCTTTATATCTCCAATAAATGTAAGGTTGAACGAGCTAAGAGCTCTGATTATGATTTTGTTATTGAAGCAGGAGACCTTGCTCTTGAGGATATGATTAAGAGCATGGACCGGGGACTTATTGTGGGTGCTGTTTCCTGTGGATATCCTTCTGCCAACTGCGAAATCTCCGGAGTTGCCAAAAACAGCTTTTATGTGGAAAACGGTAAGATTAAGCATTCCCTTGCAGAGACAATGGTAAGCTTCAGTCTCTGTGACATGTTTATGAATATAGAGGAGCTTTCAAAAGAAGTTGTACTTGATGGTGGTGTTGTTATGCCATATGTAAAGGTTGGTGGAATCACAATTTCAGGAAAATAAGATATTTTGCATTATAGCTTTCTCTGGAATTAAACCAAAGGAACTAGTGTAATAAAAACGCTCTGCACACAAATAGTGCGGAGCGTATTTATTATCTTCTGCATATTTAGAAAATCACTTCTATTCTGGTGCCCTCTCCCAAAGTGCTTCGAAGCTTTATCTGAGCACCATGGAGCTCTACTATATGTTTGACAATTGCAAGCCCAAGTCCGGTTCCACCTGTTTCCTTGGAACGGCTTTTATCCACACGATAGAAACGCTCAAAGACTCTCTCCTGTTCATCTGCCGGAATTCCAATTCCATTATCCTCCACTATTAACGTTGGGCGATGATGATGAACTCCTATAGACACATTGACTTTTCCACCGGGATTATTATATCGAATAGCGTTTTGCACAAGGTTCTCCACAAGCTCACCCAGAAGGGATTTATTGCCGTGGACAATACCGCTTTCCCCTTTTAGCTCCAGGGTAACCTCACGACGACGGGCATTCTGCTCCAGCATATCCATGCACTCTGCCACGGTCTCGTACAAATCTACCTCCTCGAAATACTGCTCCTTCTCATTTCTATCAAGCTCAGACAGCTGTATTATATCGTTAATCAAAGCAAGAAGGCGGTCCGCGTTCTTATGTATTTCCTTATAAAAATGCTTCTTCTGCTCTTCTCCCACCATATCCCCCTCCAGAAGCTCCGCATAGCCTGAGATAGCTGTAAGGGGAGTCTTCAATTCATGGGAAACATTGGCTGTAAAATCCTGTCTCGCTTTAGCTGCGGAGAGTATGTCTGCATGCTGGCTTCTAAGCATATTGGAAAAAGGCTCAAGCTCCTTGTATGGCGATTCATAGTCCTTGTCCTCCAGCTTCTCCGCCATTCTCTCAATTGGCGCAATAAGCTGCTTGGTAAGAAGATGTGAAAACACAATGCAAATGGTGATTATGCACAAAATAATCAAGGCAGTCATTGGAGCAGACGAAACAAATACTGACCAGATACTTTCCGCCTCTGTTGCCACACGAAGAACAGTGTCATTCTGAAGCAGGACAGCATAGTAAAAGGTGTCCTTATTCATTGTGTCGGAGCGTCGTATTGACTCACCTTTTCCAGTGGCAAAAGCCTCCTTAATCTCAGGTCTGTCCATATGATTAGTAAGCTTCTGGGCACTTGCATCGTTATCATAGATAACTGTTCCATCCTTATCAATCCAGGTAACTCGGCAGGCCTTATTGTCTGTAGACAAATCAATGGAGTGGGTATCAATATTGTCTGACTCAAGAAAATGCGTATCACTCAGTATCTGGGCTGTAACAGTCAGGTCCTTTCTCACCTGCATTTGATAGATTTTGTAATATACAGTTGTAGTTCCGATAAGTGTGGCAATAATAGCAAGAACTGCTATTCCCACCAGCCTTATATTAATCTTCTTTTTCATTCGATAACATATCCTACATTTCTGATAGTTCTGATTCTGTTTCCATAGCTTCCCAACTTCTGGCGAAGTGTCTTAACATGCATGTCCAGTGTTCGAGACTCCCCCTCATAGCTGATTCCCCAGACGTGATCCATAATATTGTCCCTCTGGAGAACAATTCCCTTGTTAAGCATCAGCATTGATAACAGCTCATATTCCTTGAAGGTAAGCTCCACATGTCTTCCCTCTACTGTCACCTCATGCTTCTCGTTGTTCAAGATAAGGTCCTCCAGCTCAAGCTGCTTGATTTCCTCCGGCTTGGTTCGTCTAAGCAATGCCTTAACCCGAGAGATAAGCTCCATTACTGAAAAAGGCTTTTTGATGTAGTCATCTGCTCCATCCTCTATTCCTTTTACCAGATCAAGCTCTGTTGTTTTGGCTGTTACCATAATAACCGGAAGCTTCTTAGTGTCAGGATTTCTGCGGAGCTTACGAACAATTTCGTTGCCATTCTCATCCGGAAGCATAATATCCAGGATACAAAGCTCAGGTATTACCTGATCAAGCTTATTGTAAAATTCCTTGGCACAGGAAAATCCGATTACTTTATGCCCAGCATTCATGAGAGCAAATTCTTCTATCTCTCTAATACTGTCATCATCTTCAACTATATATATTAAAGCCATAATCCGCCTCCTTGTATATCTATATTATATCTCTTTTTTGATTATATCTCTTTCTTGATTATATCTTCTTTTTTGCCCAAAAAGTATTTCAAAAGAAGTTTGTCATATTCCTTATCAAATTCCTCACGCTCCTGCTCTGTAAAGCTGTTGAAATACTCATGAGTATTATAGCTGTTATCACATATTGTAAGCATCTCCACTGCTATATTGGAACAGTGATCCGATACTCTCTCAAGTCCGATAAGGATATCCTCCAGGATAAAGCCCATCTCAATAGAGCACTTTCCCTTCTGAAGTCTTAATATGTGATTTTCCTTAATCTTCTTGATTAGCGAATCAATTACCTGCTCAAGAGGCTCCACATGAACTGCCTGTGTAAGCTCTTCCTTGCAGAAGATTTCTACTGTCATGTTAATTATATCATTAACGGCCTTGGAGAGGGTCTCTATCTCCTTCTTTGCCTTCTCTGTAAACGAAAGCTTTTTTTCATTTATTTCCATGGCAGCTTTCACCACATCCAGAGCATGATCTGAAATACGCTCAAAATCACTTATACTGTGCAGAATTATTGACAGACTCTTACTGTCCTCCAGGGAAATATTCCTGCTGGATAGCTTTACCAGATAAGAGCCAAGCACGTCCTCGTATCTGTCTACAGTCTCCTCCAGCTCAATAACCTCTCTGGCTTTTTTATCGTCATATTTCTGCAGAACCTCAAGAGATTTGGACAATGCATCTGCTGTAATTTGAGCCATATCACGGGCTTTTCCACGACAAAGCTCCATGGCAAAAGCAGGCTTCTCCAAAAAACGCTCGTCAATTGCAATTGTATCTTCTTCCTTTAGTGACTCCGCCATTTCTTTTCTATCAGATATGGTAATCTCCGCCAGTCTGACAAGCTTATTGGAAAATGGATACAAGAGAATAGTTGCTCCTATATTGAACAAGCTGTGAACCATGGCAATTCCTGCTGCATTGGCCGGCTGTCCAAGGAAAACGAAGTCTATAAATGTATTAAGCAGATAGAAGGCTACCATAAACACAGTTGTTCCAATCAGATTAAAATACAGATGAACCATGGCAGCTCTCTTGGCATTCTTGTTGGCTCCTACTGATGAAATAATTGATGTAACACAGGTTCCGATATTCTGACCCATAATAATTGGGAGAGCTACAGCATAAGGCACTGCACCGGTAGCACATAATGCCTGAAGTATTCCCACAGAAGCTGATGAGCTTTGAATTATTGCTGTAATAAGAGCACCGGCAACCATTCCAAGAATAGGATTATGGAAGGCTGTCATCAGGCTTGTAAAGGACTCATTATCTGCAAGCCCTGAAACAGATGCACTCATTGTCTCCATTCCACTCATAAGAATGGCAAATCCAAGAAGAATGCTGCCTATATCTTTACGCTTTGATTCTCCCTTGGTAGACATTATCTGGATGATTCCAATTGCAGCCAATACCGGTGCAAAAGAAGATGGCTTAAGTAGCTTAAGAAAAGCTGTGCTTCCTTCTATTGCTGATAGAGACAGCATCCAGGAGGTAATTGTTGTACCTATGTTGGCACCCATTATAATCCCAACAGCCTGTCCCAGCTTCATAATGCCGGAATTTACAAAACCAACTACCATTACAGTTGTGGCTGAGGATGACTGAATCACTGCAGTAACTCCTGCACCCAGAAGAACCGCAAAAATCTTCCTGGAGGTCAGCTTTTCAAGCACTCCTTCCAGCTTTCCTCCTGCCATTTTTGAGAGACTATCTCCCATGATATTCATTCCGTATAGGAATAGGGACAGTCCACCGATTAATGCTAAAATATCAAAAAAATCCATACGTTTACCTCACGATTTATATTTTTCAAGCTTATGCCTCTATCATATAAACTCTATGTAAAACGTATGGACTGATTTATGTAAAATCCATGTAAAATATTTTACATGGATTTCACCTGGATTTTCATCTTAGTTGGGAAGACTGTCAATTGTAGAATCTTACTTGCTATTATAAAGCCTTGCTTGTTATTATAGAACCTTACTACCGTTTACTACCAACTTAAAGGTTGCCCCCAATAATTCTGACGCTCTTCTGCACATCATCATTCTTCCAAGAAAAATATCAAAGTATTCATACATTGAACAGATTTTTTCATCAACCTCCAGGTTAAGGGTAATCTTCTTCTCTTCTTTGTCTATCAAAAGCTCCGTCTTCGTTACTGCATAATTAACTCTGTCGTGAACATCAAAGCTGGCCTTGGGCTTTTGTCTGACTCTGTTCCTTCTTACATCTGTTTTGTCTGCGATAATTACTGCTGCCGATACAATATCTGTTGCTCCCCCTGTAGACTCATCATGATGCCCAATTGCAGATACTATTGTAAGTCTGTCATTCAGTTCAATATCCATACTCTTTAGTAACTCGTTTGCCAAAATTGCACCATACTCAGCATGCCGACTTCGGTTAATGGAATTTCCAATATCATGAACAAATCCGGCTATTCTTGCAAGTTCTATCTGCTTCTTCTTATAGCCAAAGGCCTCTAATATCTCACCTGCCCGTTCAGCTACAAGGGTTGCATGTGCTACTGAATGATCTGTAAATCCAAGAACAGCCAGATTTTCATCCCCTTTTGCAATTAATGCTCCTATTTCTTCATTTTCTTTTATTTGTTTATATTTCATTTCTATACCTCATCAACTGTTTGCTCACCATTATTAAGTGAGAAAATTACCCACTCTGCTATATTGGTAGCATGATCACCAATTCGCTCAAAATACTTGGCAACCATAAGCAAATCCGTTGCCTCCTCCCCTTCTTTGGGATTGTTTAAGATGAGGTTAATAATATCCTTTTTCGCCTCATTAAACAGTTCATCAACCACGTCATCATGTTCGATTACTTCCTTGGCCTTTTCAATATTGCGCTCCACATATGCCTCTATACTGTGGTTAAGCATAAGCATTGTCTCGCTGCTCATCTTCTTAATATGACTATACTGCTCTATCCTGCTGTTTTCTCCCATAAGGATTGTCATCTCCGAAATATCTGCCGCATGGTCCCCGATTCTCTCCATGTCTGTTACCATTTTCATGGCAGCTGTCACTGTTCTAAGATCTCTGGCCACTGGCTGCTGTTGAATCAGCAGTTCAAAGCAAATACCTTCAATCTTTTTCTGATATCTGTCTATCTCAATATCTGACTCCATAATCTTTTGAGCAAGCTCTACGTTCTTATCTGTCAGTGCCTCTATTGATCTGGCAATAGACTGAACTATCTTCTGACCCATCTCTATCATTTCTCTATTAAGCACCTGAAGCTGCTCATCAAATTTGCTTCTCATAAGCCTTATCCCTTTCCTTTTCTTTCCTATTATCTTTTTTTACTTTTTCCCACTAGATATTATCAGCCGAAACGACCTGTAATATAATCTTCTGTTCTCTTATCCTTTGGATATGAGAAAATCTGCTTAGTTGTACCAAATTCTACCATCTCTCCCACAAGGAAAAAGGCTGTATAATCAGAAACTCTTACTGCCTGCTGCATATTGTGAGTTACTACTACAACTGTATATTTCTTCTTTAATTCCTCCATCAGATCCTCTATCTTAGTTGTAGAAATTGGGTCAAGGGCTGATGTAGGCTCATCCATAAGTAGAATCTCAGGCTCCACTGCAAGAGCTCTTGCAATGCAGATTCGCTGCTGCTGTCCTCCTGACAGTCCAAGGGCTGATTTTTTCAGGCGGTCCTTCACCTCATCCCATATGGCCGCACCTCTGAGACTTTCCTCCACTATTTTGTCCAGTGTCCTCTTATCCTTGATTCCATGTACCCTTGGTCCATATGCAATGTTATCATATATACTCATTGGAAAAGGATTAGGCTGCTGAAATACCATTCCCACTTTTTTTCTAAGGAGGGTTGTATCTATATCCTTTCCATAAATATTCTCACCGTCGATTATTACATCTCCCTGGATTCTTACTGAGTCAACCAGGTCATTCATTCTGTTCAGGGTCTTTAAAAAAGTTGATTTACCGCAGCCGGATGGGCCGATAAATGCTGTAATTGCCTTTTCTTTTATATCCATATTTACGTCTTTTAGTGCATGATTTTCTCCATAGTACAGGTCCAATGCACGTACCGATATTTTAGTTTTATCCATTTTGATTTAATCCTTTCTACTGACATCAAAACGCTTTGTCAGTGCCTTTGCTCCAAGATTTATGCCAAGAACAATCACTATCAATACCACCGCAATTCCAAAGGCTGTGTCAAAATCACCTTCGCTGGTTGCTGATAAGTACATCTGAATTGTAAGTGTTCCTCCCGACTGCATTGGCTTCTGAAGCAGGCCCTCAAAGCTTTTAGGAAGAAGCTTGGCGCTTCCCGCTGTAAAAAGCAAGGCTGCTGATTCTCCTACAATTCTTCCTACTGCAAGAATTGAGCCTGTCAGAATTCCAGGCATGGCACTTGGCAGTAAGATAGTACGAATCATATGCCATTTTCCACTTCCAAGACCAATTGCACCATTTCGGTATGAATCAGGAACTGTCTTTAAGGCTTCCTGGGTATTTCTTGTAAGTAATGGTAAAACCATAAGTATGAGAGTAAGTGAACCCGTCCAGAGGGAATATCCAAGCCCCAGCTTTTCTCCAAAGAACATCATTCCGAACAATCCAAAAATAATGGAAGGTATTCCCGAAAGGGTTTCTGTTGCGTACTCAATAATTGTTACTATTCTGCCTGGCTTGGCATACTCATTAAGATATATTGCACTTCCTACTCCTATAGGTGTAGCAATCAGCATTGTCATCAGAACAATCAGTAAAGTATTAACAATGTTTCCTGCTATACCAACAGTTCCTTTAAGCACGCTGGTTACTGAGGTCAAAAATGACAAGTTTACGGAGCCTGCGCCTTTTACAAATACGTAAGTAATTATTCCAACCAGCAAAAGCACTGACAGGGATGCGCTAAAATAAATCAGGCAGCGCATAATCATATCCTTTATCTTTCTGCTTTTTGTCATTATGACGCCACCTCCCTTTTACGTGCCTTTAAAAGAATAAAATTCACGACCATGATAAAAATGTACAGTACAAGTCCTACTGTGAAGAGGACCTTTCTGTGTAAGCCCTGAGAATAGGCCATTTCACTTACAATCTGTGTTGTAAGGGTCCGGACTGAATTAAATGGCAGCGGAATATTTACCGCACCTCCTGCCACCATATTAATAGCCATGGCCTCTCCTAAGGCTCTTCCTATTCCCAATACTATTCCTGTTAAAATACCTGATTTTGCTGCTGGAATAACTACCTTGAAAATGGTCTGCTCCCTTGTTGCCCCCAATGCAAGAGAAGCTGTTCTAAGACTGTCTGATACAGCCTTCAAAGCTGACGTACTAACACTTATTACTGTAGGAAGAATCATAATTGCCAGTACGATTATTGCCGACAGCATATTTGCTCCACCTGTATACTGATGTGACTGGTCGTCAGCATATATTATTTTTTCCAGACGGAACATGAGAGGATTCAGAATCATCATTCCTAATAAACCATAGATTACAGATGGAATTGCCGACAGCAGCTCCACCGCATTACTTACTATTGCGCTTACTTTTTTCCCTGCCATCTCGGATAGGAAAACTGCTGTAAGCAAACCAATAGGAACACCGATGAGTACAGAAACCCCTGTTCCAGCTATGGATGCAAGTATGATATAAAAAATTCCATATAATGGCGTATCTGCAGTAGGCTTCCATACACTTCCAAACAGCAAATCAAAGACCCCGATCTCCTTTAGAGCCGGGGTACCTTTAATAAACATATATAGTGTGATGGCACATACTGCAAATATAGCTACCACAGCACATATCAGAAAAAATATGTAGGCTGCTTTTTCTATAATTGCTTTTCTTTTCATGTGCTCCCCCTATTTTACTGTGGAATAATTAATCCAACTGTTTTAATTACTTCTTTTCCAGCATCTGACTTAACAAAGTCAAACCATGCCTGAACTAGCTCGTTCTGCTGGCTGATTTCTCCATTTGTTGCCATTACGAATGGTCTCTGAAGAAGATAGTTTCCGGCAAGAATCTCTTCCTCTGTTGGCTCAACACCATTGAGTTTTAATCCGATTACTGTGTCATCTACAACATCAAGTGATACATATCCGATAGAGCCTGGAGTTGATGCTACCTTGGCAAGAACAGCACCTGTGCTGTCAAGCTCCTGTGCATACTTACAGCCATCCTTTACCTCAAGAAGTTCCTCGAAGGCATCTCTTGTTCCTGAACCTGCTTCTCGTCCAATTACTACAATTGACTCATCATTACCACCAAGGTCTTTCCAGTTTGTAATCTCTCCCTTGTAGATTTTTACAAGATCCTCTGACTTAATATCTGCTACAGTGTTTGACTTATTTGAGATTACTGCGATTCCGTCAATAGCTACAATATTCTCTACTGCTCCATCAGACTTCTCCTCATCCTTTAATGCTCTTGAAGCATTTCCAATATCTACTGAACCTGCTGCAAGAGACTCAAGTCCTGCACTTGAACCAGTATATTCAACTGTTACGGTTACTCCACTGTTGGCTTCCATAAAGGTCTCTGACAATGCCTCGCAAAGCTTCTCCATTGAAGTAGATCCGGCAAGTGTAATCTTGCCGCTTAATTCTTTGTTAGCATCCTGATTATCTTCCTTATTGTCCTGGTTATTGTCTTCCTTCTTGTCTTCCTTAGTTGACTCTGTTTTTGTATTGTCTTCCTTCTTGTCTGAATTGCCACAGCCTGTAAATGCAAGTGACATAAGTGATACAGCCATAACTGCTGCCAAAATTCTCTTTTTCATTTTGTTTCCTCATTTCTAAATATTTTTGTAGGTTTAATATGAACAAAAGCGCTTGTTGTTTGTTACACACATACTTTATTGTGTCAATGTAAAGTCTAAAACCTTTCTTCTGTAAATCTTATGTAAAGATTATGTCTAGTGATTTTTCAGTTTGTTATCGAACTCATGGTTATAGATATACAGGGTGGAGCCAAGCCATCCCAGGGTCACTGCAGGATATCCCATGAAGCAAAGTAACCAGGCAAGCTCTGGCAGATAGAATCTTCCAATCACCAGCCATATAAGCCCACCTATAATTGTGTACTTCATTATCTGAAGGGCTATATACAGCTTGGTTTTGTCATCTGATGATAAATTGTATTCATTAACATATCTCCATATTCTCTTCATAAAAAATACCTCCTGTACCATTAATGTACAGAAGGTATGTAAAATTCATAATCTTACGTAAGTAAAATATATGTAAGAATCTCAATATATCGTATTTATTGCTCACTCTTTCTGAGATATCTGGCAGTTATTGTATCAGCCTCCTCCAGCATCTTGCGTGGGGTACCTGTAAACACAATCTGGCCACCCTTTGTTCCACCGTCCGGTCCCACATCTATTATGTAGTCTGCCAGCTTCATTACGTCTGTATTATGCTCTATAACAATAACAGTATTGCCACGGTCAACAATTTTTTCCAGGATATCTACCACCTTTTCAATATCGGCAAGGTGAAGCCCTGTGGTAGGCTCGTCCAGCACATAAATATTCCCCTTTTTCTTAATATTCTGGGCAAGCTTAACACGCTGACGCTCTCCTCCTGAGAAGGTTGAAAGAGGCTGTCCCAGAGAAATGTATGGTAAGCCTACCTCTATAAGTGCCTTAAGCTTATCACTGATTTTCTTATTGTCAGCAAAAAATTCCACAGCATCCTCTACACTCATGTCAAGAACATCCACTATTGTCTTTCCCTTGTAGGTATGCTGTAAGGCCTCTTCACTATATCTTGTTCCGTTACAGTACTCACACTCTGTTGTAACAGGCTCCATAAATATAAGCTCTGTTGTTATTGCGCCTCGTCCCTTACAGTGTGGACAGGCTCCCTTGCCATTAAAGGTAAACAGTCCTTTGTCTGCCTTGCTCTCCTCTGCAAAAACCTTTCGGATCTCATCAAAGAAGCCCAGGAAGGTACATAGTGTTGAGCGGCCTGTTGCTGTAATGGCACTTTGATCAATAAGCACCACCTGATCTTCATACTGCTTTGCAAAGATATCACGAATAAGGGAAGACTTTCCACTTCCGGCAACACCGGTTACTACTGTGAGAATTCCAAGAGGAATATCCACATCTACGTTTTTCAGGTTGTGAATAGAAGCTCCCCTAATTGGAAGGAAGCCCTTTGGCTGGCGACATTTTTCCTTAAGCATAATCTTTGAGGATAAAGCCTTGCCAGTCTTAGTATCGCTAATAAGCAGGTTCTCATAGCTTCCCTGGAAAAGAATCTGTCCACCATTTTTTCCGGCAAGAGGTCCGATATCCACAACCTCATCAGCAATACTGATGATATCCTTATCATGCTCTACCACCAGAACTGTATTGCCCTTGTCTCGAAGACTCTTCAGAAGACGGGACATTCGGTGAACATCTCTAGGATGCATACCTGTACTAGGCTCGTCAAATATGTATATCATTCCACAGAGTGCACTTCCCATGTATCGGACAAGCTTAAGACGCTGGGCTTCTCCACCTGATAGGGTTGAGCTCTCACGATTCATAAACAGATAAGGAAGTCCTATGTCAATCATTCTATCCAGTGATGCCACAAGCTGCTCTACAATGTTGGTAACACGCTCATCATTAATACCTGCTATTACTTCCCGCAGCTCTGAAAACTCCATCTCACACATATCATATATTGTATATCCATTTATCTTACAGGATAAAGTTGTATCGTTAAGTCTTTTGCCCTGGCAGTCAGGACATTCTTTCTCATACAGGAAACGGGCTATTCTTTTTAAAGTGTTATCTGTCTGCTCCTCTGCGCCTTTCATAAGAACCAGGCGCTTGAACTGATTGTAGACTCCCTCCACCTTCTTATCCAGACGCTCTCCACCTGGCTCCCTGCTTCCATACAAGAGGAAGTTTTGCTCCTCCTCCTTCAACTCCTTCCAAGGCACATCTGTACGAAAATACTCAGGCTTTCTGTAAACCTTCCAGTAGTAGTTTCCCGGACCAAAGGCTGGTAGCTGGAAGCAGCCCTCATCGTATGTTTTGTCCATGTCAATCATATTGTTGATGTCAAAATCCATTATCTTGCCAATTCCTGCACAGGTTGGGCACATTCCGTTAGGATTGTTGAAGGAAAAATATGAAGCTGGTCCAACAGCCGGTTCTCCTATTCGAGAAAACATAAGTCTCAAAAGTGAATACATATCGCTTATTGTTCCAACTGTTGACCGGGCATTTCCCCCAAGTCTGTTCTGATCAATTATTACAGATGGGTTCAGATTCTCTATCCAGTCCACATGGGGCTTATCGTACTTTGGAAGTCGGCCTCTTACCCAGGCTGAATAGGTCTCATTCATCTGTCTCTGGCTTTCTGCCGCTACAGTGTCAAAAACAATACTTGATTTTCCTGAACCTGACACTCCTGTAAATACAACAATCTTGTTCTTGGGAACATCAAGTGAAATGTTCTTTAAGTTATTCTGTCTTAACCCTCTTATTTTAATCGGTTCCAAATCTAATCCCCCTCTTTATCATACTAATATTGCTTCTATAGCAATGGAAAGCATATGTCTACTTCCATATATCCATCATCTCTTATGTTTCTGTAGATGTCTATTATTGGCTTCTCATCCAACCTGTTTCCTGTCTTTGAAAGCCATCTGCAGAAAATCTCCTGATATACCATGTACATAAACTGTGGAAAGCCTTTGAAGTGATATACTGCATATTTTCCACCTACAAATTCATGAGTGCATATGTCTGGATTTGCCTTCAGTTCAGGATGGTCCGGATTGATGCTCTGACACAGTTCATACATACAACTATCCTCATTGGTAATAGAAGGATCATCTATTGTACACTCCACATACAGAGTCTCAGGGGTTGCAAGATACTGATATTTCTCGATAAATCTGCACCACTCCTCTGACATGTCATGATAATTCCCCCTCTTACGCTCGTAGACCACCGTAAATGTTTCCAGATTCTCCACCGTAATTAAATCCTCTACATTTTCCATATCATCCAGCGCTATCCCATGGGCAAAGGAGCTCTCCTCCACCATTTTCTCACTCTTTCTCCTGTAATCTGCAGGAGAAATATCCAGATGCTTCTTAAATGCAGTGGCAAAATTTGATGGGGAATAACCATATTCCTCACCTATCTCAGTGATAGATTTTTCCTTTTCCACCTTGAGGCGCCAGGCGCTTCTCTCCAAACGTATTCTCTTGATAAACTGATAGAGAGCTTCATCGGTGTCCTCCTTGAACATACGGGTCAGATGATACTTGGAATATCCACAATGGGAGGCCACATCATCCACTGTAATGTCCTCATCAATATGTTCAAATATGTAATTGATTGCTGTATTTATTACAGTACTTCTAATCGTAGAGCTCTCTCTATTTCTAGAATTCTCTTCTGCTTCCACCTGTCGTGCCTCCTCCTGTACCAGAATATGCCTAAACCGTAGCAATATCGCTCCAGCGTTACTGCTACGGTAAAGTATATTATACCTGTATATCTATTATTATACTTCTGAATTCGTGCTTTTTTGTCATACATTATAGTATAAACTACATGACAGGATATTCATAATCTTAACTTTGTTCTACCAATTGAGCAGGAGTGATTTTTCTAATTCTGACTGCTGTTGACATTGTAATAATAAATGCAAGTAAAACAACCGCAATTACAATAAGCACTATTGGTACAACAGGAATTGTAAAGGAACATTTCTTGAATCCTACTGAGGCCATACACAAGGCGATAAGTGGATTAGTTCCAAATACTGCCAGGGTAGCCCCCAGTGTACATCCAATTATAATCTGTGGCATGAAACCTGAAATAATCTGAACAAAAAGCTGTCCCGTTGTATATCCCATTGCCTTTGCTACTCCATAATTTCGCTTTTCCTTTAATACCTTTACACTTACCAGAAGATAAAGCACAAGGGTTACAACAATAACTGTCAGTGCCAGCATTCCCACACACAGCAGCATTATTGGTATTGAAAACATGGTCATCATGTCATTCATCAGCTTTTGCAGATTACTAAACACTACCTCCTTATTTCCATATTTTTCATATATGCTGTTAATAAATTTATTAATATCTACCCCCTCTTTTAAGGTATATATTCCTGTGTTGATTTTCAGATTTGGTACAACTTTTTTAGCTCCGTCGTAGGTAAGGGCTGAACTTCTTCCCAGATTACTGGTCTGCTGTGTGATTCCAACTACGATATACTCCTCTTTTTTATCTCCACACAAAACAGTTACTACATCGTTTATCCCTACCTCAAGCTTCTTAGCAATTAAAGTCGTCAGACTTATTTCGTTATCTGCCTTTGGAAATCTTCCTTCTACAATTACGTCCTTGCTGTATTTATCAAAATCCGGACTTACCTTTGTTTCCAGTGTCTGCTCCTTTTCCTTTGAGCTTATTGTTGTATCGATTTCTCCCTGCTCCAATATTTGTGCTATATCCTCATTCTTACTTACCTCATTCTTGATATCCTCACTTTTATAAGAATAATGTATATCCCCTCTTTCCATTCCTATGAATGTCCATATAGCATTGCTTTCCGCGTCGAAATTTTCTGATAATGTGAATGAAAAGGTTACAGAAAAACTTAACAGACAAATGATAAATACAATTGATACATTTTGTCTGAGGGATGCCATAATTCCTTTTAATCCAATTGTCAGGTTAAGAGGAAACGGAGTCTTTTCCAATGAAAAATGGTTTTTCTTGAAATTATGCGTATTTATTCCGTCTCTTAATGCGTTTAATACTGTAATTTTTCTTATTTTCAATGATGCAAACACAGATACTAATGCAACAAATGCTACCATAAACACTGCTGCCAAAGTATACAGTGTAACATTTGGAAGTATTGCCCACTTAATTCCAGTAATCATTCCCAGAAGTAAATTAACCCAGTGTCCTCCCAGGATAGAAACCCCTTCTCCTAATCCGATACCTACAAGGGAAATTAGTATGAACATTCCCACAAATACCAGAATTAAATCCTTGCTGGTATAGCCTGTGGCTTCCATAACTCCAATATTTTTATAGTTTTGCTGTATGTATGTAATTATCTGAAAGCGAATTACTACGATTGCTATTATTAGCAGAACCCCTGCAAGACCAAGAATTATTCCAATTACTATACTTGGAAACATAGTCATTCCAGTCTTCATGGAATCGTAGGACAGTACAGACCCAGACTCTAAACCAATCTCATACTTTTCATTAAATTTCTTTGTAAATTCTGTATCTAAATCATCTGTTGAAGCTTCTCCTTCTGAGATTACTCTCCAAAAGTAAAATTCATTTACATTATTTGCATTTTCAGAGATATTCTCCCACATTTCATCAGTTACATAAATTAGATATGCTGCATAATTGCTGGGATTTGCAAAGAAGATATCCTGATAGAAACCATCCACAATACCCTTGCATTCTTTTCCACTAAGGTAAAAAGATACTTTATCACCTAATTTATAATCCTTTGCCACTCCCAGATAATATGGAAGATAAATTCCATTGCTATGCTTTTTGCTACTCTCTTCAACCGTATTAAGCCTGCTTAGCTTTCTGTCATGAGAGCCTTTTTGAATTATTATTGGAAGTTCATCGCCACTGTTATTCTTCTCTCTGTTTTTGATGCTTCCATCCTGAAAAAACAGAACATCTTCTCTTTCCGTTTCCCTTATTGTCTCGATCTGTGACAAAATATCATCTACAGGTTTCTCATGAGTAACCCGTGGCATTAGTATTTCAATGTCTGCGGCATTTGTTCTTTCCCTTACTGCCTCTATTGTGTTTTCAGTCTGCAACAGGGAATTCATGCTTACCAAAATTGTACACATTGCAACCCCTACCAGAAAAATCAGAGTGATTGCAGTTACTACTGATCGTTTCAGATTGTTTTTTATTAATAGTAAATGTCTCATAATTACCACCCCATTCTTGTTAAGAACTCTCTAAGCTCCTTGTGACGTGTCTCGCTGTTTTTAATATATTTTCCAAGGTTTAGCTCATCAATAATTACTCCGTCCTTCAAATACAGTATACGATTCGCACGACGGGCGGTCTTCATGTCATGGGTAACCATTAAGATGCTTTGTCCCCTGTCATTTATCTCTGTCATAATATCAAGTACTGCCTCAGCACTCTTTGAGTTAAGTGCTCCTGTTGGCTCATCTGCAAATACAATTGATGGAGAATTAACCAATGCTCTTACAATTGATACTCGCTGGGCCTCTCCACCAGATAACTGAGTTGGAAATTTTCTCCAGCTTTCTTCTTTGATTCCAACCCTTTCCAGAAGCTCCTTGGCCTTTTGGGCCACCTCTTTTCTATTTCTATTTACAAGCAGTCCCGTTGCCATAATGTTATCAAGCACACTCATGGAATCATTCAGATAATTCTGCTGAAAAACAAATCCGCTATATTTTCTTCTGAATTTTGCCAGCTGATCATTATTAAGCTTTGTTATATCTTCTCCCATGCATGTTATATTTCCTAAGGTTGGCTTGTCGATTCCTGAAAGTGCGTACATAAGGGTTGACTTTCCTGAACCGGAGGCTCCCATAATTACTGTAAAATCCCCTTCATATATATCTATATCAAGATTTTTTAATACGTGCTGCTGCACACATTCATTAGAAAATGTTTTACTTAGCATTCTTGCTTCAATAATTTTATTCATGTTCTTCTCCTTCTTTTTCGATATCTTTCTTACCATTTCTCCTGCTTAGATCTAATTTGATTAAATTGCAATTAAAAAGGATCATAGCTATTTGCTACAATCCTAATATACCGTTAAAACCCTTAAGGAGTCTTTTTTCAAATCTTGTGTAATTCTTATCTGTTTCTTAATTGAGCTATATTTATTGAGCTATATTTATTGAGCTATATTATTGTATGCCCACCATCTTAAATCTTAGTTCTACAACAAAGCCCTTGTTGTTATAGGCTTCTATCGAGCCACCCATTACTTCCATAAACTGTTTGGAAAGATAGAGGCCAAGTCCTGAACCTGATTTCTTGTGTGTATTCTTTCCTCGATAGAATTTCTCGAATACCAGTGGCAGTTCTTCTTCATCTACTCCATTTCCCAGGTCCCTGATTTTCACTTTAAGATTATTCTTTTCCAGCTCGTAGGTAACATATATTTCTCCCTGGCTGTATTTATAGGAATTACCAATTATATTGTCCAATACCTGAGTGGTGCGAAGTGTGTCACAATATATCAGGCATTCTGGTACAGAATTAGTCATTTTTATTCGATCATATGTATTTAGGTCGGATATTATATTTTCCAGGATTCCTGAGTTTTCCTCTGTAGTATGCACCTGAAGCTCCTGAAGATCCTCCAGGGTTGACTCAAACATATTGCTGATTAGCTGATTAACCGTATCTGCTTTTGATGAAATGGTTCTTATCCTGTCTATATTTTCATTGTCCCTAAGCTTTATTTCCAAAACCTCACATATTGCTTTTATGGTGGATATTGGCGTTTTCACGTCATGGGAAAGAGATGCAACCAGCTCCTTTTTGCTCCTGTTTGCCTCATATTCCCCCTGTTTTGCCCGCTTCAGCTCCTCCCTCATTAAGTCAAAGCTTTCTGTAAATGCGCCAAAATAATTCTTTTTGTCCATATTAATGGGAAAGTCCAAATCTCCTGACGCAACTTTTCTTGCAAAGACTTTCATGGTTGCAAAGGGTTTTAATATATAGTGATACACATAGCAGTATGAGGCCACAAGTAGCAGCATTATTCCTCCGAAAACTGCAGAGAGAATTATGTAGAGCTGCTTTTGAGAGCTTTTCTCTGTTCTCATACTTCTTGGAAAAATAATCTTGCCCTTAAGCTTTTCCCCTCTCATTAAATCCATAATGATTGCATTATCATTCATGGCCTGAACAAACTTTGAAAGATATAATTCATCATCACAATAAATGATTTCATATTCCTTTGTGCTATGTATCTGCTGACCATTGGAGTATTTTTCATTTATTTCCTGGCTTGTTATATTAATTTGGGAAATATCAAGCTTTTCGTCTTCAACCCTTCCAATAAGCATGATAGCAATTGCATACATGCAAAGAAGCAAGGCCAGAATACCAACAAATATTTTCTTTATTTTCATCCTGGTGTCCTTCCTATCCCTCAAAAATATAGCCTACACCCCATATGGTCTTTATATATCTTGGTTGATTGGGATTGTCTTCTATTTTCTCTCTGATTTTTCTAATATGCACATTCAGCGTTCCATCACTGAAAAAGGTATCACCCCATACTTTTGCAAATAGTTCATCCTTGGTAATTACTTTGCCTTTGTTCTGGAATAAGTAGACAAAGAGCTTAAACTCCTTGTTCTTCAGTCCAACATCTTTGCCCTCTTTAAATACTCTTAGGGCCTCGTAATCAATGGTAAATCCATCTGCTGTCTCAACTGTGTTTTTTTCTGTTGAGCTTCCGTAACGCTTTAATATTACCTTTACTTTTGCCAGAAGAACACTAAGAGTATAAGGCTTCTTTATATAATCATCCCCACCAATATTTAATGCGATTAACACATCATCATCACTTTGTCTTGCACTGATAAATAGAATAGGTATATTGGTTATCTCTCGAATTCGTTTACATAAATCAAAGCCACTTTCATTTTCCAGATTAATATCCAGCAAAATAAGTCGGACTTCATTTTCCTGCAAAAACTGCAGGCATCCCTGGCTGTCACTGACATATTCCGTCTTTACTTCGAACATATTAAAATATTCGCTGGTTGCCTCCGCCAATTCTATTTCATCATCTACAATCAAACAGTCATATCTCATAATATCCCCTTTTTGTATTCTTATTTGCTAAAATCTATACTGCATCTCAGTATATCTATGCTCCTTATCCTTGAAGCCAACCTTCTTATACACCGGATACCCATCCTTTGTTGCACTCAGGTCAATTCTGCCTAATCCATGAGTTCTGCCATATTCAACCAGATTACTCATCAGCTGGGTGCAAAGACCTTTTCCTCTGTATTCTTTCTCTGTATAAACGCTAAGCACCTGACCATATAGTCCATTTAGCAAAACTGAATTGGCAGGTATCTCTATGATATGTAAGTAAGCCACTGAAACGATTTTCTCACCGTCCCTTGCCACAAATGCCACCAGTTCTGTTCCCAGCTTTCTTTGAAAATAGTCTGGAAGCTGTCTTGTCATTCCCTCTCTCTCCTGTTCAGTTACACTCCCAAAATCATCTATCATATATGCAATTCTTAATCTGATAAGCTGGTCTATGTCTTCTCTTGTTGCTTGTTCAAAAATAATGCTCATAACTTTACTCCTTTAATTCAACCTTTAACATTCTATATCCTATTCCCACATGAGTTTGAATATAGGACACTGAATCATTTTCATTCTCCAGCTTTTTGCGAAGTGTAGCCATAAAGACTCGAAGGGAGGCTATATTACTATCCCATGCACTTCCCCAAATTTTCTGAGTTATGTACTTGTGGGTAAGAACCTTTCCTGTATTCTGTGCAAGGAGGCAGAGAAGCTTATATTCTATTGGAGTAAGCTTCAGCTCCTCATCCCCTTTGTAGCTGCAACCTGCCGCATAATCTATCCTAAGTCTTCCGTTTGTATAAACAGAGCTTTCCATCATGTCATTATCTGACTGAAGCAGAGCAATTCTTCTCTGCATTACCCTAAGTCTGGCCAAAAGCTCCTCCACTGAAAAAGGCTTTGTCAGATAGTCATCTGCACCTGCATCCAGGGCCTCAATCTTATCCTCATCCTCGCTTCTTGCACTAATGACAATTATTGGCATGTTTGACCATTCTCTGATTTTCTTAATTATCTCAACACCATCTATATCTGGCAGTCCCAAATCCAAAAACATAACGTCTGGCCCATGGGTTGATGCCTGCAAAATCGCTTCCTCCCCGTTTTTTGCCAGCAGATACTTATAATCATGGGTCTTCAGAGTTGTTGAAATTAGATTCCTAATGGGCGCATCATCTTCCACCACTAATACTTGAAATTTATTCATCAATAGATACCTCTCCTTTTTCCAAATAAAATGTAAATACACATCCGGAAGGATTATTATCTCTTACTTCTATACTTCCTCCATGTGCTTCTACCACGGATTTACACAGGGCCAGACCAAGTCCCATGCTTCTTTTACTATCTGCAATCTTATTCTGTTCTGAATAGAACATGTCAAAAGCATGACTTTTCATCTTGTCACTTAGTCCTGGTCCGTTATCCGAAATTTGTACAAAGACATCATTATCTCTTTCGCCATAAAGAATCTGAATGTCTGAGCCTTTCTGTGTATATTTTATGGCATTATTTATTATATTGATAATAACCTGTGAAATTAGCTTTGCATCCATATTTGCAATAACCAGGTCCTCTGGTCTGCACACATTAATACTATGCTCTGTCTTATTTCTGTCAATATGCTTTATTGCTTCATCTACCACATCATCCATAATCTCAATTGACTTATTAAGCTGCATTTCTCCATTTTCTATTCGGGTAACGGATAGCAGATTCTCCACCAGCTGAATCAACCATTCTGAATCATCATAGATGTCTGAGAACATCTGCTCTCTTGTGGCATCATCAAGCATCTTATAATGACTGACCAGATTGCTTGCATTTCCTGAAATAGATGTTAATGGTGTTCTCAAGTCATGTGAGATAGTTCGCAAAAGATTTGCCCTTAGTTTTTCCTTCTGAGCAACTAATGAGGCTTCTTCCTTTGCTTTTTCATTTTCAAGGTTCTCCAATGCAAGGGCACACTCTCCCAGTATTGAAAGCAAAATACTGTATTCGAAGGAATTAAGGGTATTTTTTCCAATACGGATTCCCACTATTCCATAGACTGCTCCTTTAATTCTTATGGCCATATATAGACATTGGGCATGAGGAAAAACCTTGGTTGTGGCACCGGCTCTCTTCTTGTTCTCAAGAACCCACTGTACCACCTTTTTCTCTGAAGAATCCATGCAAAGAGCATTGTTTCCTTCAGAATCTCTTGCGTATATGTACCCACTCCCAAGCACTCCGTTGGCCACCGGGTACACTACTACGTCCCTCTTAAGTAAGAGAATAACCTGATTGGCCATTGCCTGAAATACCTCATCACTGGTTCTGCTTTTCTGAAGAAGCTGGTTGGTATCAAACAATACCTTGGTATGATAAGCTGAGCTTGCTGCCTCTCTGGCATTATCCTTTAATCGATATGCCAATGTTCCTGTCATCATTGCTGCAATAAGCATAATCAAAAAGGTTGCAGTATATCCTGGTTCATAAGCATGAAGAGTAAATCTTGGCTCTGTAAAAAAATAATTAAATAATAGTACACTACACATGGAGCTTATAACGCTGCATAAATGAGTACTTGTCAAAATGGCACTTAGCAGCACTCCCAGTATATATACTGCAATAGTGTTTGCTTCTGTGAATCCCAGATTGCTAAAGCATAAGCTCACTCCTGTGGAAAAAAACAGAATTGCTGCAATTAGCATCAAATCCTTCCATGTTGGAATTATCTGCTCAACTATTTTTCTACGTCTTTTGTGTTTATTACTAACCTTAGAAACAGGAATTACATAAATATCCATATTAGGAGCAATTGTAATCAGCTTCTCTGTTACGGTTTGTTTTTCAAATAAGTAAGCTCTTCGGTTAGTAGTTTTTCCTATTACAATCTTGGTTACACCCGATATTCTGGCAAATTCACGTATCTGTAAATGAATACTGTCACCTATAACTGTAGTGATTGCCGCACCTCTGTCTTCTGCATATCTGATATTATTCTGTAATCTGGTCTGATCTATAGGAGATAATTTATCCTCCTGAGATTTCAACACATGCAAGGCTGTAAACTGTGCATTAAATGCCTTTGCCAGTTTTGCTGCCTCATCAATAACCTTTTGGTTAGCTGGAGAATTTGACAGACATACCAGCACATGCTCATTTGTAACGCCTGCTGTAATATTCTTCTGACTCATTTTTCTCTTCCTCTTTGTATCCAGGCTTTAGGAAAATTCAATAGGGTCTCCTGCCATAGACAACTACTAATATTATACTACCAAATAATAGAAACAAAAGCCTAAAAAAATATCTCAGTGGATGGAACTCCTCCCTCAACTGAGATAAATCTACATAATCTTATTTAATTTCTTTGTCATCATTTGTAAGAATAATCACAAAATTCTCATGCTCCTTACGGAACTTTTCGATTTCACGATTAATCTCAACTATTGACATTCCACCAGTCAGCCTTACAGCAGTTGGAGCCTTAAGCTCTAACTCCTTTTTGGCTGCCTTATTATTTTGCCATACCAACCTGTCCACTTTTGTCCAAACATAATACCCTAATATAAATAAGGGGCTTATCACCAATAGTAATAAGAGTTCTTTCAATTATATCGCCTCATTTCAAATATGAAAACATTTCTGAATTGCCTTGTGTTCCCCTAATACCAGAAGAGTCTGACCTGAGATAAATGCATAATCCGGTGTTAATGCAAGATCCATCTTTCCATTCTCTTTTATTGCCAAGATATTGATTCCATATTTCTGTCTAATATCTATCTCACTTATTCTCTTACCAATCCATTCCCTTGGGAGGTCCACCTCAAAAATTGAATGACTGTCGTCCAGCTGTACATAGTCCAGAATATGATCTGAAGTATATCTAATTGCAGTCCATTTTGCTATCTGCTTCTCAGGATTTACAACCTCATCTGCTCCATTTCTAAGAAGGAACTTTGCCTGTACCTCTCTGTTGGCTCTTGAAACTACCATTTTTCCACCAAGCTCCTTCAAAAGTGATGTTGTCTCAAGAGAGCTTTGGAAATCGTTTCCTATTGTTTCAATACAAATATCAAAGTTGTTTATACCAAGGGATTCTAAGAAGCTTTCATTTGTGCTGTCTCCAATTAGTGCATTTGTCACAAATGGTAATGCCTGGTTAACTCTGTCCTCATTTTTATCTATAGCCATAACCTGATGACCTAATTCATGTATCTGCTTGGCGATTAACATTCCAAAATTTCCAAGTCCAATAATTAATACTGATTTCATAATTTATTATCTCCTTACCCTACTGTAATATTCTCCATTGGATATTTTAATGTACTATTATCCTTGTGAAGGATTGTGGCAAAAATCATTGTCAGTCCTCCTACTCTTCCAAAGAACATTAAGATTATTAGTATTACTCTTGACGCTGCTGAAAGTCCAGGGGTAATTCCAAAGGAAAGGCCTACTGTACCTATTGCAGAAAATGTTTCAAACATACTTGTCTGCATTGGAAGACCTTCTATTGTGCTTATTACTATTGCTGCTGTAATTGCCAAAGTCAGATACATCATAAAAATAGTTGCAGCATTTTTTACAATGGAATCCTCAACTCTTCTTCCAAAATAATTTGCATTCTGTCTCTTCCTAAACACTGCAATGGCGTTGGCAAAAAGAATGGCAATGGTTGTGGTCTTCATTCCTCCTGCAGTTGATCCTGGAGAACCACCAATAAGCATTAAAATCATTGCTATTGTTTTACCAGGCTCAGACATCTGCGAAAAATCTGCAGTATTAAATCCTGCGGTTCTTGTTGTTACTGATTGGAACCAGGACATGCAGACTCTCTCACCCATTGACTTATCTGCAAAGTCAACAAAGAAAAAGAATATTGCAGGGACTACAATGAGTATTGCTGAAGTCACAAAAATAACCTTTGTCTGCATTCTATACTCTTTTAGATGATGCTTCTTGGTTGCCACATCCTTCCATGAAAGGAAACCAATACCTCCAATAATAATTAACAAGGTAATAACTATTGTCACATAGGGATTTCCTGCAAAAGAGGTCAAGGAACTAAACTGGCCGGTGCTGGCTCCCATAAGGTCAAATCCAGCATTGCAGAAAGCTGAAATAGAGTGAAATACTGACATCCAGATTCCTCGTAAACCATACTCTGGCACAAATACCGGCATAAGCAGTATTGCTCCGATTCCTTCAATTGCAAAAGATGTAATGAAAATAAATTTAGTTAGTCTTACAATTCCACCAACCTGTGGTGCTGACAGTGCGTCCTGCATTGTCTGGCGCTGCATAAGTCCTATCTTTTTACCAACCACCATTGATAAAAATGAGGCCACTGTTATTACACCTAATCCACCAATCTGAATCATTGTAAGTATTATGAATTGTCCGAATTCTGACCAGTAGGTGGCTGTATCAAAAACAACTAATCCTGTAACACATACCGCAGAAGTAGCTGTAAAGCAGGCCTTTCCAAAAGGAGTTACCGCCCTGGCTGTTGACGATATTGGAAGCATCAGCATTAATGATCCAAGTAGAATCACCCCTGCAAAGCCCAAAATAATAATCTGAAATGAAGTTAGCTTCTCTTTTAACTTAACAAGAGCAGACATAACTGTTCCTCCTGACTTTAAAACCTAATATATGGCATTGTAAAGTTAAACACAATAAGATGATATTAAGCCTTTTCCTTTTGTATTAAGATTGTATAAAGAAAAGAGGCAGGAACAATATCCTACCTCTGTCTTTTATTTCCATATTCCTTTTCTTTTACGAACATGATAATATAAATCATTTTCCATTGCCATTACTTTTTCAAGTGGCACACTCTTAAAGACCTTCATTCTCATTTTGAATTTTATCCAAAGGACTGCATACAGTGCCAGAATAATAAAACAGCCTCCCGTCATTGCCCATATCATATTTCTCTCCTGTGGGTCACTTGAGATATTAAGTATCATATATACGGTTCCTATTATTCCAATTATTGGAATAATCGGTCCGCCTGGTACCTTGAAGTTTCTTGGGGCCTTGGGTAAACGCTTTCTAAATACCAGAAGATCAACATGTGCCAGTATATATGAAATCATCCAGAATACTGAGCCTGCAAGAATAAGGAAAGAAATCATATCAGCTGAGCTATCGCTTAAGTATCCGAAAACAAGTATTAATACGCTTACAAATACCTGACCAAACCAAGGTACATTATGCTTGTTTGTCTTTGAAAATATTTTTGGAAGCATATTCATCTTGGCCATCCCCTGACAAATTACTGCAAGGGAATTAACTGTAGAGTTCTGAGTACTAATAACGGCCAGGGCTCCAACCAACATCATCCAAACCTTACCGGCTTTTCCCAGTACTGCATATCCATATAAGAGATGAGGTGCAGCGGAGTCAGAAAGGGCTCCCCATTCTACATAATTATGGAATCCAAATACCATTACCGACTGCATAATAAATATCAAAAATAAACCTATCATCATTCCAAGAGGTACATTTCTCTTGGCATTCTTTACTTCTTTTGATACAGGGATTGCATATTCTGCTCCGATAAAGAGCCAGAAGGCTACAGCAGTCATTGATGCTATATTTTTAAAATCTGCTTCCAGTACATATGGCTGTTCTATTTTTGTGCCGACTCCCATTCCAATCATTCCGATAAATCCCATGGCTACAAGTGAACCAACCAGCAAGAAAGCTACTATATCCTGAATTTTTGCAAACATATCTACTCCACGAAGGTTTGCAAGCAGGATAATAACTGTCATAATCAGTGTATATACAAAGCTTGGAATATTATGACCAACTATGTCTGCCAGTGAAAATGAGAATATCGATGCCTCTACTCCACATGACATTGTGTTACAAATTATGTATCCTCCAACCATTGATATCAGTGTTGGAAAAGGGCCAAGGGCTGCCAATGTATATTGTGCAAGTCCTCCTGTTGTGTTTGGCATTAAGGCATTTAATTCCGACAAAGATGCCACTGTAGTCATATTAAGAAGCATAGCTATGACCATTGCCAGAATAAATGTCACTCCAAGAGTACCTGCTCCTGAACCAAGTGATACCAGACAGCTTGTTGCTACTACAAGTCCAACAGATATGGACACTACATTTCCTAAACCTAATTTCTTTTCATCCATAGACTAACTCCTTTTGTACATTCTTTAGAGATATTCTTATGTTAATCCGACAAATTCCTGTCCTAAAGTGCGTCAACACCCTCATCACCGGTTCGAACTCTTACTACATTGTCAATATCATACACAAATATTTTTCCGTCACCTATATGACCTGTATAAAGTTCCTTTTTGATAATATCCACTATCTTATCTACTTTTTCCTTTTCTACAACAACATTAATCTGCTGTTTAGGTAATAACTCCATGGTTTCGTTAAGTTCAACCTCATATTCCTGAGTTCCCATCTCAACACCACAGCCAAGTACCTGCATTACAGTTACTCCTCTAACTCCAACTTTACTCAGTTCATGAATCAGACTGGTAAGCTTTGACATTCCTGTTATTACTTCTATCTTAGATATTCCACTCATTTTCATTTCCTCTATTTCCTGTATTTTTCTAAGGTCATTCCAGAATAATTCTTAAATTCCTTCATCATATGAGCTTCATCATAATATCCACATTCCAATGCCAGCTCATCGTATCTTATATTGTCTCTCTTTGTTGTCTCCAAAAGTGTTTGAAATCTTATATATTGCGCAAACTGCTTTGGAGAGATGCTGTGATAGCTCTTGAAAATTCTTCTCAGATAACATGCCGAATAATTTGTCTCTGTTTCCAGTTCATTTAAGCTTATATTGCCTTTTGCCCTGACAATTCGATTAACAAGATATTCATTTATCTTCTCCTTATCCGACAGCTTTGTCCTGCTATACACAAGCTCCTGGTAGGCCTCCAGAAAAATCTGACTTCTCTCTTCTATTCCATTTGCTAAGGCAATTTTCTCTGTCATATCTTTTGCAAAAATATCACCATCTATTTCCAGATCGTCGTTTACCAGCATATCCATGGAAAGCTCTCCGGGCAATACACCCTGTCCTGGCTGAAATCTTACTCCAAAACAACAATCTGCCTCACCTAATTCCCATGCCTTTACACCAAACACAGTTCCACTAATATAGGTAGTAACCTTGTCGTGTCCTATGTTAAATAGCAAATCTATGCTTCCATCGGGTACTGCCTTTACCGCATGTGGCTTTCCCTCATTAAGAGAGAATTCATAAAAATGTGATACTCCATGCTTTGGGCAGTTAAGCTTATGCAGTTGATCCACTCCTTTTTCAACATATGGCTGATGTGGGTTTATTATGGTGCATTCCTTTTTCATAGACAGTCTCCCTTTTAGAGATATCACTATGCTTCATACTAGCGAAGTTCCGGTTCCTCCCAAAGTGGAAGCTTTACACCTATTCCAAGCTCTAATGCCTTCTTGTAGACTGTTTCGCCCCAGGCGATGTCCTCAACCGGCATTCCTCCAACTGAATAAATAATTCTCTGCTTGTCATTCTCTCGTCCAGTAATCTTACAAGTGATAACGTCAGTAATATCTATTATTTCTTCCTTGGTGATTTTCTCGTCGTGCAAAAGGTCCATAAACTTACATCCTACAATCTGTACCGGGTCATAACTTGGATATGGATATTCATCAGCCCATGCTTCATAAAGCTTGTAGTTATCTACTACTAATTTTGTGTCTTTATCAAGATAAAAGCTCTCATTGAATCTTGCTGCTGAAGGCATACAGATAAGTGCCCCCTCCTTGATCCATTCCTCATCAATATATGGAAATAATGCTTCTTTATTTCCCACACAGGTTGTTGTGCTTACAATGTCGCTGTCTCTGATAGCCTCTTCCATTGTCTCACATACAATAATATCCTTAATCTGTGGAAATTCTTCCTTAACATATTCCACAAAGGATTCAATTGATTTTTGCCCACGACCTTTGATTTTTACAGTCTCAATATTAGGACATACACTCATAAAAGCAGCTAGTGAAGTCTTTCCCATTACACCTGGTCCAATTATTGACACTACTTTTGAATCTTTTCTTGCAAGATACTTTGCGCCAACTCCCGGAATTGCTCCAGTTCTATAGGCACTTAGAAGATTTGCCGACATAAGTGCCAGTGGAGCACCTGTATCCTTGTCATTGAGCATCATCATCAGAATTGATCTTGGAAGACCTTTTTGCTTGTTCTCTGTGTTTGAACCATACCATTTCATTCCTGCCATTTTGAAGTTGCCTCCTAAATATGCAGGCATTGCCATAAATCGTCTATCCTCTCCGTTTTTAGGCATTCCTTCAAACTCTGGATTATCCGGGAAGGTTACCATGCAACCGTGTGAATTGTGATTATCACCACCCATTACATAGTCGCCTCTTTTCAGGGTTATCATCATGTCTTCCATGACTTCTACGCATTTTCCCATGTCCTTTACTCCGGCTTTTATCATATCGGGTTCGCTTAGGTATAAGAAATCAATTTTTGCACTCATTTGTTTCCTCCGTTTCCGCATATAATATGTTATACACACACTACAGAGGATTTAATCACCAAAAAAGGCGCCAACAGCAATACTGTTGACGCCTTTGTCATGTATGTATAGTAACATATCCAACTATTACAAGTCCATATGCTTAAGATTATCAATCATATTAATAATTTATTTCTTTTATAATATGATTTTATATCTTGTCTTTTATTCTGTATTGTAAAAAACGATACAACTTACACTATCCGTATAGGTAAACTTATAAACTATTCCTTTTTAAATCCATATATTAGCGACAAGGCTTGAACCTGTCATATCGTAGTGCACTAATATCCACGACTGTCTCCTGTCCCTGTACCATCTGGCTTAGCATAAGTCCAACTGCAGGTGCTGTACCAAAGCCATGTCCTGTAAATCCACAGGCCAAAATTAATCCTGGTGCTTCTTCTACAGGGCTTATAAATGGTACTCCATCAAAGGAATTGTCTAACCATCCACACCAGCTTCTAACTACCTTGGCATCCTTTAATACCGGAAGATATCCCTGGATTGCTCTGCAGCTTGCCGAAAGGGTCATTGAATTGGTAATTAACCTGGATGGGTCCATGCTGTTTGTTGATGGGTCTACCATCTCGTCTACCAGCTCCCATCCTGAATCTGATCCAAAAATAAAGGAGCCATGCTTTGTCTGATGTCCATAGAAATCAGCCGAAGCGCATCCAAACATTACATCCATCATATGTGGCTGCATTTCTGTTACAAGGCACTCATCAATTAATCTTGTCATTGGTACATCAAGGCCGATTGTTCTTGCGATTGCCCTGCTCTCGTAGCCTGCTACAAGAATTACTGTTTCTCCTTCAAATACAGTTCCGTCG
>JAXJPW010000051.1:0-30107 GCA_036311465.1 Agathobacter sp.
CTGACGCACAGTTGGATCAATGCCTGCAAAGGCAACTAATGCAGAGGAATTTTTAAATCTGCTTATATCACCGATTTCAGCAAGAATAGTAGCAGCACCAATTATGCCTATTCCTGGGATTGTATGTAAGTAACAATCAAACTGTTCATAGTATTTCATGATTTCAATATCAAGAGCTTCAATCTGCTTATCAAGAAAATTCATTCTGTCAATGAGCTGTTTTAACTGGAAAGAGAAAGCATCCTGTGCTATCTTAATACCAAAGGTATCAGCTGCAGCTTCTTTGATTGAAATGGCTTTAGCTTTGGTAAGTCGGTTGTGGCTCTTATCTTTTATGATTTCAAAGAGCTCATCTATTGGTGCATTCTCAATATTCTCAGGGGTGAGATACTTTTCTAGAATGCCCATGGATGTGCTCACCCAAAGAGAAGAAAACTGTTTTTCGTACTCTGGGAAAATCTGTTCCATAATTGTGCCGATGCGGAGCTTAATTTCAGTTCTGGAAGAAATGACAGAATCACGATAACGACATAACTGGCGCATGGCAAGGATGTTTTCATCAGCCAAGGAAGTAGTCCCAAACTGACCGAAACGTATCACTTCTGCAATCAAAAAAGAGTCAATTGAGTCGTTTTTGGTTTGTCGTATATACATTTTCCTAAGAGAATCAGACTGGATAGGATTGATTACATAGATGGTATATCCTTTTGCTTTTAGAAATGAATAAATGGGATACCAGTAATGACCTGTAGCTTCCATGCCAAAGACACAAGGAGAATTACCGATATTTTTGAAAATGAAATTCATAAGCGAATCAGCGCCTTTGTGTGTTGTTGCAAAGCGAAGAGAACGACCGATTTGTTTACCTTCAGGTGAAACAATGGATGCTTCATGATGATTTTTGCCAATATCAATGCCTACGATGTACATAATTGAAATCCTTTCTGTGTGTGTATTGTAAGTAGATAGAATCCTCACTTCAATGCGGGTTACAATCTGGTTAGATATACGAAGTACAGCACAAATGCTGCCAACATCCAGCTAATACGCAAAATCCTGCAAAGCAGAGGGAGCAGTCTCAATGAACGAAGTCACAAGTGCTTCAAGAGTGGTGACGCACACCTCTATCTATTACAGGATAATTGTGAAATAGGAATAAAAGAAAAGCAATAGATAGAAAAAGACTGCTTTGGTTCCTATGTGTTTAGCATACCAGAGTTGTAGTGTGAGAGGCTGTAAAACGTTGAACGGAGGTGCTAATTGTTTGAGCAATATAGTGGGTGGTTATACCAAAAATGGGATGGATTGGCATTGTCCACTTTTTTGCAATCTCGAAAGTCCCCAGATATAGAGCTTTCATCAGTGCCTGGGAGCTTGGAAATACGCTGCGCTGCTTGTTCAATCTACGATAACAAGAATATATAATGCTGATACATATGATACAATAGCCAACACAGGTGTTATAAAATTCTCTGCCAAATAAAATATGGAGAATCGGCCCCAACCTAGGCATTTTACTATGAAATGCAGACAATAGAATAACAGTAAATAGAGAACAGAAATGGATCACTATCATAAGATTTGATGGTGGTCCATTTGTATGTAATAGATTTATTGCTAAGAATGTCTAAATGCATTTCCAGCTCAAAAAATAGAAATTGAAATATGACAAGACTTAACCCATAATATAATCAGACAGATAAAATTATATAAGGAAGAAAATCAATAATAATGCGTTACCAAATAAACAAAATCAATTGCCATGAACCGGAACTAATCCTAAACTATCAAGAACTTAATCCAGAGGTTAAGGCTGCAATCGCATTTATGGAAAAAAGCCAAAAGCGTCTTGTAGGAAAGAAGGAAGGAGAAGTCATTGTTTTCTCCCCTGAGGAGGTTTTGTATTTTGAAAAAGTAGATGATAAAACCTTTGCATATACAGATAATAATGTGATTCAGGTAGATATGTCATTATATTCAATAGATGTAATGCTTGACGATGCCAGATATTTTCGATGCAGCAAGTCGATGATAGTTAATGTCAGCAAGGTTTCAAAGCTTAGAAGCCTTCCGTCAAACAGAATTGATGTTACACTTACAAACGGGGAACACATCATAATATCCCGTACATACGCATCAAATTTTCGAAAACTGCTGAAAGGAGAACTAGAATGAATAAGTCGGAAAATAAGCCCAGTCTATGGGAAAGATATCTTACAAAAGAGATTGGAATTGAATTTAAGGCATGCCTGTATTTTTTTGCATTTTTATTCTATTATTGTGTGTACAGGCTATACATTGGACTGGAGGTAGCGGACATTCTTCATATGGCAGAGATGATATTCTCAACCTATATTGTAGGATACATTCAGGTTTTTCTTCTATGGAATTTTGATGAGTCAGATTCATTCGGAAAAAAGGAAATCCTGGGTGTTTTAATCTGCACATCGATCTATGCTGCACTGTCATATTTTTGTGGCTGGTTCGACAGAAATATATATGTGACAATAGGCTTTATTGCTTATTTGATTTTCATGTATATATGTGTTTTTCTGGTCTACAAGTGCAGAAGAAAAATCGATGACAAGATATTAAATTATGACCTTGATATGTTTAAAACCAATCTTAATGACAGAAAAAGAACTAAATAGTGCAACTTAACTAATAAAAAGTGTCAGTGGCGGGGATATATATTGTTCTCGCCATTTTTTAATGCTACGCTATTAACAGAAGGAGGAAGAAGTATGGAAAATATTATCGAGATTAACAGCCTCACAAAAAATTTTGGAAAACACCGCGGAATTGAGAATATATCATTTGGCGTAAAAAAGGGGGAGGCCTTCGGCTTTTTGGGACCTAACGGAGCCGGAAAAACAACCACAATTCGACACCTGATGGGTTTTATTAAAAGCCAGTCAGGCACATGCACAATAGCAGGAATGGACTGCTGGAAAGAAAGTGATAAGATACAGAAATCACTTGGATATATTCCGGGAGAAATCAATTTCTTTGACGATATGACAGGGTTTGAATTCCTTAAATTTGTATCAAAGTATAGAGGGCTTACAAACCTTGATAAACAGAAGGAACTCATTGAACGCTTTGAGTTAGACACCAAAGGAAAAATCAGGAAAATGAGCAAGGGAATGAAGCAGAAAATTGGAATCATTACTGCATTTATGCATGATCCTGATATCTTAATTCTGGATGAACCAACCAGTGGACTTGACCCTTTGATGCAAAGTCGTTTTATCGAGCTAATTGAAGAAGAAAAGGAAAAGGGAAAGACAATTCTTCTTTCAAGTCATATGTTTGAAGAAGTAGAGCGTACCTGTGATCGTATTGGAATTATCAGGGAGGGAAAGATGGTAACAGTCGATTCGGTGGATACACTTCGTGAGAGGCACATGCACAAATACACTGTAACCCTTGAGACACCAGAGTTGGCAGCAGCTTTTGCCAAAGAATTTGACGGAATTGCAACAGGCACAAATGTAACTGTAGCTTCAAAGCAGAGTCTTGAAAATATTTTCATGGCTTATTATGGAGGTGACAAGAATGATAAATAGTACATTATATTTAAGAGAAATGAAGAAAAGTGTTAAGATGCTTATCATTTTTGGTGCCGTTATCACAATGTATGTAACAATCATAATTGGAATGTATGACCCGGAAATGATGAAGATGCTAGACGGTTTTGCAGAGATGATGCCAGAGCTTATGGCAGCAGTGGGCATGGACACCAGTGCAAACACCTTGCTTGGTTTTATGGTTTCATATCTGTATGGATTTATATTTTTGATTTTTCCAATGGTATATTGCATATTACGTGGAAATGGTCTGATTTCAAAATACACTGACGATGGAGCAATGGCAGTGCTAATAGCAGCACCAATTAAGCGAATTACGATTGTAGCAACACAGCTGGCAGTATTAGTAAGTGGAGTTGTTATTCTAATTGCATACTCAACAGGACTAGAGCTTTTAGTTGCAAACAGCAAATTCCCTGGAGAACTGGTGACAGGTGATTTGCTCAGACTTAATTTGGCACTTTTATGCTTGCACTTGTTTATTGCGGGAATCTGCTTCTTAGCATCATGTGTATTTTCAGATACAAAATACAGCATCGCCTTCGGTGCCGGCATCCCAGCCTTCATGTATGTTATGCAGATGCTTGCAAATGTGGGAGAGAAGACAGAAGCAGCAAAGTATTTTACATTCTTTACTTTGTTTGATGCCAATGGAATAGCTGCAAATGAAACAGGGGCATTTGCTGGAGTAATCATTCTTTTCCTTGGGGCAATTGTAATGTATATTGCAGGTAGTCTTGTATTTTGCAAGAAGGATTTGTTCCTGTAGAGAAAATACCATCGTGGTCCAACTAAAATAGCCAGGCTTCGATGGTATTTGTTCGTTTAATTTCTTAGTCTTTTAAGAGTCCCTTAAATGCAAACTGGGATAAAGGCTTATCATAAAGAATGGTTCCCACAAAGTATTCTATTGCAGCACCAAGGAAAATTACCAAATAGCCAATAAGTCCAAATACTCCAAATGGAATGCTTAGTACCTTGCTGGCTAAAGGGGTATTAAATAAAACAGAAGTAGTGATAATTACTCCCATTTCCAGGGCTATAAATACTAAAAGTCCCCAAAAGAAATATTTATAGCATATACTTGAGAAAACAAAAATCATAAGCATAAACAGTTCAAGCTGAACAAGTGACATAATAAGTGATTCTTGATTGTCAGGGTACATATTTATTAAAATACTTTTCTCAACAAGAATAACAGTAAAAATGAAAAGGTACAAAACTGTACTTGTAATTACCGGAATGGTAAGCTGGAGCTTTCTTTTCATTGCAGAGCTCTGAATGTATTCAGACACATCAACGGACATAATCACTTGAAAAGACCACATACCAATAAGCATGACATAAAGACCGCCAATGATGTTGGTTCCTTTATATTGAATTTCTACAAAAATTCCGATGGCAAAAAAGATTGCCAGCATAAAAATATTTTCTTTGAGCTTGTATCCATATTTTACAAGCTTAAATCCCAGGATAATATCTTTTAACATAATAATCCTCCTAATTGTCTTTGTAAGAAGCGTTGAGCTTCAATATCATATGATAATAAGTTACGATAAATGAAGCAATGAGAAGTATGCACAACAGGCAGACAGTTCCCCATTTTCCCAAATTCAAAACATATAAACCAATCATGCATGCTATAAAAATTGCTTCAAGAATCATTGCAACAAACTGCATTATAAGAAAAGAATCAAAATATCTAGTAATATTAAGTGACAGAATATAAAAAATATTAATAAGCAAAAAGGTCACTACCAAAATTGATATATTGCTTGATCTGTCAACCATATATACGAGGCAGGTTAAATAGAATAACAGGTTTCTTAGAACTCCGAAGCACATATCCAGTAAAAATGTATGCTTTATAACTGTTCTTGCTCTGAAAGAGGTTTTGACATATTCCATGCCAAAGGAGTCCTTTTTACAGATGCATCCGATTCCAAAATAATCTGCATCAATATTCACAAGAAACATTAGAAAGATAAACAGGTAATACTTTTCTGATTGAGTATATAAAGTAATTGCTGATGATAAAACACCAAGTGAAATAGGAAGGACAAGGTTTGCAATAATGCGGTATGTCCTATTTACCATGCAGCGGTAGTCATTATAAATTGTCATGTGGCACCTCTCTATCTCATCTTGATTAATGTGTTGTTTCTCATAACTGCCACACTAATCTGATACAGTGTAGGAATTTCCTTTGAAACATTCATGCCCGCAAGCTTATCAAGGTTCTGGGCAAGGCAGATTCCCTCGAAACCATATGGGTTTTTTGTTATGGAATAAAGAATGCTTTCAGCGGCAGCTGCATCATTTGCGTCACCTTTTATAAGTACATATTTTTCCTTCAGGTCTTCCACAAAGCCTTCCTCCACAATGGTTCCATGCTCCATGATTATGGCATAGTCTGTTATACTTTCCATATCAGAAATATTGTGAGTTGAGAAGAAAACGCTCTTTTCTCCTGCTCCTTCATGGATGTATTCGCCAATCATCTGATTGAGCTTATCTCGCATAAGTGGATCAAGAGGTGAAGCAGGCTCATCAAGGATGAGGACATCTGTATCTCTTGCGAAAACACCAGCCAGCATCAGTTTCATTTTCATACCGTCTGATAAGGCATTGACCTTTTTCTTCTTATCAGTAACCCCTCCTGAGAAAATTGCAAGCTCATCACAGAGCTGGTTGAATTTATTTCTGTCGAAGGTGTCAAAGAGTAACTGGCTGATTTCCTCCACATCCCTTACAGACCACTGTGGCAGATAGTATTTTCCAGGACCGGTGTAGCCGATTCGATTTTTAACTTCGGATTTTTTTTCTCGGTCATTCTGGTCGTACTGGTTGAAGAATAACAGGTCTCCCTTGGCGTCAAGACGAATACCGGAGAGAATGTTTAAAAGTGTTGTTTTTCCAGCACCGTTTTCTCCGATAAGGGCAGTTGCAAAGCCCTTTGGGATGTTTAAGGCAGGTATGTTTAATTCAAAGTTCTTAAGTCTTTTCTGGATATTTCTTCCTTCAATAATATTCTCTGTTTTCATAAATTCTTTCTCCATTTCCTTAGATGTACAAATTAGATTTCAGATATTTCAAGTAGGGTATTAAAAATAGTTTTTAATTCCTCGGCACTAAGTCCTGCAATTTTGGAAAATTCAATTGCATCATTAAGTGCAGCTTCAACCTTTCTAAGATGCTGCTCTTTAATCATCTCGCTGTCCTGGGCGTTGACATAATAGCCCTTGCCCTGTGCAGCAGTTACAAGACCCTCTGAAGCCAGCAGCTCGTATGCCTTCATGGTGGTTATAACGCTTATTTTCAAGTCCTTTGCAAGACCTCGAATAGAAGGAAGATATTCTCCCTGTTCATATTTTCCGGCCAGGATATCAGTTTTGAAGTTATCTGCAATCTGTTGATAAATTGGTATACCAGAATTCTGAGTTAACTGCATATGTGTCCTCCTATAACTGTTTATGTGTTATATATACACCTATAACTGTTTGAAGTCAATAACAAATTATGAAAAGTTTACACAAAGATGCAGTTAAAGAGTTGATAATTGAAGTGTGTGAAGGAAAGTAATAGAAGATTTACCAAGTCAATTCACGGGGCGACAAGGGTTCGTCATCCCTTAACAGCCGCTGTAATGCATCCCTGCATATAGGGAAGTATTCTTCCACAAATGCATCAAGCCCGGCACCGGTCAGAAAACGTGGAGTTCCCTCCGGCTGTTCCGTAAAATCTGATGCCATATCCAGCAGAAAGCCCTCCAGTTCAAAGGGATATATCTCATTGATTCTCTCGTTTTGAAAATCGTCAGGCATTACTAATTCATTTTTTATGTTGTACTTATTTACAATATAATGATTAAGCAGGTGATAGTCCTGATGTAAAAAGCTTATATCCTCAGCAGATTTAATTGCATCCTGAAATCCAAGATTTTTCCAGAATACGCGGAAACAGGCATCTTCAATAAGATGCATATAATAACCAATGTAAAGGGCGTCAAACCTAATACTATTCTCAAATTCTCTTCTGAAGGCTTCATAATCACAATATCTGATTATGTTTCCAGCCTTGTCAGTTTCTTTTTGTATATAGTGAATATGATTTCTAAGCTTCATGTCAGAATAGGCGTCAGGAAGGATATTTCCAATCCGGAAGCGTTCCTTATACAGATTTTCGCTTTGCAGAAGCATTTCTCCCATTAAGTAATGTATTGTTCTTTGTGCCATATTTTCTCCTGAGTTTAATATTCTAAAATTGCCAGATCCCATGGACCAATTGCAAGGGTATCCAGGGCAGAGACGGTTTTGTCAGACAATAGGTCTTTAGCTTCATTTGGTCCGTTTTGTACGTTTTGTATCTGGTCACTATAGTTTAGCAGATATACGATGTCTTTACCAAAATCATTTTTTCCCTGTTTGATTCTGATACAGGAATCCCATGAGGCAATAAATTTATTTGAAAAGTTAAGTCCGGCCTTGGAAAAGAAGTGCAAGAGCAATTCTCTGAGGGTATCTTCTCCAAACTGTGTACCAAGATACATAGTATGACCTTTGCCATAATCATTTTCCGTAACTGCTGCGTAGTCGCCCCATACCTTATGATTGTAGCTTACAAGTGGGGTAGCAGCATCACAGGTAATAAGCTCCATCCATTCAAGGGCCTTGCTGGTAACATCCCTGTAGGTGACAGACACCTGTTTTGGATAAGTAAACTGATCATAATGCATACCCAGAGCCCTGCACAGAAGGTGTGGCTGCATATCAGGATAAATCTTTAGATTCTCATCGCTAAAGCCGGTCTTAAAGGTTGCAATTAGATTTCCACCATTTTTTACATACTCCTCCAGGGCAAGAAGAACAGCTTCTGAAGCACTGTATAGGGCAGGAACCATAATGCAACTATACTCAGAGAAAAGGTCTGCATCTGCCGGGATAATATCGTATTCGATATTCAGGTCGTACAGGGTGTCGCAGAGCCACCTGAGTATAGTGTTGTATCGGTATGCATCCTTGGTCTCGGTAGGAAACTGAATAAGTCCTGTGAGAGAGGCATTGTCTGCAATAACAGCAATATTATTCTTTTTCTTAAGATTAACCAGATGGGAGCCGATACGTTTCCATTCCTGTCCAACCACAGCACATTCCCTGTAGGTTCGATTGGCTGACAGGTCATGGGAGAGAACCCCTTTCCAGTAGCTTTCTATGGCATTGTGTATAGAGTGCCAGTGCCAGTATTCCACCATATTTGCACCATTTCCAATATGGCTGTAGGCCTGAAGGCGAAGTTGGCCTGGATAGGATAACCACTCAGTATTACCCTGTGCTTCTGTCTCAAGAATTAGATAATTGTCTCTTTTAAGGCCACGGGTTATATTTCCACAGGCTGTAATTTCCCGACCTGTAAGCTCATCCTGTGAAGGGTGATAGATGTCACAACCGGCAACCGTCATGGATTTACAGGCTTCATACTGGTTAACCTCCGGCTGAAGACCAAAGGAATAGTCGTGCCATTCAAAGTCAAAGTTATGGGTAATGAACTGATCCTTGCGTTTGTGCTTCTCAATAATTTCAGCCTGCCAACGGTGAAAATCAGTAACAAGTTTCCTCTGAAACTTTGCATACTCAGCAGCAAGACTTTGGTTAATAGTGCCCCTTATATCAGGAAAATCATCCCAGTTATCCACACGGTTACTCCAGTAATCAAGTCCGAAGTCATGATTGAAATCCCTGATATCAGGATATCTCTTTTTTAATTCTTCAACGAACAACTGTTGCGCACGAGGTCCGCAGGTATCATAGGGCTTGGTTTCATTGTCAATCTGATAGCCAATTACATGGGGCTGGTCTTTTACTTCTTCAAGCAGCTTTTCAATAATTATCTGGGCATGCTTAAGGTAGAGAGGACTGGTGATGTCCATATTCTGCCTGTGACCATACATACTTGGGCCACTGTGAGTTACAGAAAGGATATCATGGCTCTTGTTGGCAAGCCAGCTTGGAATGGCGTAGGTAGGAGTTCCGATGATAACAGAGAGATTATGCTTTTGGGCACACTCAAGCATTCTGTGAAGATGTGTGAAATCAAAGCTTCCCTCCTCAGGTTCCCAGGTGCTCCATGTAGATTCTGCTATTCTGATTACATTCATTCCTGCCTCTTCCATCATCTGAAAGTCTGTTTCAATTCTGTCATATGGCATATACTCATCATAGTATGCGACACCATAGTATAATTTATCTGTTTTCATAGTATAATCCTCCTGATTCTGATAGGAAAATTATAGCATTGAGCTTACAGACCAAACAACTCGAATATGCAAAAAAACGTTGACAAAATTGCGCAAATTCTTGACAATATAATTGCGCAACTAATTATTTGTTGTGCAAACATAAGACAGCGAGGAGAAAAATGAGCGGAGAGAAAAATATAACAATATCTGATGTGGCAGAGGCTCTTGGAGTCTCAAAAACAACAGTAAGCCGAGCTATTTCAGGAAAAGGCAGAATCGGTGAAGCTACAAGACAGAAGGTGCTTCAATATATTGAAGAACATGATTATAAGCCTAATGTAATTGCCAAGAGTCTGGCCCAGTCCAAGACCTTTAATATTTGTGTTGTAATGCCGGGAGACTATGCACTGGTTGACCTTCCCTTTTTTCAGGAAGCAATTATGGGAATACAGGAGATTGCCGGAATGATGGAGTATGATATCCTGCTTTGTATTTGCCAGGAGAATGATATTACCGGACTTCAGAGGATTATAATGAACAGAAAAGTGGATGGTGTAATCCTGCTTAGAACCGTAGTGGATGATCCGCAGATAGATTTTCTTATGGGACGAAACATACCATTTGTAGCAACTGGAAGCAGTCAGAATAAGAAGGTTATTCAGATAGATCATGATCATAAAAACGCCTGTAAGGAGTTAACCTCAATCATATTAATGAAGGGTATGAAAAGGATATCAATTCTTGGTGGGGATGAGAAGATTGTAGCTAACCAGACACGTATGAAGGGTATTAAAGCTGCCTATGAAGAGAATGGAACACCTTTGGATGAGTCGCGATTATATATGAATCTTGAAAGCAGACCATTTATTGAGAAGGCAGTGGAGGAGGCTCTGGAAAAAGGAACAGACTGTATTCTTTGCATGGATGATGCAATTTGCAGTCAGGCCTTGCGCAAACTTAGAGAGAAGCATGTTAAGGTGCCAAAGGATGTGAAGGTGGCATCATTTTATAATAGCTCAGTTTTGGAGAATAATGTTCCCTCTATTACATCATTATCCTTTGATGCAAGGGAACTGGGAATGACAGCCTGCAAGAATCTTCTCAATCAGATAGAAGAAGTAGAGGTTCCCGTAAGAACTCTTTTACCATATGAAGTAATTCTCAAGGAATCAACCACGTAAAATAGTAAGGAGCATCTGGTGTTCTCTTGCCAGCTTCCTTGGTGATATCTTTTTACCGTCATGAAGCCACTTGAGAAATACGTTCATTATTCCGCCACTATAGAAATACATATTATAGACTGAATTGTTGAAATATGATATATATTCTCTTTCAAAAAAATCATTCAGGCAGCCAACCAGATTCTTGTAACATCCGATTTCTTCAAGCTTAAGAATAAGCTTGGAGTATCGGGCAAAGAATTTGAAGGTGAACTCTAAATGATCAACAGTCAGAAATTTGTCATACAAATCGTTCTTAACAAGCTCCTGCTGATAAATATATACAATTTCAGTAAGATAATCTAACAGTGCGGCTTCCTTGGACTCATAATAATGGTAAAAGGTCATTCTTGAGATGCCGGAAAGCTTGGAAATTGCAGAGATTCGAATATCTGACAGGGGTGTTTTATCCAAAAGGCTAATAATTGCTTCGCCAATTTTCATTCTTGTTATTCTGTTTCTCAGGGTCTTTTTTGCCTCACTCATAATATATTTCTCCCAAAAGGTTTACAGTTTTAGAGTTTTTGTAAATTGTATCACTGCAAAGCAAATTATACAATGTGTATTAGTGTTATTGATTAATTGTTACATATGCAAAGGAGATTGAATATGTTAATAGTTTCAGATTCATCATGCGATATATGGTCATTGCAGGATACAAATTTTAAGACAGTACCTCTTGATATTAATACAGATGAGAGGCAGTTTACAGACGATCAGACATTAGATGTACATGAAATGCTGGATTATCTTAGCAAGTACAAAGGACGTTCCTACACTGCATGTCCAAGTGTAGACCGTTGGATAGAAGCCTTTGGAGAAGAACAGGAGATATATGTTGTTGTTCTTACCAGCAAGCTTTCAGGTGCCTATAATTCAGCAGAGTGTGCAAGGGAATTATACCTGGAGAAACATCCAAATGCTAAGGTAAAGGTGTTTGATATTTTGACAACAGCAGCTGAGCAGGTATTAATTATAGAAAAAATAAAGGAATTAAAGGACAAGGGCTTAGACTTTGAAGATGTTGTGGAGCAGATAACAGAGTATGTTAAGACAACTCATCTCTTCTTTGCCTTTGAGTCTCTTCACAATTTTGCGCAGAATGGAAGGGTTTCAAAGATCCTTGCCCAGACAATTGGCGTGCTTGGAATAAGTATTATAGGTGCAGCCAGTGAAGAAGGTGACATAAAACCGCTTGGCAAATGCAGAGGCAAAAAGAATGTAATTGAGAATCTTTTCTCCCAGATGAAGGAGGAAGGATACAAGGGAGGAAAAGTGAAAATCTCCCATATTGAAAATGAACAGCTTGCAGAAAAGTTTGCAGATAAGATAAGAGAGTCATATCCAGATGCGGATATTCAGATATATCCTTCCCGTGGACTGGTTGCTTATTATGGCGAGCGCGGGGGAATACTTATTGGCTGCGAATGCTAATGCATGATATGCACAGATAGGAAATAGTATTGAAGAAATAATAAAGATACATTTCAGTATAGAAAACAGCTCTTAGATAGGGCTGTTTTTTTGTGTGCAGAAAGAGAAAAAATCTACGGTTGATTATTTGGTTGCGCATTCGGTTGCGCAAAAAGAAAGGGAAAACACGCGTTTTTTGTGTAAAGTGCGCAAAAAAAATATTGTAAAATGTAAGAAATGTACATTGACATAATAAATTCGACTTGTTATACTTTGTTTAGACAAACGGTTGCGCAATACATAAAAAGCTCAATCGAAGCATTATAATAATAGATTTATGGAGGAAGTACTGATGGACAAATTTGTTGTAAACATTATTCACCGTCCTGAGATGGTTCCAGAGTATTCAGCAACAATTACTGGACAGGGAAAGGAAGAAGACATCGGAGATAAGGCTCTTATTACAGAGTCCCTTGACATTTTTAAGACCCAGCAGAGATTAGCACATGAGAATGGATTAAAGTGTACTATTCAGATGACATATGCAGCTCTTTTTAATGATGAGGCTGTAGAGCTTGCTAAGCATGACCATGAAGTATATGGAGATGAGATAGCACTTTCTCTTCTTGGACTTCCTTGCGAGGAGTTCCGTGAGAAATATAAGACAAAGGATTTCTGTATCTGGATGTTCTCTATGGAGGATAAGAAGGCTATAGTTAATGATGTGTTTGAGAAATTCTATGATAAGTTCGGCTTTTACCCAGAGTCAACCGGTTCTTACTACATGGATGCAGACCTTACTAACTATATCAAGGAGAAGTATCCAACCGTAAAATGTGCAGTTGCCACATGCTGGGAGGAAGGACCAAAGGCTTATCATACATGTAATAACTCATGGTATACACTGTTTGATGGAGGTCCATGGGCTCCATGGATTCCTTCTAAGCAGAATACACATGCACCTGCAGCAAATGAGGCAGAGGATAGTGGTATCGTAGCAATTCCACATCTGTCAAGAGACTTAATTGCATGCTACGACGGAAATGGTTCTAACTTCGGAACTCATCCACAGAACGTTCTTCGTGGAATGATTTATGACACAAAGACATGGGAGTACCCATATCTGTACAATCTTATTGACCAGTATCGTTCTCTTGAGAAATATAACAATGGTTATGCCTACAATATGATGTTCGTTGGACCAGGTTGGATGAATAAGATGGGAAGATGGGAGCAGTCATACGAGCTTCTTCTTAAGTCTTACAGTGACGGTTGTAAATATTATGGAGAGCTTAAGAAGCAGGGTAAGCTTGTTGACATGACTATGGCTGAGTTCGCTGACTATTACAGAGAGAAGAAGGGTGTAAATGCAGGAAACTATAATGAGCCTGAATGTGCACCTTGGAGAGATATTTTATATGGTTCAGATAAGCAGTTATTCTGGTACTGCGATCCATATATGAGAGCCTGTGTTAATATGGATCAGGGAGGTGCAATTGTTGACCTTCGTCCATATGTTGCCAAGCTTGAATGGCCTGTTGGAATAGGAACAAAGCATGTACAGGATGCCTCATATCCATTCCTTATCCAGGAGAAATATCGTGCAGGATACTTTACACATTATGCCGGAGCCGGAACAGTTCGTTCTGCAAAGCTTTCATATAATGGTGAGGAGATAGATTTATGTCTCTGTCCTACAAAGGCTCATTTTTCAGAAGAGCTTATAGAGGGTAAGAAGACAAGAATTCTTACTCTTGATCCAGTGGATATTGAGTTCAATGGGGTTTCATTAAAGCTTCAGACAAAGGAATATTTCCAGGAGGGTTCTTCTAATATTAAAATAGAGAGAAACATTCTTGAGATTAGTGATCCAACAGCAGAGATTTATCTGGATGAATACATTACAGCCTGCTACGGAACTACTGAGTATCCAGAGGATATGACAGGAATTATTCTTAAGGTTGAAGGACCACAGGAGCATACAATTGATTACGAGTACAGATGTCGTGATGCCAAGGCAGAGGGAGCAACAGAGGTAAGCGCTACAATTCCGGCAATTCAGACTAAGGTTTCCCTTACACCATCGGCAGAGGCAACCGGATACATTGAGGAAGGATATGCCTTCTCTCCAATGTTTAAACTGGGATATAAGAAGAAAATTTCTGATAAGGAGGTATTTGCAACATGGCTCAACTTGGAAAAGGCAAATTAAACTATAGATGTCCATCCTGCTTTATGAGAGATTTGGATATTGATATGTTCTACGACAAGGACACAAAGGTATATAGCTGCATCCGCTGTCAGTTCAGAGGAGATGAGGCCAAGGTACTTGAGTGGAATGAGAAGGTACGTGAGCGTTATGGTGCTATGTACCAGAGATTCGAGAAATTTGATTTTGATTAATAATGAATAAATACTCCAGAGGGAGGTGGCACAGCTACCTCCTTTTGGAGTATAAAAAGCTGTCAGAAAAACTGGCAGGCATTCCGTAGCTATAACTTTAAGGCTGATGGAAGGAAAAGGAGTAGAGGTTTTATGGCAAAAAGAAGAAAAAGTACAATGGAATTTCGCTTTTACGAGGTTCCACAGGGAGAAAAGGCACTGGTTCTTTTTGGTGAAACATGGAATAGACCTTATGGGGTTGATGAATTCTTTCTTCATTTTCACAATTTGCTGGAGATAGGTATCTGCAGAAGCGGTGATGGTGAGGTTCATTTTGATACAGAGATACACAGGTATGAAAATGACAGCATTACTATAATTCCAGAGAATTATCCTCATGTAACAATAAGTGATGGGGGAGAGAAGAACTTTTGGGAGTATATTTTTATAGATGTAAGGTCAATTCTATTAGAGCTTTTTTCAGAGGATATGCTTTTTCAAAATCAGCTTTTGGAAATAATAAATAAGGGACCGGTTATGACTAGTGTCAGTCAGTCACCGGAGATTGCTGAACTTATAAATCAGATAATAAGAGAGGCAAAGGATAAGAAGAGCTTTGGCAGGAAGATGAGGGAAATGTTTGTTAAAGCTCTGATTATGGAAATTGCCAGAAATAATGATAAGATTCCTCAAACCTCAACTCTTGATTGCACAACATCAAATATGGCACAGATATCAGCTGCCCTGGATTATATTAACAGGAATTATAATTCCCAGATGAAGGCAAAGGACATTGCCGAGGTATGTGGCATGAGCGAGACTCACTTTAGAAGAGTTTTCGAGGAATACATAAACATGACTCCGATGGAATACGTTAATCTTATCCGTATTCAAAGAGCATGCGAAATGATGAAGAAAACCAATGATTCCATGGATGAAGTGGCTAATAAGTGTGGATTTACAACAACATCCACCTTTAACAGAAACTTCAAAAAGTTTCTTAATACTTCTCCATATCAGTGGAAGATTAATCCGGATAACTACGAGAACAAGCTGCTGGATTATAAGATTTTGGCCATGAAGGGCTGGTAGAAAAGGAGATAAAATGAGCAGGTTTATAAAAGGTATGGATCTTTCTACATTGCTTGAGATGGAAAGATGTGGTGCTAAATATTTTGATAATCATCAGGAAAAAGACATTCTTGAAATAATGAAAAATTATGATGTGGATACTATCAGACTAAGACTTTGGAATGATCCTAAGTCAGAGTCAGGTGAACCATATGGTGCTGGAAATAATGACCTTAGTGAGACTATTAACATAGGAAAAAGAGTTACAGAGGCTGGAATGGGTGTACTTCTTAATTTTCATTACAGTGATTTCTGGGCGGACCCGGGTAAGCAGATAAAGCCAAAGGCCTGGAAGGATTACGGAGTAGAAGAATTGGAAAAGGCAGTATATGATTTTACACTGGATTCCCTTACCAAGATAATTGAGGCAGGTGTAAACGTAACACTTATTCAGGTTGGAAATGAGTTGTCCAACGGTCTTTTATGGCCAGAGGGCAAGGTTCCTAATTACGACAATATTGCACGCTTTGTAAGTGCAGGAATAAGAGCCTGCCGAAGAGTGAATAAGGAAATTCCAATTATGATCCACCTTGATAATGGTGGAAATAATGAACTCTACAGAACCTGGTTTGATAATTATATCAAGCGTGGAGAGGACTTTGATTATATTGGTCTCTCATATTATCCATTCTGGCATGGAACCTTACAGATGCTGGAGGATAACATGAATGATATCTCTAAGCGATATGGCAAGAAGCTTATTGTGGCAGAGGTTTCCATGGGACATACTATGGAGGACTACAAGGAATACGAGAAACTTTCTGACAAAGAGCGCAAGGGATATGCCACAAGAGCGGAGCTGGCAGAGAAGGTAGAGTATCCAATGACTATCCAGGGTCAGCTTGATTTTACAAAGGATTTTCTTAACAGAGTAAGCAATGTATGTGGTAATAATGGTGCAGGATTCTTCTGGTGGGAGCCTGCCTGGATTCCAGTTCCAGGGTCAGGATGGGCTACTCCAGCCTCCCTTAAGTATATGAATGACCCAGGCCCATGTGGAAATGAGTGGGCTAATCAGGCATTGTTTGATTATGACGGAAATGCTCTTCCTACCTTGGAGTATATTAAGAATTTTTCTAAGGATATGTAATTATGTTGCATGTTTTTTGAGATATGTTGCAACATGACACAGATGTATTGTGCTGATAAATGCAGCATATATAATGAAATTACAAAAGAAGTACAAGAAAGAAGTACAAGAAAGCAGTACAAGAAAGAGTATAAGAAATAAATAAGAGGAGAAGATACATGATTCAGCAGGATGTGTTATTAAAATTTCAGGAATTATTTGGAGCGGAGGGGGACATAAGAGTATACTTCGCGCCGGGGCGCGTTAATCTTATTGGAGAGCATACAGATTATAACGGAGGGCATGTATTTCCATGCGCCCTTACTATTGGAACATATATGGCTGTTCGAAAGAGAGAGGACAGAAAACTCAATTTCTATTCAATGAATTTTGAGGCGCTGGGTATAATCGAGGACTCCCTTGACAACCTTAATCCAAAGGATGATGGTGAGTGGACAAATTATCCAAAGGGAGTTATCTGGGCCTTTGATGGAAGAGGAATGAAGCTGGACTGTGGTCTTGATATCTGTCTGTTTGGAAATATTCCAAATGGCTCGGGCCTTTCATCGTCAGCTTCATTAGAGGTAGTAACAGGATATATGCTAACAGATATGTTTGGATTTGAGGTTTCAAATCAGGATATTGCACTTATCGGACAGTATTCGGAGAACAATTTCAACGGATGCAATTGTGGAATTATGGATCAGTTTGCTTCAGCAATGGGCAAGGCAGACAATGCAATTTTCCTTGACTGCAATACTCTCAAGTACGAGTATGCTCCTGTAAAACTTGAGGGAATTAAGATTGTTGTAACCAATTCACTGGTTAAGCACAGCCTTGTTACTTCGGCTTACAACGACAGAAGAAATGAAAGTGCACAGGCTCTTAGAGACATTCAGACAGTATGCGGTGTTGAGTCCTTAGGGGACCTGACAGAGGCTGAATTTGATATGGCTGCAAATTCTATTAAGGACGAGGTGTGCCGAAGAAGAGGAAAGCATGCTGTATACGAGAATCAGAGAACTATTAAGGCTGTAGCTGCTCTTAAGGACAATGACCTTGAGACCTTCGGTAAGCTTATGAATGCTTCCCATGAATCACTTCGTGATGACTATGAGACCTCATGTGAAGAATGCGATATTCTCGTTGAGGAAGCCTGGAAAATAGAGGGAGTTATCGGCTCAAGAATCACCGGTGGTGGCTTCGGAGGCTGTACAGTCAGCCTTGTTAAGGATGAGGCAATAGATACATTTAAGGAGAGGCTTTCTGAAGCATATCAGCAGAAGGTTGGAAAGACACCAGAGTTCTATGTGGTTTCGATTGGAGATGGACCAAGCCGTCTTATATAAGCCGGCACCGAAAAACGGAAACAACCGGAAAATGGGAAACAACCGGAAAACGGAAACAACCGGAAAAACGCAACAATTGGAAATGTAGCAATAGAAAAGAAACAGGAGAGTAATAATGATACAAGAGAGTATTCTGGAGTTGGTAAAATATGGTCTGACAACAGGACTGATTGAAAAAGAGGATGCTGTATATACAACAAACAGTCTTCTTGAATTGTTTAAGATAGATGAGATAGAGGACGATGTATTTGAAAAACATGACACCCTGCCTTCATGGACACAGCAGGAGGCAGAGCAGCGTCTGGAGGGAATCCTTGAGGACATGATGGCATATGCTTACGACAATGGACTTATGGAAAATGACAGCATCGTTTATAAGGATCTGTTTGATACTAAAATAATGGGATTATTAGTTGCCCGTCCAAGCCAAATCAGAAATAAGTTCAATTATCTCTATGAGAAGGAATCACCACTGGCGGCAACAGATTATTTCTATAAGCTGAGCTGCGACAGTAATTATATTCGAAGACAGCGCATTAAAAAGGATCAGAAGTGGACAACAGATACAGAGTTTGGAACACTTGATATTACTATCAATCTCTCTAAGCCGGAGAAGGATCCTAAGGCTATTGCTGCTGCCAAGAATGCAAAGCAGAGCTCTTATCCAAAATGTCAGCTTTGCAAGGAAAATGAAGGATATGCTGGAAGAGTCAATCATCCAGCCAGACAGAACCATAGAATTATTCCTGTAACAATTAATAATAGTGACTGGTTTTTCCAGTATTCACCATATGTGTATTACAATGAGCATTGTATCGTTTTTAACTCTGCCCATACACCAATGAAGATTGAGCGTGCTACCTTTGGAAAGCTTTTGGATTTTGTGACAATGTTTCCACATTACTTTGTTGGTTCCAATGCTGACCTTCCTATAGTAGGTGGATCAATTCTCACACATGATCATTTTCAGGGAGGACATTATACTTTTGCAATGGCAAAGGCTCCTATTGAGAAGGAAATCAGTTTTGAAGGCTTCGAGGACGTGAAGGCCGGGATTGTAAAATGGCCTATGTCAGTTATTAGAATCAGCTCATCTGACAAGGAGCGTCTGATTGAGCTTGCTGACAGAATTCTTGTTACCTGGAGAGGCTATTCAGACCAGGAGGCTTTTATTCTTGCAGAGACAGAGGGCGAGCCACACAACACAATAACTCCAATTGCCAGAAAAAGAGGTGACGATTACGAACTGGACCTTGTGTTAAGAAATAATATTACCACTGAGGAGCATCCACTTGGAGTTTATCATCCACATGCTCATCTTCATCACATTAAGAAGGAGAACATTGGACTTATTGAGGTTATGGGTCTTGCAGTTCTTCCTGCAAGACTTAAGGAGGAAATGTTGGAGCTTGAGGAGGCTCTGCTTACAGGCAGGGATCTTCGCTCAACAGAAACACTTGCTTCCCATGCAGATTGGGTTGAGTCATTTTTGCCAAAATATGATACAATAGATGAAAGTAACGTTACTGACATCATCAGGGAAGAAATCGGTTTAGTATTCTCTGAAGTATTAGAGTGTGCAGGTGTTTATAAGTGTACAGAGGAAGGAAGAAAATACTTCCAGAGATTTATTGATTCTGTAAAATAAGATAAGTGCCTGTTGCATATGTAAGGAATGAATGCATTGTATTACAGGACAAGATTATGGGAGACCCTTACGCCGGATTATGTAGCAGATATGGCAGAGAGGTTTCATTTTAGGGAACAGGATATTCCTCTTATTGAGGCGGTGGCCAGAGATATAAGGGGATGCATAAAGGATCAGGAAGCATTAGAGATCATTTTAACTAAGGGTTACGCCGATGTGGCGATAACCCTTGGTTCGAATCTGGACATATTAATGGATAAGTATTCCAGAAAAGGGATGCTTCTTGAACAGCTGGCAGCTGAGAATATTATTTCGGATATTCTTATGAAATTTTATAATCAGGTTACCGGAATTGTAGAAGAGGAAAGCGGATTATATGCAGGAGGATTTCATTTCTGGGGGGCAGAGAAGAATCTTCCATTGGAACAGCTTGGAGAAGAACTCAAGAGGTTTCAGAAGATAAAGCTGACCTGTACAAAAGATTTCAGTCTTAGACCGGCTAAGAGTGTTGTATACAGAATGAACTTACTGTGCACAAGAGGGGCTTATGAGGGCAGCAGTATTTGCCAGAATTGTCCTAATCAATGTGATAATAAGCAAGCATTTTATCGGGATAATGAGGCAGGATATAGCCTATAGACAATTTGTAGAAAATCTACAGATAAGTCTATAGAAAACAATATAGAAGGAGGATTTTAAAATGGGGAAAAGAGCAGTTAAGAGAGTATTAGGGGTGGTATTAATCTTTGCAATGCTTGTTACTATTTTGCCAATGAAGCCACAGAGGGTTATGGCGGCAAGTGAAAACAGAATTACAGGAGTAAAATCCACCTACAACAAGACCATCGAAAGCAGGAATTTTACATTGAAAGCCCAGGCCAATGGGGCAGAATTATTTTTTACTTCTTCTGATTCAGAGGTTGCCACTGTAGACAGCAAAACAGGACTTGTGACAATAGTGGGAATGGGAAGAACTGTGATTACAATTACTTCACAGCCTACCAAGAAGTACAAGGCGACCAGCAAAACAGTTACTTTAACAGTTAAACCTAAGAAGGTTGATGTTAAAAGTGCTAAGACTCTTAAGAAGAGAAATCTTACCTACAGGTGGGAAAAGCATCTGGGTGCAAGCGGATACCATATTCAGCTTTCCACAAGCTCTAAGTTCAAGACAAAGGTAACTAAAAGCATCAGGATAGGCGGAGTTAATGTTACAGGCTGTAATTTTAATAAGCTGACAAGCCAGAGAACATATTATGTCAGAATCAGAGCCTATAAGACGGTTTCAGGAAATGACAAGGCCTATGGAGCATGGAGTAAGACAAGCAGGGTTAAGGTGAAATAAGAGCTGACCAGAGTGCTTTACAAATACACTGCAATGGGTTAAAGTAGACTACATAGTTTCAAGGAGGTAGCCTATGAAAGCGTGGGAGAACAATATACGTAAGGTTGTTCCATATGTTCCGGGAGAACAGCCTAAATTAGACAAGATGATAAAGTTAAATACTAACGAGAATCCTTATCCTCCTGCACCAGGAGTATTTGATGCACTTAAGGGATTTGATGCAGACAGACTTAGACTCTATCCTGATCCGGTAGTGGATAAGCTTAATACTGCCATTGCACAGTATTACGGTGTTGGTGCTGATCAGGTGTTTTCAGGAGTGGGCTCTGATGATGTAATTGCCATGATTTTTATGACATTTTTCAATTCTGATAAGCCTATTCTTTTTCCGGATATTACCTATTCATTCTATGATGTGTGGGCTGATATGCTTAAAATACCATATGAGCAAAATCCTTTAGATGGTGAGTTTAAGCTGGTTAAAGCTGATTACTATAAGGCTAACGGCGGAGTGATTTTTCCAAATCCTAATGCGCCTACCGGTGAACTCTTAGAGCTGTCAGAGATTAGAGATATAATTGAACATAATCAGGATGTAATAGTGGTTATTGATGAAGCATATATTGATTTTGGAGGAGTAAGTGCTCTTTCGCTGATTAATGAATACGACAATCTGATTGTTACTCAGACTTTTTCAAAGTCAAGATCAATGGCTGGTTCAAGAATTGGTTTTGCAATCAGTAATCCAACACTTATCAAGTACCTAAATGATGTGAAGTATTCATTTAATTCATATACCATGGATTCTGTTACAATAGAGCTTGGAACAGCGGCAATTAAAGATGATGAGTATTTCAAGGAGACTACCTCAAAGATAATTGCAACCAGAGAATGGACTAAGAAGGAATTATCAAGATTAGGATTTACATTCCGTGATTCTAAGAGTAACTTTATTTTTGCAAAGCATAATTCTGTACCGGGAATTGAAATATTTGAGGCTCTTAAGGCGCAGAATATTTTTGTGAGAAGGTTTAACAATCCAGAGAGAATAAAGGATTATCTCCGTATCTCTATTGGAACAGATGAGGAGATGAGAATTTTTATTGATTTCCTTGAGAAGTATTTAAAGGAGAACTAGAATGTTTGTCAAATATTTATCTATATTTTTTGTATCAATGGTTCCACTTATAGAACTAAGAGGTGCCATTCCTATTTCCCAGGGGCTTGGTCTCCCGGTAACCCAGTCTTTTATTATATGTATCATTGGTAATATGATTCCAGTACCTATTATCTACTGGTTTGCCAGAAAGGTGTTAGAATGGGGAGCTGATAAGCCTCTTATTGGTAAGTTCTTTACATTTTGCCTTGAAAAGGGAGAGAAGGGTGGTAAGAAGCTGCAGGCAAAGGCCGGAAGAGGCTTGTTTGTAGCATTACTACTTTTTGTTGGAATTCCACTTCCGGGAACAGGAGCCTGGACCGGAACCCTTGCTGCAAGTATTCTTGATATGGACTTTAAGTCAACCATAATTGCTGTAATACTGGGCGTCTTACTTGCCGGAGTGATTATGATGACACTTAGTTATTTTGGATTTGCATATCTTTTAGGCCTGTAGAGAATAAAGCCCAAAGCAAATGATATTATAGTAATAGGAATCGTAATCATTAGGAAAAGCTTTCCATCCTCTATTTGTATGTATTTTGATAAGAATACACCCCATGCGTTGAATAGCATATGGAAGAGAATAGAGCAGTAGATGCTTCCACCTTTTTCGTATACGTAACCTAATACCAGACCAATTGAAAATGCGTAAATGCCCTGCACCCAGTTTCCGTGGAAGAGCCCAAACAGCGCTGCCTGAAAAATGTTGGCTCCCCAGAATGGCAGGGCTCTTTTTATGGACTGAAGTGTTACTCCTCGGAAGATTAATTCTTCACACACTGGTGCTAGTATTACAGAGTATGCCACCATAAGAAGGGAATCAGTGCTGCCTATTCCAGCCTGGTCAATTAAATCAAGGTACTGTCTGATCCAGTCTGGTCGGATTACATTAATCAGCTCGCAGATATAATCAGACAAAAACTGTGTGCCAGGAACAAGAATGATGATTGCAAAAAACATCTTGAAGCTAAAGCCCTTTGGAATTATTGGAAGAAAATTCCCTTGGTAGGAGCAATAATACCAGATACTGAAGCTGCTGATTGTTATTAGCGCGTACACTACCATCACCACAGTGTTGAACATGGAATCGGTTGCAAGATCCATTAGGGTATTGTAAAAAGAAATATTAAAGTCCTTCATAATAAGGGTAAATGCGGCTGGTCCTAACACTGCATAAGAAGCAATAAACTGAATGGCCAAAACAGCAAGTACCGGAACAAAGGAAAAGAAAAAATAACCTACTTTTTTCATATTAAAAACCTTTCAAACGTATTTGGTTTATTATAGCATACAGAGGGGCTAATGCAAGAAAACTGTTTACTTTACGACTTTAATATGTTAAAATTAGTCCATAATGTTAGGGGATAAAGGAGATGTATAAATGAGTAAAAAGCTTAAGACAGAGGCGGTTGATCATTTGTTTGATGCGATACTGTGTTTGAAGGATCGTGAGGAGTGTTATACATTTTTTGAGGATGTCTGCACAGTTAACGAATTGTTATCATTGTCACAGAGGTTTGAAGTGGCTAAGATGTTGAGAGATCAGAAGACCTATCTCGACATCGCTGAGAAGACCGGTGCTTCTACTGCTACTATCAGCAGAGTAAATCGTTCCCTTAATTATGGTAATGATGGATATGATATGGTTTTTTCACGTATGAATAATGAAGAATAGAATATAATAGATTCTATGATAGAACTAAATAATTTATGCCGACAGTTTTTACTGCCGGCATTTTTTTTACATAATATTTTATCATAATGTTACAAATAGTCTATTTCTTTTTATTGTCATCCTCTGAAGTCTTAGAAGCGTTGAGTGAATCAATTGTCTGTTCAATAATCATTTTCTTGATATACACATCAAAGCTTAGCATACAGATAAAGCTGAAGGCATGAAGAAATTCCTGATCATCCTCTGGGAAATCACTAAATGTATGCTGGGCAACCTTGTACTTCTTGCCAAGGTCCTTAAGAAGCTTCTGGGACTCATCGGATTCGAGACTAAAGACCTCATTGTATACATCCAGCATGTTCATACCCTCTTTATTACCGAAATACTTATCGGTTAGGGGATTAAGTATTGACTGAATATCGCTAATGCTAAGAATATTCTTGAAATAGTATATGAAAATAAGTGTAAGGACATGCTCCTTAGAATATTTCTTTTTCTCCGGAGGAGGAAGCAGATTATTCTTGGCATAGTTGTTAATCATAGTCTTGGTCAGAATCTTATCATCCTCATAGCGCTTTGAGGCAGCAAGCTGCTCGTCCATGAAGGTTGTAATCTGATCCATATATAAATCTATATTTGGTATATCTGTAGGTCTGACATAATCAATTGTTCTAAGCTGACCTAAGAGACCCTTGAGAAATTTTTTTACATCACTTTCCATTTTTACTCACCTCTGCCCTATTATATAGTATTAAAAACTAGATGACAAGATTTTTTTGCTCTATAACGTGAACTGGCATGCAAAAAATGTGAATTGCTATGAGATAATTGCTATGATAGAATGATTAGGCAACAACTTTTTTCGTGTTACAGAAGGGGAAAAAATGGAGTTAGATTTTTTAAATGAACAGCAGCGAGAGGCTGTATTACATACGGAAGGACCTTTGCTTATTCTGGCAGGAGCAGGGTCAGGTAAGACGCGTGTTCTTACTCATAGAACGGCATATCTGATAGAGGAATTGGGAGTTAATCCATACTATATTATGGCAATTACCTTTACCAATAAGGCTGCAGGTGAGATGAGGGAACGAATTGATGATCTGGTAGGCTATGGTTCGGAGAGTATCTGGGTGTCTACCTTCCATTCAACCTGTGTCCGAATTCTTAGGAGATATATTGACCGTCTTGGATATGGTAATAATTTTACAATTTATGATACAGATGATCAGAAGACTGTGATGAAGGACATATGTAAGCGTCTTGAGATAGATACCAAGATTCATAAGGAGAAAATGTTTCTCAATGTAATCTCTAAGGCAAAGGACGAGATGATTGATCCTATCGAGTTTGAGACTCGGGCCGCCGGTGATTTTACAAAGAGAAAGCAGGCTCAGGTCTACAAGGAATATCAGAGGGTTCTGAAGGAAAATAATGCTTTGGATTTTGATGATCTTCTTTTCAAGACAGTTGAGCTTTTCAAGCTGGATTCAGAGGTTTTGGCGTCATATCAGGAGCGTTTTAAGTATATTATGGTAGATGAGTATCAGGATACCAACACAGTGCAGTTTGAATTTATCAGACTGCTTGCTTCCAAGTATAAGAACTTATGTGTGGTAGGTGATGACGACCAGTCTATCTACAAGTTTAGAGGTGCCAATATCTACAATATTCTTAATTTTGAGAAGCATTTTACTGATGCCAGGGTTATTAAGCTTGAGCAGAATTACCGTTCCACACAGAATATTCTTGATGCGGCAAACGGCGTTATTGCCAATAATGTGGGCCGTAAAGAAAAATGTCTTTGGACAGAAAATGGAGCCGGTGATAAGATTGATTTGCAGCAGTTAGACAGTGGCTACGAGGAAGCTGACTATGTTGCAAGGGATATTGCAAGAAAGGTCAGACAGGGAGAGTACAAATACAATGACTGTGCTATTCTTTACAGAACTAATGCCCAGTCCCGTCTTTTCGAGGAAAAATTCATAAGTGCCAATATTCCATACAAGATTATTGGTGGTGTAAACTTCTACTCAAGAAAGGAAGTTAAGGACATTCTCAGCTACCTTAAGACAATTGCAAACGGAAGTGATGACCTGGCAGTGAAGCGTATTATTAATGTGCCTAAACGTGGAATTGGTGCTGCCAGCATTAATAAGGTTACTGACTATGCATATGAGAATGGCATAAGCTTTTTCTCAGCACTTAGTGTTGCAGAGGAGATTCCTACACTGGGAAAAGCGGCTGAAAAAATCAGGGCATTTGCTCTTTTTATTCAGGGACTTAGGGCAAGGGCAGAGATTATTAAGGTGTCTGAGCTCATAGAGGAAATTATCAGGGATACCGGTTATGTTGAAGAGCTTAACCTTGAGGGTACTCCTGAGGCACAGGCCCGTATTGAAAATATTAACGAGCTTATCAGCAAGGCAGTTGACTACGAGGAGAGTGTGGAGTTTCCTAACCTTAACGAGTTCCTTGAGGAGGTTGCCCTTGTTGCAGACATTGACGGCTTGGACCAGGAGACAGATTATGTGGTGCTTATGACACTTCATAGTGCAAAGGGTCTGGAGTTTCCTAATGTGTATCTTGCAGGTATGGAGGATGGTCTTTTCCCTAGTTACATGTCCATTACCTGTGAGGATTCAGAGGCAGAAATCGAGGAGGAGAGACGCCTTGCCTATGTAGGTATTACCAGAGCTATGGAGCATCTTACTATTACTTCTGCAAGAATGAGAATGATTAATGGAAAGACCCAGTATGGCAAGGTGTCACGCTTTGTGAAGGAAATACCAGGTGAGCTTCTCAAGGGTGAGATTTATGAGCCAAAGAGATATGATGATGAGCCAGCAAATCAATCCAGCTTTGAGCGTGCCAGAAAGTCTTTTAGAAGCACTCCAAATTATTCTACAGACACATACACTTCAAGCTTTGGGACTAAGAAGGAGAAGACACCGGTGTTTACACCTGTTAGCAATCAAAGGTCTTTTGCAAGCTCTAACACAGGCAGTTCATCATTGGAGTATGGAGTGGGAGACAGAGTGCGCCATATGAAGTTCGGAGAGGGTCAAGTTAAGGCAATTGTTGAAGGCGGAAGAGATTATGAGGTGACAGTCGATTTTGACAAGGCCGGCACCAAGAAAATGTTTGCTGCTTTTGCCAAGCTTAAAAAAATATAATTTCGCTTTTTTGTAATTTTTCATAGGAAAATAGGGAAAAATATGTTATACTTTAATAAAAATATGAGAAGGAGTGGTATATAACTATGAGTAAAGTAGAAGAACTTATTAGAGACGCAAAAATTACTGAGCTTCTTAATAAAGATTCAAAGGATAGCAAGAAGCCATCTAAGACAGTTATTATTTTTGCGGTTATTGGTGTTATAGTGGCAGTTGCTGCAGCAGCATACGGTATTTATCGTTTCTTCACACCTGATTATTTAGATGACTTTGAGGACGATTTCGATGATGATTTCGATGACGATTTCTTCGAGGATGAAGATGACGACGACGATATTGTTGCTACAGAGCCAAAGGGCGTTGAGAAATAAAAGTATTTAAAGGGGCTACTTAATCAGTAGTCCTTTTTTTCTGTAAAATAATAGAAATTCTAGAACGGAGATAAGATGAAAAAAGGATTTGTTGGCCAAGGCCGTGTTGAATATATTCAGTTCCCAAACAAGGGAGTTGTGCTTACTGATGAAGGAGAGAAGGTAATAGTTAAGAATACTATTCCTGGCCAGAGGGTATCCTTTGGTGTTAATAAGGCAAGAAAAGGAAAATATGAGGGAAGACTTCTTGAAGTAGTTGAGAAATCTGAGCTTGAGACTGCTGAAGCCTGTAAGCATTTTGGACTTTGCGGAGGATGTGTGTATCAGTCTCTTCCATACGAGACACAGCTTGAAATCAAGAAGGAACAGGTCAGAGGACTTATTGAGGAAGCAATTGGTACTCCAGAAGAGGAGGGCTATGAATTCCTTGGAATAAAGGGAAGTCCAACCCAGTCCGAATATAGAAATAAGATGGAGTTCTCCTTCGGTGATGAGTTCAAGGACGGTCCACTTGCCCTTGGAATGCATAAGAGGGGTAGCTTCTATGACCTTGTAACAGTTGATTCCTGCAGAATTGTTGACGCTGATTTTAGAACAATTCTCATGACAACCCTTGATTATTTCAGCAAGGCAAATGCTACATATTTTCATAGATTAAGACATGAGGGCTATCTTAGACATCTCCTTGTGCGTAAAGCAGTTAAGACAGGCGAAATACTTGTGGATATTGTTACTACTACCCAAACTGAAGGTGTAGTGGCGGCTGCTAACCTTTCGTCAGAGCAGGAGCTCCTTACGGGCTGGAAGGATGCTCTGTTGGCTCAGGAGTACAAGGGCATTTTCAAGGGAATTCTTCATACCAGAAATGACAGCGTTGCCGATGTGGTTAAGAACGAGGGTACAGAAATCCTTTATGGAGAGGACTTCTTCTATGAGGAGCTTCTTGGCCTTAAGTTTAAGATTTCGCCTTTCTCATTCTTCCAGACCAACTCCCTTGGCGCGGAGCTTCTCTATGAGACAGCCAGAGAATTCATTATGGAATCCTACGACAAGAAGGACGATATGAGCGGTGCCACTGTTTTTGACCTCTATTCAGGAACCGGAACAATTGCACAGATGATGGCACCGGCCTGCAAGCATGTAGTGGGTGTTGAAATTGTTGAGGAGGCCGTTGAGGCTGCCAAGGAGAATGCAAAGCTTAACGGACTTAGCAACTGTGACTTCCTGGCAGGGGATGTGCTTAAGATGTTGGATGAAATAGAAGAGAAACCGGACTTCATTATTCTTGATCCTCCACGTGATGGTATTCATCCTAAGGCACTTGAGAAGATTATTAATTATGGTGTGGATAATATGGTTTATATATCGTGTAAGCCAACAAGTCTTGCCAGGGATCTGGTGGTGCTGAAGGAACGGGGGTATGAGGTTAAGAAGGTTTGTGCGGTGGATATGTTTCCGGCGACGGTGCACGTTGAGACGGTCGTTTTGATGTCAAAAGTGAACACAGTTAAAGGCTAAAACTCTTTTATTTCAAAGGCTTATAGCGGTGCTATCGTTAAACAGTAGAAAAAGCTGCTTATAAGCCTTTGATTTTCTTTATAAAAATCAATTTGTCAGAACTGGTCAATAGCGTAGGGTTGACAAAACACTATGGATAACAAAAAAGTGCATACAGTTTAACGATAGCTTTTTGTGGGAATTTGAATCCAAATTTTGATTTATCGCTCTGGTGTACGAATTCTGAATATTCCTGCTGTAATTCTAATGGTGGCACTGGAATTTCTAATGCAGCTAAAATTTGTTGATTTAAATTTTGAATATTAGCCCCCCTACCAGCCATTTTCCTACGAACCGAATCCATCTTAAAAAATCTTAACAAATAATCTGTCAGGAGCTTTTCTGATTCTTTTCGGTATCTAATACAGAAGCCACTATATACCACTTCCTCTGCACCAGGGTAAACAACAACACAGCGTCCTACCAAGGCTTTGTTTCCATTAGATCTTACAAAAACAATATCCCCATCCTTCAATAGATATTCATTATTTGGACTTTCATTTAAAGACACTGTTGGTAAAACTGACATATCATCAATTACAGCGTTATCCTGAAAATCTGCAACTCCTAAACAACGCATCTCAACACCTGCATCTTTACTACTGTAATTCATTCCATTTTTGCATTTTCCAGTTTCAAGTAAAGGAATTGTCTCCCATCCTTTTTCATTATCAATCGGATCACCAAACATCTCGATAAATTGCGATTTCACGAGCTCATCTGTTTTTAACAACAAATCTTTATACGCTAGTTTAGTTTTCTCACATGCCCACAACAACTCTACAAGTTC
>JAXJPW010000052.1:0-16627 GCA_036311465.1 Agathobacter sp.
GAAGATGAGAAGCCAGATCAAGGGTCTTAACAAGGCTTCTTCAAATGCTCAGGATGGTATCTCATTAGTACAGACAGCTGAAGGTGCTTTAAATGAAGCTCACTCAATCCTTCAGAGAATGAATGAGTTGGCTACACAGGCAGCTAACGACACAAATACAGATGTAGACAGAGATGCTATTCAGAAGGAAGTTGACGCTCTTGGATCAGAGCTTAACAGAATAGCATCAACAACACAGTTCAATACAATGAATCTATTAGATGGTACATTTGCAGCCAAGAGCCTTCAGGTTGGATCATTAGAGGGACAGAAGATTGGATTGACAATTGGTACAATGAGTGGAGACGCACTTAGTGTTACAAGCCTAGTGGTTAGTTCGTTCGCTAAAGCTGGAAGTGCAATGACATTGGTTCAGAAGGCTATTGATACAATTTCTACACAGAGATCTGCTCTTGGAGCAATTCAAAATCGTCTTGAGCACACAGTTAAGAATCTTGACAACGTAGCAGAGAATACACAGGCAGCTGAGTCACGTATTCGTGATACAGATATGGCAGCTGAGATGGTACAGTACTCAGCAACTAATATCATTCAGCAGGCGGGCCAGTCAATGCTTTCACAGGCAAACAGCCAGACACAGGGTGTTCTTTCATTACTTCAGTAATGTTTACAGGCACGAGAATTTTATTGATTAACAGTGGTTAAGATTCGACGGAGCGTGCGGCCCGAGAATTGGAATCACACATAACTAAATGGATTTGTAGCAAGGATGCTACATCTTAGAATCAAGGAGGAAAATATATGGTAGTACAGCACAATATGTCAGCTTTAAATGCTAACAGACAGTTAGGAGTAACAGTAGGAACACTTGCAAAGTCAACAGAGAAGTTATCTTCAGGCTATAGAGTAAACCGTGCAGCAGATGATGCAGCTGGTCTTTCAATCTCAGAGAAGATGAGAAGCCAGATCAAGGGTCTTAACAAGGCTTCTTCAAATGCTCAGGATGGTATCTCATTAGTACAGACAGCTGAAGGTGCTTTAAATGAAGCACACTCAATCCTTCAGAGAATGAATGAGTTAGCTACACAGGCAGCTAACGACACAAATACATCTGTAGATAGAACTGCTATCCAGAAGGAAGTTGATGCTCTTGGATCAGAGCTTAACAGAATAGCATCAACAACACAGTTCAATACAATGAATCTGTTAGATGGATCATTTACAGGTAAGAGTCTTCAGGTTGGTTCATTAGAGGGTCAGGAGATTTCAATTACTATTGGTTCAATGAGTGGAGATGCCCTTGCAGTTACGAGTATTACAGTAGGGTCTTATACATCTGCAGGAGCTGCAATGACAAAGGTTCAGTCAGCGATTGATAAGATTTCTACACAGAGATCTGCACTTGGTGCTATTCAGAATCGTCTTGAGCACACAGTTAAGAATCTTGACAATGTAGCAGAGAATACACAGGCAGCTGAGTCACGTATCCGTGATACAGATATGGCAGCAGAGATGGTACAGTATTCAGCAACCAATATCATTCAGCAGGCAGGACAGTCAATGCTTTCACAGGCAAACAGCCAGACAGAGGGTGTTCTATCATTACTTCAGTAATACTGTCAGACACTATCATAAGAAGGACCGGTTCGTAAGAACCGGTTCTTTTTAGAGTGCATAAAAAATTACAAAAAAATACTATAAAAATGCACAAATAAAATAGTTATAAGGGTTAAGTATTGTGCCAGTTTACCGATATATAAATCAGTAAGGTAAATATAATATTCACGGATGAGCAAAGGATTTAGTCAGGTGCATGGAGGCACGTATTCAAGGAGGAATTTACTATGGTAGTACAGCACAATATGTCGGCTCTCAATGCAAACAGACAGCTGGGAGTAACAACAAAGAACTTAAGCAAGACAACGGAAAAATTATCTTCTGGTTATAAGATTAATCGCGCAGCAGATGATGCGGCTGGTCTTTCAATTTCCGAGAAGATGAGAAGCCAGATTAAGGGACTTAACAAGGCTTCTGCTAATGCTCAGGATGGAATTTCATTAGTACAGACAGCTGAAGGAGCATTAAATGAAGCACACTCAATCCTTCAGAGAATGAATGAGTTAGCTACACAGGCAGCAAATGATACTAATACTTCTGTAGATAGAACTGCTATTCAAAAGGAAGTTGATGCTCTTGGATCAGAGCTTAACAGAATTGCATCAACTACACAGTTCAACACACAAAATCTGTTAGATGGAAAATTTACAGGCAAGAATCTTCAGGTTGGAGCAACTGAAGGACAGGCTATTACAATTTCAATTGCTTCAATGAGTGGAGATGCTCTTGGGGTTACAGGACTTGTTGTAAGTTCGTATGAAAAATCTGGTAGTGCAATGACTAAATTACAGTCTGCAATTGATAAAATATCTACACAGAGGTCAGCCCTTGGAGCTATTCAGAATCGTCTAGAGCATACTGTTAATAATCTTGACAATGTTGCAGAAAATACACAGGCAGCTGAGTCTCGTATCAGGGATGCAGATATGGCTTCAGAGATGGTACAGTACTCAGCAACCAATATTATTCAGCAGGCTGGTCAATCAATGCTCTCACAGGCAAATACTCAGACTCAGGGCGTTTTGTCACTGTTACAGGGATAAAATATATGATAGGGATAAAGCCGCTCTATTTTGGGCGGCTTTGTTTATTAGGTGATATATGGAGAAAATATTGGAAGATACAATTAATGAAATAGATCAAATTTGTGTTGAATTTTTGCAGAAAGAAAATAATGCATATGTTAGACTTCCGATAATATCAAGTGAAATTCAAAGAGTATTCGAGTTTTTGATAGGTATATTTAACGAAAATGAAGATGAAGAAAGTAAAAAATGGATAGAAAACGTAAAAAAGTGTTTATCAGAATATGCGAATACCATAGAGAAAAAGGATACGATAGGAATATTTGATACACTTTTGTACAAAGTAAAACCTATTTTGGAAGATATAAAAGCATTAATATAAATTGGAGTGGCTCCTATGGGGAAGAATTACGAGTATTTAAAAAGCAAAAGAAATTATAGCATAGAGGGTTTCCTGGAAGATGATGATACAGAAGTGATAGAAGAATTATCTGCCTGTAATGAGAAAATTATTTCAATAAAAAGGGATGTATATGTATATCCTCTTAATAGCAGATATGATGCCTATACTGTTGCAAAAATATGGGCTGAATCATTTGAAGAGGTTTCTCCCTATACTGTTTTTTTTATTTTTGGACTGGCAAATGGAATGTATCTTCATGCGTTACATGAGTTATATCCAGAAAACATTATTATAGTTTATGAGCCATCACCTAAAATTGCACGCTTATGGCTTGAAAGAGAGAAAGATAAAAAGCTGTTTGCATCACAAAACATTCATGTACTAACAGGTAAAGACGGCGTAGATCAGATGTATAATATGTATGTATGGTTCATTACAGATGGTAATTACAAAATTGTACAGATAAAGCGTGCGCCTAGTTACGAAAACCTTTGGAAAGAAGAAGAAAAACAATGGTATGATAATTTAAATAATTATGTAGGCCATGTAATAGTAAATACAAATACAGAAATTGTCTTTGAGAGAAAGCTGACTAGGGCTTTGTGGACTAATATGGAAGATGCCCTTAATCAGTACAATTTGTCGGATATTATGAAAGCATTTGAAGACAGTAATGTATCTGAATACCCTGCAATACTTATATCTGCAGGCCCATCACTTGATAAGTGTGTTGACACCCTTAAGAAAGTACAGGGAAAGGTATTTATGATTGCCGTAGACAGTGCCTTGAGAACACTTGAACGCTATGGTATAAGACCACATCTGACAATTGCCGTAGATTCTGAAAAGAGAACGGATAGATTTGATAAGATTCCGAATCTTATCAATGTACCAATGCTTCTTGAAATTACATGCAATCCGGATTTGGTTGTAAAGCACAAGGGGAAGAGATTTTATTTTTCTACAGCAGTATATTATTATAGAACTCTACTTAAGATGGTTGGAAAAGAAGATAGATTATTAACTACAGGTGGTTCAGTGGCCAATAATGCTTTTTCTTTTCTTGTTGGAGTAGGATTTAAAAAGATAATTCTTGTAGGGCAGGACTTAGGATATCCAAAGGGAAAGATACATGCAGAAGCAACCTATGATGATGATGCAGAAAACGATATTGGTGTTATTGAAAATGAATTGTTTGAAGTAGAGGGAAATGATGGAAATGTAGTGCTAACCGAATCTAATATGGACGTATACCGCAAATGGTTTGAAACTGAGATATTTAGAATAAAAGATATTTCAGTGTATAACACTTCAGAAAACGGAGCCAAAATCAACGGTGCAAAGGTAATGTCTCTAGAGAATGCCCTCAAGGAAACGATGACAGAAAAGTGTAATATAGATTTTGAAAAATTAATTGATAGCGTTCCAAAGACATTTTCTGATGAAGAAAAGAAGTTAGTAAAAGAATCAGTTGATAATAATATCGACAGAATAAAAGGCCACAAGAGGAAATTTAAGGAAGCCATTTTGGCATTCGAGAATATGGATAGGTTAAAAAAACGCGGTCTGACAAACTCAAAAGAATTTAAGAAAGATTTGGCTAAAATAAAGAGGATAAATTCTTGGTATAGCAAATTGGAAGACAAAGGTATAATTGAAATGTATGAGGTGAAAGAGGCCACAGAAATCAAGCAGAAAGCATTAATTGTCAAGAAGGATGAGGATGAAGAATGGGAGGATGTTATTCAAACGGGCATTCAGGAGTACAAGAGAATGACAAAGGCTGTTAATGCTTATGTTGAAGATTATACAAACATTATGAAGGAACTTAAAGGAGAAAGCGTATGCTAAATGGGAAGGTAGTTTTAGTGACTGGAGGAACTGGTTCGTTTGGACATCAGTTTGTAAGCTATGTATTGAAGCATTATGAGCCAAAGAAGATAATAATTTATTCAAGAGATGAGTTTAAGCAGTTCTTGATGAAAAATGAGTATAAGGATCATCCACACGCTGATAAGCTAAGATTCTTTATTGGTGATGTAAGAGACAAAGACAGGCTATATAGAGCTTTTGACGGGGTTGATTATGTAATTCATGCCGCAGCTCTTAAACAAGTTCCATCTTGCGAATATAACCCAATGGAGGCTGTTAAGACTAATATTACAGGAGCAATGAATATTGTTGATGCTGCTCTTGATAGAGGGGTAAAAAGAGTGGTAGCCCTTTCAACAGACAAAGCAGTTAATCCAATAAATCTGTATGGAGGAACAAAGCTTGTATCTGATAAGCTGTTTATTGCAGCTAATTCATATGCTGGAGATAAAGATGTGAATTTTTCAGTAGTAAGATATGGAAATGTTGCTGGCAGTCGAGGCTCTGTAATTCCATTCTTTAGGAGTATTGTGGAAAATGGAGGAACTGCTCTTCCAATTACAGATTATCGAATGACACGATTCTGGATTAGTCTTGAACAAGGGGTTGAGCTTGTAATAAAAGCGCTAACAGAAGCAAAGGGCGGAGAGACATTTATTTCCAAAATCCCATCATTCAAAATTACAGATTTGGCCCAGGCAATACTACCAGGATGCGACATGCCAGAGGTTGGAATTCGTGAAGGAGAGAAGCTTCATGAAGTAATGGTAACAAGGGAAGACTCTATGCTTACATATGAGTATGAGAAGCATTTTATTGTATATCCACACTTTGATTGGTGGGGAACAGATAAGATTATTCCGGGAGGTAAACAGGTAGCACCAGAGTTTGAGTATAACTCAGGTACAAATACAGAATGGTTATCTGTAGATCAACTTGCGGAATTACTTAAGGATGTTAAAGAACATTAATTGAAAACAGTATAAGAAAGCGCAAATAAGGCACTTGCTTAGGGGCAAGTGCCTTATTTAGAATCTACTATAGATTTTGTAAAAACAATAAAATTATTATCAGTTGTATCAGGAATAAAGCCGAGACGATTTGCGAAATCCATAGAAGCGGTATTTTCCTTGTGTACAGTAGCTATACAGGTGGAACAATTCCAAAGCTGGCATCCCTTTTCAATTATAGATATAACGGCCTCTTTGGCATATCCTTTTCCCTGATACTTGGGAATGGTAAGATAGCTAACTTCAAATAGCTCTTTGCTAATTAGTTTTATTCCATATATTCCAACGGGAGTGAAATCACTTCTCATACTTGCGATATAATCTATTCGTTTCGAATCATGAAAATAATTGCTGTTAAACCATGTAAGATGTTCTTCCACTTTAATCTTATGTGGATAATTGAAATACTTGTAAACAGATGGATCTGAACGGGCATCTACAATAAAATCTGTATCTGAAGCAGTTATTTCCCGTAGAAAAAGTCTTTCAGTGTGAATAGTATTGTCTGGATTCATATGTCACCTCTTAATAAAATAAATCCATATTAAGTGGAGTGCCAAAAGGTATGTCATTTTTGGCATGCCTACCAAGAAGATCTTTGTAATAAATTGGAGAAAGCCCATTTGAAGGTCTGATGCTGCGAATGTTCTCTTTCGTAATTACCTCATCCTTCGAGATATCCTTAACAGCAAAAAGACTTCGTCTAAACTTTAAATTATCCTTTTCTCCGGGACTAGGACCATAATTTACAGAACCGATTGTGGTGTGTACATTATGTACAGCCTTTACCATGTTAGCAAACTCTGATACAGTCATACTAAATTTACTATCAGCGCTGTCTACATCTTCAAGCTTTATATGCTTTTCTATAACCTGTGCTCCCAGTGTGGTTGCAATTATTGGCGCGAAGCTTCCTGGACTGTGATCAGATAGGCCGACAGGCAAGCCAAAACGTTTCTGCATATCTACAATGTTGGCAAGATGCATATGGTCCAAATTAGCAGGATATTCACTACAGCATTTGAGAAGAACAATCTGAGTATTCCCTGCTCTTTTACATGCTTCAATGGCAGCTTGAATTTCATTTTCATTTGCCATGCCACAGGACATAATCATAGGCTTTCCCTTAGAAGCTGCATATTCAATTAGAGGAATATCAACTAACTCAAAGCTGGCAATTTTGTATGCTTCACAACCAATGGATTCCAGAAAATCCACAGCTTCACAATCGAAAGGCGTTGACAGGAAATCCATATTATTTTGTTCACATTCATGTTTTATTGCAGCTTGCCATTCGTATGGAGTTCCAGCATCTGTATATAAGTCATATAGTTTGTAATTGTCCCATAGGCCACCATGAATCAGAAAATCTTCTGAATCACAGTTTATTGTAATGCTATCAGCTGTGTAGGTCTGAATCTTTAGACAATCAGCACCTGCTCTTGCTGCTTCACGAACTATTTTAAGAGCATTATCAAGACTGCCACCATGATTTGCACTCATTTCTGCAATAATATACACTTGTCCATTATTAATTTTTTCATAAAGTGAGAACATAAGCGAGCTCCTTTAGTTTAGTCTGGTAGGAATACCTTTTTCAGCTAAATATTCCTTAGCTTCTTTCGGTGTCTGTTCAGTAAAATGGAATATACTGGCTGCAGCTACTGCGCTAGCACCTCCATCGATAATAGCTTTTCGCATATCTTCATAATTACCGGCACCCCCTGAGGCAATTACTGGAATATGAACAACTTCGGAAACAGTTTTAATCATATTAATATCATAGCCAACCATGGCACCGTCATTTTCAATGGAAGTGATTAGTATTTCACCGGCTCCTGCCATTTCCAGACGTTGGGCCCAATCGGATAGAATTACACCAGTATCTTTTGTTCCTGAATATGAAAAGCAATGATATTCTCCATCAATAAGCTTACAATCAATACTTGCAACAATACACTGTGAACCAAAAAGGGCAGCTGCTTCTGAAATCAGACTGATATTATCATAGGCAGCTGAATTAATGGCAACCTTATCAGCACCGTTTCTAAGGAGTAGTTTAATCTGCTCAATATTATTGATTCCTCCACCAACACAGAAAGGGACAAAGCATTCCTTTGAGAAATCACGAATCGACTCATAATCTGGATCAGTACCTTTGCTATTAGCATCTATATCTAATAGTATAAGCTCGTCAACCTCTCGCATATTATAGACCTTAATTGCCGGAAGAACTGTGTCAACACGTCTCCAGGAATTAAATCCAATTCCTTTTACTAGTCCAACTTCCTTGTATAATAGAGTTGGAATTACTCTGACTTTTAGCATATTTCTGTCCTCTACATTTCCATAAAATTCTTAAGAAGCTGAAAGCCTTTTTTCTGACTTTTTTCTGGATGAAATTGAGTTCCAATAATATTGTCATGAACAACAGCTGAAACGAATTCACCGCAGTAAGGTGTTGTGCTTCCAATATCTTTTTCTGATTTAGGCACAAAATGATAGCTGTGCACAAAATAATAATTTGAATTATCCTCAATACCTTTAAATACTGGATGATGATTACGAACAATAATATCGTTCCATCCCACGTGAGGTACTCGTTCAGCTTCAAGAGATGGAGATAATTTTACAACCTGACCAGGAATTAATCCCAAACCGTGGGTTTCTCCACCTTCAAAACTGATATCCGCAAGAAGCTGCATACCAAGGCATATTCCAAGAAGAGGAACCTGATCATTAATTACAGAATCTTTTAATGGTTTAATCCAACCATAAGTGTTAAGATTTGCCATAGCATCAGAAAAGGCACCAACTCCTGGCAGGACAATTCTGTCTGCCAGGTATAAATCGTCAGGTCTTTGTGTAATTATTGCTTCATAGCCACATTTTTCAAAGGCTCTCTGAACAGAGAGAAGATTACCCATTCCATAATCTATTATTGCTACATCCATATGTTATTCCTCGATGTTGTCATAGTTAATTTTGGTAAGATTACCATGCTTATCCTTAATGAGGTTGCCCTTACGATCTGTTTTAAAAATTTTTTTGTTGGTAAACTCATCACATACCTGAATGAATTCATCTACACTCATATCGAGGGGAGCCAGAATATCTTCAATAGGTTTATCAAGGTAAGTCCAACGAAATTCTCCGTCACGCTTTTTCACGATTTCCATTGCATGCTCACGTGTGATTCTTCCACGACGAATATGCATTGAGGCTTGGTCGCTACAACGACTGAATCCAAATTTAAGATATTTAAAGTATTCATGAATACCTGCTTGATAATTGTCAAGATTTTCGTAGTCATCGTAGTCTCCTTCAACAACTTTTCCCCAACTCTTGAATCCGTGAGCCTTGGCAATTAGTACATTATGCATTCCTTCCCATGGAATATAATAACCGAGAAAAATACCAGTTACTCCAACTCTTTGCAATTCCTCATCACTAGGGTATGTAAATGGAATTAAATCTTTTTTGGTAATGCCTTCTTGTCCAATTAGATCGTTGACTCTTAAGCCAAGCATTCCACCGAATTCTTCAAGCCAACGTCGGTTGAGAATATTGTTCTCCACATCGGCTGCAGGTCCACCATATTCGTTCTGGGAGTTTTCTCCCCATATGATAAGTGGAACATTATAATTAACTGCTACTCTTACAGGAACAGTAAAAATACTAACATGTTCTGGCCATGAAATATCGCCTACTTCAACAAGACCAATTCGATTGAGCTTTGCTCTTACAACTCTATTGGTTGTAACTTCGATATAATCAACGCCAAGTTTTTTAATGTTTTCAATATTTTCCCGTCCAATATCTGTAAGATCACAGGTAGTAGCGGTTACACAAAGTGGATTCATGCCAAGTTCTAGCATTGTAACCACTTGATATGTACTGTCCTTTCCGCCACTTACAGGAATAATACAGTCATAATTAGAACCATCCTTGGATCTGTATTTATCAAGAATCTTAAGGAGTTCCTTTTTGCGCTCATCCCAATTAACATTTTTTCTGTGCTCATAGTTTCTGCATGCGTTACAGATACCTTCTTCATCAAATAATAGATGTGGCTTAGTATCTGGAAGACAGCATCTTTTACAATATCTAATCATACTCTTCTCCTTAAAAATATATTCTTATATTTATATCGACTATTATAAAGTGTGTCTTAATAATTACCGATAAATATTTTATAAGAAAAATGTAACGAGGTGGAAGTATGTCAAAATGTGTTGCCATAATAACTGCAAGAGGTGGGAGCAAAAGAATATACAAAAAGAATATAAAGGAATTCTGTGGAAAGCCAATAATTGCGTATTCAATTCAGGCAGCATTGGAAAGTGAAATTTTTGATGAAGTAATGGTATCTACTGACGATAAAGAAATTGCAGAGGTAGCCCAAAAGTATGGTGCAAAGGTTCCTTTTTTCAGAAGCCCAAAGACATCGGATGATTACGCAACTACAAAGGATGTGCTATTGGAGGTAGTTGATACATACAAAAAAATGGGAAAAGAATTTGAATATATGTGCTGTATTTATCCAACAGCTCCATTCATAACATCTGATAAACTTAAGCAGGCATTTGACGCGCTGATTACCAATAATGGTGAACAGACAATGACAGTTGTTCAATATTCATTTCCACCACAGAGATGCAATATTATCAATAGTGATGGGGTTCTTGAATATAAATTCCCAGAGAACAGATTAAGACGATCTCAGGATTTGCAAGCTTGGTATCATGATGCTGGACAGTTCTATTTCTATGATGTGCAGAAGTTTATTAAGGTGGATGGAATGTGTGAAAAAATTATTCCATTAGTTGTATCAGAGCTGGAAGTTCAGGATATTGACAATGAAATAGACTGGCAGATTGCCGAGATGAAATATAGGGTAATGGGGAAAAAAGGAGTCATAAACAAAGAAGATGGCTAAAATAATTATTAGAGCAGATGGAAATTCTGTCATTGGTGCAGGCCATATTATGAGATGTATTTCAATTGCAAAAGAAATGCACAGAAGAGGAAATAAATGTACGTTTATTATTTCAGATACCAGTTTTGAGCAGATAATTAGAGACAATGGGCTTAATGCTGTTGTCCTTGATTCTGATTACAGAGATTTGGACAATGAAATTGAAAAACTAAAGCCTTTAATGAGAGAAATTCAACCAGATTTCATAATAGTAGATAGTTATTATGTAACGAAACGGTATTTTGAAGAAATAAGGGCATATGCGCCTGTTGTTTATATTGATGACAGATTAGAGTTTGAATATCCTGTGTGGATGATAATAAATTATAATATTTATTCAAATAGAGATCAGTACGAAATCTTGTATGCGAATAAGCAGCTTCCGCGGCTGGTACTAGGAACGAAATATGTACCCCTCAGAGAAGAATTTCAAAATATTAAGAATACCCCCAAAAGTGATGGGATGAAGAGAGTATTGATATCTACAGGGGGAGCCGATAGAGAGAGGATATTACTTGGTTTAGCAAATAAGCTGCTGGAAAAGAAATATGAAAATATACAGTTTCATTTACTAGTCGGTGCATTTGAACCAGATAAGGAGGAGCTAAGACAAATTGCAAAAAATAATGGTCACATAATAATTTATGAGAATGTGAAGAAAGTTTCTGAGCTGATGTTGCAATGTGATTTGGCTATATCTGCAGCTGGTTCAACACTATACGAATTATGTGCCTGTGGAATTCCAACGATTACATATGTAATTGCAGATAACCAGATTATGGGGGCAGAGGCTATGGCTGAAAAAGGAATTATGATATATGCAGGGGATTATCGAAGCAAAGTGGCTTTCTATGAAAATATTGTAAGTCAGATGAAGACCTTGCTAGTGTCTAAAAATAAACTGAAGACAATGGCTAAGAACTCTCAAAGATTGGTTGATGGCAAGGGTGTAGGACGAATAGTAGATGAAATAATAACAGAATAGAACGACAGAAAAGAGGAGAGGTAATGATATCATTTAATCAACCCGTATATTCAAGAAAAGGCATTGAATATATGGAGGATGCAATCATTAATCGCAAAAAAATATGTGGGGATGGATATTATAGTAACAAGTGTAAGGAATGGTTTGAAAGAAAACTGGGGGATAAGGTTTTACTTACTACTTCCTGTACACATGCGTTGGAAATGGCGGCATTATTGGCTGATATTGGGCCTGGGGATGAAGTGATTATGCCATCATATACTTTTGTATCTACCGCAAATGCTTTTGTCATAAGAGGTGCAAAAATTAAGTTTGTGGATATAAGAAAAGATACAATGAATATTGATGAAAATCTTATTGAACAGGCTATAACACCTCGGACCAAAGCTATTGTTCCGGTTCATTATGCCGGAGTGGGCTGTGAGATGGATACAATTATGGACATTGCCAGCAGATATAATTTGGCAGTGATAGAGGATGCAGCACAGGGAATGATGGCAACCTACAAAGGGAAGGATCTGGGAACCTTTGGCAGATTTGGAACATTTTCCTTTCACGAGACGAAGAATTATACTATGGGAGAAGGCGGACTAATTCTGATAAGAGATGAGGAAGATATTGAAAGGGCTGAGATAATCAGGGAGAAGGGAACAGACCGTAAAAAATTTTTTAGAGGTGAGGTTGATAAATACAGCTGGGTAGATATAGGGTCATCATATTTACCAAGTGAGATGAATGCTGCATATCTATATGCCCAGTTAGAAACAGCAGATGAAATTAATCAAAGACGATTAGATATTTGGAATATATATAGGCGTGAATTAAGAGAATTAGAGGAAAAGGAGTATATAGAATTACCTTATATTCCACAAGAGTGTACACATAATGCCCATATGTTTTATATAAAGTTAAAGGATTTAGAAGAAAGAACGAAATTAGTTAAGTTTTTGGAAAAGAGAGAAATAAAAGCAGTCTTTCATTATGTGCCGCTTCATTCTTCACCTTCTGGAAGAAAATACGGAGAATTTGTTGGACAGGATATTTTTACTACTACGGAAAGTGAGAGATTATTAAGACTTCCATTGTTCTATGATTTAACAGACGAGGAATTATATAGGGTAGTAGAGACGGTAAAAGATTTTTATATATAAAAATGACAGGAGAGGAAAATGGAAGAAGTTCTTTATGAGTTACAGCAATTATTGGAAGAAATAAGCAATGAAAAATTAATTGGGGATACTGCTAACAGATTCTATTCAAAATATAGCTGATCATATGGAAAAATTAAATATATGTACATGTGGTCTTATAATAAAAGGAATTCATTTTGAGTTAAATCCAAAGAATTTGCTAGAACAGTTGGGAATATTACTTGAGTGTTTGAGAGAATTTAACCCAGTATTTTATATTGAATTTGGTGAGGATGATGTATTTGTAAATATATGTAGAAAGGAGGCCGGAAGGCGATGAAACAGTAACAGACATCAAGAGAGAGACAGGGGGTGGAATTAATACTTTGTACAGATGGATAGAGTAGGCCATGCAACAAAAAGACTTGTCAGCAACAACAAAATATAAGAATGCAGAAAAATGGTGTAGTCAGGATAATATAATGGTTGTTCTTGGAACTATAAACTAAAGAAAGGAAAATCGGGTAGGGTGACAACCAACCGAAAAAATATCAAATAATTGTCGTAGTTATATAAGGAGAAGAGATGGGATGAAGTTGATAATAATAGGTAATACAGAACACGCAGCTACAATAAGTAACTATATCGAAAACACTGGATTTGGAGAAATAATTGGATTTTCAGTTGATAAGGAGTACATTGATACACCAGAGTTTTGTGGAAAGCCAGTAATAGACTTAGAAAAACTGCAGGAAAAATTTTCTTCAAAGGATATTAAGCTTATTATGGGGATAGGGTATAAGAAAATGGGAGAAATAAAAAAGAACATTTTCCTTCGATGCAAGGAAATGGGATTTTCCTTTGAGAACTATATTCATCCTTCCGCAATTGTGTCGAAAGATGTGAATTTGGGGCAGGGGAATAATATTCTGGAGGGAGTAATAATTGAATCTGGTGTTGATATGGGAGATTGTAATATTTTGTTTGCAGGTGTATTAATAGGTCATGGTTCACGTGTTGGAAATTATAATACATTTGCTGGAAAGACAAATATTTCAGGCTTTGTGGATATAGGAAATAATTGTATGTTTGGTATCAATTCAACTGTTAAAGATAATGTTAACATAAAAGACTATGTATTGATTGGAGCATCAGCCTACGCCCAGCATGATATTGAGGAATATGAGGTTCTTGTATCGACTAAATCATATATATTAGAAGGAAAGAAGAGCACAGACTTTTTATGATGACATTTTTGATTACTGATGGTTTTATTTGATTGACAGAAAAAGTGTGCAAACGTATATATATCAGTATAATAAGGGGGAGAAATAAGGGAGTTAAGGGAGAAAATACTAATAAAAAAATAAGGGGATTAAGACAAAATGTGGAGGGCAAAATTGATAATGCATTGAGGGCAACAGTTGAATTATTGGAAGATGTGGCAAACTATTACTTCAGGAATTTGAAATATTAGATTCACTGAGGCTTGGAAAAATGGATATAGAGATAGAACAAGATTATTTAAATGGCATTGATGGCAGGAATTCCTGTTGTAACATACCCAAATTGTGATGTAGGATATAATGTAGGAGAAAAGTTTATAGTTAACAATGAGGAAAACTGATTCAAATAGTAGATAAGTATGTAAAGGAATTGATTGATGATATACAAACTTTTATTAAACAATAATTAATCGAGTAGATATAAAATGTAAATCAAAATATAAATCTACAAAGAGCTTTCTGTATAGCTTAAACAGCAAATTTTGCAAAGTGTATTGTATTTTTTCAAGTGCGATAAAAACGTTGGCTGGCAGGATTGCAGGGATCCAAAAGTCATCGAAGTTAAGTTAAGGAAGGTAATGAAAATGAAAAAGAAAATAGCTATTTTGCAATCAAATTATATACCATGGAAAGGATATTTTGACATTATCAATATGGTGGATGAATTTATTCTTTATGATGACATGCAGTACACAAGAAGAGATTGGAGAAACAGAAATAAAATTATGACTTCTACAGGGTTGATTTGGCTCACTATTCCAGTGGAAAATAAAGGAAAATATTATCAGAAAATCAATGAAACAAAAGTTCTGAATCATGAGTGGGCAGATAAACATTGGAAAAGTATTCAATATAACTACGCAAGGGCTGCTTATTTTTCTGAATATGAGGAACGTATACATAATGTTTATGAGATATGCAAGAAAGAAAACTATTTGAGTAGAATTAATTACCTGTTTCTTAAAGAAATTTGTGATATATTACAGATTGATACTAAGATAACATGGAGTTCAGATTATAAACTAATTGATGGAAAAACAGAACGTTTGGTGGGGCTTGTACAATCTGCGGGAGGAGATTATTATCTGTCTGGACCAGCTGCAAAAGATTATATTATAGAAAAATGCTTTAGAGATGCAGGTATTATACTTGAATGGATGGATTATTCTGGTTATCCACAATATAGGCAGATGTCTAAGAAATTTGAACATGGTGTTTCTATATTAGACCTTATTTTTAATGAAGGCTCGAAAGCCTCAGAGTATATGAAGAGTTTTAGAAAGTAGGGAGTTGGCATGAAGTGTGATAATGATGGTAAGATTTCCATTGTATATATTGGTAATATACCGGATATGATTGAGATTCTGACTGATTCAGAAAAATTTGTGGTAAAGGCTGTAATCTATGAAAATAGAAAGCAAACTATCAGATTAGAGAATATAGCTCAAAAAGCAAATCTGCCACTATTTGGTGTAAAAGATAAAACTGAATTGGAATTTGTTTTAAAAAAGGTAAGAGTGTCTGTGGCAATTATGTATGATTTTGGAATTATTATTCCACCAGCTGTAATAGGTTATATTGATATTTTTAATTTTCATCTAGGAAGTCTTCGGACAAATCGTGGAAGTTCCCCATTGAATTGGTCTATACTTTTAGGGGAAAAGACAACAGAAATGTCCTTGCACAAAATTTCGGAAGAAATTGACATGGGGGAATTAATTTCAACCTCCGTTTGTACACTAGAATATAATGATACACCGAAAACTCTCAGAAAAAAACTAGAACAACGAATTCCTGAGATGTTGTCAGAATTATACGAATACTTAAATGGTAATCGTCAAGGAATGTTAGTGGAAAAAGGTATATATAGGAGAAGAATCGAGGAAAAAGATTATAAGATAAACTTGGAAATTGATACTTTATTGCAAGTCAATGCAAAGATAAAATCACAGGCAGAATATAAAGGGGCTTTATTAGAACAGAATGGAGAAAAAATATTTGTTAGGAATTGGGGAGACTTTGAAAAGGTGTTTTCGAATCAATGTTAACATCCTAACTTAAACATTCAAAACATATGAGTGAATAGGTGAGTGTGTGAAACTTTTTCTGTAAATAGCTAATAACAGCAAGGTCTTCTATGGTAAATCATAGGAGGCCTTTTATTATGGCAAGAAGAGAAAAGAAACCTGTACACAGTAAGCGTCGTAAACGCCTCATAGTGAGTACTCTTATTTTCTATCCCTCTCTGTTTTAAAATATCTGTAGAGTAGTTCGTGTTTTTCGGCACGAATTTCACAAATTTCCCAACTAAAGGAGGCAGA
>JAXJPW010000053.1:0-1648 GCA_036311465.1 Agathobacter sp.
AACTTGGTCTTGTGGCATTGTATGAAGCATTGATCTTATCTCTCAATGTCTCATAATACGAATAAGATGATGATGAATCCGGTGCACAGGCACAAAGTTTGCTTGCTGCCGAATCCGCACTGCTCGTTCCAAATATTCCATTTACAATAATCCATACCATGGACTGTGTTGCAATATATTTATTGCACTGGTCATTTGTAGGTGCTTTTGCCTCTGTTGTGGAATAACCATAATACATACAATAGGCAAGAAGCTTCTCCTGTACTGCTGATAGATTGGTATTCGGATTGCTGTCACTGTTCATAAGCTGTCCGCCCTTCGCCGACAATCCAAAGTTCATGCAGTATGCCGAATGACCATCAATCATTGCATACAGAATTCCACCTTTGTGATTACTGTTAAACTCACTGATTACTCCATGGTCTTTCGCTGATGCATACCAGAATGAGATATTAGCACTTGAACTGGCAGCAAAAGCTGTAGTGCCATTCGTAAACAGCGTAGTAAACATGGTTAATATGGCAAGAAAACCTGCCATAAACCGTCTTAATTTCTGTTTCATTCGATATTCCTCCTAAAAATTTATAATAGAAGTGCACCTAGATTTCTCTTTGCACTTCTCATTGACTACATGCAGAGACGAGATACGCTTTGCGAATCTCGCTCTGATTAGCGGTCGTCAAATGTCCACTCGTGCAAGCACGGTGTCCATTTTCCTCGTCGCCATAACAAAAAAAGAGCAGGCATAAGTTTTTGGCTTATACCTGCTCTCATGATGCAGTCTGTATTCTTTTATCTGTAGCAACGGAACTCATAGAAAGTTTCGCCTGATGTTTTGGTTGTACCGGTATACCTGATATTAAAGACATTATCTGACTCAAGAAGTAACATATCAGCGATATACTTTGCTATTGCTTCCTCGCTTCCAAGTGCCCTTCCGGATGTTGTTGCAGCTTTGTTTAAGTCAACATTGACAAATACGCTGTAATAGCTGTCTTCCAATCCGTCCAGAGGATAATATTCATCATACTCGTCCTGTGTAATCTGTCCCACATTCAGATTGTCTTTCAAATGCTGTTCTGTTGTAACCATTCCACCAGCCTGACACTTTGAAATTGCAAGGCTTACCACCCTGTCCGGATTGTAAGAGACTGCCTGTGGCTCCGGTTTTGGTTCCGGCTTTTCTTCCGTTTTTTCCTCTGCTTTTGTATTTTCCTCTGGTTTCGGATGTTGCTCAGAAGCTGGTTCGCTCTTTGTGTCTTTTGGCTGTTTCTCAGATTTCTGACTATCAGAGCTTTTATTTTCTTCCGACTGCTTATTATCAGCAGTTTTTTCCTCAGAAGATATATTATCTGATTGGTTATCCTTACCGGTATCCTTTGTATCAGCAGAAGAATCCACCTCTGTTACAGCCTCGGTGCTTTCCTGCTGTGCTGTCTCCGCATCCTCGGTTTCAACAGTTACAGCTTCAGTTGTCGGTTCAACTGTTTCATTAACAACCTCTATACTTTCTGCATCCGTTACTTCCGTACTCAAATCTTTCTTTGAACCACATCCGACACTTCCTATCAGTACTACGGATAATAAGAAAAATAATAGTTTCTTCATATGAATCACCTATTCCCTTTCCGTAAGAGGGATAGGCTTG
>JAXJPW010000054.1:0-84771 GCA_036311465.1 Agathobacter sp.
TCTTGAAATGGTGGATACCAAGAAATTAGGGTTTTCACAGGGCGTAGATATATCCTTTCTGTCAGAGGAAGCACAGCAGTGGGTAGAGGTCATTATAGAGGAACAGGGATGCAATGTCAGTACTGTACAATCCGGCAAGCTAAAGGAATATGGAAAAAGCGGAGAGCTTACGCTTGCTATGGTGCGGCTGATTCTGACAGAAGAAAAGCCAAAGGAACGCAAGGTTACACTGAAAGCGGACAAGATCAGCAAGTATTTTGCTGAAGATTATAGCAGTGAAGATATAGAGAATATTATCATTCAGCTTTTGGATGAATGGAAAAAAGGACAGTAGAAAGGAGGTGCAGGCACATGGGTAACATGATGAAATTTGATTATTACTATGGTATCGAAGCAGAACAGTTTTCATTTTACAGAGTTCCGAGATTGCTGATTAAGGACGAACGGTTCAAAGAGTTATCCAGTGATGCAAAGCTCCTTTATGGTCTGATGCTTGACAGAATGTCACTATCCATGAAAAACGGATGGTTTGATGATGAAAACAGGGCATATATCCATTATACCCTTGACAATATCATGGAGGATTTAGGCTGTGCAAAAGAAAAGTGTGTAAAAGTATTGGCAGAGCTTGACAGCAAAAAGGGTATTGGTCTGATAGAGAAAAAAAGACAGGGATTAGGGAAGCCGGATATTATTTATGTCAAAAACTTTGCCACTTTGGAAGTGGGCGGAGAGCCAGAAAGCCAGCCGAAAAGTCCTTCAAATACTTATGCTTCCACAGAAGTTCGGAAATCGAACTTCAAGGGGTTCGAAAATCAAACTTCCAGAAGTTCGGAAATCGAACTTCAAGAGGTTCGGAAACCAAACTTGCAGGTGTTCGGAAATCAAACTTCAAGAGGTTCGGAAACCGAACTTGCAGAGGTTCGAGAAGCGAACGCTAATTATAACAATACTAACTATACTGATTTGAGTTATAACAATCAATCTAATCAATCTGAAAGTGAAACAGAAGAAACGATTGATGCGATGGAAGATGTTAACGCATACATTGAAATCATCAAGGAGAACATAGAATACGATCACTACATGAAATATGGTGATTGGCAGGACAAAGCACTTTATGATGAGCTTTTTGAGGTGATTTTGGTGATTACAGCTATAATGAAATTACTTCAAAGGAAAAGCTTTTGCAGGTGCTTTCCTATCTGTTGCGGATCGGTGAGTATGAGCTATTCGCCGGAAAAACCATAGGGAACAATGTTTACATGGATATGCGGGGGAAAAAGGCAGTTTTTAAGAGAACCAGACTGACCTATGAGAGGAATAATATTTTTGCAAAGAGGATTGGAGTTGTCTAAGGAAAAGACGGTAATCACACACATCACAGATGGCTTTGATTTTCTCGGCTGTAACATCAGATGGTATAAGGATAAGTTATTAACCAAGCCGTCTAAAAAGAATTACAAAGCAATCGTGGATAAAGTTCGTTCAATCATTAAAAGTAATGCAACATGCCGACAGGAAGATTTAATCAGACAGTTAAATCCCGTAATTCGTGGTTGGGTTAATTATCAGAAATACAATGTATCACATGAAGCGTTTGAAAGATTTGACTTCGATGTATGGAGAAGCCTTTGGAGATGGTGCTATCGCAGACATCCGAAAAAGGGTAAAAAGTGGATTGCCAAGAGATATTTCAGACAGATAGGTACAAGAAGCTGGACCTTCTGTGCCACAACGAAAGATGGTTTTGCACTAAAACTGATTTATGCAACAGATACTCATATCACGAGATTTCTGAAAACAAAATCAGAAGCAACACCGTTTGACAGCAGATGGAAAGAATATTTTGAGGAAAGAGACACTATGAGAATGATGCGTGAGATAAAGGGAAGAAAGAAGATAAACGCACTGTATAAAATGCAGAATGGAATATGCCCTCACTGTAACGAACGCATTACGATTGAAAGAGGTTTCCGAATACACACGACATTAGGCAAAGACTACAAGGAAAGACATTATTTACTTCATGCCGATTGTCACAGAAAGATACACTACTCGATTGAAAATGATGAGCTGGCTCTGTTAGAACAACAGGGTTTATAAGTGCTTGAGCCGTATGAGGGGAAACTCTCACGTACGGTTCTTAGGGGGGAAGGCGGTAGTAATACCGCTGACCTACCCGACTCGCTTGTGGAGAATAAGCAGCGTTTTATCAGTCAGGTTATGACCAGCAAGGCAGTAAGCCGAAGCTGTGAGGATATAGACGAGGCAACTCTTTCTTATGCAGAGATTAAGGCGGTTGCAACTGGTAATCCGTTAATCAAAGAAAAGATGGAGATTGATAATGATGTCCAGAGACTTAAGCTTTTAAAGGCATCTTATGACAATCAGAGATATGGCTTGCAGGATAACTTTATGATTAAGTATCCAAAACTTATAAGGTCTGCAACAGAAAAACTTGCAAATGTCAGAGAGGATGTAAAGGCAAGGGATAAGGAGCTGATTGATAATCCGGAGTTTGCCATTACCATAGGCAAGGCAACTTACACAGAAAGAGTGGATGGCGGAACCATGATGCTTGAAGCTATCAGTAAGTGTAAGACAGGTGAGACAACTGCAATAGGTAAGTTTCATGGATTTGAGCTGCTTGTAGAAAAGAATTTCCTTGGCATCAATTATATGGTGCTTTGTGGAAAGACAGAGTATAAAGCTGAGCTTTCAACAAGTCCGGTCGGCAGTATGGTGAAACTTGAGAATCTGTTCAATGGACTTCATGAGAATATTGATTTCTTAGAAAAGAAGATTGAACAGTATCAGAATGACCTTGAAGCATCTAAGGCAGAATACGATAAGCCATTTGCATACGGCGAGGAACTGGAGGAAAAGCTTGCAAGACAATGTGAGCTGAATGCCCAGCTTGACCTTGAAAATGCAAAGGCTATGGATGCTGACCTTGGCGGACCTGGCGAGGAAAGAGAAGCCGATGACAGGGTAGAATCTGCAGGAATTGTAGCGGAGAATAGAGGCACTTATACAGCCGACAGAGAGGGCAGAATACGATAGGAGAGTGGATTATATGAGCATAAGAAAAGTAGTTGCAGGACTACTAATTATAGCAGGGATTGCCATTATGGCAGTCCCTTTTTTCTGGCGTACAACCGGGGAAAAACAGACAGAACAGCTTATAAGAGAATTTGAGCAGACATTGGAGGATGATTACGATGAAGAGACAGATGTGGAGGAAGAGCAAACCTCCATTAGTAAAGAGGATGAAGCCATTTTGGAAGAAGGCGGTGTTATCGGCATCATTGAGATACCGAGCATAGATATCAGATATCCGGTAATGGAAGGAACCACAGGTGCTGTGCTTAATGCCGGGATTGGTCATATAACGGAAACAGCAGGAATCGGAGAGAGGGGTAATTGTGTATTATGCGGTCACAATGGCAGCAGATATGGCACATTTTTTACACCACTTAATCAGATTTCGATAGGTGATGAAGTGGAAATAATCGACAAAAAAGGACAGGCGCATATCTATGAAGTGACGGAAACAGAAGTGGTAAATCCTTATGACAACAGTATCAAGACACAGGGAGAGGGGAAAGAATTAACACTTTTTACCTGTTCGCAAAAAGGAACTATGCGTTTTGTTGTCAAGTGCAGATATAAGGAGGCAGCTGATGAATAAAAGATACAGATTGTGTGATGTGGAAGAAGCAGTATCAGAGATGGATGAGCTTATAGATGTTGATGATGATATTGCAGAGATTGACGATGATATGCAGTTAGTCATAAGCGGCTGGTCTGTGTATATCGAAAGTCTAAACATCACTCTCAGACAGGGAGTAGCCTGTATATGGGATGAAGAGGAAGGATTATTTATGCCTGACTTTGATGTGACTATCGTGTATGAGGGAAACATCGAGACACAGGAGTGGCTCTACTATGAGCAGGATGGAATGGTTGTTACACTTGGCAACTGGTTAAATGGCAGATTGTCTTGTGGACAAATAGAACAACTTTGGTGTGAGCTTATCATACCGGAGCAAAACAATGCAGAAAAAGAAAGTGAGGAATAGCATATGAAGTATTCAATTAAGGTAAACGAAGTAAGAGCAAAAGAGGGCAGTAATGTCAAGGGATTTGCAACAGTAGTATTTGGGGATTCATTTAAGATTACAAATATCGCAATCCTTGAGAATAAGGAGAAGGGAGAGCTTTTCGTATCTATGCCAAGATACCGTTCAAATGAGCGTGACGAAAGCAATGGTGTGATTTATAAGGATGTATGCAATCCTATCACAGCAGAGTTTCGTGAGGAACTTTACACAAATATCCTTGATGCCTATGCAAGAATCAAGGAACCGGAGAAAGAGGAGACACAGAAGCAGGAAAAAACGCAGGAAATGCCTGAGTTTTCAGTAACTGTGACACCTTATGAGAAAGAAGGCAGCAATATCAAGGGACTGGCACGAATTTACTTTGAAAATAGTTTCATTGTAAATAATGTTAACATCCTTCAGGGCAAAGAGAAAATCTTTGTTTCAATGCCTTCGTATAAGACAAAGCAGGTGGACGAGCAGGGTAAGCCAATTTATCAGGATGTCTGCTATCCGGTAACAAAAGATTTCAGAGAGAAGCTTTATAACAAGATTATCTCCGAATATGAGAAAGCAAAGGATAAGAGCAACGAAAAGGCAAGGGAGAGCGCGGAGAAATATCATGGTAATCCTGACAAGGATAAGGACAAAGAGGCTACACCCTTTCGATAATTAAACACAAGGGGCGGCCAGTGCTGCCCCGTTTACAAGGAGGAAAACAGATGGAAGCAGAAAAGACACTTACAAATGAGGAGGTCATAAGGGAACTTCTCGAATTACTAAAAAAGAATACTATGAAAGAGCAGGCAAATGATGTATTTGAAATATGCAGTTATGTGGATGGTCTGGAGAAAAAGATTGATTCCATGATGGAAGAACTTACCAATATGCAGAATCAGATCAAGGAGATGCAGGAAGATTCGCTTATCAATAATGCAAAAAAGGCATTATCAGAGGCACAGGAGCGACTTAATACCAGATGTGAGCAGATAAAATCACAGATATTTGAGGTAAAGGAACAGGTCAAGTTTACTGCAAGGAGTATTGTGGACGAGGCGAAGGTTAAAGGCAGAGCTGTATTATACAGGGTATCGGAATTCTTAGGTATTAAGAAAAGACTTCTTAATGTACGTGAGTCTGTAAAAGATGCGATTGTATCTACGGACAAGGATATAGCAAGGACTGCACTGCTTGCAAAAGGATTTCGTGAGGCTGGACAGACAGTAGCCAATGCATTTCGTACTTTTGCTGATAAGCCAGAGGTAGATTATGCACAGAAGGAGCAGAAGCATATCATAACAAAGGTAGTGCTTAGTCCAATGAAAGCAGTAAAAAAGATGCTTGTATCAATGAAACTTCATTTGGATGCATCTATTGATAAGCTGGATAATCTTGCAATGAATGTGCAGATTGATAAGGAAAAGCGTATGGAGAATACGAAGGACAAGGAACAGGTAGAGCCAGATAAAGCAAAAGCTGAGAGAGTTGAGACTGAGATTGTGTATGCTCCAATGGTTGCCGAGCTGCAGGAGTATCAGTATAATGCGGATGCATTTGAGGCTAGGGGTGCTACGAATGTGACGCAGGAAACATTACAGAAGAGCATGCCAAAGGTTAGAGAAAGTAAAGGCAGATAAGTATTGAGAGTTTTGTTTTTGACGGATTGCTTCCAGAGAAAGAAACCAATATATGGTTAGTCACTCTGGAAGCTTTTTACTATACGGCTACATCACATTCAATCATCAAACCACCAAAATTACTGATAAAATAGGAATATTGTATGGGATGTGTTTCTTTAAGCTTTTTATAACGATTTGATTCTGGATCTTCGAGATGTACACCGAATCCGCAATACATGCAACCGTTTCGTTTGTATCCCATATTGTACAAATCAGATACCTTGACATTATACTTTTCAATGTATTCAAGAATATCACCTTCTGTCCAAAATGAGAGAGGTTTACATTGATTGTCTTTGAATTTGAAGAATACATTGCAACCATTTTCAAGCCAGTCTTTTTCTCTTTGATAACTTTCTGATGCAAGAATACCTAATATTACACATTCCATTCCTAGTTCTTTGGCTTTACGGCGGAGTGGTTCTTTTTTGAGCTTTTCACAGCATTTATCAGATATAGGTAATTCTTTATATTTATCATATTTCTTAAAATTTCTGTTTATATAATCTATCGAGTTTTGTTTAGTCTGTTCGGTTCTAGCATGTTGATAGGTTCTGATGGCATTTGATACACGTTTGGAAAACATAGGATATCCATATCTTTCTACAACTTTTTTAAAATTCCACATCTCGCCTTTGGCATCTATAGGGAATACCGTGATGATATTGGTATGGTTCTCATTGAATTCCCATTGGATATGCTTAAGAGTCTCTGGATATTCATTTGTAGTGTTGGCAAAAAGATGTAGGATATTAGGATACAGCTGCTTGGCTATGTGAGATAACACCGTAGAATCCTTTCCGCCTGAATATGAAATATAACAATGCTCTTCACCGAAAGTTCTTATAGCTTGATTGATAAGAAATTGGGTCTGAATTATTTTGGCTTCGAGGGGCATTGCACGCAAAGAGGCTAAAGTATCACGGCGATATGAAAGGTACTCAGCGTGTTCAGCACCACATTTCTTACAATAGCGGGAATCACGACTATAACGCATGTTATCATCATATTCTTTGTCACATATTTTACAAACAAACATTGTTTTCAACCTCCCTTATTTGTTTTGAACTAACAAAATATTTGTATTTCTATTATAATACAAAAATATTGTTAGTCAAGTGGTATAATACAAAATTTATTTGTAAAAATGGCCTAATTATAGTACAATAAAAAATTGGAAAGGTGGGCATTTCTATGGAAATTGGACGCAGATTATCTGAACTGAGAAAGAAAAATGGATACACACAAAAACAATTAGCGGATGCTCTCAATTTGTCTCAGCAAATTGTTAGTAACATAGAAAGGAATACCACGGCACCTGATGTGGAATTTCTACATGGTGCAGCTGATTTATACAAGATTTCTTTAGATGAACTTGTTGGTAGGAAAACACTTATCACTGAGGAAAGCAGCTATGAACAGCAGATATTAAATGTCGTTGAAACAATGGACGACACAAAGAAAGAGTTGAGCTTACGTTTGCTGAATGAAGTGGCTCAACAAAGAGGTGATAAGGATGGCGAATAGTTATTTTAACGAAAATACGTTAGAGGAGCTGATTGAAGAAATTAGATATGTATACAAATCCGACGACAGACCATGGGTTATTGGATATAGCGGTGGCAAAGATTCTACAACAGTTGTTGAACTTGTATATAAGATGTTATTAGGTCTAAGTCCTGAAGAAAGACACAAAAATGTGTATATTGTATCTTCAGATACATTGATTGAAAATCCGCTTATTAAGATTTATTTGAGTAAAATGAATGAATTACTAGGGGAAGCTGCTGATAGAGATAGGCTTCCTATAAAATCTGCAATGGTAACACCACCAGCTAATAACTCGTTTTGGGCAAATGTTATTGGTAGGGGATTTCCAACGCCTAGAATGAATGGAACATTTAGATGGTGTACAGATAGATTGAAAATAAATCCAAGTGGTGAGTATATACAGAAAGTCATCGACGACGAAGGGAAAGAGGTTGTTGTTCTTCTTGGAGTAAGAAAGGCTGAAAGTATTGCAAGAAAGAGAAGAATTGAAGGTAGAGAATTAGCCAACAGACTTCTAAATCGCCATGAAACAATTCAGGATGCATATGTTTACAATCCAATAGTTGAGTTAACAACAGATGATGTATGGGATGTTTTACTTAGATGTGATGGGGGCAGAACTCCATGGGGATCAGATAATAGTGAGTTGGTTTCACTGTATGCTGATGCAGATAGTGGTGAATGTCCTTTTGCAGGCGTGCAGGCTGGAGGACAGACACAAAGCTGTGGTAACTCACGTTTTGGATGTTGGGTATGTACTGTAGTAAAAGAAGATAAGTCTTTAAATGGTTTTATCAAAAGTGGGCATAGAGAATTAATTCCACTTGCAGAATTCAGAAGCTGGTTGATGAGTATTCGTGATAATGAAGAATATCGCGAGAAAAAGAGAAGAAATGGTACTGTTTATAAAGATAAGCAGGGCAATATGGGATTTGGACCTTTTAATTGGAAAGCAAGAAAGCTGATTTTAAGAAGATTGTTGGAAACACAGAAGACGATGGGATATGAGTTAATTACATTGGAGGAATTAAAAGCAATTGATGAAATATGGGATCAGGAATTGGATTTGTCACGAAGGGTGTTAGTAGAATTATATGAAGAAATCACAGGAGAGAAACTTCCGTGGTATGATTATAAAGAACCATTGATTGACAGTGAAACTGTGAATGAATTAGAGAAGCTGGCAGAGAAAAATGATGTACCAAATGAGCTGGTTCGTAATTTGCTGTTATCTGTTTATCAAAATAAAAACTATTCCAACCAGAGAATTTTAAGGGATGGAATGGATCGGCTGCTTAATCAGCAGTGGTTACATTATGAGATAATTGAGGAGATTGAAAATGAAAATCAATAAAGTAAAATTATATAATTTCAGCTCCTATGAAGGCAATAATGAGTTTGATTTTGAGGTAACGGACAAAAAGAAAAATATTATTCTTATCGGTGGAAAGAATGGTGCAGGTAAGACCTCACTTTTTACAGCCATAAAGGTTGCATTATATGGTCCACTGGCATATGGATATGTTGGAGCAAATCCTCACTACACATCAAAAATTAAGGATTTAATCAATTCAAAAGCATTTCAGCAGGAAACTGTAGAGGCAGAGGTACAGATTACACTGGAACTCAAGATAGAGAGAGAAATTAAGAGTTATATTATCACTAGAAAGTGGAATTATACTGCTCAAAAGTTGGCTGAAGAATATTCGGTTGAAAAAGATGGCATAAAACTAGATGAGCAGGAATTATCATACTTTGAAAACTACTTACAGAGCATAATACCACCGGATTTGTTTGAGTTCTTTTTGTTCGATGGAGAGGAAGTAGGAAATATATTCTCAACCAGCGCCTATAACACTTATGTAAAAAATGCTGTTTTTACATTGTGTGGAATGGATGTGTTTGAAATTATTAGGAAGTACACACATGGTTATGTATCAAAAAATAATTCAAACGAGGATAACAATACGTTTGAAGAATATGAGTGTGCAAAAAAAGAGATTGAGTCAATGGAGTCCGAAAAGGAACATTTAGAAATGGATGTAAGTGAGCTGACGAAGGATTTAGAAGATGTGGAAGTACAGCTTACAGAGTTAGAGACTTCTTTCAAAAATGCGGGAGGAATATCCAGAAAAGAGAAAAAACAACTTGAGGACGAGTATAGCCAGGCTGAAAAAACCAAGACGGAAACATTGACAAATATTAAAATGTTTGTCGAAGGATTGATGCCTTTTTATATCTTGAAAGACTTTGCTGATCCAATTATGACCCAGCTGGATTTAGAGGAAAAAGGTGAGATATTTTATTATGTTCAGAATAAGTTGAAGAGAAATGCAATTGAAGAGTTATTAAAAGATGATGTATCAGATGAAAAAATTGATCAGCTTATAGAACACCTACTTGATACATTCAAACCGAAAGGTTTTCATGATGGTATGGAAATGATGTTTGATTTATCTAAAGAAGATATTGGTAGAGTGAATGGAATTGTATCAGCACTTGAAGATTTCGATGCCAAAACTATGATAGAGACAATCAAGCGTCGGAAAGAAGCATCTGATAGAACAGCTGAAATAAATCGTACTTTGAAAAATTCAATGTGTGAAGAAGATGTTAATGCCTTTGCACAAAAAGAGAATGAAATACTCAAAAAGAAGGATGATCTGACACGACAATTATTTGAAGCTCAACATAGGTTAGAAGATATTGGTAGAGAATTACAGATAAAAGAACAGATTAGAGATAAGGCGATGCAGACACTAAAATCTAACGCACAGAATAAACATGTGTATGAATTAAGTGCTGGAATATCTACGATGATGGAACAGTTCCTGGAAGAGAAGACCCTTAGTATAAGAAATCAGCTTGAAAAAGCAATAGTTCAGAAACTAAAGACTATCTATCGTAAGAATAATCTTATTACGCATATAGAGATTGGCAAGAATTTTGATTTCAATCTCTATCAAGATGAAACTTACAACAGTAAGGAGCTTTTGACATTATATAGAAATCTTGGAAACTCAGAGTTTACAAACTTGATAGGAGCAAAAGGAGAGAAGAAACTTATAAAATTATTGAAATTGTCTTCACTTAACGAACTTAAAAATATTTCAGAAGCTGATATTGGCAATGAACAGATTCATTTATATAAAAAGATTGAACTAGGCAGACTGTCTAAGGGAGAACGTCAAATTTTCATTCTTGCATTATACTGGGCCATTATTGAAATCTCTGGTCAGAATATACCATTTGTAATTGATACGCCATATGCAAGAATAGATGCAAATCATAGACGAGAAATATCTGAAAAATTTTTCCCTAACATCAGTGAACAAGTAATTATTCTGTCTACTGATGAAGAGATTAATGAAGAGTATTACAAGATAGTAAAACCATATGTATCTAAAGAGTATCTGTTGATAAATGATGAAAATGAGAACAGAACATCTATAGAAAATCACTATTTTTTTGAGGTGTAGCCAATGATATTTAGATTAAAAACATCGAAGAGAACGCAAGAAATCTTTGAAGAATTAGAAAAAAGAACAAATTACAAGCCTTATACATTGGTAAAACATGCAATAGCTTGGTCTCTAATGGAAAAAACACCTGTAGGAGATTATAAATCAGATTCAGATGGTTTGGATTTGAATAGACAGACGATTACTGGCGATAACGATACGTACTTTAAGGTGCTTATTGAACAGGTAGAAGGAAGATATTTGTCAGATGAAGAGTATTTTCCACAGTACGTCAAAGCTCATATAGACAGAGGAAGCCAACTCCTTTTAGACATGTATAATCATGCGGGAAATATGGATAAGTACATTCTGCAAGTTTTAGGAGAGGGGGACACAGTGTGATTTATTTGGATAATAGTGCAACCTCACCGATTGATGAGGAAGTTAGAGATGCAATGCTTCCATATCTTAGTGAGGAATTTGGGAACCCTTCAAGTAAATATTATTGTAAAGCAACGAATGCAAAGGCTGCTGTAGAAGAGGCAAGAGAAAAAGTTGCAAAGCTCATTGGTGCTAAGCCAGAGGAGATAATATTCACAGCTGGAGCAACAGAGAGTACCAATTTTATTATCAAGGGATATTTGGATTATAGAAAATATTATGGTGATGGAAAAAATCATGTAATTACATCGCTTGTGGAGCATAAAGCGACTCTGAATACATGCAGGTATTTAAATGGAGAATTGTATTCAAATAATGATCCAACCATATCTTTATTTGGAGAGAAAAAAAGGGTAGATCGGGGATTTGAAGCATCATTTGTTGGAGTTACCTCTGATGGAGAAATAAGTGTTGAAGAGATAGAAAAGGCTATAAAAGAAAACACTGCACTCGTATCTATACTTCATGTAAATAACGAAATAGGATCGATTAGTGATGTGAGTAGGGTGTCCGAGATTTGTAAAAGTCATAATATAGCACTTCATTCTGATTTGACGCAGGCTTTAGGAAAATTAGAAATCGATGTGAAGAAATTAGGAATCGATTATGCATCATGTTCTGCCCATAAAATATATGGTCCAAAAGGAATTGGGGCAGCATATATGAAGTCTGATGCATATGGTATTGCTCCGATTACTGCATTTATGCATGGTGGTGAGCAGGAATTTGGATACCGTGCGGGAACACACGCAGTGCATAATATAGTTGCTTTTGGAAAAGCTGCTGAGATTGCACTTCGAGATATGAAAAAAAATGAAACTCATATTCAAAAGCTCGATGAATTATTGCTACATGGAATTGCAAATATTGACGGAATCCATACTACGGTAGATGAGTCAAAGCGTATACCTGGAATTGTCAGTCTTGTAGTTGAGAAAGAAGATTTCCATAATGAACGATTTATTAAGAAAATTAGTGAAGAAGTAGCGTTATCCACTGGATCTGCTTGTAGTGCCGGAGAGCCTTCCTATGTAATTCAGGCATTGGGATTAGGTGATAAAGTTACTAAGGTGTTAAGGGTTTCAATCAATAAATTTACGACTGAAAGTGATATAAATGAGTTCATAAAGTTACTTAGAGCAGAAATTTAGGAGGACAGATGCGTTATGGCACTAATGATGGATAATAAGCCAACTGAATATAAAGGTGAAGCATTAGTATGGGAAAAACTATCTTCATTATTGCCTAACGATGTCGTTGTATATAATCATCGCGAGGTTGTAGATGACAGAGAGTTTGACTTTGCTCTTTTGATTAAAAATGTTGGAATAATGGTAATAGAAGTCAAGGGCTGGCAGGCACAGTATATTTTTGATGTAAAAAGCCCAGATGAAATCATTATTGAAGGAGAGTCAAAAGTATATGGTTCTCCGGAAAAACAGGCAAGAGGATATAGATTTGACTGGTTGAATTTTCTTAATGATCAATTTGGAATCAGTCCAGTTGTGTTATCAATGGTTTGTTATCCGTTTATTTCTGAGAAGGAGTACAGAGATGTAAGACTTGATGTAGTATCTTCAAAAGATTTTACTATTTTTTCAGATGACTTAAGTTCTGCTAGTAAGTTGGGACAAAAGATTTCAAATGCATTTGTGAAAAAGAAACCTCTTAATAGTACGCCTTTTGAGGAAGGTGCAATGGCGGTGGTTAGACAATACTTTGAACCGTCATATAAAGCAAAGGACGAGCAGATAATAGAAGTTGCGGATGCGTATTCTATATTAAAAATTTTCAATGGGAATTTATCAGAATCAGAAACAGATGATTTAGTTAATTCCTATTTTGCGGGTACAAAGGTAATAGCCTTTGTAAAGCAGGAAGATGAATTAAACATGATTGTCTCTAAGATTGCAGATGGATTCCGAAAAAGAGGTATTATATCTGATAAAGGAGATATCAGATTAGCCGAAGCTGATGAAGTGCAGCCAGAGTTTTTGTGTAACGATAACTCATTTAGAATATTTAATTTTGAAATATATATACACAACCTTGATTTGGATACAGATGAAGTGATTGTTGTTGAAGGGCAATACACAGAACAGCAGGAGACTGTTCTTGAGGGTGTTGCAAATTCTACAAACTGGAATTTTGATCAATTTAAAGTAGAACATGCTAAAGGGAACAAAAACATACTTGTTCAAGCGGGTGCTGGAACAGGAAAAACTTATTCGATGGTATCCCGTATTGCGTATTTATGCTTAAGTAGAAGTCACTTTGTAAATAATCTTGTAGATGAAATTGCAATGGTAACATTTACGAACGAAGCGGCTGATAACATGAAGGTGAGACTAAAACGATATTTTATGAATTGTTACATACTCACCAAGAATAAGAAGGTATTGCATGAAATAGAAGCAGTTGATTTGATGCAGATATCTACTATACATAAGTTCGCAAAAGCCGTGTTACAAAGCACAGCTATGGAGTATGGATTGGGTGCAGAATTTGCAATTTCTTCAAGTGAATATGCTAAAGAGCAGGTATATGAAAAATATTTGAATGATTTCTTAGTAAGAAAGCAAAAAGAAGAAGCTAATTTTGCGCAACAACTAAGAATGCCAGTACATAAATTCCGAAAATTACTGATGCATTTCTCACAACAGCTTTATAACAAAAGCTACGGAATAAAAGAATTAAAAGCTGAGAATTTAGGTACTTTTGAGGAATGGCCATTTTTCAATGAAGTTATTATGGAAGTTATGATACCAGCAGAAAAAGAATACGAAGAGCAAATTTTCTCTAAGAATAAGATTGATCTTAAAGAAAGCATGTTGCTATTAAATGATGCGGTGAATGGAGCTTTTAGGGAAAAATGTGGTTTGAGATATAAATACTTGTTTATTGATGAATTTCAGGACACAGATGATGTACAAATAGATTCTTTTTTGAAATTACAAAATGTAATAAAAAATGTAAAGCTATTTGTAGTGGGAGACTTAAAGCAAAGTATTTATCGTTTCAGAGGGGCAACAATTAGTGCTTTTGATTTAATCAGAACGGATGAATCTCAGTGGGAAGAATTTTCGCTTACAATAAACTATCGAACAGATAAAAGATTGTTGGATAAATTTGATGGTATTTTTTCAAAAATGGGAAGTAGAGGATATTTACCATTCTTGCAAGGCCGAGATTCATTGAGTAGTAGTATTGATACTTTCCTTCCAGCACATGATTTGATTACTAAGTTAGAGTATGAAGGCGATGAACAGAGAATGGACGCTCTTTTTGCAGAGATTGAGAGGCAGAAAGACATTATCAAATATCTTTCAACACATCATAAACTTACAAGCAAGGATATGATGATTGCAATTCTTGTTAGAGATAATTGGCAAATTCATGACATTCTAGAAGAGGCAAAGGTACGTGGAGAATTTATCGAAACACAAGTAGGTGGAGATTTGTATCAACTTACACCTGCGTTGGATTTATACAAGCTGGTATTAGCATTATTGAATCCTAGAGATCCAGTATGCTTGTTTAATTTGATTGATTCAAATTATATAGGAATAGATTTAGATATACAAGGATTACACGGACTTGACAGAGAAGATCAGGTATCAAAATTAAAAGAAGTTTTAAATCAGTATTTTATTGGCAAGTTAAATAGAAACTGGGAACAAATTATCAGTGATACCAAGATCCAACCTATATTGATGCTATTAAGAAATATTTATGAAGGTTGCCAACCGTGGTTCTGTTACTCAGATAATGAAAATGAACAAAAATTCTATAAAGCAAATTATGAGTTGGTATTGGAGAAAATCATAAAAACGTATAGTGTCGATTATTTGACACTAAATGTAATTGAACGCAGTATGCATATTAACATTATGACAAAACAAGAGGAATTAGCACGTAATGTTGAAAATGAAACCGATGATATTAGAGTGATATGCACTACTGTGCATAAAGCTAAAGGATTGGAATATGGATGCGTAATTATGCCTTATATGGGTATGGATATTGCATCCATGAAGAAGGCGGATTTAGATGTATATGTTGAGAATGATAAATTGGCATATGGAATCAGAATCGGTGATGAACCAAATAAAAAATATAATTCCAATTATGATATATCGCAGGAACAAACTGAGCGAGTAAATGAAGAAAGTAGAGTATTATATGTAGCACTTACCAGAGCCATAAGAAATGTTGTTTGGATGAAAGACGTAAAATCCAAGAGTAAGATATCATGGCAGAATTTAATGGAGGTATAAGATGTCCTTATCAATATATACTTACAGCAATCCATATGAAATAAATAACGAACCCTTTTGGGATTCGATAAAAAACTGCGCTCATTTTTGCGTGTCACAGACGATGGTCAATGGATTGTCAGCAGTATATAGTGAGCTGAATGATGGACAATTGGCAACTGTAGAAGAACTTGTAGAAGCTTTATATCCGAATTGGTTCGATACAAAGACGTATATTGAACAGTACACAATACTGACAAATACACTGGATACAGTAACACCAAATATAGAACCGGATAGATGGAAAAAAATAAAACAGTCATTACGTTTTAACAAAAGCAGCTTACTAGATAGTATTCGGTTGATGGCTGAGATGGGACTTTCACTAAAAAATCTTAAAATAAAGAAAATAACAGAGGAACAGTTGTATCTTGTTGCGGCTTACAAAGCAATTCTTAATGGTGAGAATGCGAAAAAGTTTACTTTAAGAAGAAATTTTAGTGACAAAGAAATCGATCAAGCTGTTAAAACGGCATTAGTTGCTAAAGATGTAAGAAGAGGAAAAGAAGCAAAGTCAGTTGAAAAAATAGATTGTAATACGGTAGTGATTCATGGAATCCACCAATTTACTCCAACTATATTGTCAATGATTGAAGAAGTTGCCAAATACAAGAGGGTTGTACTTCTATTTAACTATCAGCAGCAGTACAAAGAAATCTATCAAACTTGGCTTGATGTGTATTCTTGCTTTGATTTGAACATAAAGAGTCAGTTCAATAATGAATTTATACCTTCAACGTTATTACAGGCAAGCTATAAAGGAAATATGCTAGCAGATCAAATTGGTAAACTGGCAGATGGTACTCTAACGGAAAAGAGTAGAGTACTTAATGATATAAGTGTAATAGAATTTGATAACATTACTGAATTTTCTGCATATGTTGCTCAGATATTTGAGGATGCATCTAGAAAATATCACGAAGATGAAAATAAAAAAGGATCAGCATTATCTTATATGAGAGAACAGTTTTATTCTGCAAATAATTCAGTGAATGATATTTTGAAGGTATATTTCCCGGAACAATTTGGTGAAAGACATTTCTTGGCTTATCCGATTGGACATTTTTTTGTGGCAGTTACCAATATGTGGGATAGTGAAAATGGCGGAATTAAAATTGAGAATATGAATGATATTGCAGAGTGCTTATATTCAGGTGCTTTGTATGAGAAAATTCCAGGTTCATTGATTACAACTTTTAATTCGACTAAGAACTACTTTTCAAGAGCAACTGTTTTAGAGGGCGACAATGAATCAGAGGGGGTTATAGACCTCCTGAAGAAATTGAGAAAACAAATTTCAAAATTAAATAAGGGAAAAGCGGAATATGCAGAGCAATTAAATAGACTTGCTTATTATAATGTCGATTTAGAATCAATAGATGAATTGATTGAGGCATTAGAAACTCTTAATAAGATAACAAAATTGTTTTACGAAGATTTTGAAAACGAAAACAATAATTTTAAACATTTCTATGAGAAGATAAAAGATTTCGTAGAGACGCAAATTCTTCCGACAGCTGATGCTGAAACAGAGTTTCAAGACATTTTGCTACGACTGTTAGCTAGATTAGAAGAAGTAGAAAAAATAGAAACGCCAGCACATTTGATTGTCTAAAAGATACGATGGCATATTATCTTAAGCAAGAAAGTCAAAAAGGTGAAAGCGCAAATTGGATAGTCAGAGACTTTCAGCAAATAGATGGTGATGTACTGAAAAGTTCTACCCAGGAAGCAGATATTATTTATCATTTTGCATGCGTGTCAGACGCTGATATGAATGTTAAAAGAGAAGATCAGTTTCCGTGGCCGCTTACTATAGAGTTTTTTGAGAAAGCATATGAGCCATTAGATTGGAAATATCAGGTGTATGTTAAGTCCAGAAAGGAATATAAGCATTTTAAGAGGTATGCCTTGGTTTATGGACTAGAGTTTAATAGATGCAACTTTAAATTAAGTTATATAAAAAATGATGATGATAAGCAAAACGAGTTGTACTATATCCTTATGTTATTAGGGGTTAAGACAGAAAGAAACATTCATAATACAACATCAACAAAACAGAATTTAGACTTGACGGTGAATCTTGGTGTTAATAGAAGTAAATTTGTGGATTTAGATGGATTTAGAAGAAGAATCTGTGGATATCGTTTCGCTTTAGAATCATTGATAGAAGGTGGAACGATATATCAGGATAGGTTTTTACAGTCTAAATACATGGAAATAATGTTGGCAAATATTGTTCGTGGAAAACTTGAAGGACAAATTGCAACAGAAGCAATTATGAATGAAGCATTGGATGATGCAACAAGTCGTTTGAGTAGATATTTTAGGTTCTTAAATGAATCTGAAATGACAGATATAAAAACAAACACAAAAAACGCTATTATTCATCAAGCATTAAAAGATGGAAAAATTAAGCAGTTTCCAAAACTTGATGATACTGATACTGATATGATGAGAAAAAAGGAGGAATTTATATATCTTCATTTGGAGAACGAGAATCAAGAGAATGTACTACTAGGAAAATTTAATGATTTGACAGTAGCGGAGAAAAAGAAATTTCTTCCAGAAAATCTCAAAGAAGCAAATTATAGTAAAGAAGCAAATATATGGTGTCAATGGTGTGCAGTTAGAGAAAAATGTCTCGAAAGCTACAAATCATTAATTGAAATCTAATGGAGGTGAAGCGTTTGGAAAGAGGAATGTATGTCAGATGTCCTGTTGCAGACTTTGAAGATCCAAGGAACTTCATTACTGGAAAAATTTTAGAAACTGACGACTTTACAGAGAATGTTAGTGTTGCATTTTTAGATCCATTTGGATTTAGAAACTACTATGAAAATATACCGGAAAAAGCTGAGTTACCATATGAGTATGTAAAAAGATGTACATTACATAGAGAGTCATATGTAATGTATAGAGGTGGTAGATATACAATTCTTTCAACGCTAAAAGAAGATGAATGGTACTACTATTATCTGAAAGAAGAATTTACAGATAAGGTAATTAAGTAGGTAATTGCGAAACTCGCTAAGCTCGTTCGCAGTCTTTATTCAAAACAAGGATGAATTCGTGCAATAGCACGAATTCTAGGATGGAAATTTACAACCACTACATTTAGGCGCACTTTAATAAGCTTATAACATATAAAGTTGGTAAGTCCTAAGCGATAAGAGGTTTTAAGCTTCTGATATATTCATGATGAGAGATTTTGTCGGCAAGAATAACAGTAATCAGCTGTGTAATTCCTGCAATAATTAAGTCTGCATGAAGCGTTTTCTCATTCTGGGTTCGACGACCTGCAAGGCAGAGATTCTCTTTTATGTGATTGATGTCACGTTCAACAACGGTTCGTGTTTTATAAGTGTCATTCCATTCTTGTGTACCACGCAGAACGCCGGGATATGCACGTAAGTCCTTTTCGGGATAGATATAAATCATACGACCGCACTTGGATGACGTGCATGGATTTTTGCAACAGCACTCTCTGTGAGCCTTTTTAGAGGATTTATCATAAATCCATTTCATCTTTGGGCAGACGAACTTGTATCGAGTAACGTCACTACGAAGTTTTGAAGTACATTCATACTTCATAGGAAGTGAAGCATCATGAGGACAACAAGGAATGCCGTCTTCGTTGATTGTATAATCTATATTTTCAAGGTGGGATCTCGAATTAAGAGGGATAAAAGCCTTAGAAAAATGCTTGTTATCACCAAAAGTATCGCCTGAAAGGAGTTCTTTGTAAAGCCCAACTGAATCAAAGGCCGCATCACCAAGAAAGGTTTTGGGATTGATTAAAGGATGTTTGGAAAAGAAATCCTTTAAAGTTGGAATAAGCAGCTTGGCATCATGAACGGATTTATCCTCATCAGGAGAATCAGACTTCTTTTCGACAACAATGTCAGGATGTGCATTCAGGAAATCTTTGTTGTAAAAAGAAATATGACGGATGATTCCCAGACCGTTAGTGACAATGCCGAACTTAAAGACATAACAAAAATGCCCATTGATATAGAGCTGTTTAATAGCAGGATTGGCAGAAGCGTGTGATGGCATAGAGCCATATGCTGCTTTATAAGGGTCATAGGATTCATCAAAGTTGTGAGCTTTTGCATAAGCTTTAAGCTGTTTGATAATACGGTTGGCATATTTAGGATTGTTTTCGGTGACAAAAGCTTCAATACCGGAAGAATCAAAGATTGTCATATCAGCTTTTGCAGAGTCGATAGCCTGACAGATAGGTTCAGTTAAATCAACGAGATTATCGAAGACCAGTTGTAACTCGGCTAAGAAATCCTGTTTAAATCTAGTGATTTTAGAGGCGTCCGGTACTTTAGTAAAACCACAGAATTCACGAAGTGGTTTTGAGTAAGCAAGGAATGTTAAAAGAAGCTGGTCTGTCGGAATAGAAAAAATACGCTGGATGATTAAAGCCCAGAGTAAAGAATTTAAAGAGTATTTACGGGTTCTGCCCGTTGATGCATAAAAATGATTACGAAAAGTAATCGGAATAATTTCATCAAGGTCAATATGAGTTTCAAGAAGCGAAAGGAAAGCAGGTTTGTCATTATCAAATTTATTTTGGCAATCTTCGAAAATTTCTGCCAAAGAGAGTTGTTTATATGTTATCATGTGAGTATATCTCCTTTTGGTGGATTGGTTGATAGTTTCTTGACAATTCTATTTTACCATAAACCTTGAGGAGATATTTTATTTTAGAAACAAAAATGTGCCGTATTTATGCGGCTTGTGGCGTTTCGCAAACGCCTAGTATATATAATAGGAAGAGAGGAGAATATGTCCCTTAGCGATGAAAAGATAGTTGAACTATATTTATTAAGAGACCAAAATGCAATTTCAGAAACAGATATTAAGTATCGCCATTATCTGACAAAGATTTCCTACAACATTCTAAAGGATTATGAGGATTGTCAGGAGACAGTTAATGATACATACTTTAAGGCATGGAATTCTATTCCGCCACAGATTCCTCAGATTCTTGGAGCCTATCTTGGCAAGATAAATCGCCAGGCTGCAATAGATATATATCGCAGAAAGCACAGCCGTAAGAGAATGGGTACAGAATATGATGTCTGTTATGACGAGTTAGAGGAGGTCTGCACAGCAGGGGATGGTGTGGAAAAGACCCTGGAGGCAAAATTGCTGGGGGAGACAATTAACAAGTTTCTAAAAGAACTTCCTGAAAAGAAAAGAATTCTATTTCTGGGAAGATATTTTTATATGGATTCAATAAAGGATATTGCAGGATATACAGGACAGTCTGAATCTAACGTAAAGGTATTGCTTCACAGGATTAGAAATGAACTAAAGGAATACCTTATACAGGAGGGCTTTGAGCTATGAAACCGGATAAAATAATAGATGCCATGCAACATATCGATGAGGATATGCTTGAGGAGGTAAACAGGGCAAGACAGAAGAAAAGGACAAAAAGAAAGAGAACAAAGCAGTGGATGAAGTGGGGAAGTATGGCTGCGGGACTGGCCCTTGTATTGATTATCTCAGGGCGACAGCTTTTGTTAAATGATGAAATTAAGTCTACTACTGACTCGGCTTATGATAATAGTGGAAATGCACAGGATTCCAAGGCAGAAGAGAAGACCGAAACCAGTGCAGAGCAATTCTCACAGGGAGATAAGCCTGATAAGGAGGCTTCAGCGGGGGAGGAAGAAGCGACTATTTTAGATGATGCCGGAAAAGAGGATAATGCTTCAAAAGAGGATAATGCTTCCAAAGAGAATGAGAACGCGGACAAACAGTGCTTGCCGGAAGTAGAAGAGGATTCACCCAAAGCTCCTTCATCCAAAGATGAATCCAAACCACAGGAGAAGAACCTTGACATAAAAGTGGAAAAGATAGACAAGGGTATGGTTTATGGATACGCGGCAGAAGACTCTTCAGATGGAGTAATCTCTAAAGGCGACAAGGTCTGCATAGAAACTGATATAATCGATGATGAAACCAGTGAACTGATAATTAATTTCATTTATAAAAACAGGATAGTCAATTATAAATACCACTATCATAAGTATTCAAGCGAAAAGAAAATGTATATTCTTATTAGAAAAGAGTGATAATTATGGAAGTAGAAATCTTATTTGAAGATAAAGATGTAATTGTATGCCATAAACCTGCAGGGATGGCAACTCAGACAAGAAGACTGGGACAGCAGGATATGGAGAGCTATTTAAAGAATTATAGAGTCCGAAACAAGGAGACACCTTATATAGGGGTGGTTCATCGATTGGACCAGCCCGTAGAAGGGGTTATGGTTTTTGCCAAAAATCAGAAGGCGGCTTCGGAGCTTTCCAAGCAGATACAAAGGGATCAGATGGGTAAGCATTATTATGCAAGAAGTGCTTCTACAGCCTCAATTGCAAAGGGTGGAAGCCTTCAGGATTATATGCTGACAGACAAACAGAAAAATATTTCACGTATTGTTGACAAAGCCACAGAGGGAGCAAAACCTGCCAGCCTGGACTACACTGTATGTGGGTCAGACGAAAAGGGTACAGTCTTTGACATAACTTTACATACAGGCAGGCAGCACCAGATAAGATTGCAGCTTTCCAATATTGGTTTTCCAATTGAGGGAGACAAAAAGTATGGTGGAGCAGAAGTCTCGGATGGGCTGAAATTATGCGCATATAAGCTTGAATTTGTTCATCCTGTAACTGGAAAAAACATGGAATTTTCTATTACACCCCAATGGAAATAAAAGATAGTTTTGTTGACTTTTCCCTATTTTTTCTATAAGATGAAATTGACAAGATTAGGGGGTCGTTAATGATAGAGAAGTTTTTTGATGGGGTTGTCGATCAGACATACTACCAGACTGGAAATACGGAAAGAAATATTGTTTTAGCTAGTTATAATAATGACTTTTCAGTGACTTATCTAAAAGAGGAGCGTTATTCCGGAATCGGGAGTAACGTTTTTTCAAATGCATTGAGCTGCAATATGACGTGGTTGTAGAGGCCTATGCACCATTTCTGGATACCATTTGTGATATGTTTAAGGAACTGGGACGGGGGAAGTTCGAGGATTTTCTGGACGAATGTGGTATCTACAGTTTTCATAAAGAGATATTAAGTTCATATTTTCATACCGGTTTATGTACAAGAAATGAGCCAATGCTTCCAAATGAGGTTATGTATGAGAAGAAGAGAATGACGGAGGGGATTGCTAACCTCCTTATTAAGCTTGGTGAAATCAGACCTATTTTTCTGGTGATTAACAGATTTAATCTTGTAAGTCAAAGCTCAATAGATGTGGTTTTATATCTTCTGGAACACCCATCTTCCAATATTGGAATTGTGTTAGGCTCCAATGACAGTCCCTGGATAAAGGGCGAAGCGCTTGAACATTGGAATACTATGTTAGAAGTATTGGGCAACTATAATCAGATTTATCATCTGGGTTCTACAGGGAAGGAAAGGCTTAGTAGAAGTGTTAAGCTGAAAAATCGCATGGATAAGCTTCCAAAAACTTTCGCCACCCTTAAGAACTGTTATTATCTACTGGAATTTGAATATATTGAGTATCATTTTAACAATTTGGAGAGGCAGGCCATGGAGGAGGAAATTGCAATAGAACCCCGGTGGCTTGCTAAGCTGTGTCAGTTATACGCAAAGGTTTCCATAATGACACAGAATTTTTCAAAAGCCATAGAGACCCTGTCCCGCTTGAAGAAACTAGATTCAGGCAGCAATAATACAGAGCTGAGCTTTGAGTGTGCGTTGCTTACGGCCAACTGTTATATGTATCTGGGCAGGTTAGATATTGCTGAAAAATATGCTGCTTTATTAGAGGAAATAGCTCAAAGCAGTGGAGAAGAGAAGAAGATTTTTCAGGCAAAGCTTCTTAAGGTTCAGATTCAGATGTCAGGCTGGCATAATATATTTTTCTGCATTTCTGATATTAAGATTGAAGATGATTTGATAGAGATGCTTAAAAAGTACGAATATAAGAATAATCTTGCTCACATATATATTTATGCCTATGACAATAATCCGCAGGTAGTTGCAAAAGCATGTGAGTCAGAGTCAGCCCTTAAGTACTTTAGCAAAGGTGTTGAACTGGCGAAAGAAATCGATAATGAGATACTGGTATTTAATGCCTTCCAGAAGAATATAATGATTGCTTCAACCTTTGGAATGAACGAGATTGCCTTACTATATACGGTGAGAACTTATCAGTATATTAAGGGTGATGATACCTTTAACAGGGCGAAAACCTATGTTGGAATTGGGTATAATCTTTGTGCTCTTGGTCATAATAAGCTTGCAACAGATTACTATAATAGAGCTTTAGAGCTTTTCTATGAGCTTAGAAGAACAGAGGATATAGCGGAGGTTAATTACAATATTGCCCTCAACTATATTATGATGGAGGAATTTGATAAGGCGGAGAATCGTCTTAACGAAACAATGAAAACGGTAGAGAGACTTCGCCTTAACAGCATAAGAGTCTGCAACCTGTCCAAATTGTACGCTCTTCTGGCGGTGGTAAGTATACTTCAGGGACACAGATTTGACTGTGAGAGAAATCTACAGAACTGCAAACAGTTCCTTAATTATATGCTAATGAAAATAGAAAAAGATGGAAAAAGTGATGTGATTCATGACTATGCAAAGTGTGATGACGATATGTTCTTATACACTTATGCGGTGGGACTAATCAATTTCTATGATGGAGACAGGGAGAAGGCCCTTGAGAATTTCCAGGAGGCCGAAATCTATTTATATAAAGCAGAAGGAAATCAGTTCTATATTTATGAGTGCTTCAGAAAAAGCCGTATGCTGATTTTTGACAGCATGAATATGAGTGAGGAATATGCAAAAGAAGAACTTTTGCTTGAGCAGCATAAGAAGAAGCTTCAGCAAAAAAGCAAAACAGTATCTTTAAAGATTCTTGAATCTATAAGTTCCGGTGTGCATAGTGGCCCATGTGAAGTAAGCAAAGCGGAGATGGAGCTGCTGTTGAAACAGGCGGGAACTGAGCGTGACTACCAGATATGTAAGAGACAGATGCGGTTTATGGCAATCCTTCAGTCGATTATTGATGTGAGTGATGGAAATGAAGAAAACATGATTTATGATGCAATGTTTTCATTTCTTACTTACTTTGATAATGATAAGGCTATGTTTATCAGGTATTCTGATGACAGTCCATCTGTACTGTTTAACAATACAGATGTTGAGCTGAATATACATCAGCTTATGGATATATATGATTCAATGGACTCATATCCAAACGGATATGCAGTATCCAAAATAAGTGAAAATTATTTTGACCATGAGAGTGACATAGCCCTCTTTGGAATTGAAGAGGTATGTTCCTTTGTGGCAGTGCCATGCTATGATGAGGGACGTGTTCAGGCAATACTGATTACATATATCCTGATGAAGGAAAATTGGCATAATTCTGTAAACAGATATATGCTTGATGACGAGGATTTAAACTTCTACAGGCTTATTTTTAAGGAGCTGAATGCCTCGATTAATCTTACAAGGCTTAATAAGATTCTGGAGGAGAGTGCTCATTTTGATGCACTTACCGGTGTATATAACCGAGTTGGAATGTATAGGGAGGCTGAACGCCTGGTTAAGAAGGTTCAACATCAGGATAATGATACTATATCGGTTATGTTCCTTGACGTAGATAACTTTAAGCCTTATAATGACACTTTCGGACACGATGTTGGAGACAATGTGTTGCGGGAGATGGCTAAGATATTCAAAAATGCTGTTGGAGAGGATGGCTTTGTAAGCAGATACGGTGGAGATGAGTTTATCATTATTCTTAATTCTGATGAACGCAGCAGGCTGGAAAGCTTAGCAAGGGAGATACTAGACAGAGTAATAAACCATCCTGTTTTTTCTTCCTATACTGATGAGATTCATGACATGAAGCCACTTAGCTGTTCTATCGGAATAACAACACATAGAGCAAGTGAAAATATTAGTGTCGATGAAATGATTAAGCAGGCGGATGATCTTATGTATAAGGTTAAATCCACCAGTAAAGGAACATATACATTTTTATGAAAATAGTTTTACCAGAGCATGTACAATATATTATTGGTCAATTGTATGAAGCGGGCTTTGAAGCATTTGCAGTAGGCGGCTGCGTAAGGGACAGTATTCTTGGAAGAGCCCCCCAGGACTGGGATATTACGACTTCTGCCTCGCCAGAGCAGATTAAGTCTATCTTTAAGAGAACCATAGATACTGGAATTATGCATGGTACAGTTACAGTAATGCTTGACCACATAGGATATGAGGTTACCACATATAGAATAGATGGTGAATATGAGGATTCACGTCATCCAAAGGAGGTTACCTTTACTTCAAACCTGATTGAAGATTTGAAGAGGCGAGATTTTACAATTAACGCCATGGCATATAATGACCGGCAGGGACTGGTGGACGTGTTTGAAGGTGAACAGGATTTGGACAGAGGGATTATACGCTGTGTAGGTAATCCAATGGACAGATTTGGTGAAGATGCTCTTAGAATGCTAAGAGCCGTCAGATTTGCGGCCCAGCTGGGGTTTGAGATAGAAACAGACACAAGAGAGGCAGTAAAGGCACTGGCTCCTACAATTTCAAAGGTAAGCGCAGAAAGAATACAGGTGGAGCTGGTAAAGCTTTTGCAATCTAATCATCCGGAGGCAGTCAGAACTGCTTATGAGCTTGGATTAACAGCAGTATTTCTACCTGAGTTTGACGTGATGATGAAGACTCCACAGAACAACAAACACCACATGTATTCAGTAGGGGAACACACTATTCAGACCATGATTAATATTCGGGCAGACAAGGTTCTCAGGCTGACTATGCTTCTTCATGATGTGGCAAAGCCTGTCTGTCGTACAGTAGACGAAGAGGGGCAGGAGCATTATTACGGACATCCACAGAAGGGCGCGGATATGGCTGTTGACATCCTTAAGCGTCTTAAGTTTGATAATGATACAATTGATAAGGTGAGAAAGCTCATACTGGCCCACGATGACAGACCAAAGATAAACGAAAGAAATGTCAGAAGGGCAATTAACCGAATTGGACTTGAACAGTTTCCGGAGCTTTTTGAGGTAAAAAGAGCAGATAATCTGGGACAGGCAATGTACCATCGTCAAGAGAAGATGCAGTATATTGATGAGTTTGAGCAGCAGTATAGGGATATATTGGAAAAGCAGCAGTGTATCCGGAAAAAGGATATGGCAATAAGTGGCAAGGACCTGATTGCAGCGGGAATGAAGCCTGGAAAAGAAATGGGAAGAGTTCTTGATGGGCTTTTTGAGATGGTTCTCGATGCACCAGAGCTTAATGAAAAGAGCAAATTGCTTGAACTTGCTCATAAAATATAAACTCCTTTCATATGATGAACTGACAAGTAAGTCATATGAAGGGGGTTTTTTTGTGTATAATCAGCCGGAAGTGGCTTTGGAACAATATGAACTGGAAGTAATACAGATGACAAAAACGAGAGCAGGATACTGGTGTGAAACTGATAAAGGACATTTTCTTTTAAAGCCCTGCACCGGCTCCGCAAACAGGGTTGAGATACTGGCAAAAATGCTTAAGGACCTTGGAAGCAGTGGTTTTGAGGCAGAGGAGATAGTGTATACGAAAGAGGGGAGCCCCATTGCCCGGGATGACTGGGAGATAAGTTATATTTTAAAGTCTACTTTTCAGGGAAGGGAATGTAATCCGGCAGATATAAAGGATGTGTGCAGGGCTATGGAAGAGCTGGCCAGCTTTCACAGGAATTCCCCTTGTGGTCAATGCCCTGATTATATGAAGGAGAGTATGGCAAAATACTTGATACACTGGCAGCGCCACAACAGGGAGCTGATAAAGCTAAGAAATTATTTAAGGACCAGAAAGAATAAAAATAATTTCGAGCTTCAGGTGATGAATTCCTTTGATTATTTCTATTCTCAGGGCAAAGCGGTGGAAGAATGGGTTAACAGCCTTAAAATGACAGAGGATTATGAAGGGGAAATAATGGGCTGGTGTCATCATGACTACAATTTCCATAATGTGATTTTTACAGGGACCCAGGGCCACATAATTAACTTTGAAAATGCAGTATTGGGAATACGGGTTTCAGACATAGCAGCATTTCTTCGCAAGGTAATGGAAAAAAACAACTGGCAGGTTGAAATGGCGCAAAGAATGCTGGAATCCTACAAAAGTCTGCGTCCCCTAAGCCAGCTGGAATTTCAGATATTAGGTAAAATGATTCAATATCCTGAGAAATTCTGGAAGGTGTGCAACCGATACTATAACTCCAATAAAGCCTGGGGGTCAGAGCGCTATATGGAAAAATTGGAAAAGATAATTGAACAGGAGCCTCAAAGGGTAGTCTTTTTGGAAAAAATATTTTCAATTATTTGTTAATAAGTTATACTAAAAATATGAGAAGAGTAGCAAAAATATGGAGAAAAGTAAGTGTATTGGCGGCACTGGTTTTATCTATGGGAATGGTTGCCTGTGGGAATAAAAATGATGAGGATTCCCCAGCCACCAACTATTATTATCATAGTCTTAACAGCGAAGGTACGACGGAGGCTACTGAGCTGCAGGAAGTGGAGCAGGAGCTATATCTTATAGTTGAAATCAACAGTGCCAAAGAAAAAATGAGGGTTTTCAGATATGCAAACGGTCTGGAATATCAGGTGTATTATGGTCTTAATACAGAATTTTGCAATAAATATGGGGATTATTCCTCAGTTGCAAGCTTTGGTCCCGGAGATGTAGTAACCCTGTCAACGGCAGATGAGTCCGGCAGAGTGAAACAGGTGACAAAGTCGGACGCAGTGTGGGTATATGATGACATAACAAGGTATTCTGTGGATAAGTCGGTCAATAAGCTAGAAATAGCGGAGGGTAATTACAGACTGTCCGACAATACTTATTTCTTTTCAGGGAATAAGGAGATAAAGGTTGATGAAATTGGGGAGGAAGATGTTCTTCAGGTAACTGGCATAGACAAGGAGATTCTGTCTGTCTGTGTTATGTCAGGTCATGGAACCCTTCAGCTGTCCAACACTGAGCTGTTTGAGGGAAGTTATCTTCAGCTTAATACAGATATTTTTGTTCAGATAACAAAGGATATGGAGATGGAGGTGCCTGAAGGCAAGTACAGACTTGTAGTAGCCAATGAAGGCTGGGGAGGAAGTAAGGATATCACCATTAAGAGAGGAAAGACCACCAGGGTTGATTTGGATGAGATTAAGGGGCAGGGGCCAAAGAGCGGTCTGATTCAGTTTGTGGTGGATGTGGCAGATGCCAAGATTCTTCTTGATGACAAGCTGATAGATTACAGTTCACCAATCAAAATTGCATATGGCAGGCATAATCTGAAGGTGATTGCAGATGGCTATGATCAGTGGGAGAAGATCCTTTTTGTCAACTCGGAGGAGGCTACTGTTTTAATTAGTCTTAAGGATGATGAGAAACAAAAGGATTCCGAAAATACCAAGACTGACAATAACAAGAAAGATGATAGCCAAAAGGAGGAAAAAAGTAATAATTCTGAGAGTACGCAAAAGAGTACAGAGTCTTCTGAAAAATCATCTAAAAGTGATGAAGATGACCTTACAGATTACCTTGCAACCTTAGAAGAATTGCTTGATTCTATATACTAAAATAGGGGTTTTTCCTTGACAAACCAACAAAAAACAAGTATATATATTGTTGTAGGTAATTTGGGAGGGAAACTCTTCGAATTATATAATTTTGTGAATCCAGAGGAGGAAATTTAATATGAACAAAGCAGAATTAGTTGCAGCAGTTGCAGAGAAGGCTGAGATTTCTAAGAAGGACGCTGAAGCAGCAGTTAAAGCTTTCACAGATGTTGTTGCTGAGGAATTAAAAAAGGGTGAGAAGATTCAGTTAGTAGGATTTGGAACATTCGAAGTATCTGAAAGAGCTGCTAGAACTGGTAGAAATCCTAGATCTGGTGAGGAAATGACAATCCCAGCTTCTAAGGCTCCTAAGTTCAAAGCTGGTAAGGCCTTAAAAGATTCTCTTAACTAATTTGTTATATTAGATGAATATTTAAAAGAGATAGGATAATGTCCTATCTCTTTTTGCTAAGAAAGGAAATGTTATGAGACTTGACAAGTTTTTAAAGGTATCAAGATTAATCAAGAGACGTACTGTGGCCAATGAAGCCTGCGATGCAGGACGAGTGCTGGTTAACGGCAAGGTGGCCAAGGCCTCTCTCAATGTGAAGGTTGGAGACATTATTGAGATTCAGTTCGGACAGAAGACAGTTAAGGTACGTGTTCTTGATATTCAGTCTACAACGAAAAAGGATGAAGCTAAGGATTTGTTCGAATATATTTAGCATAAAATGTGTAACCCCCTAATATACTCTATTAGGAGGTTTTTTTATGGAAGAAAAGACAATAAACAAGAATCATAAAATAATACTTAATAATAGACAGAATGGAAGCTTTACCGGAATAGTTGATGTCCTGTCCTTTGACATAGGAGAGATTCTTTTGGAGACAGAGATGGGAATGCTGCATGTGAAGGGGAAGGATCTTCATGTTAACCGTCTTAATCTGGAAAAAGGAGAAGCCGATATAGAAGGTGAGATTGAGTCCATGATTTATTCGGAGGTTCCTTCACTTAGTGCCCATAAACAGGATAGTGTGTTTGGAAAACTTTTTAGATGAATGAGTTAGATATGTTCGTCAGGGCCTTTATCACAGGGATGGTGGTGGATGCCCTATGGGATTTTATAGACCTTTTTAGGAGAAAGAATCCGAAAAACAGACTTTTAATCGGGTTGGAGGATATGGTGTTTTGTCTGCTTGCAGAAGGTGCAGTGCTGTATATGCTTTACAGTTCCCAGGTAGGGCAGATGAGAGCCTACCTGATAGTTGCATTGCTGGCGGGGGTATTGTGGAAAAAAGAATTGAAAATCATATTTAAAAAAGCTACAATTATGATAAAGGACCACAGGATGTTTAAGGAGGGTCAATGAGTAAAACACGTAGAAGAATTAGGAATAGAAATACAAACACAGGAAAGCTTAGCATAGTAGTAATTGTTATAGCTTTACTGGTTATTATGTCTTTTCAGGTCTTCAGGCTTAAGGCAAGAGACAATGAGCTGATGGCCAAGGAGAAAGCCGCTCAGGAGGCCTATGAATTGGAGACCCAGCGTTCAAGTGACATAGAGGAGCTTGAGAAGCATGTTAACAGCAAGTCATTTATTGTAGAGATGGCTCACAAGCTGGGACTGGTATTTAAAGATGAGATACTATTTAAGAAAGACGGAGAATAATCTCTGTCTTTTTTGTTTACACTTTTCGTCAAAGCTTTCAGATGCCTTGGCCTATAATCTAACCGCATAATAAAACATGGAGGCTGGATTATGGAAATAATAGTAAAAGTATTGTGGGCCCTGGCAGCATATGTGGCCAGCTGGATAGGAATATGGGGATACTATCCACTGATTCCGGCAATATTTGCTGTATATTGTACAAAAAAGGAAAAAAGTGCATATATATATGCAGGCCTGATAGCGGGAATAGGTATGAACATATCACTCATTACATCTGTTAAATATTTTTGCCTTCTTCCGGTAATATATGTGGCGACAAAGCTGTATGGCAGAATTGGACGAACTTGGCAGGGCACAGCAACTGGTGCAATAGCGGGAGCTGCTGTAACAGTAATTAACCTTGCAGGCTCCTTTGTGGGACAGGTAGAAATAGAGCAGGTGATAGCAGGAATATCTGAAGGCCTGCTAACTGCAGGCGCTGCCATACTGATTCATTATCTTCTTGAGATGTCTCAGCATATCAGCTGGGAAAGGGACAGCAAAATTATAGTTCCGGCAGGGTATGTTCCGGATGGCAGAGTGACTGCGTTAATGTCGGCTTTTGAGGGCCTTTCCCAGACCTTTGGGGGAATGTCCGGCTGGAAGCATCATAATGAGCAGGATGACATCAGGCTGATTCAGCAGGAGGTTGTGGACAGCGTGTGTGTATCCTGCCCTAAATGGGAGCAGTGCTGGCAGGGGAATGCTGCAGGCAGGGCAGAGGCTTTTAAGAACATGCTTAGGGCAGTCATGGACAGTGTCGATATTAGTAAGATATTAGGAAGAAAATATATAAAGCAGTGTGACAAATATGAGCAGATGGTAAAGGCCGCAGGGGAAGCCTTTGGAAGGCTGGAACTTAATTATTCCTGGCACAGAAGACTTCAGGAAAACAGGGCGGTAATTGCCAGACAGTTTGATGCAATGGAAAGTCTCCTGAAGGACTGGCAGAAAAAGGAGCGCAGTCTGGATGCCAGAAGCAGAATTAAAAAGGCAAAAATAATCTATGAAGCCAGGGAGAATGGAGCAGAAATAAAGGATATACATCTTAGCCAGGTGGAGAATCATGTGCTTAAGATTAGACTTCTTGTATGCTCTGACAGTGGGACAACCTCCCGAAAACTGCAAAAGGCTGTGGAAAAAGCCGTATGCACAAGACTCAGACTAAAGCAGGACACCCCTACCATAATTCCGGGAGAGGCAATTGAGATAGTAATGTATGAGGATACAGAGTTCTATGTACTTCCAGGGGCTGCGTCCTGTAAAAAGAATGGTTCGATTGTAAGCGGAGACAGCTATTCATTCTTTATGTTGGAGGATGGTAATTACAATCTTTGCCTTTCAGATGGAATGGGCTCAGGAGTGGAGGCTGGCAGAGAAAGTGAGACAGTAATAGAGCTTTTTCAGAATTTTCTTGAAGCAGGCTTTGGGACAGAATCAGCAGTGAAAATGATGAATGCAGCAATGGTTCTAAAAGGGGAGGATGGAATGTTTTCCACCCTGGATAACGCATCAGTTAATCTTTACACAGGTAGAATGACAATGGTAAAGATAGGAGCCAGTTCAACTTTTATTAAAAGAGGAAGGCAAGTGGAATGTATCAGGTCTGAATCTCTGCCAGCTGGCGTTGACATGGAACAGAGTCCGGAACAGACAAGTTGCGTGCTCGGCGACGGGGATTTTCTTGTAATGGTATCGGATGGTGTGATAGAATATTTGCAGGTGGAGAAGCCGGAAGAGGTTTTGACAGCAATAATTGAAGACGCAACAACAGATAATTCAGGTGCCATGGCAAGGGGAATACTTGATAAGGTTCTCTCATACACAGGAGGATATGCCATGGATGATATGACTGTTTTAGTTGCAGGAATATGGGAAAAATAATGATTCAGAAGATAAGAGATTATATAAGACAATATCAAATCATTCGTCCGCAGGATCACATCATATGCGGTGTATCTGGGGGCGCTGATTCGGTATGTCTTTTTTTAGTTCTAAAGGAATTGCAGAAAGAACTGGATTTTACAATGGAAGTAGTTCATGTGGAGCATGGAATTCGAGGGGAAGAAAGCTGCAAGGATATGGAATTTACCCAGGAATTATGCAGAAAGTATGAGGTTTCCTGCGCTGTAGTAAGGGTTGATGTTCCGGCATTTTGTAAAGAGCATGGAGCAGGGACTGAAGAGGCAGCCCGAATTCTTCGCTACAGGGCTTTTTCAAGGAGGGCAGGAGAAACCGGTGGAAAGGTTGCACTGGCTCATCACATGGAAGATAATGCGGAGACAGTTCTCTTTCAGCTGCTTCGGGGAAGCGGAGTGAAAGGAATGTCGGGAATGAGCCCGATGAGGGTGGAGCAGAATATTTCATTTATTCGTCCATTACTGGCAGTGACAAGACATGAGATAGAGGCATATCTTGAGTTGCTTGGGCAGCAGTATTGCATGGATTCAACCAATACAGATGTGACCTATGACCGTAACAGACTGCGCCACATGGTTTTGCCGCAGTTAATTGAAATCAACAGTCAGGCAGTTGCCCACATAAATCAGACAGCAGGAATGATGGCTGAGGCCTGGGATTACATTAGCCAATCTGCCAACAGGATTAAGCCTCAGATTATGGAGGAAAGAAGCGATGGAGTTCATCTGGATACTATAGAACTGAAAAAACTCCACTCTGCCATAAGAAATGAGATCATACTGGATGCAATTGCTGCTGCTTCCGGAAAACGTAAGGACATTATGGCAATTCACGTTACATCAGTAGCCGACCTGCTGGATAAGCAGTCCGGCAGACAGATTAATCTTCCATACCGACTTACCGCATTAAAGCAGTATGATGAAATCATAATTTTCAGGGAGGACTGGGTATCAGAAGGTAGGGAGAGGATTTTGATTGATGCAGGTATGCTGGAGTCCTGCAAAGAGCAACCTCTTTCAATACAGCTCAAACAGGGGGTGTTACTTATGTCCTATAAAACCTTCCATGGAAATATGGACGAAATTCCTAAAAAACCATATACTAAATGGGTTGATTATGATAAGATAAAAAGAGGGTTTTCAATAAGAAAACGTATGTCTGGAGATTATTTTATTAATGATATCCACGGCCATAGGAAGAAGTTGAAGCAGTATTTTATCGATGAGAAAGTTCCTGCATCAATGAGAGATGAAATATGGCTGATTGCCATGGATAATCAGATAATTGATATAATCGGGGGGAGAATGGCGGAGCCGTTCAAGGTATCATCAGATACTACAGAGATTTTAGAGATGCAATTTGATGGAGGCAATTAAGTAATGGATTTTAATAAGAAGTATGACATTTCCGTATATTTAACAGAGGAACAGCTAAATAAGCGTATTGCTGAGATTGGTGCAGCAATTACAGAAAAGTTTAAGGGAGAATCAGTATATCTGGTATGTATTTTAAAGGGCTCTATTTTCTTTACCACAGAGCTTGCCAAGAGAATTGAACTTCCAATGACTATTGATTTTATGTCTGTTTCAAGCTATGGTGCAGCAACTCAATCCTCTGGAGTGGTCAATATCAAGAAGGATCTTGAGCGATCAATAGAGGGTGAGAATGTAATTATTGTCGAGGACATTATTGATTCAGGTAACACATTAAGCAGATTGATGAAGCTGTTTGAGACAAGGAATCCAAAGACAATAACTATTTGTACATTGCTGGATAAACCTGACAGACGTGAGGTGGATGACGTAAAGGCAGATTATACAGGTTTTGTTATTCCAGATAAATTCGTGGTAGGCTTCGGACTTGATTATGATCAAAGATTCCGAAATCTTCCATATATCGGCTTCGTAGAGGGCGAAATCTAATCTAAAGGAGAGACAGGTGAATACAAAGAAGAGCAGTTTTAGAGGAATATGGGTATATGTTTTTTTGGTTTTTGCAGTGATATGCATCTGGTATGCATTAGGAAAGAATTCTCCTGCAAATGCCTACACTCTTGAGGATTTTAAAGTAAGTCTTGAAAAGGGTGAGATTAAGGAAGTTGTGGTGGTACAGAATAGAGAAGTTCCAACAGGAAGCCTTGAGATTACAACAGACAAGGACAAGGTTGAGACTGTGTATGTATCTGATGTTAACGATGCACAGGAAATGATGACCGCCAGCGAATTTACTAACTATAAGGTGTCAGAGGTTCCCGGCGAGAGCTGGATAATGACATTATTACCTTATCTGTTAGTATTTGGAGCAGTATTTATACTGTTTATGATAGCTAATAACAATGCTTCAGCACAGGGTGGCGGAAGCAAGATGATGAATTTTGGCAAGAGCCGTGCAAAGCTTACTACAGAAGATCAGAATAAGACTACTTTTGCAGATGTTGCTGGTCTTGCAGAGGAAAAGGAAGAACTTGAGGAGATAGTAGACTTCCTTAAAGCACCACGTAAGTATACAAAGCTTGGTGCAAGAATTCCAAAGGGAGTGCTTCTTGTTGGACCTCCTGGAACAGGTAAGACTTTACTTGCTAAGGCAATTGCCGGAGAAGCAGGCGTTCCATTTTTCAGTATTTCAGGTTCTGATTTCGTAGAGATGTTCGTAGGTGTAGGTGCTTCGCGAGTTAGAGATCTTTTTGAGGATGCTAAGAAAAATGCTCCTTGTATCATCTTTATCGATGAGATTGATGCAGTAGCAAGAAGAAGAGGAACTGGAATGGGTGGAGGTCACGATGAACGTGAGCAGACACTTAACCAGATGCTGGTAGAGATGGATGGCTTCGGCATTAATGAGGGAATTATTGTAATGGCTGCTACCAACCGTGTGGATATTCTTGATCCTGCGATTATGCGTCCGGGACGTTTTGATAGAAAAGTAGGAGTGGGAAGACCGGATGTGCGTGGAAGAGAAGAAATCCTTGAAGTTCATTGCCGTAAGAAGCCATTGGCTGAGGATGTTGATCTTAAGCAGATTGCCCAGACTACAGCTGGTTTTACAGGAGCGGACCTGGAGAACCTTATGAACGAGGCGGCTATCATTGCGGCTCGTGAGGACAGAGAGTATATTGTTCAGGCAGACATTAGAAAAGCCTTTGTAAAAGTAGGTATAGGTGCAGAGAAGAGAAGCAAGGTTATCTCAGACAAGGAGAAGAGAATAACAGCCTTCCATGAAGCTGGTCATGCTCTCTTATTCCATTTACTTCCAGATGTTGGACCTGTATATACTGTTTCTATTATTCCTACAGGAATGGGAGCAGCAGGATATACAATGCCGTTACCAGAACAGGATGAGATGTTTAATTCCAAGAATAAGATGTTCAATGAGATTGTTGTAGATCTGGGAGGACGAGTTGCTGAAGAACTCGTATTTGATGATATTACAACAGGAGCTTCACAGGATATCAAGCAGGCAACAAGAATGGCCAGAGACATGGTTACCAAGTATGGTATGTCAGAAAATGTTGGTCTTATCTGCTATGATCAGGATGAAGAGGAAGTGTTCATCGGAAGAGATCTGGCACATACAAGAAGCTACAGTGAAGGCGTTGCAGCTACAATTGATGCCGAGGTTAAGGAAATCATTGATAGTGCATACAAGAAAGCCAAGAAGATAATAACGGCTCGCAGAGATGTGCTTGACAAGTGTGCAGAACTATTAATTGAAAAAGAAAAGATTACAAGAGAAGAGTTTGAAGCCTTATTTGATTAAAATGATTGAGGGGTTTGTACAATATGCACAAAAACACAAGAGAAATTTATGCAACTTTGTTGACACTTATTTGTGCAACCGTGATATTATAATACCTGTAAAAACCCCCCAATACATTATATATAGTTTTTGCTATACCCCATAGTAAAAATACCTTCTCCTAAAAAGACAGCAGATCGAAAGGCTGTCTTTTTTTTACATTTTTTTAGGAATAGGCAGGAGAATAGTGGCTACATAGAGTAATTGAACATAAAATAAATGGCGGGAGTTCTCCCGCCATTTACTATTTTATCAGTTGTTCCCAAGGCATGGTGTCATTCCAGCCGGTGGTGTTGAAACCATCCCGTATGCATTTACAGTAATATTCAAGCTTCTTATGTAATGGACTCTGTTTATCAGTCAGCCTCTCATCTGAAAAGTTATTAAGATAGTAATCCATAGCTGCACCAAATATTAGAGCACGATCCTCAGTTGGGAAGGTGATTCCATAATCACTGAAAAAATAATCTGAATTTTTCACATATAAATCATTGTTTTCATATCCAATATAATTTGAGAAATACTCAAATTTCTTTGGATTATAGGAGTTCCATTTCTCCTCAGAATACAAAGAATCCGTTTTATAGTTTGACAGGAACTCTAGTCTGCGGTCTATCATATGGGAAAGCTCGTGATTAACAGTGTCGTCCCAATTCCAATAGTAATTCGAGTCGAGAACCATAACCATGTAACTATCCATGTTGCATACATAACCACTTGGGTCTTCAATGTTTTCCTTGCCATCACCCTTCAGATCACCGGCCAGGTAGATACGGATACCTTTAATTTCACCGTAGCACAACTGGTTAAAGTAATTGTCAGGGTAACATCCCAGGATTTTTTCAAGATGATTTACTGCATCATTTAGTACTACGGGATCCGTAGTCTGCTTACAGGTGAAGGCGTCAATTTTCTTTGGAACCTCAGGTCCAAGATAAATCTCAATATCATATTTGTCCTCAAGGGAGCAGGCCTTTAGATTGACGCTTGTAAGTTTACCCCAATTGTAGGAGTCTGGATCCGGAACAAGAGTGGTAGTCTTTTTCTTGCTTCTGGAAATACACTCCTCTGGATTAGTACTTGATTTAATCTCTGATTTAACCTTGTGATTGGCATCTAAATCCCAAATGAGAATGTAAGGATTAACTCCTGAAGTGTATACCAGGAACATTACACTGTTGCAATCCTCAAGATATACATAATCAGAAGAAAAATAAGTATATTCATCATTAGAAGAAACGGGACACACAAACCTGAAGTCGTTAATGCATTTTCCGGTTTCATCCATCTGATAATATGTAACAGTATGATTGCTGTTATCCCCTTCGTCGTAGAATTCCTCACGATGTATTAGTACAGTTCCATCAGGAAGAAGACGAACATCTCTTATATCAGGTATATTAAAGTAAAGGCTGTAGCCGTTATGCTTCTGGTAAACCCATTCGTTCAGGTCAGAATCATATACAGTAACAAGTGCTTTATCATTAATTGAACCCTCATGGCTTTGAAGCTCAACAGAGGAAATGGTCTGCATATTCTCCGTATTAACGGCATTAACAGTATATTTAAGAGTATCCTTTTTAATGCCCGATAGAAGCATATATTTTCCATCCTCAGAAAAATTGATAATGGAAGGATCATAAAGCTCACTGTCAAAAGTAGTATATTCAAAGCTTTCAGGATCAACCTTTACAAACTGGTTATCTGAAAAAGTTGTTGTATATAGAGAATTATCAGAGGATTCATAAAAAAGGGAAGAAGCAAGTTCATCAATATCCCTGTAATTAAAGGTACCAATATAATTAAGTTCTAAGTCATATGAAGAAACAGAGAAACTGTCGTAGCTAAACAGCAAAAGTCTGTCTTTTGTCACTCTATAATAATCGCAATCAATATCTTCACGTGAAAGAGAACCTATTATCTCGTTACTCCAGGGATTATAAACATCAAAGGAATATTCAAATTTAGGATCGCCCTCGGCTTCCCCCATGAATTCGTCCTCTGGATTAAAATCGTCTTCCGGATCGAGATTATCATCTGAATTGAATTCATCCTCTGAATTATTCTTATTCTCCTTATAATCACTATCCTCCTGCTGGGTGGACTGATCTTTGTAAATGCCTTCAGCGATAAGAAGAATGTTATCTCCAAAGTTAACTATATTATTGTAGGGTTTTCCTTTGAAAAACTCGTTGGATAATATAGATACATTGTCAAATCCATCAGCAGGAACTGTGTCGTACAGGAATCGGGGGGATTCATGCAGTTCACGTGAAAGCTGTTCGGGATCTTTGAACTTGTCTACAATAGAAGTGATTGAGCAGGCTGTCAGAGAAAGTGACAGTATGCCAACCCCCAATATCAATACACTTTTTCTCATATTAGTCTCCTTTTACTCGAGTAGTAGACTCCCTCTCTATGAGTTTTGGTCGTAAAAGTGTTTTACAGATGGAAATGTGATGAACAAGTGAATTAAGTATAGTATATGCACATTTTCCAATTGCGTTACGGTCCTGAGCAATAGTCGTAAGTGGTGGAGTAAGAGTGGAAGCCAAAGGAATATCGTCAAAACCGATAACACTTATGTCTTCTGGTACTTTGAAACCACGAAGAGTACACTCTTCAATAACACCCTTGGCAATAAGGTCATTACCACAAATAATGGCAGTGGCACCCTCTGACAAAAAGCCGGGCACATGATACTTGGCACTGTCTGATACATAATATCCACGAGCCATAAGGTTATCATCAATCTCAAGATTCTCCTCTGCCATAGCTGTCTCGTAGGCTTCCTGTCTGTTATCAGAAACCATTGAATAGAGAGAACCGTTAAGAAAAGCGATTTTCTTGTGGCCCAGCATGTGGAGATGCTTTACAGCCAGTTCAATACCCTCGTAGCTGTCAGTTCCTACATAACAAACATTAGGATTGTTTGGAATATAGTTGTCTAAAAGTACAGTTGGCATTGTGGTATGCTGTAGCTGTGACATCCATTCATCGTGAAGGGCAAAGCCCATAAGAAAAGCACCGCAATATCCACGTTTTAATAAGTATGTATCATATTTTTCTTCCATTTGGATAGAAGGGTTAACAGGAATTACATCAACATCCCATTTGTGCTTAATAGCATTCTGCTTAAAGCCCAGCACGATTTCATATCCAAATTCATCTAAAGCTTCATAATCCATATTCTCAACTAAAAGGCAAAGCTTGCGATTATCAACCTTTTTGTTTCGCTTGCTGCTGTAACCCATTTCAACAGCCGTATCTAAAACAAGCTGTCGGAGTTCGTCGCTAATATCACTGGCGCCGTTCATACCTTTTGAAACAGTACTAACGGATACGCCTAATCGATTTGCAATATCTTTAATTGTTGCCATAATATTCCCCTGTGTAATTAATCATTTTTATCATTTTCTTATTATAAATTATAAAGAAAATGAACAGGGTTATCAATTGTATAAAATGTAAATTTTCGAAAATAATGAAGAATTTGTAGGCAATATTTACAAAATGCAACAGCAAAAACAGTTAAAAACGGCAAAAATGGTTTCTGGAAGGTGAAAATAATTGACATATTGGGTGTCACATCTTAAAATTTATTTAGATACGAAAAAACACGAAACATTTTTTCGAAACTATCTACAAAAGTTGGTTAGGAGATTTAGAGTGGAAATACAGGAGTTGACCAGAGGGTCAGGCATTCTACTCGCGATTTCGAGTCTGCCATCAGCATATGGTATTGGAACATTAGGAGTTGCGGCGAAACAGTTCGTTGATTTGCTGGTTGATCTGAAGCAGAAATATTGGCAAGTGCTCCCAGTTGGACCTACAAGCTTTGGCGACAGTCCGTATCAGCCATTATCATCATGCGCAGGGAATACATATTTGATTGACTTGGATGAGCTTGTGAATGATGGTTTACTTACAACTGATGAAATAAGAAGCTTCAATTGGGGAATTGATGAGACAGAGATTGATTACGCTATCTTATATGAGAACAGAATTAAGATTTTACAAAAAGCGTTTGAGAGATTTGACACTAATGCACAAGACTTCAATAGCTTTAGAGAAGAAAATAAGGAATGGCTTGGCGAATTTGCACTATTCATGAGCTTGAAAACAGAAAATATGAACAAAAGCTGGCGCTGTTGGCCGACGGAGTTGAAAGATAGACAACCGGTTGCGCTTGAAAAAATGAAGGCAGTTCTTTATAATGATATTTGTTTTTGGGAGTTTTGTCAGTATGAGTTTTTTAAGCAGTGGCAGGAACTCAGAGAGTATGCAAATTCGAGAGGAATACAGATAATTGGAGATATTTCCTTTTTTGTAGGACTCGACAGCTCGGATGTATGGGCTAACAGAGAACTTTTTCTGCTTGATGAGAACGGCAGGCCGGAATGTGTTGCAGCAGCTATACCGGATAAGTTTTCAGAGGAAGGCCAGATTTGGGGTAATCCGGTATACAATTGGTCAGCAATGGCCAGCAATGACTTTGGCTGGTGGAGAAGACGAATAAGGGTTAGCAAGAAATTATTTGATATTGTTAGAATAGATCATTTCGTTGGTCTGGTTAAGAACTATACAGTTCCATATGAAGCAGGAATAGCCACCAACGGAAAATGGATTAAGGGACCAGGCAAGAAATTGCTGGATGTTCTTAAACAGGAGATGGGAAATACAAATGTTATAGCAGATGACTATACAGGAGCTTCACTTCTTCCCGGAGTTAAAAAGCTATTAGGCAAGACACAGTGGTTAACCACCAAGGTACTGATGTTTGCATTCGATGGCAATACAGCTAATGAGCACTTGCCACATAATTATGTAGACAATCATACAGTTGTATATGGAGGAACCCATGACAACGAGACAATAGTTGGTTCTTTCAGAGACAAGACAGAATATGAGCTTGCTTATTTATATGAGTATCTGAATATCACTTGTAAGGAAGAAATTCCTGATGCGCTGATTAGAGCGGCTTATGCAAGTACAGCAGATTTGGCAATTATTCAGATGCAGGATATTTTGAAACTGGGCAATGAAGCCCGAATGAATGCACCATCAACAGTAGGCTTTAACTGGAGATGGAGATTGGGTAAGGAACAGCTTGACGATGGCAGAAGAGCATGGATCCGAAACCTGGCGGCGGTTTACCGCAGATAATTAACGATATAAAGTGCAGGGGCACTCTATATAAATACTTTTATTAATACAATTTTTTAAGGAGAGGACAAGTATGAAAAAGAAAGTATTATCATCATTACTTATCGCTTCATTAACAGCATCTATGTTTGCAGGATGTGGAAGCGATGACAAGAAGACATCAGAGAAGGCATCAGAGAAGACATCAGAGAAGGGAACAGAGGCAGCATCACAGACAACTTCAGATGATGCAGTTCAGAATCTTATTAAGGCTACAGAGGGAACAGTAACACTTAATCTTTGGTGTTCAGAGCAGGAGAACTACCAGAAGGCTATGGCTGGATTAGTTGACGAGTTCAAGGCAGCTTACCCAGACGTTCAGTTTGATATCAAGATCGGAGCTGTATCTGAGGGAGATTGTAAGGATCGTATCCTTGAGGACGTTGAGGCAGCAGCTGACGTATTCGTATTTGCTGATGACCAGCTTGCAGAGTTAGTAAAGGCTGGAGCACTTCAGGAAGTAGCTTCTACATTTACATATAACCCAGCTGAGACAAACAGCGAGAGCACAGTAGCAGCAGCAACAAAAGATGGAAAGATGTATGCTTACCCACTTACAGCTTCAAACGGATACTTCTTATACTATGATAAGAGCGTATTTGGTGATGAAGATGTTACTTCTTGGGAGAATCTTTTAAAGAAGGCTAACGAGAAGGGTGTTAAGGTTGGTATGGATGTAGGAAACGCTTGGTATCTCTACAGCTTCTTCGCAGGAGCAGGACTTGAGATGGTTATGCAGGATGACCAGTCAAACAAGTGTAACTGGAACTCAACAGAGACAGATCCTACAGGTGCTCAGGTAGCAGAGTCAATCAAGAACATTTGTGCAGACAAGGCATTCAAGTCAGTTGGTGATACAGATTCACGTCCAATGTACGCAAAGGACCTTAAGGCATATGTAAACGGAACATGGTGTCTTGATGATATCAAGAAGGGATACGGCGATGATTACGGCGCTGTTAAGCTTCCAACATTCAACGTAGCAGGAAAAGACGTACAGATGAGCTCATTCGCAGGTTACAAGCTTGTTGGTGTTAACTCATACTCTAAGCAGACAGGATGGGCAATGCTTCTTGCTGAGTTCATCACAAACGAGAACGGCCAGTCTAAGATCGGTGATGCAACAGGTGAAGGCCCAGCAAACATCAATGCAGCAGCTAAGATCACTTCACCAGCACTTGCAGCTCTTAACGCACAGTCAGAGTTCGCTACACAGCAGGTAGTTGGACCTAAGTACTGGGATCCAGCAGCTACTCTTGGACAGAACTTAGTTGAAGGCAAGGGTGATATCCAGAAGTTACTTGATACAGCAGTTGAGGGTATTACACAGCCAGCACAGTAATTGCTTACTAATTTAAATATACTTTACGCAACCTGCGTGTTTAACACGCGGGTTGCATTTTACAATGTTGCATAGAAACCGTAAAAACTCTTAAAGGAGTTCGAATAATGAAGAATTTTTTTGGATCTCTTAAAAAATACTTTGCAGACTTCGGACGAAGCGTAGCAAAGGGAGATATATGGACAAAACTGTCTCTCCTGATTATGGGAGCAGGCTACTTTGGCAGAAAACAGATTGTCAAAGGTATTTTAATGACTCTTATTCAGGTAGGGGTTATTTTGTTTACAGCATTGGTTAGTGGACCATACATGCTTAAACTTAACACATTAGGTACAGTACAGAGAGAAGAAACTCTGGATTTAACAACTCTGCAGAAAACAGTAAATGATTACGATAACTCTTTACTTATCCTTCTTTATGGTGTGGTAGGTATAGTCGTACTCTTTGCTTTTATATTGTTATATATTGGGAATATTAAGAAGGTATATGAACTTCAGTTATTGAAGGAAAATGGGGAACACATTAATTCATTTGGCGAGGATGTTAAGTCACTTTTCAATGGAAAATTCCATATTACCTTATTGACATTACCTTCACTTGGTGTAATTCTTATTAACGTAATTCCAATCATTTTCATGATTTGTATTGCGTTTACAAACTACGATGATAATCATCAGCCTCCTACTTACTTATTTACATGGGTAGGATTTGAGAACTTTCAGAAGTTATTTACTTCATCAGCTACAGTATCCTTCGGATATGTATTTGTTAGAATTCTTATCTGGACATTAGTATGGGCTGTTATAGCTACATTTACTACATTTATCGGTGGTATTTTACTTGCTAAGTTTATTAACCATCAGGATACAAAGTGCAAGAAGCTTTGGAGAAGTTTATTCGTAGTAACTATTGCAATTCCACAGTTCGTAACACTTCTTCTTGTAAGTAAGATGTTTAGTGACAACGGTATTGTAAATTCATTCTGTCAGAACGCAGGAATTTTGGAATGGTGCCAGAATGTGGGACTTGTAAGTTCTTCTTTGGATCACATTCCATTCCTTACAAAACCAGGTTGGGCACACGTAATGATTATCCTTATTAATATTTGGGTAGGTGTTCCATACCAGATGCTTTCAGCTACAGGTATTCTTATGAATATCCCAACAGACCAGCTCGAGAGTGCTAGAATTGACGGAGCTAATAAGTTCCAGATCTTTTGGAAGATTACAATGCCATACATCCTTTTCATTATGGGACCAAGCCTTGTAACTTCTGTTATTGGTAACATTAATAACTTTAACGTTATTTACTTATTAACTAATGGATATGTTACAACTAACCAGCAGTTTGCTAATTCAAATGCTAAGGAACAGGATCTTCTTATTACATGGTTGTTTACATTGACTAATGATTACAACAACTTTAAGATGGCTTCCGTAATTGGTATTATCACATTCCTGATATGTGCTGCCATAACCTTAGTAAGTTATACAAGAATGATTAGCGGAGATAAAGAGGAGGAATACCAGTAAAATGAAGATTTTTAAGAAAATTGCAAGACATGTATTTTTGGCGTTACTGTCAATCTTCTGGTTGATTCCAATCTTTTGGCTTTTAGTAACATCATTCAGTGCTGATACAGGAATGCCACAGACAAGTTTCTTCCCAAAAAATTGGTCAATTGACCAGTATAGAAGACTTTTCTTTGAACCAACAACAGCTGGTAACTTCCCAGCATGGTTCAAGAACTCAATGATTATTGGTGTTTGCTGTTGTATTATTACTAGTTTATTTGTTCTTATGGTTTCATACGCATTCAGCTGTATGAGATTTAAGGCTAGAAAGCCTCTTATGAGCTTTTCTATTATTTTAGGAATGTTCCCTGGAGTTCTTTCTATGATTGCTATCTACTTCGTAATGAAGATGCTTGGACTTACAAACAGTATCGCTGGACTTATTATTGTGTACTCTGGTGCTTCTGGTCTTGGATTCCTTATTTGTAAAGGATTCTTTGATACAATCCCAGTATCACTTAGAGAAGCAGCTAAGCTTGAGGGTGCATCAGAAGCAACAATCTTTTCAAAGATTGTAATTCCACTTTCAAAGCCAATGATTGTATATACAGTAATTAATTCATTCATTACTCCATGGATGGACTTCGTAATGGCTCGTCTTATGATTAAGTCAAAGGACTCAGCTGATTGGACTGTTGCGATTGGACTTTTCAACCTGTTACAGAGAAACCTTATCGGTGAGTATTTTACATACTTCTGTGCAGGCGGTGTAATTGTAGCTATTCCAATTTCAATCCTTTTCGTACTTATGCAGAAATTCTATGTAGAAGGAATTACTGGAGGCGCTGTAAAGGGTTAATAATAACAATAAGGGGCAAGCAGAGAGCTTGCCTCTTTTTTATAAGGAGAAAGTTTATGAGAAAAAGAATATGTGCATTATTAGTTGCCACTTTGGCAATATCAATGTTTGCAGGGTGTAATAATGGAAAAGAGATAAAGGATACAAATAGCACAGAGAAGGCTTCCACAAAGGTTGAAAGCAGCTCTGCAATGCAGCTTATGGATCAGGTTTCGCTTCCTGACAACAAGAAGACTGACGACAAATATCGAAACTATTATGAGATTTTTCCATACACATTCTGTGACAGTAATGGGGATGGAATAGGAGATATAAATGGTATAACTTCAAAGCTTGATTACATTAGTGAAATGGGAATTGATGCAATATGGCTTACTCCTATCCATGAGTCCATGACATATCACAAATATGATGTTGTTGATTACTACTCAATTGATAAACAGTTTGGAACAATGGAAGATTTCGAGAACTTCATAGCAGAGTGTGATAAGAGAGGAATCAAGGTAATTATGGACCTCGTTGTTAATCATACATCCTCTGCCAATGACTGGTTCTATGAGACAAAGGAATATCTACAGGAATTAGGCGACAAGGAGCCTGATGTTAAGGACTGCAAGTACCTTGAGTATTATAATTTCACTAAGGAATATGAAACAGGATATACTCAGATAAAGGGCACAGACTGGTATTATGAGAGCCGTTTCTGGTCAGAGATGCCAGACCTTAATCTTGACAATAAGGCTGTTAGAGATGAAATAACAAAGATTTCAAAGTTCTGGCTGGATAAGGGAGTTGCGGGCTTCAGACTTGATGCTACTACCTCTTATTACACAGGAAATGACGACAAGAATATTGAATTCTTGAAGTGGATTAATTCAATGGTTAAATCCCAGAAGGAGGACGCATATCTGATAGGAGAGTGCTGGGTTAATTCTGCAGTATATACAAAGTATTATTCCAGTGGAATAGACAGCTTCTTTAACTTTGATTTTGCTGACAATAAGGGAGCTGTTGCCAGTGTAATGCGTGGATCATCAGCCAAGGAACTTGGAAAGCATATAGTAGATGTAGAGAATAATATGAAAGCTAATAACGAGGCCTTTATTGGAGCTGCATTTACATCTAATCATGATACAGGAAGAAGTGCCGGATTCTATGCTGGTGATTATTCGGAGGCTATGACAAAGATGGGCCAGGGAATCACTATGATGATGGGTGGCTGCTATTACTTATACTATGGTGATGAGATTGGAATGAAGGGATCAGGCGATGATGAGAATAAGCGTGCACCAATGGTATGGAATGACGATTCTGAGGCAGATGGAATGTGTAAGGGTGTTACTACCAAGTCCATCGATATGAAGTATGGCTCAGTAGATTCTCAGCTGGAGAATGGTGATTCAATCTATAATTATGTACGTGAAGGTCTGAAATTGAGAAATGTTTACCCGGAAATTGCAAGAGGAACAACTACAGTTAATGAGAGCCTTTCGGATGATTCGATTCTTGTATTGGAAAAGGATTATAATGGAGAGAAAATTACAATTGTAATGAATACTTCAGCAGAAAAGAAGGAAGTGAAGGTGGGAAATGATGCCCTTAAGCTTTCCGGACTCTTACTTACATCAACTGAAAATGCGACCTACGAGGCAGGGGTTGCAACTATGCCGGCATATTCAATTATGCTGCTTAAATAAGTTGACTAAAAAGTAAAACAAAAAAGTTTATCCCAAAGGAGAATAATCTCACTGGGATAAACTTTTTATTTGATTCTGATTCTTTTTATTCTTTAAGCATATCCTGAATAATATCGTGACAGTAAGCACCAAGCTTTTTCTGCTGTTCTTTTGAAAGCTCCTTAGGATTAATTGGAGTGCCATACTTAATTATAATTTTGGACTTTTTAATCCAAGGCATATGATTTTCTAACAATTCATTGGTTCCGGTTATTGCCATTGGGATAATCTTGCAACCAGTCTTAGAGGCAATCTTGAAGGTTCCCTCTTTAAATGGAAGCACTGAAGCAGGATCCTGGTCCTTGTTACGTGTACCCTCAGGGAAAACTGCTATGGATATACCGGATTTAACCTTGTCAATAGCTGTAAGAATAACCTTAAGCCCTTCCTTGATGTCATCTCTGTCCAGGAATAGACAGTGAAGTCTCTTCATCCAGATTCCCAAAATAGGAACCTTCTTAACGCTATTCTTGGAAATATAACCTGTAAGTCCCGGGCATAAAGCATATGTGATTACAATATCAAAAATACTTCTGTGATTTCCAATATATAGAACTGCTTCATCTGTTGGAATGTTCTCCTTGCCAATTATTTCTATTTTGGCACCAGATATTGTATATATACATCTGAAGGCCCACTGCACTATTCTAAGCTGTGCCAGATCTGCCCACTCAGGCTTGAAAAAGTGAATAATCCACATTAAGCCAAGTAAAGGAAGACCTATAACAAGAAATAAAAACACAAAAAGTACTGCAAAAATAGTTCTCATTTTTAGCTCCTTTGTAAATAAAATCTAATTCGATTATATGGGATAGAATTAGAAAATGCAAATGAGAATAAGATATAAGGATAGTAATATAAATAAAAAGGAGAATATTTATGCAAAAGTATGTAAGAATAGTCGTATTATGTGTTTTTTTAATCACTGCTTTAACAGGGTGCAGTGGAAACTCGTTTGGGGGAAAGGGCTATCGAACGTTAGATTACACTCTTGTGGATTACAAAAATATACCACAAAACCTAATGGAACAGATGGAAACTAAAATGGAGGAAGGCTTTGAGCTAACATACAAAGAAGATGAATATTTATACATAGCGAAGGGATATGGAAATCAGGGAAAAACTAGAACTTGTGTCTCAGTGGAGAAATTGTACTCTGAAGGAACTGACATATTTGTGAAGTTCAATATAATAAATAATAATAAGGAATTAGGGGAAACTGAGGTCGAAAATACACCGTTTTTGGTGATTAAGACAGAATATAGGAAGGGAGAGGTGCATTTTGATGAAAAGGATGAATATTAATACAAAATTAATGAAATACAGTACTTTCGGACTATTGAACATATGTTGATGTGGTGATATACTAGAACTACTAGATATAGTATATCTGGGAATACTAGACACAAAAAGAGGAGGATATTATGGAACAGGGCGAAATCAGCAAAGTTCGGGCATCCGTTCATCAGCAATGTGGAAGTAGGGTTAAGATTCAGTTGGATCGAGGCCGTAACAAGATTGACATTCAGGAGGGGGTTATTCAGGAGGCATATCCTAGCGTATTTACTGTGTTGGTAGATGATGAGAAGGATCAGAATCCACCACAGTTATTATCTTTTAGCTATAAGGACATAATTACAAAGGATATCAGAATGAAGCTTTGCTAGAAATTTTTTAGCATATTAATTCCTCATTTCGAATAGTATTTATACTACATCGAAATGGGGGATTTTTTTGTGCAAATAAAATGGAATGAAATAAAACATTGTGACATAAAGGGACGAGAATATACACAGATTACCTTTGAGGATGACTACATAGTAAGGGATAATAAGCCGGATGTGGGAGAGATAATATGCGTCAAGGGCATGCCAGTATTGGAAGAGCAAAAAAACATGAACGGCTCCATGTGGCTGTCAGGTAAAGTAACATACCATATGCTCTATCAGGATGAGACCCAGGAGAATGGTCTGAACGTTATGGAGGGAACAATTCCTTTTCAGGAGAAAATGAATATTGACGGCCTGGTAGAAAACAGCAGACCACGAATAAGGCTTATGCTGGAGGAAATCAGTGCTTCCATTGTCAACTCGAGAAAAATATCTGTAAGAGGAATAATAGAGGTAGAGGCACAAATCGAGGAGGAAAATGAAGAACAGATTAGTTCCTGTATAGAGGATGAAGGGGTTGAACAGAAAATAGAAAAGGAGATAGTATTATCTCTCGGAAAAACCTGCAATGACATTCTTCGTATTCAAAAGGAGATACAGCTTCCTAAATCAAAATCCAATATAAGAGAGATAATTTTTTACTATATTGACATTCGCAATCGAAGGATTGAATTTGAAAATGATTATATGAATCTAAGAGGCGAAGCTAATATATGTGTATTGTACAAATGTGAAGAAGGTGAAATAGACTGGTTTGGAACAACAGTAGATTTTTCCAGCGGAATAAACTGTGGGGCAGTGGAGGAGGATGAAATATTCTGGCCCAATATTGAGGAGCTGAATCATCAGCTGGTGGTGGAGCAGGACTATGATGGGGAGATGAGACAGCTTTCTGTGGAGCTATCCTTTGACGTTTCCATGAAAATATGGAGAGAAAGGGAGGTTGATGTCTTAAAAGATGCATATTCCCGTAAGAAACTAATGCGAACAGAAAAGAAACATATTGGAAATCAGAGACTGCTTGTAAAAAACACAGCCAAAATCAGGCTGGCAGAAGAGGTGAAGCTGGACCAGTTAAAGGGAAAGATACTTCAAATATGTGGTTGTAAGAGTACATCAAAAATCGAATATAGCGAAATCGTGGATAACGCAGTACATGTTGAGGGTCTTATACAGACCAGCTTCCTATATATTCCGTCTTTGGAAAATGTGCCTGTAGGGTATGAGAAGTGTCAGCTTCCATTTTCAGAAAATATTGAAGCGACAGGAATTAGTGAATCGGCTCTAATAGATATTCATTCTCATGTGGATCAGGTTCAGATTAATCTTCTGGACGGAGAAAACTATGAGATAAAAGCAGTTGTAAGTGTAGAACTTCTGGCAATGGAAAATATGGGCTTTGAAATGATTGCAGAGGCACAGCTGGAGGGGGATAATGAACAGTGCAATAACATTCCTGGAATTGTTGGATATGTAATGCAGCATGGTCAGGAACTTTGGGATGTGGCAAAGACATATTGCACTACAGTTGAAGAAATAAGAAGAGATAATAATCTTGAGGACAGAAATCCTGAAGCAGGAGAAAGACTGATTATAGTTAAATCATAGCTATAGGCAAAACTTTTTAGCGTTTACTTGTGGTAATTACAGGGGCTGGAGAAATTCCAGGCCCTTTCTATATAGGTTAATTAAGAAGTTATTAAGAAAAGATACAAGGAAAAAAATATGGCTATGTGATAAAATGAGAAAAAGGAAAACAGAAAAAGAAAAGGGGAAATGTATATGAAAAACAAATTCATTTTATCATTATTAGGAATGTTATTGACTACAAACCTTATAGCTTGTGGTGCTGGTGGAGATGATTCCGCAAGAAAGTTCTACGAGTTTAAGCAGCAGAATAGCCAGGCGGAGGCACAGACAGAAACGGAATCAGAAAGAATAGCTGAAACAGAGACTGAAAGAATACCGGAAGAACAGAGTGAAACAGAACAGGAGCCGGAGGAAACTGACCTGATAGAGGAAACCGGAACAATTGTTGGCCAGTACGGATATAATGATGAGGGATATTCTAATCTTTCATTTACGCTTGAGGGAGACAGTCTGGTGGAAGATGAGGCGTATTATATAATGGACGCAACTTTATTAAAACCGGCAAGGGTTCCTGCTGATTTGCGAAAAGGCCAGAAATATACACTTGTGAGAGATGAGCTGACAGGAAAGACAATGGAAGTTACTCATCAGGGTGACGGTATTTTTATTGACCAGGATGGAATGGAATACTATGTGCATAAGGATGATAAGAATCCAAAAGAATGGATTCTGTATTGTGGAAGTGATGATCGTGTAGAAGTACCATTTTTCCAAGGTCGAGTCCGAATAAAAAAAGATGCCGTAACAGGTGTGGCCATTTCTAATGAATATAAGACGGTGACAAAAGAAGAGTTAATGAATAACAGAAGTCTGTGGTTTAACGGAGTAATGTTTGACGGAAGGGGAATTATTACACGATTAGTATTTTTTGGTGATTAATATGATTTCAGTCATTGCATACCTTTAATCTATTCATCCAGTGCAAAAAAAGGTGGAAAAAAACTTGTGATTGTGCAAAAATAGAGAGTAGAGGTAGAAAGTATACACTTGTGGAGGAAATCAAATGAAGAATAAGCAAAAAAGGATTGTAAGTATAGTTATTTTGGCAACCTTACTCTTTGGAATTCCAGAGGTGGACACATTTTGGAGTGACTATGGCAGAAGCACAGACACTGTCTTTGCAAGCACTAATAAGCAGAAGAAAAAGAAGGCTGAGAAGGACCTTGAGAAGGTTAAGGATCAGATGGACGAAGTAGAGGATTCCAAGAAGAAGGTTAATGAGGATATTAACGAGCAGTCGGCCAAGCTTAGAAATCTTCTCTCAAAACAGGAGAAGGTAAAAGGACAGATTGAAAATAAGCAAAATGAGATAGATCAGTGTAATAAGGATTTGAAAGCAGCACAGGATGATGTTACAACACAGTATCAGTCTATGAAGCAAAGAATTCAGTTTATGTATGAAAATAGTACATCTAATTCTTTAATTAGCGCCATATTTGATGCAAAAGGCTTCTCGGACATGCTCAACAGAATAGAGTATGTAACAGAGGTTCACCAGTCTGACCGTAAATTAATGCAGGCATATAATGATGCAGTAGACAAGGTAGTAGCTTTATCAGACAAGCTCAATAAGGATATGGACGATCTTGTAGCTCTTCAGGATCAGTATGAGAAGGATCAGGGAGACTTAGAACAGGTTATCGCTAACCTTGAGGATAAGAAGGAGCAGTATGCTGACGAATATGCAAGATATGAACAGCAGGCAAAGGATTATGAGAAGAAGATTGACAGATATGCTAAGCTGATTCAGGAAGAGGAAGCTGCAGCAGCTAATGCAGGCAATGATTATGACGGTGGAGGAACAGGTAATGGAGGCGTAAGTAATTCGGTAGATTATCTTAACGATCCAAAATATGATCCAAAACCAAGAACAAACGTATCAGGACAGGCAATAGTTGCATATGCCCTTCAGTTTGTTGGCAATCCATATGTCTGGGGTGGAAACAGTCTGACAAAGGGCTGCGACTGTTCAGGATTTGTTCATTTAATATACAAGCATTTTGGAATTAGCACCCCAAGATATTCACAGGCATTTAAATCACAGGGGCAGCCTGTGGCATTCTGCAATATAAAGGCTGGAGATGTAGTAGTATATCCGGGACATGTTGCAATATATATTGGAAATGGTAATATTGTTGAGGCACAGTCAACAAAGGCTGGAATTACAAAGTGTCGTTCTGTAAAGTGTCACACGATTACAGGACTTAGAAGGTATGTATAAGTAAAGGAATTATTCAGATAATTCATAAGTATTGGTGGGGAAATTAATGGATAAAGAGATAATCAGAGAAAGACACAGTAATTTGCGCAGGTATGCTGTTACTGTATTTTTGGCAATAGTGGTGATAATATTGGGATATGCGTCCCTTAAAGCCAGTATCTGGCGCCACAAACTGGTATATTCTGATTCAATTCACAAGCTTGCAGTAACAGTGAATGGTCAGGAATTAACACTTTTGGATATGGCCTTCTATGTAGCCAGCGAGGAAAAAGTAGCCCAGGAGCAGGCTATAGTATATAATCCGGACAATCCCAGAAAATACTGGGAAGTGAGGGTAAATGGGCGCTTTATCAGGGTGGAAGCCCGGGATGATGCAATGGCAAAGGCTATTCATGATGAGATTTTCTACAGAATGGCTTTGGAAGAAGGAATAGAACTGAATTCTGAGGAGATGCAGGGTGTGATTAATACCCAGGAGGATTTCTGGAGTGACCTGTCAGATACAGATTCCCAGGATAGACTGGGAGTGACAAGAGAGGATATGGACAGGCAGATAGAGAAGGCGGCTCTTGCGTATAAATATCAGATAATCTATGCCGGAATGAATGGGGAGGCTGTGGAGAATTATGATTTCTCAGGAGATTCTTATCAGGATCTTCTTAAGGAAAATAAATATGAGATAGAAGAATCAGTTTGGAGGAACGTCGAATTCGGAGGCGTTACTGTTAACTGGTAAAGAGGAAACAAAATGGCAACAAAAATTGGACGAAACGACCCTTGCTGGTGTGGATGTGGTAAAAAGTATAAGGCATGTCATGCAGCATTTGATGATAAGCTTGCAAAGCTGGCAGCGGAGCATCACAGAGTACCTTCTCGTGATATTATTAAGACTCCTGAACAGATTGCAGGAATCAAGGAGAGTGCCAAGATTAATGTGGCAGTGCTGGATTATATTCAGGAGCATATTCATGAAGGAATGAGCACTGCAGAGATAGATAAGATTGTATATGAGAAAACTACAGAGATGGGCGGAATCCCAGCGCCTCTTAATTATGAGGGATATCCCTACAGCGTATGTACATCTGTAAATGAGCAGGTGTGTCATGGATTTCCATCAGAGGATGTAATATTAAAGGATGGAGACATCGTAAATGTGGACTGTTCAACAATACTTAACGGGTATTATTCAGATTCCTCAAGAATGTTCTGTATAGGTAATGTGAGTCCGGAGAAGAAGCGCCTGGTAGAAGTGACTAAGGAGTGCGTGGAAAAGGGACTGGAGCAGGTTAAACCATGGGGATTTCTTGGAGACATGGGACAGGCGGTACATGATCACGCATATGCCAATGGTTACACAGTGGTAAGGGAAATCGGTGGACATGGAATCGGTCTGGAGTTTCATGAGGACCCATGGGTAGGATACAATACAAAAGCCGGAACTGATATGGTTATGGCACCGGGAATGATATTTACAATTGAGCCAATGGTTAACATGGGCGAGGTTGAGATATTTATCGATGAAGAAAATGACTGGGAAGTATATACTGCAGATGGTCTTCCATCAGCACAGTGGGAAGTGCAGGTGCTGGTAACAGAAGATGGATATGAAATAATAAGCTGGTAGACATAGTAAAGTGTTAGACATAGTAAGGGGCTCCTTTTCGGAGCCCTTTTTGTTTTGCAATTTTTTGTTTTACTATATTAGACTTTTATAGAAGGGGTTTGCTGCTTCTAAACTCACTTGGTGTTTGTCCAATAACATCCTTAAAACGTTTGGTAAAATAACTTTGACTTACAAATCCCAGAGAAATACTTATATCGGATATAGAGAGATTTGTAGAATAAAGTAAAGTTTTTGCCTTCTCGATTTTTGAAATTAAAATATAATCTGTAAAACTACAATGAAAATATTTTGCAAAAATTCTTTGTATCTGCCTCTTAGAAAGATTACAATAATTGGCCAGATCACTTAAGGTAATGTTATCATTTTTGTTCCACTGGATATATCTTTCAATCAGATTGCAGATATCAGTCCTTTCTGTAGGGTATTTTTTTTCATTTACAATGCTGCAGAATTTTTTGCCATAGGACAAAATTAAATCAAAATATTCAATAGAAAAAGAATACTTATGATATTCGTAAATTGCTTTATTATACAATTCAAAAACATTTTTTGCATTTGCACCGCCAAAGATTGCTGCCCGGGACATAACCGTCAGGAGAGGGAATAAAACAAACTGGTCCGCTTTAGCGACACCCAGATTTTTTTGAATTAAAGGGGGATAATTTAGACTGCGCAACTCATTAAGGGCAAGGATATTTCCCGATTTGATGGAATTAAATAGGGATACTTCAAATAAACAAAGATCGATTATTTCATTATCAAAATCAGTTATATTTTTAATGACATTATCCCATGGAGAGATATTTTGCAGAGCATTATCTTCAAGAATTTTCTCGGGAGAAAGGTCAATGCCTGTACAAAGTTCCAAAACAATTGACAGTAAATTAGCGAATTTGCTAATTGAAACAGGTGTGCTACTGCCAAAAAACATTCTGTAGTGCCGCCTGGTTGCTAAGGTTTTCTGCAATAAAAATCTGATCAATATTTATAGTTGTTGTATTGGTGGCTATTGGTCCCAGTAATAGAGCGTAATCCTTTGTTCTGAATAATCCAATATACACATTCTTCTGAATAGAAAATATGTATGGAAAATCATTTTTCTCCAATTTAGAAAAATTATCCTTAAGAAAAGAAGCAGGATAATAAAAATCAGCAATTTCAGGTTTGTGGAACAAATCTTCTCCCTCACTAGAAAAAAGAACATAAGATATAGAAGATATATTGTATACACGATTAAGCTTATCCACAAGATGTATTAGTTGGTCCATTCCTATAAAATCCCCCGTTAACAAATGTCGTATTTGTGATAGTATGTGACACATTTATTGTAACATAAATTCTGGGAAAATAGTATTATTTTCCTATAAAGTAACACGTGAAAAATATAATGTAGGAGATGTGCAAATGAGGAAAAAATTTATTAGTTTATCGCTTGTTATGTGCTTGGGGTTTTCTTGCATATGTGGGTGCAGTTCATCTTCGGCTCAACAGGAGGAGAGAACAGAAGGAAGAGTAGTAAATATTTATTGTTGGGATACATCCTTTAAAGGTCAGTATGAAACCTATGCTTCAGATCTGGCAGAAAAGCATGATGTAAAAGTGAATTTCATTGTTATTACAAATGATAATCAGGCTTATCAGACAAATCTGGACGAGGCCTTAGCTGAGACTGACACTGCTATTGATGATGACAAAGTTGACATTTTTCTGATTGAAGCAGATTATGCTTCCAAATATGTAAAGTCAGATTATGCTCTTGATGTTGTTGCAGATGTTGGACTTACAGAGGAACAAATGGCGGGAATGTACCAGTATACCAAGGACATTGTAACTACAAATGGTTCATGCAAAGCTGTATCTACCCAGGCAACTCCTGGCTTATTTGCATATAGGCGTTCGATTGCCAAGCAGGTTCTTGGAACAGACGACCCTGACAAGGTTCAGGAGATGCTAAAGGACTGGGAAAGCTTTGATAAGGTTGCTGAAAAAATGAGTGCTGCCGGATATAAAATGTTGTCAGGATATGACGATTCCTTTAGAACCTTTTCTAATAATATGACCCAGCCATGGGTTACTGATAACAAGATTAATCTGGATGAGAGTCTAAAGAAATGGATTACTCAGTGCAAAGAATATGCAGATAAAAATTATAGTAACAGATCCACACTTTGGTCGTCAAGATGGTCAGAAGATCAGGGACCAGAGGGAAAGGTATTTGGTTTCTTCTATTCCACATGGGGTATTAATTTTACCCTGAAGGGAAATGCGTTGGCAGATGCAAGTCAGCCAGAGCAGGTTGGAAATGGAAATTATGGTGACTACGCTGTATGTGAAGGTCCACAGGCATATTATTGGGGTGGCACTTGGATTTGTGCAGCAAAGGGCTCAGATAATATTCCATTTACTAAAGACTTAATGGAGAGATTTACCTGTGACAAAGAAACAATGAAGAGAATTACTCTTGAGACTCAGGATTTCACAAATAATCAGGAAGCCATGGAAGAAATTGCAAATAGTGATTATAAATCAGAGTTTTTGGGTGGACAGAATCATGTTGCTTTATTTGCAGAGGCGGCAAAAAAGATTGACATGAGTAATGCTGGTGATTATGACAGCGGATTGAATGAATCCCTTCAGAAAGCAATGCATGAGTATTTCGATGGAAATGTAACATACGAAGAAGCGCTGGAGAATTTTTATAAATTAGCATTAGAGAAATATCCAAATTTAACACGTTAACGTTAATGGAGAGGTAATTGATATGAAGATATTAAACAATATAAGTATTCGAATAAAAGTGCTGGTGCCTATCATGACATTGCTTATAATAGTAGTATTAGCCTCAGGATTCAGTATGCTGAATGCAAAAAATCTCCTGAACGCAGGCTATTCTATTTCTACTAACTGTGCGGGCTCTATTGAAATAGTTCAGGAATTAAAGTCAAAAGTACATTCAATAGGTAAAAACATGTATGGCTCCTGCCAGACAACAAATACAATCGCAAAGGGTGAATTTGAAGCGAAAATAGCTGAAGAATTTACCCAGATAACTGCATTACTGGAAGATTATCAGACCAGAAAGCTTACTGACTTAGAGATTGAATATGCAGGTGCAATAGCTAAGAAATTGGACAAATACAGTAATGGTGTAAATACAGTTCTTGAAGCAAGTATGCATGATGATAATGATGCAATGGTTGTGGCAATAAATGTAAATCAGAAACCAGCAGAGGATTATATTCTGTATAAACTGGATTCTCTTATCGAGATGCGAAATGAAGCAATGAATGCTGCCCTTAAAACACAGGAAAAGGCTTATTCAACTGCGATTATTACTTCGGTAGTTTTTGTATCGGTTTCAATAATAATGGGAATATTGGCAATAATTGTCTGCGCTAAGGGAATCACAAGACCAATGAAATACATTGCTGATAAGCTGGAGAAGATGATTGAGTCAATTCAAAATGGTCAGGGTGACCTGTCGATGCGTATTAATCATCTTGGAAGTGATGAGATTGGAAGAATTGGACATAGTGTAAATCTGTTTACGGAGACTTTGCAGGGCATTATGCAGCGAATTACACAAAGCTCAGTGGATATGAATGAAATTGTTGATGAGGTAGGAAAACGAGTAGACTTTGCAGATGGAAGCTCAAGAGATATATCTTCTGCGATGGTTACTTTATCATCTTCAATGAGCAATGTATCTGATTCTGTAGAGGGAATTAATACCAGCATTTCAGATATAGGGGCAAATGTAAATGATATTTCGGTTAAGTCTGATGAGTTGCTGGATTACACTGTTAAAATGGAAGAGTCTGCATCAAATCTTCAGAAGAGTGCAGTTCAGAACAAGATTGAAACCAGCAAGATGACAGAACAGATTATTGCAAAGCTTCAGGTTGCAGTAGAAAAGAGCAAAGAGGTTGAGAAGATAAAGGCATTAACAGACGATATCCTTGAGATTGCTTCTCAGACAAATCTGTTAGCATTAAATGCAGCAATAGAAGCGGCAAGAGCCGGTGAAGCCGGAAAGGGCTTCTCAGTAGTTGCAAGTGAAATCAGTCAGCTGTCAGACTCAAGTACAAGTTCTGCAACAAATATTCAGAATATCAATGAGACAGTAATAACAACTGTAAAACAGCTTGCTGATAATGCGAGCGAGCTGGTTAGATTTATCAAAGAGAACATCTTACCGGATTATGACAATTTCGTTGAAGCTGGAGAAAACTATAGTAATGATGCAAAGCATATTAATGAGATAGTGTCTAACTTCCATGAGATGTCTGACATGCTGAAGAACAGAACCACTGATGTTCAGAACTATATTGAGGAAATAACAAATTCTGTAAAGGACAGCTTGGAAGGAATTAATAACACTGCAGAGAGTACAGATAATCTGGCAGGTGATATTTCAAATATCTCAACTAAGATGGTTCATAACAGAGAAGTAGCAGATATGCTTTCAAAAGAAGCAGAGCGATTTATTATTAATTAGACTATCAACATAATGAATAGGAAATAGAGGCTCCCAAGGGAGCCTCTAATTTATACTTACACGTTTGTGTTAACACCATTAATGGTAGCGTTCTCGTTTTCCTTCATAGGAATAACAAGACATTTCTCGCCGTTAATGATTTGAGAAGTAATCTGAGAAGCCTTCTCAGGCTTAACTCTTAACACAACATCGTAGGTCTTAGTCTCTGCGATATAGGTATCGATCTCCTCCTGCTTTTCAAGAAGCTGTGTAGTGCGTTCTTCAAGAGCGGAGGTTTTCTCCTCTAACTCAGTATTTTTCTCATTAAGCTGAACAGTAAGTTCTCCCACCTGATTTTCAAGGGCAAGCTTTTCACACTTAAGTTCATTTGCTACCAGAGCTTTGCTGTCAATTACATTTTCTGCAGCAGGCATTTTCTCACCGAAGGCTTCATCAATAGATTTCTCGATTCGACTAACCTTTTCCTCAGATACATGGCTTTCAGTAAGGGCCTTTTCCATGGCAGCCTTATCAAGAATAAATGGACCGTCAGTGTCATCGTGGGTCTCGGCATAATCCTCCACCATTTCGCTGAGATTCTGCTGAATGTCAAGGAGGATATCATCTGTAGCTTCATCCTCTGCACCAAGAACATTGCGAACGATGGAATGGAAGGCCATCTTCTGCTCTGTGGCAGTACGCTCAATTCCGCAGCCAAGACCGTTGGCCATGAATTCTGAATGAGGCTCCTTGGTATTCTTGGTATAGAAAAGGGTTGAGTGGATATCAGCGCTTCTGTCATTGAAGGCTGGGAAAAGGAAGCCTGTGTCCGGTGCACCTACTACCCAGTCGCGAATACGAGGCCCGATACGCTGCTCGCTTTCCAGATAGCCAAGACCTGGCTTAGAAAGAGACACAGGACAAATGGCAGTAAGAAGGTATGTATATACTTCCTCTGATTCATCCACGTTAATGTTATCCTTGGTTCGTGTCATAACATCATAGCTGTCTAAGAAAAGAAGAATCAGATAGTTGCCTGGTTCGTCATATGTGTCGATAACAAGATCGTAGTATGTATCAAGTAAAGCTTCATCCTCAAGCTTTGACTCTCTAAGCGCCATAAGAATCTGCTGACGTCCGCCAACCTCTTCCTCCTGCATTGGAAATTCCAGATTAAGAAGATTGTTACCCAGAGTGCCAGATAAAACCTTGTTGGCAATCTCCAGATATTTATAGTATTCCTCATCCTCAAGGGTAAGGAATTTGCCCCCGAATTTGCAAAGTTTATTCTTATTACAATCTACATAGCAGCCCACCAGCTGGCTGAAGGTAGCCTGATCCTTTTTAAAACGTCTTTTTAGCTCTAAGACTTCTTTTTTATTCATTATATACCTCCAAAAAAGAAAATAAGTGCAATTACTCGCACAGAAATATTATAAGTTAAGGGTGTATTTTTTCCAAGACAGAATTGCAAAAATAAAAATATAATGCTATTATCAATAGTCGAAATTGGAGATGAAGTATTATGAAGAAAAGAATTGATTTTTTGGACTACCTGAAGGCTGTTGCCATAATGCTGGTCATTACTACACATTATGACTGGATAGATAAAAAGCAATATGTTTTCACAATGTTTATTAATATGGCAGTTCCAATTTTTTTGATTGTAAGCGGATATAATTATGCAATGTCTTATGATAAAAAGACAGATGGCACACTTAAGCAGATGTATAACCTAAAGATCATATGGGCCAAGCTGGAGAGAATTATTATTCCTGCCCTTGTGGCCTCCACAGTGGAACTGATTCTATTTAAGGTTAAAGGCCTGGACTTTGACTGGATTAATCTCTACCTAAACGGTGGATACGGTCCGGGAAGCTACTATGTTCCTTTGATGGTACAGTTAATCCTCATGTTTCCACTGATATACATAATAATGAAGGTTAATCCCTGGTTTGGACTGATTTCCATAGGTATAGTTAATCTTCTGTATGAATACTGGGTAGTGTGGAGTGAGATTGAGAAAAGCTCCTACAGACTTAGTATAGGCCGATATTTACTGCTGATAGCTTTTGGTTGCTATATGTATATGTACCCTCAGAAAAAGCTGAAATGGTGGATACTGGCCCCTGCATTTATCTATGGGCTCTACTGCCAGAAGTATTATCTTCACGAGTGGCCTGAAATGGAATTGTTTCCATATTGGAGACCTACGGCAATATTTATTGCATTTTATATATGTCCTATTATTGTAATTTTGTTCAGAATTTTTTATCATAGTCATATAAAAGGATTTGTGGGTGACCTTTTGGTGCTTATTAGTAAGGCGTCCTATCATATTTTTCTGTTCCAGATGATTTATTATCGTTTTAAGCTGGCAGGAAGTATAATGGATTCGGAGTGGTATATTGCCATTCCTATTAATATGCTTATCACAATTACAGTGGGAATCCTGCTTTATAAAGGGGAGAACTGGATTAGGTCGCAAATCAAAGTGTGGAGGAAATGACTTGGTAATCGGAATTCTTGCCCATGTTGATGCTGGAAAGACAACATTATCAGAGGCAATGCTATATAAAACAGGACAAATAAGAAATCTTGGTCGAGTTGATCACCAGGATGCATATCTGGATACAGATGATCAGGAGAGAGAAAGAGGAATTACTATTTTTTCAAAACAGGCAAGAATAGTAACTGATGACTGGAAGGTGACACTTCTTGATACCCCGGGACATGCGGACTTCTCTGCAGAGATGGAGAGAACTCTTCAGGTCCTGGATTATGCCATTTTGGTTGTCAGTGGAACTGATGGTGTGCAGGGACATACCAGAACCCTTTGGCGACTTCTGAAACATTACAATATTCCAATATTTATTTTTGTTAATAAGATGGACATGGACGGAACGGACCAGAGCAGACTTATGCAGGAGCTTAAGGCGGAGCTGGAGGATGGTTGCGTTGCTTTTGGTGTAAGTGATTTGGAACAATTCTATGATGAGCTTGCCATGTGTTCAGAGGCGATGCTCAATGCCTATATGGAGGATGGCCAAATCGGAGATGAGCTTATCAGGAATGCTATTGTAGAAAGGCAGGTCTTCCCCTGCTATTTTGGTTCAGCCTTAAAGCTTGAAGGCGTGGAGGAGTTCCTTTCTGGTCTTAAGCGTTATACCCAGGAAAAGGCCTACCCAAGGGAATTTTCTGCCAGAATCTATAAGATTGGAAGGGATGACCGAGGCGTAAGGCTTACATATATGAAGCTTACAGGCGGTCAGCTTGTAGTGAGAGAGAAGCTGGAGTACGGCAAAGATGGACTGGTTGAAAAGGTTGACCAGATTAGAAAATATTCCGGGGAGAAATTCGAGACTGTTGACAAAGCTTTTGCCGGGGAGATTATTGCAGTGACAGGACTGACTGGCACCCATCCGGGAGAAGGCCTGGGGGCAGAGGCAGAGGTTAACGTTCCTATGCTTGAGCCTGTATTAAACTACCAGCTGATTCTTCCAAAGGAGGTTAATCCTTCGGAATTTATGAAGAATATGCGAATCCTTGAGGAGGAAGCCCCACAGCTTTATGTGGTCTGGAAGGAGGAGCTTAGGGAGATTCATGTACAGCTTATGGGAGAGGTCCAGATGGAGGTTCTTGTCCGACAGATTAAGGACAGATTCGATGTGGTGGTAACCTTTGGGCCGGGAAGTATTGTGTACAAGGAAACAATAGCAAAGCCCGTTGAAGGGGTAGGCCATTTTGAACCATTAAGGCACTATGCTGAGGTTCATCTGCTGCTGGCACCGGGAGAGACTGGAAGCGGTGTAACAGTAGATTCAGTTTGCAGTGAGGATATTCTGGATAAAAACTGGCAGAGACTTATTGCCACACATGTAGAGGAGCGAGAGCACAAGGGAGTACTGACCGGTTCTTCACTTACGGACGTAAAGATTACAATTCTTACCGGAAAAGCTCATACAAAGCATACTGAGGGTGGAGACTTTAGGCAGGCTACCTACAGGGCTATACGACAGGGCCTTAAGTCCACAGAAAGCATTTTGCTGGAACCATACTATAATTTTGTGCTGGAGGTTCCAATAGAGCATGTTGGACGGGCAATGACAGATTTGGAGCAGGCCTTTTCCAAGATGGATCCCCCAGAGTTTAATGTGGTCGGAGACAGGGAGATGGCTACAATCAAAGGAAGTGGCCCGGTAGCCTGTCTTCAGACCTATGTAAGTGAGGTACACGCCTACACTAAAGGCTTGGGACATCTTATGCTGGAGCTGTCGGGCTATGATGTGTGCCACAATCCCCAGGAGGTAATTGTGGCCAGAGGCTATGACAGTGAACAGGATTTCAGAAATCCTACAGGATCAGTTTTCTGTGCCCATGGAGCAGGCTTTGTGGTGCCTTGGGATGAGGTTAAGGATTACATGCATCTGCCTTATGTTTTCCATGGAGATATGTCGGAGGAGGCCTTGGCAAAGGCGGGAGCAGCTGGTAGTGACGGCAACTTCTATGACAATGGTCTGGCCTTTAGCGGAACTGTGTCGGGAGAGGGAAGAGGAAGCTGGGAGAAAAGCGTGGCTAAGATGTCTTCCGTTGAGCTTGATGCAGAACTGGCAGACGTATATGCAAGAGAATTTGGTATGAGCAAGACTGATTTGGAGAATCAGGAGAGACGCAAGTGGGCTAAAGCAAAGAGCTCAATCCCGGAAGGATTGTCGGGTAAACCAAGAACAGTTAAGCATGATAAGAAGGGCAATACCATATATCCTGCAAAGGGGCCTCAGGAGGAGTATCTGATAGTAGATGGTTATAATATTATTTTTGCATGGGAGGAGCTTAACGACATTGCAAAAACTAATATTGACGCTGCCAGAGACAGGCTTAAGGATGAGCTTCAGAATTATCAGGGCTTTAAGCAGTGTAAGGTGATTGTGGTGTTCGATGCCTACAAGGTTAAGGATAATGCAGGCAGGAAGGAAGACTACAACGGCATAGAGGTTTATTATACTAAGACAGATGAGACGGCAGATGCGTTTATTGAGCGTCGTGTCCATAATATTCGTGATAAGTACAAGGTGACAGTTGCAACCAACGACAGTCTTGAGCAACAGACGGTTATGAGTCTTGGAGCATTAAGAATGTCTGCCAGAGAATTAAAGGAAACAATTGAGCAATATAATAAAAGAGCATTGGAGGAGTACAGAAATGGTTGTTAATGAAAATATGTATCAGTTAGGCAGCGTCAGGTCTGCTATCAGAGAGCTTTTTGAATATGGAAAAAAGCGTGCCGAGATTGTTGGGCCTGAGAATGTGTATGATTTTTCCCTGGGTAATCCAAGTATACCGGCACCAGAGTGTGTAAATGAGACAATAAGAGAGCTTACAGAGAATCTTAACTCTATCTCTCTTCACGGATATACCTCGGCACAGGGAGATGTGGAGACAAGGCAGGCTGTGGCAGACTATTTGAACAGTCAGCATGGAACCGGCTTTAATGCTGATAACTTTTACATTACTATGGGAGCAGCAGCTTCTCTTTCCCTCTGCTTTAAGGCTCTTACAGTTAAGGAAAGTGATGAATTTGTTTTATTGGCTCCATTTTTTCCAGAGTATACAGTCTTTGTTAAGGCGGCAGGTGCTACACCTGTTATTGTTCCGGCAGATACAGAGAACTTTCAGATAGATTTTGCTGCATTAGAGAAGAATATTGGGCCAAATACCAAGGGAGTGGTAATTAATTCTCCAAACAATCCTTCAGGAGCAGTATATTCGGAGGAGACAATAGCTAAGCTGGCAAAGCTCCTTGAGGAAAAACAGCAGCAGTATGGTACACAGATTTTCCTGATTGCAGATGAACCATACAGAGAGATTGTTTATGATGGAGTAAAAGTGCCATTTGCTACAAAGTATTATAAGAATACTCTTGTCTGTTATTCATACAGTAAGTCCCTTTCTCTTCCGGGAGAAAGAATCGGCTGGGTACTTGTACCAGATGAAGTGTACGAGAGCAAACAGGTTTATGCAGCAATTGCAGGAGCAGGACGTGCTCTCGGATATGTATGTGCACCAAGCCTTTTTCAGAAAATGATTGTAAAGTGTATAGGACAGACTGGTGACATAGACGCCTATAAGGCAAATAGAGATTTGCTGTATGATGGACTTACAAAGATTGGCTATAAATGCTTCAAGCCAGACGGAGCCTTCTACATGTTCGTTAAGGCCCTGGAGGAGGACTCAGAAGCCTTCTGTGAAAAGGCAAAGGAGGAGGACCTTCTGCTGGTTTCGGCTACAGGCTTTGGATGTCCTGGCTGGGTGAGAATATCTTACTGCGTAGACGGGGAAATGATAAAGAGATCCTTTGGAGCCTTTGACAGACTCTATGAGAAATATAAATAAAAAATGCTATTTATAGTGTGTGGACTAAACCACAGAAAATAATAGTAAAGTAATCATCAAAGTAAAAAAGTCGCTCAGATTAATGGTCTGAGCGACTTTATTTTAACTTAAGAATAAATCCTTGAAAAGAAAGAATCCTGTAAAACTCAACAAATCATCAAAGGTAAATGGTGATGCTTCGTTGGTTGGAACATTAGGATCATCCGGATTATCAGGCTCAACCGGTTCGTCAGGATTGTCTGGAGAATCATCAGGATCGTCTGGCTGATTTTGTTCCTCCTCTTCCTTTCGCTTCTTTTCTTCCTCTTCACGTTTCTTTTGTTCTTCTTTTTCCTTGGTCTTCTTATTATGCTTGGTACATTTTTTTTCTAAGAAGTCTTTGGTAGCTAAGTATTGGCCATCAGCAGTACCAGAAGAACCATCTACAATGTATACTCTTTCTTCTGTTTCAGGACAATACTTATTGCAAATCATCTTTGACTTCTTACATATCTCAACCTTAACGTGATGATTGCAGCTGGATTTAGGAACTGTGCCCTTGGCAAAGTATTCAGAACCTACCATTGAGCTTCTAGGATCCTTGTTACATACGTCATCAATAGGGGTTAATCCGGATTTTTTACAAACCGACGCGCTGACGATGTCGTCCGGTTTCTTAAACTGCTTTGCCTTAAGTCCTTTGTGGACCTTCTTCATAACGTTTTTCCAGATTACTTTAGGATACCAGGTCTGGGAACCACTCTGTCTTGAATTATCATCATATCCGCCCCATACAACACAAGTGTAATATGGAGTGTATCCAGCCCAGAGACAGTCACGATTGCTGGTTGTTGTTCCTGACTTACCAGCCTGAGCCATATCTGTACCGAAGTAAGCCTTGCCACCGGTACCGGCTGTAATAACATCTGTCATGGCACTTGTAAGTAACCATGCAGTAGAAGGTTTTATTACCTGATGAGTATCCTGTGTATCGTTAATATCCAGAAGGATATTTCCCTGAGCATCCTCTACTGTGGTGTAGAATTTAGGCTCCTTATAGGTACCCTGATTTGCGATTGCTGCATATGCACCGGTAAGTTCAAGGTTTGTAACACCATTGGTGAGTCCTCCAAGTGCAAGAGAAAGATTTCTGTCGTTCTCAGAGAGAGTAGTGATTCCGAAATCTTTGGCATATTCATATCCTAAATCAACGCCAATCTGCTGAAGGGTTTTAACTGTAACAATATTAATTGACCACTGGATAGCAGTTCTGATGGAAGTAAATCCACGGGCACTGCCATCATAATTGTGGAAGGTCTTAGAACCTACTGTAAGAGAGCTGTCATCCTGTACTGATGCAAGTGTAAGTCCTCCCGCATCAAGGGCAGCTGCGTAACAGCCGATAATCTTAAAGGTAGATCCAGGCTGTCTCTTAGTATCAGTTGCACGGTTCCAGGTACGATTTCCCTGCTTCTCACCACGTCCGCCTACAATTGCCTTGACCTCACCAGTCTTTTGATCGATAAGTGTAAGTGCAACCTGTGGCTCCATAGTATAGGAAATAACTTCAGAACCTTCAACAAGCTTGTCGCCCTTTTTGATCACGTCTTTCTCATATTGGCGAATTGCCTTAAGACATTCCTTTTTAGAAGAAAAATTCATTGAATAATCATTATTTTTGTATTTCTTCTTATTATAGCTGGCCATAGTCTGATTTGAGTAATTCTTAATGGTTCCGTCGGCTTTTTTAACCTGGAAGGAAAGAATAAAGGATACAGAAGTATTGGCCGGATAATTGTCGGCGTTGTTTACTTCCTTATCGCATATCTTCTGAAGCTTAGGGTCCTGTGTAGAATGAATCTTTAATCCACCTCTGTAAATGGCCTTGTAAGCTTCTGACTCTGAGTAGCCAAGCTTTTCAACTAAATCCTTGTAAACATTGTCAATTAATGCATCCACAAAGTAAGTGTTTACCGAATCGGTTGTCTGAGAATTGTAGAAAGCAATTCTGTCATAAACATCATCTGCCAGAGCTTCTTCATACTGCTCTGAACTAATGTAACCCTGTTCCTTCATATTGCCAAGAACAAGCTTGCGTCTTTTGGCATTGTTCTCAGGGTAAATGATAGGGTTATAAGCACTTGGATTCTGGGTGATACCAGCAATAACAGCGCATTCTGAAAGCGTAAGCTCAGATACATCTTTGTTGAAGTATCTCTCAGAAGCTGCCTGTACACCAAGTGTGTTGGCTCCAAGGTTGATGGAATTCATATAATTTTCAAGAATAGCAGATTTGTCCAATCGCTTTTCCAGTTCAAGGGCCAGATACTGTTCCTGAATCTTTCTCTGAATCTTTTCAATCTTAGAACTTTCGCTTGTCCAAGAGGTAAGAACATTGTTCTTAATCAGCTGCTGAGTGATGGTACTGGCACCCTGGCTTAAATCCCTTGCCTTAATACACTCTACCAAAGCTCGTCCAATACCGTGAAGATCGATTCCGTTGTGCTTATAAAAACGTTCGTCCTCGATTGCAACAAAGGCATTCTGCAGATCCTTAGGAACCTCGTCTATACTGACGTACTTTCTGTTAGAACCAGCAGCAACCAACTTGGTACAATACGTGTCGTCACTGTACAGTACAGTTGTATAAAGATCAGTCGGAGTGACATTAATCTTAGAAATATCGGGTGCGGAATCAATTATTCCTTTAAACACTCCGATGCCTGCACTGATGCCGACAACACAAGCTACAATTGCGCATAAGAGAACAGCTTTACAGAAGAATAAGAAGATTGCATGCGCAATCTTGCTAAACTTACGGTCGTAATGCTGAACCCGGCGCTTAGTAGCGTTTTTGCCGTAATTCATATTTAGGCCTCCTTATTTATGAAAGATATTAATCTCCTTTGTAGGTTGCGTAAGGATATACGCTATCAATATTATATCAAAATATATACATAATATAAAGAAAAAAATGTATACGTTGTAAATGGTCATAAATATGTGGTAGGATGAAAAATAAATAATAAGTAATAGTAATTGTTTAATGGAGAGATGCTGAATTGATAGAAAAAGAGTTAGGATATAAAGTAGTCTACAAAGAGGGACAGGGAGAAATCGTTGAGAAGAAATCAAGATTCATTGCTACGGTCAGACCGGTTCATTCCGAGGAGGAGGCTACAGCCTTTATAAATGAGACAAAGAAGAAATACTGGGATGCCAGACACAACTGCAGTGCCTTTGTGATAGGAGAGAGACAGGAGCTGACAAGATGCTCGGATGACGGAGAACCTGCCGGAACAGCAGGACGTCCAATGCTGGATGTTCTAATTAAAGAAGGAATTACAGATGTTGCTGTTGTGGTAACCCGATATTTTGGCGGAGTGCTCCTTGGAACAGGAGGGCTGGTGAGAGCATATCAGAAGGCAACCCAGGAGGGACTTGCTGCCAGTGAGATAATAACAAAGCTTCCGGGACAGTATTTACATATAGCAACTGATTACAATGGACTGGGTAAGCTGCAGTATCTGTTTGGTCAGAATGGAATAATAATTAAGGACACTGAATATGGAGCAGATGTAAAGCTCACAATTATTTCTCCTGCCAATGAAAAAGAAGCAATAGAAAAATCTATTATTGAGCAGACAAATGGAACTGCAAAGTTAGAGTGGGGAGACCAGCTTGTCTACGCAACAGTGGGAAAAGACATACTTACTTTTTAGCATAAAACGGTGTTTTTTTCGGGATGAAAAATTTTTTTAAAAAAATTTCAAAAATAGTGTTGACATTTCTTTAATAGGCATATATAATAGTCATTGTTGAAACGACATTGGCCCATCGCCAAATGGTAAGGCAACGGACTCTGACTCCGTCATTTCAAGGTTCGAATCCTTGTGGGCCAGCTAAACCTCAGTGATTAATCACTGAGGTTTTTTATTTCTTAACACAGGAAATTTCTATGTCAAATATAAAGAATAGAGTGGTGCAGTTATGTTTGAGTTTGAGAGTTATATAAGATATAGTGAGGTTGATTCGAATCGAAATCTGTCGTTACTATCCCTGTTGGATTATTTTCAGGACTGTTCTGTTTTTCATTCTGAAAAGCTGGGGATAGGTGTAGATTATCTTAACTCGATTAATGCAGCATGGGTATTAAGCTCATGGCAGATACGAATTAATGAGCTGCCTAAACTTACTGACAGAGTCAGGGTTCAGACATGGCCGTACGAATTAAAGGATTTTTTTGGATATCGTAATTTTTCATTAAATGATCCTGAAGGTAAAGTATACGCAGATGCCAATTCCATATGGGTGTTAATTGACACACAGACAGGCAGACCAACAAAGGTTCCGCAGCATATTGCAGATACATATGAACTTCAGCCACCTATTGAGATGGAGAGCTTCGGCAGAAAGCTTAAGTTTCCTAAGGAGTATAAGGAATATTCACCAATAGTGGTGCCTTCCATTTTTATTGATACTAACCAGCATATGAATAACAGCAAGTATGTTTTTGTGGCTGGAGATTTTTTACCGGAAAATTATAAAATCAGCGAACTTAGGGTAGAGTATAGAAAACCTGCAGTGCAGGGTGATATAATGATACCGAGAGTTACTGAGAATGAGGACGGAATAACTGTAGCACTTGTAGCAGAGGACCAAAAGCCATATGCTATAGTGCAGTTTAGAAAGGATTAAGATGAGATTAGGAGAATATCAGGAACTAATTTATGTTAAGAAGATGGAGTTTGGAATCTATCTTTCAGAAAAAGAGGGGGATGAGGAGAGAGTGCTTCTTCCTTCAAAGCAGGTTCCGGAGGGACTGAAGCCTGGAGATAAGATTAAGGTTTTCTTATATAAGGACTCAAAGGACAGGCTTATTGCAACAACTAACACACCAAAACTCGTAATGGGGCAGTATACAGCTCTTGAGGTTAAGGAAGTGGGAAAGATTGGTGCATTTCTTGACTGGGGCCTTGAAAAAGATCTTTTCCTTCCATATAAGCAGATGACGATGAAGGTCAGAGAGGGAGATGAAGTACTTGTTTCTCTCTATATAGATAAAAGCAGCAGATTATGTGCAAGCATGAGAGGACTGTATGATCTTCTGTCCAAGGACTCACCTTACAAAAAGGGTGATACAGTAACAGGAAGGGTGTATGAGTTTAGTGATAACTTTGGAACCTTTGTGGCTGTAGATGATAAGTATTCGGCAAGAATTCCAAGACATGAGGATTGCAGTTATCTTAGAGTTGGTGATATAATCGATGCCAAAGTAACTGATGTTAAGGAAGACGGCAAGCTTGATCTTTCCCTTAGAGAGAAGGCATATATTCAGATGGATGCAGATGCCTTAAAGGTTATGGAGATAATCGAGTCATATGCAGGTGTTCTTCCATTTTCAGAAAAGGCAAGCCCGGAGGTTATTAAGAGGGAAACCGGACTTAGTAAGAATGCCTTTAAAAGGGCGGTAGGACGTCTTTATAAAGAAAGAAAAATAGATTTGACAGATGGAAAAATCAGAAAGAAGGATTGATTATGAAGAATGTTATCAGTACACAGAAGGCTCCGGCAGCAATCGGACCATATTCCCAGGCAATAGAAGTTAACGGAATGGTTTATACTTCAGGAGTGATTCCTGTAATACCAGAGACAGGAGAGATTCCAGAGGGGTCAACAGAGCAGGCAAAGCAGGCGCTTACAAACTTATCTAATTTGCTTGAGGCTGCAGGCACATCAATGAATAATGTTGTTAAGACAACTGTATTTATCAAGGAAATGAATGACTTTGGTGCAATTAATGAGGTTTATGCAACATTTTTCGAGGGAGCATTCCCAGCAAGAAGCTGTGTGGAAGTAGCCAGACTTCCAAAGGATGTAATGTTAGAGATTGAAGCAATCGCAATAAAATAGTTTTCCACATTAGGGAAGCAGAGGCTTTCAGAAATGTACATGGAAAGGGGCTGTGACTTAGCGAAAAACCTTCGTTGAAGTCACAGCCCCTTCCTTGCGCCTAAGCTACACTGAAATATCGATGTTTCCACCAATATTAGGGTTGACAGAGCGTTCCATCATCTGAATCATACTTTGATTAAGCTGACTACTCATATCAAGGGTTTTATCAAGCATTGCCATGCTGGTTGCTGCCTGAACAGAAGTAGCAGATGGTGCTGCATTAAGTGAACTGTAGGCTATACCTACTCCAGCAATATCCATATGATTTAACCTCCTGTAATAATTTTGTAACCTAGTACTTAGGTACTTGTATTATATATTCTTTTTTGGCGGAAATCAATTGGGAAAAATATATTACAAATTTTCCCAATGTCATAGGGTTGACACAATAAGAGTGCTTTGCTATAATGACAAAGTAATATTTGTAACATATTCGTAACAAGTGTTAAGGTTACAATGATATTGGAGGACAAAATGAGAAGAAATTATGTGAGACTTACAGCTGGAATGCTTACTGGAGTTCTTTTAGTAGGAACAGTAGTTACAGAGGCTTCAACAACAGCTGGAGTATCGAGTTACACATCAAATATAGTTGTATCTACTACAATGCCTACAGCAGGAGCATCACAGTTACTTATTGAAGCAATGAATTCAGATGCACCAGTAGAGGAGACAGCAGTAGAGGAAAATGAAGCTCCTAAGGTTAAATCAGAATATGCTGATATGGCAGTGGCTAAGGTTAATGATTATGTATATATTCGTTCTAAGGCCAGCACAGACAGCAAGTATGTTGGAAAGCTTTACAAGAATAACGTAGCAACAGTTCTTGAGAAGAAGGGCGATTGGTACAAGATTAAGTCTGGTAATGTTAAAGGATATGTATCATCAGAATTCGTAGTAGTTGGTGATGAGGAGCTTGTTAAGGAAGCAGGACGTAGAGTTGCAGTTGTTAAGACAGAGACTCTTAAGGTTCGTAAGAAGGCTTCTACAAAGGCTAACGTTATTACATTAATTTCAGGTGGAGATGACCTTACTGTATTAGATGAGTCTAAGAAGGGCTGGGTTAAGGTTTCTACATCAGAAGGAAAAGGATATGTTTCAACTGACTTCGTAAAAGTATCAACAGAGTACACATATGCTGAGTCAAAGAAGGAAGAAGAAGCTAGACTTGCAAAAGAAGAAGCTGATCGTCAGAGCGCAGCAGAGGCTGCTGAAAGAGCAAGAGAGAATGATAACTCTGGTTCATCAAATAATGGCGGATCAAGCAATAATGGTGGTTCATCAAACAATGGTGGATCAAGCAATAATGGTGGTTCATCAAACAATGGTGGATCAAGCAACAAAGGTGGAAAGCACTACAATAAGCCACAGGGATCAAACGGACAGGCTGTAGCTAATTATGCATGTCAGTTTGTTGGTAACCCATATGTATACGGTGGATCAAGCCTTACAAACGGAGCTGACTGTTCTGGTTTCGTAATGGCAGTATATGCTAAGTTTGGAATTTCACTTCCACATAGCTCATCAGCACTTCGTAGTGTTGGATATGGTGTAAGCGCAAGCAACATCCAGCCAGGAGATATCGTATGTTATAGCGGACACGTTGCAATTTACATTGGTAATGGTGCAATCGTTCATGCAAGTAACAAGAAGTCTGGTATTAAGATTTCTGGAAACTACAATTATAGAAAGGTTCTTGCAATCAGACGTATTTTCTAGTTTTAGATTATTATAAGAATATTAAGCCGCAGGCATTATGCCTGCGGTTTTTTTGTTGTTACAGAAGACAAAACTCTTTAATGGAATTGTTGCAAAAAAGTGAAAAAATGAAGAAATAATTTAAATTGTTATACGATTTAATTTCAGAAATAATACGAAAAATAGCATTTTGCACAAAAAATAGCGATTGTGTACAAGGAATAGGAAAATTGTATCATTGTTGTGGAAAAGTTATCCACAATTTGATATTAACAAATGGCATAAAATCGAGTTATACACGAAGTTATTCACGTTATCCACAAAAATGGGGATAAAAATTCGAACAATTGTTTTGTAGAGATATCATAAAATTCGGGCCATAACATTAAAATTAGAAAAAATATGTTGACAATTTCAGTGACAAAAAAATGCACAAAATGCGGTAAAATTGTCAGAAAATTAGTGGCTCTTGCACATTAAAAAATCCTTTGATATACTTAAATGGCTTAAGTGAGGAGATGTATGATAAAAAAGATTGATATTATGGGAATACAACTAGATAACTATACGGTGCGGGAAGCTATAATGATAGTTGAAAAGATGCTCAGCAATAATGTGTTTAACACCTTACAGGAGGTGTATATGAACACACTTATTATGGCGGGGGAAGAAGAGGATGTAAGAACCGTCTTAGAAACCCTTGATCATACAGTTATTGCAGAAAAAGGAATTCTTGATGCAACCGGGGAGGATTCGCTTCAGAGAATACATGAGATAGAGGACTGCGACTTTTTCTATGAACTGTTCAAGAGAGTTGAGCGTAATTACAAGAAGGTATTTATTATTGCAGAGACAGAGACTGCTGTTGAGGAAATGATACAGCATCTTCAGGAGAATTTTCCACGATTAGAGATTGTGGGTTCAAGAGCCATGGAAGATTGTGTGGGAGAAGCGGAGAGCCTTGTTAATGCAATTAACTCCGAGACAGTAGATGTTATTTTGTCGTTGCTGCCATCCCCAACTCAGGAAAAATTCCTGTTAGCCAATAAAGAAAAGCTTTCGGCGAATCTTTGGTACGGAATTGGGGATAATAAATTTGGATTTCGCGGCAAAGGTATTTCGGGAGGCATTGCTAATATGCTCAAAGTTCGTAAGCTTGCGAAGCATATAAATAATTATGAAGAGAAAGAGAAAGCGAATAATGAGTTCACTGGTTAAAAAGCATAAGTCTGTAATTGAGGCATATTTACTTATTATTATTGGAACAGGAATTCTTGCAGCATCAATTCAGCTTTTTTATGATCCTTCCGGACTTGTAACAGGAGGATTCACAGGTCTGGCTATTGTAATTAAGTCATTAAGTTCATCGGTGGTTAATAATGGAATTCCGCTGTGGCTTACTAATATAGGACTGAACATTCCTGTATTTATTCTTGCATATATTTTTATGGGCAGAAAATATGTTGGAAGGACACTATTTGCTGCTACAATGCTTTCGGTCTGGTTATATATTATTCCATTATATGACGTGCCTGGGGGAGACCTGCTTCTTGCGGCCATATTTGGTGCACTTTTTTCAGGAGGAGGCATTGGAATCGTATTAAAAGGGCATGCTACAACAGGTGGAACAGATATGGTGGCATCTTTGATACAGCTGAAGCTTCGACACTATTCTGTAGCCAAAATCATGCAGGTGCTTGATGGAACAATTGTACTTGTTGGACTGTTTAAGTTTGGACTAATTTCAACACTGTATGCAATTATTGCAATATATGTTACAACCAAGGTTACAGACCTTATTCTTGAAGGCTTCAATATTTCAAAGGCAGCTTATATTATTACTGACCACCATGAAGAAGTTGCTCAGAAAATAATGCTGGAGCTTGACAGAGGTGTGACAGGTATTGAGGCTAAGGGAATGTATACCAATGAGGACAAATGCATGCTGTACTGTGTTGTTTCCAGAAAAGAAATAGTAGATGTAAAAAGCCTTGTTGCAGAGATTGATCCAAAGGCATTTGTCATTGTGGCAGATGTGCGAGAAGTGCTTGGAGAAGGCTTTCAGGAATACAAAAGTCAGTTTTAAGGAAATAGCCATTTTATAGAAAATTACTAAGTATTATTTGGAAAATTAGAGGAAATGCGTAAAAAATGCACATTTCCTCTTTATTTTTTTGTGGTTATGCATTAAAATAAGATAAAGTATTTATGCAAATAGCAAATATTGAGGGGAAAAGGAGCACAATTTATGATTTCCAATCAGATACTTCAAAATACAATTGATGGGTTAAAAGGTATTACCAGAACAGACCTTTGTGTAATAGATGTAGAAGGTAAAATATTAGCAGCAACATTTCCGGATGCGGAGAAATTTATAGAGCCTTCACAGTCTTTTGTGGCATCTCCTGCAGATAGTCAGGTGGTAAACGGATGCCAGTTTTTTAAGGTGTTTGACGATCATCAGTTGGAGTATATTCTTCTTGCCTACGGTGAGAGCGAGGATGTATATATGATTGGCAAGATCGCCAGCTTCCAGATTCAGAATCTTTTGGTAGCATACAAGGAAAGATTCGATAAGGATAACTTTATTAAGAATCTGCTTCTTGATAATCTGCTTTTGGTAGATATTTATAACCGTGCGAAGAAGCTTCATATTGACATTGAAGTGAGAAGAGTATGTTTCCTTGTTGAGACTAACAGGGACAAGGATGGCAACGAACTCGAGAAGATTCGTGGACTTTTCGGTGGTAAATCCAAGGATTTTGTTACCGCTGTTGATGAGAAGAACATAATTGTTGTTAAGGAGCTGGCTGAAAACGAGACCTATGATGATCTCAGCAAGACAGCCGAGGTTATTCTTAACTTATTTAGATCAGATGCTAATAATAATATTCACATTTCATACGGAACAATTGTTAACGAGCTTAAAGAGGTATCTCGTTCCTACAAGGAAGCACGTATGGCATTAGATGTTGGCAAGATTTTCTTTGAGGAGCAGGATGTGATTGCTTATTCACAGCTTGGAATTGGACGACTTATTTATCAGCTTCCTATTCCACTTTGTAAGATGTTTATCAAGGAGATTTTTGACGGCAAGTCACCAGATGAATTTGATGAGGAGCTACTTACAACTATTAACAAGTTCTTTGAGAACAGCCTTAATGTGTCAGAGACTTCGCGTCAGCTGTATATCCACAGAAATACACTTGTATACAGACTGGATAAGCTGCAGAAGAGTACAGGACTTGATTTAAGAGTATTTGAGGATGCCATTACTTTCAAAATCGCACTTATGGTAGTTAAATACATGAAGTATATGGAGTCATTAGATTACTAAGGAGATAGTTGATGATTAAACTTGAACATGTCAGTAAGTCATACACTGCAGGAATTCCCGCATTGAACGATGTTAATCTGGAGATAGAAGATGGCGAGTTCGTGTTTATTGTTGGAGACAGTGGGTCAGGTAAATCTACTTTAATTAAGCTTTTACTTAAGGAACTGGAGCCTACAGAGGGCACTATAATGATTGATGGGAAGAATCTTGGCAAGATAAAGAGAAAGCAGATTCCAAAGTTCCGACGTAAGCTGGGAGTTGTATTTCAGGATTTTAGATTATTAAAGGATAGAAATGTTTATGATAATATCGCTTTTGCCCAGAAGGTTATAGGCGAGACAAACAGTCATATTAAGAAAAAAGTTCCAGTGATGCTTTCAATGGTAGGACTTGCACCAAAGTATCGTTCGTATCCCAAGGAGTTGTCAGGTGGTGAACAGCAGAGAGTAGCAATAGCAAGGGCGCTGATTAATAAGCCAAGCATTTTGCTTGCGGATGAGCCAACTGGTAATCTGGATAACAATAATGCATGGGAGATTATGAAGCTGCTCGAAGAGATTAGCGAGAAAGGGACAACAGTAATTGTTGTAACCCACAATATGGAAATAGTTAAAGTGATGAAGAAGCGAGTCATCACCATTAAGAAAGGTATTGTCGTAGCAGACAGTAAGCAGGTGGATGATGATGAGCGTTAATTCTTTTTTATATTCATTTAAACAGGGATTATTAAATATCATACGTAATAAGATGTTTTCGCTTGCATCAGTTGCCACCATGGCAGCATGTATTTTTATGTTTGGTATTTTCTATATTTTGGTTTCAAACTTTACAGCCGTAATTAAGGACGCAGAGGAAAACGTTGGTGTAACAGTTTTCTTCGACGAGGGTGTAGGGGAAGATAAGATAGAGGAAATAAGAGTACAGATTAAGAAGAGGGCAGAGGTAAGTAAGATTAAATATGTCAGCGCCAAGGAGGCCTGGGATACCTTTCAGGTAGAGTACTTCAAGGGCTATGAGACAGCTGCTGAATCCTTTGGAGATGAGAATCCACTTGCTAATTCTGCTAACCTGGAGGTATATCTTAACGATATTTCCATGCAGTCTTCGCTGGTATCATATATTGAGAGAATAGACGGAGTACGTAAGGTTAATCAGTCTAAGGACATTGCTGATACACTTACAGATTTAAATAAACTCCTAAGCTATATTTCAGGTGGAATAATTCTTATTCTATTATGCGTAGCAATATTCCTTATTAGTAACACAGTTACAATAGGTATATCTGTTCGAAAGGAAGAGATAGCAATTATGAAGTTAATTGGTGCTACAGATTATTTCGTCAGAGCTCCTTTCGTAGTAGAGGGTGTTGTTATAGGTCTGGTTGGTGCGCTGCTTCCACTTTTGCTTCTATTCATAATGTATGAGAGGATTTGTGTGTATATAGCAGAAAGATTTAACCTTATTGGAGATATGATTAACTTCCTTCCAGCAGGAACCGTATTTAAGACACTTGTTCCAGTAGCTTTATTGCTGGGAGTAGGTATTGGATTTTTAGGTAGTAGATTTACAATACGTAAGCACCTTAAAGTATAATAATTGATTTTCGGCTTCACTTCCGGCTGGACAATTCCGCCGGAGGTGAAGCTTTTTTCTTGCCAGCTGAGATAAAAATTAATTTACATAATTTAATCATAAATGTATTATATGATTTATACAGATATAAAAGGATAGCTGATGAAGAGTGATGTTATCGGAAAGAAGGGAACAGATGGATTACAATTTTAGCAATGAAAATGGAAGGCCAACAAATTCTCCTGAGAGAAATAGCAGATTTGGACAGGGATTATTATTGGGAATTCTTATAGGATTAGTATTTACGCTATGTGCATCAATAGCCTTTGTGGCTATCTATACAAGAAACAATGGCTATTTACTTATCGGTGAAAATGGTGCCGAGAAGGTGGAAAAGAACAGAGTTCTTGATGATGATACTGCTGAAAAGATACAGGAGGTTACCTCATTCATCGATTTGTATTACAACGGTGAAGTGAAGGATGAGGACCTGAGAAACAGCATGGTGAAAGGAATGGTAGAGGGACTTGGGGACCCATACTCTGTATACTATTCACCAGAAGAGTATAAGGAGCTTCAGGTGTCCACTACAGGAACCTACTATGGAATTGGAGCCGGACTAAATCAGGATACAAAAACCATGAAGGTTACAATTACCAAGATATATAAGGGGACACCTTCAGAGGAGGCTGGCTTAAAGAAGGATGATATAATTCTTTATGTTGATGATATTGATGCAACAAGCATGGAGCTTAATTCACTTGTTCAGAAAATCAGAGGTGAGGAAGGAACAAGCGTACATATTAAGGTATACAGACCATCAACTAAAGAAAATCTTGAATTTGATGTAGAGAGAAGAAATGTAGAGCTTCCAAGTATTGAAAGCCAGATGCTTGACAACAAAATAGGATATATTCAGATTTCAGAGTTCCAGAAAAATACAGCAGATCAGTTCAACAAAGCCTTTAAGGAGCTTCAGGATAAGGGAATGAAATCCCTGATTGTAGATGTAAGAGACAATCCAGGTGGACTACTCTCTGGTGTGGCTGAGATACTTGACACAATTCTTCCAGAGGGACTTACAGTATATACAGAGGATAAGTATGGAAAGAGAGATGAATATAAGTCTGATGCTTCCTGCATTGATTTGCCAATGGTAGTCCTGGTAAATGGAAACAGTGCCAGTGCTTCAGAGATTTTTGCAGGTGCAATTAAGGATTATAAATATGGAACATTAATTGGAACCAAGACCTTTGGAAAAGGAATTGTTCAGACAATATTCCCACTTAGTGACAGCGATGCAGTTAAGGTTACAACAGCAAAATATTTTACTCCTAAGGGAAACTTTATCCATGGAGTAGGTATCTCGCCAGATATTGAATTGGAGTACGAATATTCAGGAGACAAAAACAAGAGCTACGAAATGAAATATGACAATCAGCTTCAGAAAGCTATAGAGGTTTTGAATGATAAAATGGGTAACTAGATGCTTGCTGGTTGTATGGATAATAGTGATTTTCTCCTTTTCAAACCAAAGCGGGGAGGAGTCCTCAGGAATAAGCGACAAGGTGGGGGCAAAGATAGTAAACTTTGTGGATGACCTTGCTTCCATAAACTGGTCAATTGAAGAGAAAAACGAGGCAATTGCAAAAATAGCATATCCTATTAGGAAAATGGCACACATGTTTGAGTATGCTATTTTGGCTTTGTTGGCGTATATTTCGTTTTCAAATTATGTTATATCTATTATAATAGTTTTTGCCAATGGGGCAGTTGATGAGCTACACCAGCTTTTTATTCCAGGAAGAGCTGGGAGATTTACAGATGTACTTATTGATACAACTGGAGGTCTTATAATGCTAGCATTAATCTGGTTAATAAATAAAATTATGAGAGATAGAAAGAGGTGATTCTGTGGTAGAATTAGATAATTTTAAAGGTCTTTTAGCCAGCTTTGCGGGACCGCTACAGGAAGTGAGGGATTCACTTTGACTTAGCTGGAAAAGAACAAAAGATTCAGGAGCTGGAGAAAGAGATGGAAGCTCCGGATTTTTGGGATGATCCAGAGGTCTCTCAGAATAAAATGAAGGACCTGAAATCTCTGAAGGATGATGTGGCAACATATAGTCAGCTTGCAGAACAGTATGATGACATTGCCACGATGATTGAGATGGGATATGAGGAGAACGATGCTTCCCTTATTCCGGAAATAGAGGAGATGCTTCAGGAGTTTCAGGATACCTTTGAGGGCATAAGGATGAAGACTCTGTTGTCTGGTGAGTACGATAGAGATAACGCAATCCTTTCTCTCCATGCAGGAGCAGGCGGAACAGAGTCCTGTGACTGGGCCCAGATGCTTTTTAGAATGTATTCAAGATGGGCTGATAAGAAGGGATTTTCACTGGAGGTGCTGGATTCCCTTGATGGAGATGAGGCTGGAATAAAGTCAATTACTTTTCAGATAAACGGGGAAAATGCATACGGATATCTTAAGTCGGAGAGAGGTGTTCATCGACTTGTTCGTATTTCTCCATTTAATGCAGCTGGAAAGAGACAGACTTCCTTTGTTTCCTGCGATGTTATGCCTGATATTGAGGATGATATTGATATTGAAGTTAATGATGATGATATCCGAATAGATACCTATAGATCCAGTGGAGCAGGAGGACAGCACATTAACAAGACTTCATCTGCTATACGTATTACACATTTTCCAACAGGAATTGTAGTACAGTGCCAGAATGAGCGTTCACAGCATATGAACAAGGACAAGGCTATGCAGATGTTAAAGGCCAAGCTGTATATGCTCAAGCAGGAAGAAAATGCGGCAAAGGCAGCAGGTATCAGAGGTGAAGTGACAGAAATCGGTTGGGGAAATCAGATCAGATCCTATGTTATGCAACCATATACTATGGTCAAGGACCATAGAACAAATGTAGAGATGGGAAATGTTGATTCAGTGATGGATGGAAATATTGACCCATTTATTAATGGATACTTAAAGTTTTTATCACTTAATACATCAGAATAATTATAAGAGAGGATTAAATTATGGGAATTATTAAAGCAACTGCACAGGCAATTCAGGAAGGTTTTGCAGATCAGTGGTTAGAGCACATTGTTGCGGATGATATGGGAGACCAGACAGTATTTGTCAAAGGTGTAATGAAGAACAGGGGACAGAATAAGAAGGGATCAAAGGATGTTATTTCCAATGGTTCTGTTATTGAAGTGTATGATAATCAGTTCATGCTTTTGGTGGATGGTGGTAAAATCATCGATTATACTGCTGAGCCTGGATATTATATTGTTAACAACTCTTCAATGCCTTCAATGCTTAACGGAAAGTTTGGGGATTCACTTAAGGAAACCTTTGGACGTATTAAGTTTGGCGGCGGAACACCACAGACACAGCAGGTATTCTTCATTAATCTACAGGAGATAAAGGGAATTAAGTTTGGAACACGTAATCCAATTAATTATTTTGATTTCTTTTACAATGCGGAGCTTTTTGTCAGAGCCCACGGTACATACTCAATAAAGATTAAGAACCCACTTCAGTTCTATGCTGAGGTTATTCCAAGAAATAAGGAGCATGTTGATATTACAGATATTAATGAGCAGTATATCTCAGAGTTCCTTGAGGCTTTACAGGCTGCAATCAACCAGATGTCAGCGGACGGAATAAGGGTATCATTCCTTACCAGCAAGGCAAGAGAGCTTGGAAAATATATGGCTAACATCCTTGATGAGGACTGGGGAAGAAACCGTGGTATGGAGATTCAGGCGGTAGGTCTTGCCAGCATTTCTTATGACGAGAAATCGCAGGAGCTTATCAACACAAGAAATGAAGGAGCCATGCTTTCAGACCCTTCCATTGCTCAGGGATATATGGTTAAGAATATGTCAGAAGGTGTTAAAAATGCAGGAAGCAACTCAGCTGGGGCAATGCAGGGCTTCATGGGCGTAGGTATTGGAGCTTCGGCAATGGGTAACATGATGAATGGATTTACTCAGATGAACCAGAGCATTCAGCAGCAGAACATGATGAACCAGGGAATGCAGCCAGGAATGAATCAGGGAATGCAGCCGGGAATGAATCAGGGAATGCAGCCGGGAATGAACCAGGGAATGCAGCCAGGAATGAACCAGGGAATGCAGCCAGGAATGCAGGGCGGTGTATACGCAGGTGGAATGGCCCCTCAGGGAGTGTCTGCACAGGGAGCACCGACACAGGGAGCGTCAGCTTCATGGACATGCGGATGTGGAGCAACAAATACAGGTAACTTCTGTAGTAACTGTGGAAGTGCAAAGCCGGTAGCGGCAGGACCATGGACATGTACATGTGGAGCAACAAATACAGGTAATTTCTGTAGTAATTGTGGAAAGCCTAAGGCGTAATTCATTCTGGTTTGGTGATATAGACCAAAAATAGCCTGGGGTATTGCGCCAGATAACATGTTATGGTAGAATCTTCGTGGTAAAGACAAATGTCGTTGAATGACGGACATATTGGAGGTAACATATGGCGGAGAACTCGTCATACTTCGTTCTGCGTGAGAAAGCAGTTCCGGAGGTATTGTTAAAAGTAGTTGAGGCAAAAAGATTAATTGACTCAGGTAAAGCTGAGTCAGTTCAGGATGCTACAGAGGCAGTTGGCATAAGCCGTAGTTCATTTTATAAGTATAAGGATGACATTTTTCCATATCATGAAAATGCAAAGGGAAAAACAATTACTATGGTTATACAGCTTGACGATGAACCAGGAATCCTGTCTGTTGTACTTAAAACTATAGCAGAGTTTCGTGCAAACATTCTTACAATTCATCAAAGTGTCCCTGTTAATGGAATTGCATCACTTACCTTGAGTATTGATGTATTCCCAGAAACTGGTTCGCCAGATGCAATTAAGGATGCCATTGAGTTAGTGCATGGAATTCAATATGTCAAAATATTAGCCAGGGAGTGAGAAAAATGAAGATAGCAGTTATGGGTTACGGCACAATTGGATCAGGTGTTGTAGAAGTATTAAGAATTAATAAGGATAAGATTGCAAAGCGTGCTGGAGAGCCAGTAGAGGTTAAGTACATTCTTGACCTTCGTGATTTTCCAGGAGACCCAATGGAAGATAAAGTGGTAAAGGATTACCAGGTTATTTTGAATGATCCTGAGGTAGGAGTGGTAGTCGAGACAATGGGAGGCGTTGAGCCTGCATTTACATTTGTTAAGGCTATGCTTGAGGCAGGAAAGCAGGTTGCAACTTCTAATAAGAATCTTGTTGCAGCTAAGGGTGCTGAGCTTATTAAAATAGCAAGAGACAATGGAGTAAACTTCCAGTTTGAGGCCAGTGTTGGTGGTGGTATTCCAATTATTCGTCCACTTAACAAGTGTCTTACAGCTGATGAGGTTCTTGAGATAACAGGAATCCTTAATGGAACAACTAACTACATGATGACAAAGATGACAGAGGAAGGTGCTGAGTTTGACGAGGTGCTTAAGGATGCTCAGGATAAGGGATATGCTGAGAAGGATCCAACAGCTGATATCGAGGGACATGATCCATGTCGTAAGATTGCAATTCTTACATCTCTTGTAGTTGGACAGCAGGTTGACTTTGAAGATATTCACTGTGAAGGAATCACAAAGATTTCAGCAACAGATATTAAGTATGCTAAGAAGCTGGACCGTTCAATCAAGCTTTTGGCATCAAGCAAGAAGGTTGGAGACAGCTATTCATGTATGGTAGCTCCTTTTATGCTTGATAAGAACCATCCACTTTGCGGAGTAAATGATGTATTCAATGCAGTTTTCCTTAAGGGAAATGTATTAGGAGACGCTATGTTCTACGGAAGTGGAGCAGGAAAGCTTCCTACAGCAAGTGCGGTAGTAGCCGATGTAGTAGATATGGTTAAGCATCAGCACACAAACATTGGTGTAGAGTGGAATCCGGACAAGCTTACATTACTTGACTATATGGATAGTCAGAATGCATTCTTTGTAAGAACATCATCAGATAAGGCAGCAGTAGAGGCAGCCTTTGGTCAGGTGTCATATGTAGAGCCTGTATGTGATGGAGAGCTTGCCTTTACAACAGAAGTAATGACAGAGGCAGCATTTGCAAAGGCGGCAGAGTCAATTGAAGTGATTAACAGAATTCGTCTTGGATAAGGAATATTTAAGCGGATATTGAAGCGGATATAGATGTTATACAGATAGCCCCATCTTAGGTGCCAGGGAGGTACTTAAGGTGGGGTATTGTTTTGCGCTAAAAAGCCCCTAATCACTTAAGGAAATATTAATAAATAAGATGGCATATATTTAAAGAATGCGGATAAGGCATGATACAAAGCAAAGCAATGCAATGTAGCGTCTTATCCGCATATTTTATTACGTAGAAGATAAGCAGAAAAGAAGCATACAATACGAAAACTACCAGCGCAGAGCCCCTCCTACGAGAGAAAAATAGAGGAATTACATAGAAGATAAGCAAATAAGCAACATTCGATAGGTAAACTACCGCCGTTGGGGCTCTTCAGCGAGAGAAAATGAAAGAAATTACCTAGGAAAAAATCAAAAAAGAAGCATTTGATACGTAAACTACTACTGCTGGTATGCCCCAGCGAGAAAAAATGAGAGAAATTACGTAGAAGATAAGCAAAAAAGCAACATGGGCTACGAAAACTACCAGCGCAGAGCCCCCCCATCGAGAGAAATTACGTAGGAGATGAACAAAAAAGCAACATGGGCTACGTAAACTACCAGCGCAGAGCCCCCCCATCGATAAAGCCCGTATAATGGTGTAAATTCAAAAATTAATTAAAAAGAGCCAAGTGCTCATCTTTCAGTTATAATTAAGTTACCACACAAAACATAATTGAAAGGATAAAACATATGGCTCA